>NC_013525.1:0-600000 GCF_000025005.1 Thermobaculum terrenum ATCC BAA-798
ATTTTATTGTCGAATGGATTGCAAGCCGTAAACACGCATTGCTAATCTGCAAACAAGATGGCAGTTACCAGGAGTACTATTCCCATGAACCCGAAACAGGTCTGGCAAGCCGTACTTGGAGAACTTGAGGTCAGACTCAATCCTGCACAGTTTGAGACCTGGATCAAAAACACTTCTCTCGTGTCGCTGGATGAGGATGAAGCTGTTATATCCGTCCCCACAAGCTTCGCCCAGATGACTATAGAGAGGAAATTCGAGCCTGAGATAAGAAGATCTCTGAGCAACATATTACATAGACCTGTGCAGGTTAGTTTCGTAGTAAATGGCATAATTTCCTCAAATGAGCGTAGCTCCAGAAGCAATGAGAGCTCTGTGGAAGCCCCCTTACTGAACGCTGCGCAAAACACAAGCACCCAGTTTGGCGCGCCTAACACGCCACTCAATCCCCGCTATACCTTCGAGAACTTCATCGTTGGTAGCAGTAACAGAATGGCTCATGCTGCATGCATGGCAGTAGCTGAACACCCAGCTGAAGCCTATAATCCTTTGTTTCTATATGGAGGCGTAGGGCTGGGTAAAACTCACCTGCTGCACGCAATTGGTAACCATGCTCTGAAGCTGAAACCATACCTGCGGGTGCTATACGTGAGCAGTGAGCAGTTTACCAATGATCTGATTAACGCCATTAGAGAACATAGAACAGAGGAGTTCAGGGCTCGTTATAGGAGCATCGATATCCTTCTGATCGATGATATTCAGTTTATAGCAGGCAAGGAAAGCACCCAGGAGGAGTTCTTCCACACCTTTAATCACCTTCATGGGGCAAATAAGCAGATCGTGATGACGAGCGATCGACCACCCAAGGCTATAGCGACCCTACAGGATAGGCTAAGGTCCAGATTCGAAGGCGGCCTCATGACTGAGGTTAACCTGCCGGACTTGGAGACCAGAATCGCAATACTCCGTATAAAGGCCGAGAACAAGGGTGTAGACCTTCCTGATGATGTGCTTGAGCTAATAGCTCGCAAAGTGCAGAGCAATATACGAGAGCTGGAAGGAGCACTGAACAGCATTGTGGCGTTAGCTAGACTTACGGGAGAACCTATAACCCTGGCGACCGCTGCAGAAGCACTCAATGACACCACTATGGCCAGGAAGAAGAGACAGATCACTCCTGAGCGTATCCTACAAGCTGTGGCATCCTACTACGGCGTAGATGAAAAGCTGCTGAAGGGGAAGACGAGAGCAAGAGAGGTTGTAATACCTAGACAGGTAGCGATGTACATCATGAGAGAGGATACTGATCAGTCCCTTTCAGAGATTGGAGCCATCCTAGGTGGTAGAGACCATACAACTGTACTTCATGGTATAACGAAGGTAGAGAAAGATATAGAAGTAGACACCAAGCTCCGACAAGATGTCATGACAGTAAGAGAGATGCTCTATAACAACTAGTACACAATCCTCATGGACCAGATAGATCTCAATAAGCTCCAGCAGATACTATCGCACACAAAAATCCTGAGGGAGATAGCCTTCTTCGAAGAGATAGATTCTACTAACTCGTACCTAAAGAGGATCATCAACAACGTAGATGAGGGAATAGTAGTAATAGCTGACTATCAAAGTCAGGGTCGAGGACGAAGAGGTAGAACCTGGGTTTCACCAAGAGGGTCTTCTATAAGCTGCTCTATTCTTCTAAGTCCTCCTTTGACTCCAAACAGGTCCTACATACTAACTGCGGCCTGTGCGCTTAGTATTCGAGACTCCATTACGCCCCTGGTGGATAAACCAGTAAGTATCAAGTGGCCAAACGACGTGCTGATAGGCGATCTGAAAGTGTGTGGTATCCTGGCAGAGTCACAGATAAACAGCAATCAGACTACAATTACTACTATATTAGGGTTTGGCATTAACGTTTACGAGTATCCTAAGTCTGTAAACGCAACCTGCATAGCAGACCACGCCACTACCCAAATCAGCAGGACAGATCTCCTAGCATCTATCTTGGTAAGTCTAGATTCCCGTCTACAGGTAATCTACTCAGGAAACTGGTTACAAGTGTATGAAGAGTGGAAGGACTCTATATCCACAATAGGTCAGGAAGTAACCGTGATAACGGACAGCTCTAATATCCAAGGAATAGCAATTGGAGTCTCCAAAGAAGGAGGGTTGATTATAAGGACACCAGACAATGAGCTCGTTACTGTACAAGCTGGCGAAGCCTCTATTAGAAAGCCAAACCCTAAGAGCTAGCAACCCTCTAAGAGCAAGCAGTCATATAGGCTTATAATCATGTACGGAATTCAACAGGGGCGTGATATACACATTGTGAACAATCAACAAGCATGCGCATAAGGCTAGCAAAACTATCTGACTCCAAACAGCTGGTCGATATCCTCGCATCTTCCTTTGCAGAGGAGATATCGCTTTCTAACCTGAATCGAGATTCGATCAAGGCTCAGGTGTCGCTAGGAACTATCGCCAGCTATCCCTGGTTACGACACCTTCTCAGGGTGATGGGGGTAACCCTTGAGTTCTGGGTAGCTGAAGAAGATGGTCAGGTATTAGGTTGCGTGATGCTACATTCTACAAAGAGAAGGCTCCCTCTGAACATAAGCAGCCTGGCAGTACATCCTGAACACAGACACAAGGGCATCGGAAGGAGCCTAATGAGCGTCATGTTTCAAAGAACAAAACAGCTTGGCAGAAATATCATCACCCTCGAAGTCATGACCGACAACACTCCTGCCGTGAACCTATACCGATCACTGGGAATGGAGGAATACGACAGGAGGCTCAGCTACAGATACATAGTCAATCCTATGACCATTGGTACAGACCTTTCTGGAGTTTCGCTCTCACCCGTAAACAGAGCCGATATACCTCTATGGAGGGAGATAATAAACACAAGCCCGAATGTGCCCATCAAGCTAGAGCAAATCATGAGAGTGTACGAAGAGGAATACATCTCCAGAGCTCAGAGAAACTTATGGCTGCCTTCGATACTTGGCAGATTATCTACTTACCAGCAGTATGCAATATATAACCAGGGGAAAACAGTAGGGTTCGTTGCAGCTAGAAACATGCTACGCGGCAACCCCACCGAAAGTCTTCCCCCTTTATGCTTGCCTCAAGCGGGATTGAACATGACAAGCGTTTTTATTAGGTTACAAGAGATGCTACTACAATACGGGTCTCGGGCTCATCGCTTATACGTCTCGGCTTTTGACGGAAACCAGATAGAAGCCGCTCAGATGCTTGGATACAGATTCGAGAAGAGCTGGTCCTATATGTACAAGAGGCTCTAAGTTTGAGATCTCTTCAGCTTTTCTAGGTACGGTTCCACTTCCTTAGGTACAAGTCCTTCTACGGAACCTCCAAGTATGGACACTTCCTTGACCAGGCTTGATGAGAGAAAGGAGTACTGCGTGCTGGTAGTAAGAAATACCGTCTCTATCTCAGGACACAACCTCCTGTTCATAAGCACCTGTTGCATCTCATAATCAAAGTCGGCCACTGCCCGTAACCCCCGAATTATTGCCTTAGCACCTATGGACTTAGCATAATCTACTAGCAACCCATCGAAGCTATCTACTTCCACATTTGGTATGTGGGCTGTAACCCTACGAAGCATGTCGAGCCTATCTTCCAAGCTAAAGGCAGCTGGTTTCCTTGGATTTACCCCAACAGCTACAACAAGCTTCTTAAAAAGGGGACTAGCTCGCTCTATCAAGTCCAGATGACCATTAGTAACGGGGTCAAAAGAGCCTGCATATACAGCTATAGCCTCCAAGTTAGCCCCCTCCTGGCAATATCTGTAGAGATCGTATGAATTATAAGGTATTCGGCGAAACCTGTGGCACAAAGTATGATAGTGGATGCGCAGCGTACATCCACAAGGAGGATTAATAAGTGGAGGCGGATACTGAGAGATTCCTACAACTACAGCATATGGGGAATACTCTACTAATAACCTTGAACAGGCCACCCGTCAATGCCATCAACCTTCAGGTAATTGAACAGCTTGAAGAAGCCCTCACATCATACGAGGAAGATAAAAACACCAAAGCAGTAATTATCACTGGCAATGGCAGATGCTTCTCCGCTGGAGCAGATATAAAGAGCTTTCTAGAGCAAGATCCAGATTCACCAGAGATACCGCTTATAAGAAAAGCAAACGACGTACTTAACTTCATTGAGTCCTATCCTAAAGTGGTCATAGCAGCTATAAACGGAATATGCCTTGGCGGAGGGAATGAGTTAGCTTTAGCCTGTGACCTAAGAATAGCCTCACAAAACGCTATTTTCGGTCAGCCTGAGATCAAGCTTGGGCTACTTCCCGGGTGGGGAGGTATACAAAGGCTGACGCGGCTACTTGGTAAAGCTAGAGCTCTGGAAATGTGTCTGACGGGCGAGTCCCTAAACGCAGATAGGGCTCTTCAGATAGGACTAGTTAACGAGGTCGTGTCTCCGGAAGGGCTTATTGATAGATCGCTAGAGATATCTCAAAAACTTTCCAGCCTGCCGACTCTTGCAGTCAATCTTATAAAGCAAAGGATTCACAAAGGGGCAGGAGCTTCCCAAGGGCAAGCCATAAGAGAGGACGAGTGGGCGTTCCGAGAGCTGCTCAGTTCATCTTATGGTCAGGAAGGGATCAAAGCCTTTCTGGAGAAACGAGAGCCTAGATGGGACTAGGTAGCTGAATAAGAGGTAAATGCCATGAGCAGGGACAAAGACTACGATGTCATCGTTATAGGAGCGGGACACAATGGCCTAGTGTGTGCAAACTACCTGGCCAAAGCCGGCTGTAAAGTAGTTGTCCTGGAGAGAAGGCCAGTCGTGGGTGGGGCATCAGCCACTGAAGAGATGTTTGGAGGGTACAAGATCGATGTAGGCAGCGCTGTCCACACATTGATTCACGAGACAGGCATCATAGATGATCTCAAGCTTGAAAAGTTTGGACTGAAATATTTGCAGCTCGATCCCTTCGCATTCGCACCCTTCCCAGATGGCACGTACCTGCGTTTCTACAGGGATTTGGACAAGACGTGCGAGGAGATAGAGAAAGTATCTCCAAAGGATGCAGAGGCTTACAAGAAGTTCGTAGAAGACTGGACGGAGCTGAATCGTATCCTTACAGCTACCTTCACATCAAAACCATCAGCCCCGAGTATGTCCTACAAAGCCCTATCAAAAGATATAGTGTCCTTGCTGAAGATGACTGCAAGAAGATCCTTGCAGGACAGGATACACCAGTTACTTATGGACTACGGCAAGCTGCTATCTATGACTTTTGAGAGCGAATATGTTAAAGCCCCCTTGGCTTTTCTTGCTGCACAGGCTGGAGTATCTCCAAGTACTCCCGGAACGGCCAACTTCGCGGGGTGGCATGCACTGAGCCACTCTACCGGCGTAACTCGTCCCCAAGGAGGTTCTGGCAAGCTATCAGAAGCTCTACAAGAATCTTTAATCAATATGGGTGGAGAGGTACGTTTAGACACCGAGGTCACCAGCATACTTATCAGGAACGACAGAGCTATAGGGGTAGAGACTTCTTCCAGGGAGAAGTTTTCCTCCGATATAGTTATAAGCTCAGTTGCTCCCGTCAAGACCCTATTGGAACTCATCCCATCCGAGGCGCTGAATGACAACCTCCGGAGAAAGATTAGTTCGATCAAGATATCTCCGATAAGCGGGGTATATATAAGAGGCATAGCAACGAACTTACCTGAGTACAAGGCAGTTGGGGGATCCGATAACAAGGACCACTATATGGGTATGCAGCTGCTTTGCCCAACTTTAAGTGGTCTAGAGAAGGGCTTTCAGGAAGCAACTATAGGCAACAAGCCAAGCAAACCGGCAGTGTATCTACTCACTCCTTCAGTTGTAGATCCATCGCTAGCCCCGGAGAAACACCTGGTCTACATATGGGCGCAGCCGTATCCTCTTCAGCTTGCCGGAGGTCAATCCTGGGATGATGCAACCCAAGATGTAGTTGCAGATATCTTCAACGCGACATCAGAGTATATAGAAGGATTGGTGGATATCATAACCAAACACAGAGTTATAAGAACGCCCCCTCAGTTGGCGGGTGATTTGCAACTACCATATAGCAATATAATGCACGGAGATATGACGATAGACCAGCTGTTCTTTATGAGACCAATCCCAGAGCTATCAGGCTACAGGACACCCATCAAGGGGTTATATTTGACTGGAGCAGGCACACATCCAGGTGGAGGGGTACAGGGCGCTGCAGGCAAAAACACAGCTGAAGTTATACTGGCGGATATGACCAAGGCCAAAAGATGGATAAAGCCCGCACTAGTGGTTGCGGGCTCATCTATAGCATTTGCTGTATTGAGGAGGAGCGCTCGTGCCAGCAACTAAGGCTGCTCTTCCCCAATTCTAGTGCGCAAGTGTGGGAAGAGTATCACATCACGTATAGAAGGACGATCGGTGAGTAGCATCACCAGACGGTCTATTCCGATGCCCAATCCACCCGTTGGAGGCATACCGTACATGAGGGCTTGTATGAAGTCCTCATCGTAAGGGTTTTCCTCTCCATCCGGGGTTCTGTTCGTAAGCTGTGCTTGAAAACGCCTGGCCTGGTCGATAGGATCATTCAGCTCGGTGAAAGCATTACCTATCTCCATACCACCGATAAATACCTCGAACCTCTCAGTAAGCTCCGGATTATCCTCTTTCCTCTTGGCAAAAGGAGATAGTTCTACTGGATAGTCGATGACAAAAGTAGGCTGTATCAACTCATGCTCTGAGTTATCCAGAAGCTCGTCTATCATCTGTGCCCTTGTAGCTCCTGGCCTGAGCTCTATACCGGCTTTTCGTATGGCTTCAGCCAAATCTGCATCATCCCTGAGGGCATAGAAATCTATGCCTGTCGCATTAAGTACTACATCCCTGAGGGGCAACCTACGCCATGGAGGTGTTAGATCAATCTCATGCCCCCTATAGGTTATCTTTAGGGTTTGAAGGACATTGCTGGCCGTAAAGGTTATAAGCTTCTCGACCAAGTCCATGATGGAGTTGTAATCTGCGTAGGCTTGGTAAAGCTCCATCATGGTGAACTCAGGGTTATGCTTGGTACTCAACCCTTCGTTTCTGAAGTCCTTGCCTATTTCATAAACCTTTTCAATGCCACCAACGAGTAGGCGCTTAAGGTAGAGCTCTGTAGCTATCCTCAGGTAAAACGTCTGATCCAGCGCATTATAGTAGGTAGTGAACGGTTTGGCGCTAGCACCACCGTACAGGGGTTGGAGGACAGGCGTTTCAACCTCTATAAAGCCAAGATCATCTAGATATCTGCGAACGCTAGAGATTATCTTAGCCCTCTTGATGAATACGTCCCTAACCTCAGGATTAACCATGAGGTCTAGATAGCGTTGCCTATAGCGTTTCTCCACATCCTCCAGACCATGCCATTTATCTGGAAGGGGATTAAGCACCTTTGCGAGTATGCGCACGCTCTTGACGTCGACAGTAGGCTCGCCAGTACGAGTCCTCATCGGAGAGCCCGTGGCCTCTACTATATCACCCAGATCTATAAGCTCTTTGAAGAAGCTGAGGGTATCAGGTCCAGCAGTATTAAGGCGAACAAGCAGCTGGATCTTACCTGAAGCATCCTCGAGATCTGCAAACACGGACTTACCCATGTCTCGCCTGGCGGTCAGACGCCCAGCCACAGTAACCTCTTGTCCCTCGAGACTGTCGACAGAGGAATACACCTCATGCGCTGTATGGGTCCTGTAGGACCTAGGGGGATATGGGTTTATACCCATATCCCTCAGCTTGCGTAGCTTTTCCAAGCGTATCTGTTGCTGATCATTCAGATCCTGTAGTATCGAGCCTGCTAGATCCATAACAACTACTCTACAGATAATATCTTGAAGGTTAGCTTGCCCGCGGGCACCTCGACCTCCACTGAGTCGCCCACCCTACGGCCGAGCAGAGCTGACCCTACTGCAGACTTACTAGATATTCTAACCTCCCCATCTCTACCCCGACCAGCTTCAGCACCGTCAACGATGGTATAAGTATATGTTCTACCATTCTCTTCAACGGTAACCTTAGAACCAAGCCCAACGGTGCCTGCTGGTTGGGCACTTCTATCTATAACCTCAGCATTAGCCAGAAGCTTCTCAAGCTCCTTTATACGACCTTCAAGAAAAGCTTGACTGTGCTTGGCGTCCTCATACTCACCACTTTCAGAGATATCACCGCCCTCCTTAGCTTCCCTAATGCGGGCGGATATCTTTGCACGCTCAACCGTACGAAGACGTTCCAACTCTTCTCTCAATTCCTTCAATCCCTGTTCTGTCAGACGGACACGCTCATTTGTACTCACTTTCACCTCTCCTGCAAAACACCATAGGGTGAGTTTTGGACTTTTCTTTTGTATAACCTCATACACAATAAGAAAGGAACTGAGGGCTGTCAGGCACCTCAGTTCCGCTCTGCCAAGAATTATATGACAACTGCTTGGGATTGTAAAGTGAGCCTAAACTATTTACGCTTCCTCCACTTACGGAATCGCAATGCAGGTAGTATTGCAGCACCAGCCAGACCTAAGGCTCCGGCGGTAGCTCGAGCAGAGCGATCAGTAGATATATATTCTCCCCAAGCCCAACCCTGGAAGGATCGACCGAAACCATCCTTATAGATGACCGGTACCCAACCATTCACGCTCTTGCCGATTATCTGGACCGGCATACCTTCCCACATCTTAGTCACAACCTGATACTGCATACCTGGTCCCTTGCGCAGATTCAGTGCTCCAGGGGTACCCCTTATATATGCCTGTACAGGGTTTGTCTGCGCAAAACTACTATTAGAGCCTGAGCCCCCCGATCCGCCACTAGCGGGTGCAGAATCTGGGCGCCTGATGACTCTCAAGTTTTCATACCATATGTAACCTGTATACCCGCCATAGACAGTCTTGACCCAACCATCAATCTTGCTCGTGATCTCTTGAATTACAGCTCCTTTTGGAACTGTGCGCAACACTTTGTACTTCATACCTGGACCAGCCCTCAGATTGACCGCAGGAGCAGTTACCACATATGTAGGCTCCTTATTAACACTCGTACTACTTGGATTACTAGGCTCTACTGGTGGTATAACCTTCAAGTACCCATGCCATAAATAACCAGTCTTACCCTTGTAGGTAGTCTTGACCCAACCGTCGATGGGGCTAGGGATCTCCTGGACGATGGTCCCATCCGGCAGGATAGCTAGTATTGGAGATCTATCATCTGGTCTGGCTCTTAGGTTCAATCCAGTGCCACGAGTATTCACAACCTCATAAGTCAATCCTGGCCCCCATGCTTTAGGAGTCCCCCTGGAGTTATTACTGCTACTACCAGTATCGTTGCTAATAGTAGAGCCCTTGATATAACCCAACCTTACAGCTATATCCCGCCTAATCTGAGGTAGAAGCCTACGTAGATAGTACCCAGGATCTCTGTGTGTATTACCGCAACTACCCATGAGGTCATAATGAGTTGCTATATTTGGGATATCGTAAGGGGCGTACGAACCAAGACTACCATGACCCAAAGGATTGATGTGGTTCTTGCTAAATATCCATGCTATCAGATCCTCCAGGGCACCAACCATCTTAGATGAGGGTGGCATTAGGGAGTGATCTCCAAGAGCTGCTATTCCCACCGTACCCCAGTTATAGCAGCGCGCATGGCCTCCTACTACATTCTCTCCTCCAGCTCTACCCTCGTAGATATTCCCCTGCTCGTCTACCAAGTAGTTGTACCCTATATCTCCCCACCCACGTATAACAGCGTGGTAGTAGTAGATAGCCCTGATGGTAGCTGCCGGATTAGGATCATTATTAATAGTCACAGTATCATGCAGTATTACCTTCCTGGGGGTGGTGTACTGTCGAGGCCATATCTCATGCCCTTGACTGTCAAACCTAAGGCTCTCGTCTGCCCCCCACTCCGCTCTGGTTATAATCCTAGGTCTGGGCTCAGCGGCCATAGCAACACCGGAACGAGATGCGGACATATTGGCAGGGTTAGGTCCATTTTCTGAATCTATAAACGTCAGCCTGATCCAGTTTAATTTGGGCATCTGCCCACCAACCTTACCAACTAGCTGTACCCTCAGCTGAGCCTCATCGCCCCGCTGCACTACTAGCGCACCGTAATTTGTGCCGCTATTCATGCCATCATTATCGTCCGGCTGCAGACTAGTCCATTGACTCCAATTACCATCATGATTTCTAGATCGCACAAATATCCTGACTACGGAGCCTTCTGTAAGCTCCATGTTCCATGAAGGAGCTATTGCATTAAAATGGACATATGCATTCCGGACAGCAGAATCATAGGTTTCCGTGCGATAACCGTTACGCTCTCTCCAGCTATAAGCAGCTGCGGACGACTTAGTTGCAGGGCTCCTCACAAACCAGTCCTTAGCAACTATAGTAGCCCTATTCGGAGCTCCTGTTGCTGGCAATATTGATGGATTGATGATAGCCATGAACATAGCTAACAAAGGTAAAAGCCTAATGCTTAGATGCATACTAGCTCTCAAAAGCATACAAACCTCCACAAACAGTTGTGCTAACTACAACTTTTCTAGGAGGTTACACTCTGGAGCTAAAAGACAACGTAAAAAGCTTTCGGTCAGCGTAAAGTTGATGTAAACCAAAAACAGGGAGGTTGGCTGTGAACAGACAAGAGGCATGGGAACTGTTGAATGAGTACGTAAAATCTCCGAATCTTATAAGGCATTGCTTGGCTGTGGAAGCAGCAGTAAGAGGCTACGCTCGTCTGTATGGCGAAGACGAAGAGTTATGGGGATTGGCAGGGTTGCTACATGACTTCGACTACGAAATACATCCTACGCTTGACCAGCACCCATCGATGGGCAAGCCAATACTCGAAGCCAGAGGCGTGCCTCAGGAAGTTATATATGCCATTCAAAGCCACTCCGACTTCACGGGAGTACCTCGAGTACACCTATTAGATAAAGTACTCTATGCTTCTGATGAGATCTCAGGCTTCATAGTAGCTGTAGCACTCGTTAAGCCCTCCCGCAGCATCCACGAGGTAGACGTCAAATCGGTCAAAAAGAAGTTGAAGGACAAGGCTTTCGCACGCAATGTGAACCGAGATGACATATATAGAGGAGCTGAAGAGCTGGGAGTAGACCTAGACACTCATATTGCTAACGTCATTGAATTCCTGAAACCCATCTCAGATGAGCTTACTCCAAAGGAACAAAATGTCTCTCGCTAGCATTAGGACTCAATCCTAGGCACAGGTCTTGAGGATATATCTGGAGAAAAAACTGTCCAGGAGGAGTAACATGATCATACGTGGCAAATCTGAGATGGGCGAAGCTGAGATCATCGAACACGCCATGAAGTACTTCATAGGAGATCACAACCTAGAAGTTGTATCACAAACAGTTAATGCCATTAGCTTCTCGGGGAGCAAAGGCACAGTAAATATTACCGTGGATGAACAGGGGCCAGATAGCGAGGTGCAGATAATCACGGAAGGTCTAGAAGCTGAGAGCAAGGCATTCCTTCAGAGCGTAGCATACGAGGTTACTCAAGGGGAAACATCTTCTTGATGCAAGATCAAATTTGCTAAACTATGTCCAGTTTAGTCGGACAGTGTAAGCTGGCTAATGCTTGCATTATATGGAGGAATGAGTGGATCTAGAAGGTAAAGTGGCCCTGGTGACAGGAGGATCCAGGGGGATAGGACGAGCCACCGCCATTAAGTTGGCATCACTTGGTGCTAGGGTAGTGGTCAATTACAACCGCAGCAAGGAAGCTGCGGAGGAGGTAGTGCGCGCGATCTCAGAAGCCGGTGGTGAAGCAGTAGCCTCGCCTGGAGATGTAAGCACCAAGGAAGGTGCCGAAAATGCGGTCAACACAGCCCTTAACACCTGGGGAAAGATCGATATTCTGGTGAACAACGCCGGCATCACTCGCGATACCCTCCTAATGAGGATGTCCGAAGAGGACTGGGAAGCTGTAATAGACACTAACCTAAAAGGGGCCTACCTATGTAGCAAATTGGCCGTACGGTCTATGCTACGTAACAGGTGGGGCAGGATCATCAATATATCATCGGTCGTGGGCCTGGTAGGAAACGTGGGACAAGCCAATTATGCCTCCGCAAAGGCAGGATTACTCGGCCTGACGAAATCTATAGCCAGAGAATTTGGCAGTAAAAATATAACCGCCAATGCCATCGCACCAGGATATATAGAGACTGACATAGTGGCTGTCCTCTCCGAGGACATAAAGAAAGCCATTCTGTCACAGATACCAGCGGGGCGCTATGGCAAGCCTGAAGAGGTAGCAGAGTTGGTTGCCTTCCTAGCTAGTGATAAAGCAGCTTATATAAATGGCCAGACCATCAACATTGATGGTGGGATGGTCATGATATAACCAACGGAGGACCAACGATAATGAAACTACTAGACCCCGCTGTAATAGGTACTATTATCGGCATGTCATCCAGGAGGATAGCCCTCGTCTTCCCTGGTCAAGGCTCCCAGTACGTAGGTATGGGCAAGGCCCTACACGACGCCTCCGAGGCAGCTAGAGAAGTCTTCAAAAGGGCTGATGAGATACTGGGGTTCCGGCTCTCACATCTTTGTTTCTCAGGACCAGAGGAAGACCTACAGGACACGATCAACGCGCAGCCAGCGATATTCACTGTCAGTTTGGCAACTCTTGCGGCGATAAAAGAAAAATTACACGAAGCAGGCGTAAAGCTGAATCCATCGTTCGTAGCTGGTCACAGCCTAGGAGAGTACACAGCGTTGGTAGCAGCCAACGTTATAGACTTCGAGGATGGTCTGCGCCTCGTCCGTGAGAGAGGAAGACTAATGAAAGAGGAGGGCGAGAAGATCCCAGGCGGGATGGCAGCCGTTATTGGCCTTGATGAAGAGGTCATCCAAAGAGCATGTGAAGAAGCATCAAGTGAGGGGATAGTAGGTATTGCCAACTCAAACTCGCCGGGGCAGATAGTGATCTCAGGGGAGCTAAAGGCGCTGCACAGAGCTATGGAACTCCTGCAACAACAGGGGGCCAAGAAAGTGATCAAACTCCCTATAAGCATAGCCTCCCACTCACCGGTCATGCAGCGTGCAGCTGCCCAATTTGCTGAGATCGTGAGTCATATGAAGCTTCGAGATCCACAGATCCCCATAGTCGCTAACGTGACTGGTCAGATATTGACTAATGTAGAGGACATAAGACGAGAACTATCTCATCATATAACTGGTCCAGTACAGTGGACGAAGAGCATTCGGGAAATGCTATCACATGGTACAAATGGCTTCATTGAGCTGGGGCCCAAGAGAGTCCTAACTGGACTCATCCAGAGGATAAGCCCCGGCGTAGATACCATCAGTACCGATTCCTAGTGAGAGGGAGCCAAGTTGTTTGATAGAAGGGTAGTAGTAACAGGACTAGGAGCGATAACACCTGTAGGCAACAATTTAGAAGATACATGGAAAGCCTTAGTAGAAGGCAGATCGGGAATCTCTTATGTAACCAGATACGACCTGGGCGATATCCCAGTCAAGATAGGTGGGGAAGTAAAGGGCTTTGATCCTGCATCGGTAGTAGATCCCAAGGAAGCTCGTTACATGTCCAGAGCTACTGTTTTCGCAATAGCTGCAGCAGACGAAGCCATAAAGCAGGCAGGGCTGCAGATTACTCCAGAAAACGCCGAACGTGTAGGCATTTATATGGGTAGTGGTGCAGGTGGTATAGAATTGCTCCTGGAGCAGCAAAAGGTCTTAGAACAGAAAGGTCCCAGAAGGGTTAGCCCATACCTGATGCCCAACTTCATTGTGGACTCTGCCAGCGGCCACATGGCAATAAGGTACGGAGCTCAAGGACCTAATATGGCTCCAGTATCCGCCTGTGCAACCGGAGGCCACTCCGTGGGTGAGGCCTACGAGACAATCAGGCGAGGAGATGCTGATGTCATGATAGCC
Source organism: Thermobaculum terrenum ATCC BAA-798 (assembly GCF_000025005.1). Taxonomy (NCBI): domain Bacteria; kingdom Bacillati; phylum Chloroflexota; class Chloroflexia; order Thermobaculales (SeqCode); family Thermobaculaceae (SeqCode); genus Thermobaculum (SeqCode); species Thermobaculum terrenum. Next base: position 14,014 of record NC_013525.1, read on the forward strand.
GGAGGTACTGAGGGCGGTAGTCACCTACCAATTATGTTTGCCGGCTTTAGCGTGATCAAAGCGTTAGCTAACGATGATCCTCCAGAGAAGGCATGTAAACCATTCGACCTCAACAGATCGGGCTTCGTGCTATCCGAAGGAGCGGCAGTGCTAGTACTTGAGGAGCTGGAGCATGCTCTATCAAGAGGTGCCAAGCCTCTGGCTGAGATAATAGGCTATGGCACTGGAAACGACGCTTTCCATATGGCAAGCCAGCCCGAGGGCGGAGCGGGCGCAGCCAGGGTAATGCGCATGGCAATTCGTAAGGCCAACATAGCTCCTGAAGAAGTCGACTATATCAACGCCCATGGGACAGGCACTCAGATAAACGACAAAGGGGAAACCGCAGCCATTAAGGAGGTGTTTGGCGACCACGCTTATAAGCTCGCTATCAGCTCCATCAAATCCATGATAGGGCATACCATGGGAGCGGCAGGCGCAATAGAAGCAGTAGCATGCGTCAAGACTATCATCGAAGGGTGTATCCCCCCTACAATAAATTATGAGACACCGGATCCCGAATGTGATCTTGATTATGTCCCCAACACAGCAAGATCTGCTGATGTAAGGGTAGCACTATCTAACTCCCTAGGGTTGGGAGGTCATAATTCCTGTCTTATCTTTCGAAAGTTCGAGTAGGTATACATATTCGGCATTGGAGCGAGGAAGCCTACCTGACAAACAGCTAAGGATTTCTAATCGGGGCTGAGTACGTACTCAGCCCTCACTCTTTAAGGACTTACTATAATCAACGCAAAAACTCCATTCTGCTCTAGTAGAAGCCTCGGTCTTAACTCAAAAAGTTCAAAAGGCCAGCATTAAGACTCATCAGCTTCTTCCTGGTTTTCGGAGGTGGTAGGCACTGGCAGCCTCTTCACGAGTACCCTCCCCACCCTTCTCTTCTCTATATCAAGCACCTTCATCAGTACGCCTTCCACTTCCACCTCATCACCGGGCACTGGCAGTCTCTCGAGCTGGGCAGTAATAAAACCTCCAAGCGTGTCGTACTCTTCTGCCGGCAGATGGATCCCTAATAGCTCATTAACATCATCCAGATCGATCTTCGCCCGGATTATCCATTCATCCTCAGATATCTTCTCTATATCTGGAAGCTCGACATCATACTCATCCTGTATCTCACCCACTATCTCCTCAAGAATATCTTCTATAGTAATTAGCCCCGCGGTACCACCGTACTCATCCACCACGATCGCCATGTGTACCTTGCTGCTCTGAAATTCCTGCAATAGCTCACCCAGCCTCTTGCTCTCAGGGATAAACACGGCTGGCCTGGCCAAGTCGCGGAGACTCACGTTGCTAGAGGATACAATCGCCCTTGCCAAGTCCTTCAGATATACTATGCCCACCACATTGTCGAGACTCTCCTCGTAAACTGGTAGTCGAGAGTGGCCCTTCTCCAACGCAAGGTCAAGCGCCGTCCTGAGATCTGTATTGACGTCCACAGCTACTATATCTGGCCTTGGAACCATCACCTCATGGGCAGCTATATCCCCGAACCTCAGGATACCAGCTATCATATCGCGTTCTTCCTGCTCTATCACGCCTTCCTCTTCACCCGCATTCACCAGCATACGCAGGTCATCTTCAGTGATGAATGGGTTGCGAGGCATATCCTTTACACCGAAGATACCCAGAAAGGTATTGGTCACCCACTCTGCTACTCGTGCAATCGGGCTTATGAAGAAATACGCTACACTCAGCATACGGGTGATACGCAGAGCTGTCCTCTCAGGTCTTCTAATAGCTAGAGATCTAGGGACAAGCTGACCAAAGATAAGCACAAAGAGAGCTAGCACGATAATAGTAAGAGTTATCAACCACCACTGAGCACCATTGTTTGACAACTGAAGCGCGAGGATAGCCGTGAGGGCTGATAATCCCGCCAATGCAAAAGTGTTGATTATGAGGGTCGTTGCTGTGATCCTATGCGGATACTCCAGCAGCCTATCCATAGCCTCTGCTCTACCGAAGCCCTGCTCGATCAGCGCCCTTAACCTTACCTGGTTTAGCGCGCGCAATGCTGCATCAGCCATAGATGAAAACACAAGTAGGCAGAACAAACACACACCCACTAGGCCAGAAAGCCATAATGAGCCGCTCACTTTGCTTTCTCCAGGAGATAGGTATATGAAAGATGGAAGTTCAGGTAGGTACTTGAGGGAGGTTCATCCTCTTGGGGTATAGTAAACATCGGTTAAGACCTTCCTAGTAGCGTTATCGAAATAGCTCGCTGACAGAGAGATCTTTGTGAATCCTCATGATAGCCTCTGCCAGCAGAGATGCTACCGATACTATCTCGATCTTGGAATCAACTTCCTCTGGCGGTATGTATATCGTATCAGTCACTACTATCTTCTCTATAGTATTGCCTTCTAGGATCTTCTTCACCTCCTCGGCAGCTGGTGATCCTACAAAAGCTGCATGGGTGGCAACAGCATGCACCGACTTGGCGCCTCTAGAAAGGAGCATATCGGCAGCCTTTGCCAAGGTACCACCAGTACCGATTAGATCGTCCACGATAATGGCATTCTTGCCCTGCACATCCCCCACCATATCTAGCACTTCGGCGGTGTCGGGCCTAGGACGTTGCTTAGCGATTATCGCAAGGGGCACACCAAGCCTGAACCTGAAATCATTAGCCCTCAGCACCCCACCAGGATCTGGAGACACCACTACAGCATCGGGGAGAGGATTTCTCTTGTAATAGTCGACCAGCAACGGAGCAGCACGCAAGTGGTCCACTGGAATATCGAAGAAACCCTCTATTGCGGGCGCATGCAGATCTACTGCCAAAACTCTATCCGCCCCAGCTTGCATGATGATGTTAGCCACTAACTTAGCGGATATGGGCTCGCGACCAGTAGTCTTCTTCTCTTGCTTGGCGTAACCATAGTATGGGATGACTGCGGTGATCCTGCTTGCGGATGCCCTGCGAGCAGCATCTATCATCAGCAGGAGTTCCATAATATGGTGATCGACAGGCATTGAGGTACTCTGGATTATAAATACGTCGCACCCTCGGACGTTCTCCTCAAGCCTTACCCTCGTTTCACCATTTTTGAAGGTGGTTACAAGCGCATCTCCGATCTCTATATCGAGGTTGCGGGCGATATCGCAGGCCAGCTTCCTGTTTGCATTACCAGTAAAGATGCGCAAGCGATTCATCTATTTCTCATCCTCCAGTTCTTCTGAAGCCTCATCTTTGCGAGCATGTTGAGGTACTTGTCTAGCAGGTACACCTACCACGAGCTTGCCAGCAGGTACATCCTTGGTGACAACTGCTCCAGCTCCTGTCTTAGCACCTTCTCCCACCTCTACAGGCGCTATGAGCATAGTGTCGACACCTATGAATGCCCTTCTACCAATCTTTGTAGGGTTCTTGTTCACACCGTCGTAGTTAGCAGTAATCGTTCCTGCGCCAATGTTAGCCTCCTCACCAACCTCGGCATCCCCAAGGTAGCTAACGTGACCACACTTGACCCCGGCATGAAGCACCGTGTTCTTCGTCTCCACAAAGTTGCCTATATGGACGCCAGCTTCCACACGCGTTCCAGGCCTCAGATGCGAGAACGGGCCTACATCCGACTTCACACCAACGTACGATTCCTCCACCACTGACATCTGTACTCTGCAGTCCTCATCCAAATAAGAGTCCCTTATAAACGAATAAGGACCAACCACGGCTCCTCTAGACACCTTTGTCTTACCAGTAAGATGGGTTCCTGGTAACAAGACCGCATCTACATCTACCCGTACATCCACATCTACGTATGTACTCTCAGGATCGGTCACAGTTACACCTGAGAGCATGAGAGACTCAAGTATACGCTGCCTCATAATCTTCTCTGCAATCGCCAGTTGCAGTCGGTTGTTGATCCCCATGGCCTCGCTGGGATCCTCGACTACCACGTACTGCACGGGCCATTTGGTATCTACAGGTTCAGAGATCTCTTGAGAAGCTGTCTCGGGAGTGTATGCACTCCAATGTCCACCTATATCCTCTCGTACGGCTATATTTACCAAATCAGTAAGTTGGTACTCGCCTGATACAGGGGAAGGCTGGAGGCTCTCAAGGTGCTCCCACATCCAGTCTGCTTGAAACACTGCTACACCGCTATTGCGCTCCCTTATCTTGAGTTGCTCTTCTGTAGCTTGCTTTTCTTCCACAACAGCAATCACTCTACCCCGCTCATCCATCAGCACCCTACCGGGATCATGCGTCTCACCGATCAAGATCGTAACTCTTGGGCTTTCAGCAATGTGGTGATCGATCAGTCTACGCAGCGTCTCTGGCCTGATAAGGGGAGTGTCTCCATACAGTACCATTACATGCTCCACGCCATCCATCGCTGGCCTGCTAACTCTCACGGCATCGCCTGTGCCTCGAGGGGGATCTTGGAGCACAAAATCTACTTGATACTTGCGCTTTATCACATCAGCTACCTGATCTGCGTTGTGTCCCAACACAACTGCTAATTTGGAGGGTTCTAACTGGAGGGCGCTGCGAAGCACATGCTCGATCATGGGGATGCCGGCTACAGTATGTAGCACCTTGTGAATGTGCCCCTTCATCCTAGTGCCCTGACCAGCAGCAAGGATGACGATGCCTAATGATTCGGGCAAGACAATAAACCTCCGGGCACGGTATAACTATATGTTATTTTGGATTCTTCCACGGATTAATTATTACAAAAAGATACTAAAGACAAAAGTAGCACATGTCAACAAAGCGCAGTCGGGTAAATACCTGCTAGAATGTCCGCTGGATCATATTTTCGATCCTAAAGTGCACAGGAGGATTCATGAGCAATAGATACGTTATAGGTGTAGACCTCGGAGGTAGCCGAGTAAGAGCAGTATTGGCCAACGAGAAGGGAGAGTTTCTGGATCGTTGTGAGTTCCCTACGCTAGCAGACAAGGGGCTCTACTTTGTGCTAGAGAGGATCTTGGAGTGCGTCCGATCTGTATCCTCCAATGCCCCTAGAATAGATGCTATCGGCGTTGGAGCACCTGGACCCATCAACTCCAAGGAAGGTGTGGTGAGTAATCCTCCAAACCTGCCTGGGTGGGTCAATGTACCGCTTGCAAAACTCATAGAAGAGAAGACAGGCATCCCCACTTTCTTGGGTAATGATGCTAACCTTGCAGCACTTGGAGAGTTCACTTATGGCTCTGGTAAGTATGTACAGCACCTGATTTACATCACCGTCAGCACAGGTGTAGGTGGCGGCATCATTATAGACGGGCAGCTACTGGAGGGACACAACGGTGCTGCTGGGGAGGTAGGCCACATGGTCGTCCAGCCCGGAGGACCTAAGTGCTCCTGCGGAGGATACGGTCATCTCGAGGCGCTCTCTTCGGGTACAGCCATAGCCAAACGGGCCAGGGAGGCCGCGTCCCTTAACAAAGACACGATCATGATCGAGCTTGCAGGCTCCGTAGACAAGATCAATGCCAAGATCGTGGATGAGGCTGCCAAGAAAGGCGACCCACTTGCCCTCAAGCTTCTGGAGCAAGCAGGACAATGGCTAGGATATGCACTCATCAACCTGATACACATCTTCAACCCTCAAATGATCTCCATAGGGGGAGGTGTATCCGAAGCTGGCGAGCTGCTGCTAGGGCCCGCCAGAAAGGTCGTATTCGAAGGACTAATGCCGGTCTTCAAGCAGGACCTACAGATAGTTAAAGCTAGTCTGGGAGGTGATGTAGGTTTGGCGGGGGCAGTAGCCCTGGCTCTTCAGGAATCTGCCAAATCTAAGGTCTAAGATAGTTGTGTCAGGAGGTATTCCTGACACAACTATCCAGCAGGAACAAGGTCGCAGTAATAGAACCTGTTGTCCCGAACTACTACTTCTCCCTTCTTGAAGGAAACACTGCGGCTGAAGATAGGACCATCGTACACAAATGAGTGAAACTCTCCATTCTCCCCTGCAGGATCGACTCTTTCAGGTAAAGAACTTAGAAACCCTAGATCAATATCGCTACCCAAGAAGGAAGGATCTAGTAGGGTAGAATCCACACAAACTACTACAGATCTAAAGCCATACTTACAAAGGCTAAGCGTGATGTCCTTCGAACTCCTCCCCCAAAGCGGAAACAGCGCCCTTACACCAACCTCTGACAAGCGGGATTCCCTATAGGCTCTTATATCCTCCAAGAATATGTCACCAAATGCGACTGTATTTATACCTAGGCTCATCAGCTCAGAGAGGGCATATCTCATTCTATCGTCATACACTTGGTTTGAGCAGTTCTGGGGAATATAGATCCTGTAAAGCGGAATACCTAGAGAAGCTGCTTGTGCCTCTATCAATTCTACTCTCACCCCATGCATGCTCACTCGTTCGTAGCCTTCGGTCACAGTACAGATGAGTCTCTCTACAGAGAATCTATCATCCCTTAGGAGCTTGTATAGTGCTAGGCAGCTATCCTTACCACCACTCCAGCTAAGTGCCACCCTACTTTTCATTACGAGTTGCTCCTATCTCCTCTCCATAGCAAATATAGTGGCTCTCATACCTAGCACCCACACCTTAACTGTGACTAACTCCCGCCAATCTTGCCCGATCAAGTGACGCATCAGCTTATCCTCCGTAGTCACCACTACCAGCCTGCCATCAGGCTTGAGTATTCTACCAGCCTCCTGCAGAAAAGCTGGGTAGAGCTCTTTATTACTCTCTTTGGATCCATAGCGGTAACCAAAGGGCGGATTAGTTACTATCGCATCCACAGAATCGTGTTCAAGAGGTATGCTGGTAGCATCCCATTGATGAAGCTCTATTGGTTTATATCTTGGCCCTATGTTAGAACTGGCAACCTCAATAGCTTCTCTAGATTTATCACTACCTATGATAAGCCGGTATCTACCAGCCAGAGCCCGTTCTATCAGTATGGTACCGGCCCCACAGAACGGATCAAGGAACACGTCATCGTTTCTCGGGCAAGACAACCACACCATAGCCGCGGCTATCGATGGTCTTAGTGATGCCTCCACATGATACTGTTTGTAAGCGTATCTTTTCGAATAGTCAGGAGTAAGCCTTACACCTCCCCAGACCTCATTGTCTATGACAGTAATCCAAACTTCTACAAGGGAATTGTCCTTAACTAGTCTCCAATTTCTAGGCAAAGTTGAGACCAGGATTTCTTCTGCAGTAGCCCTGAGCTGAGATCTAGTGAAAACATGACTGCCTTGGAGTCGAACTACTGGGCGAAAGGTAACTACTCTATGTTTTCTACGGCTTGCAGGCAGTTGATCAAATCTGTACCTAATGGCTTCTTGCCATCTGTCTGTTTTGATGGCTGACGCCAGGACTCGACCTAAATCCCTTAGGCCCTGCATGTTAGGGCTTATGTTATCCCTGTAGAGGAACAAGAAGAACGCATCCTCTACGACCCTGGATGTCAGGACCTCCTGCAGAGATTCAGCATCGACTACCAATAGGTCGTTTTTATCGCTAACAAATCTTCTGGAGAGAAATCTAATATTCCCTGCAGACGACTGAAGCTGTTTCTGAAGAATTCCACCAAGTCCTGGCGCTGTATGTAGCAGAAGTCTCATGTTTCAAAGCGCCTAATCACAATCGAAGCATTTATTCCGCCAAAGCCGAATGAATTACTCAATATTGTATCGACCTTGGCTTTACGCCCTCTATTTGGCACATAATCTAAATCACAATCATCCGATGGAGAGATCAAATTTACAGTAGCAGGTATATAGTCACACGCTAGTGCCATACAGCATATAGCGATTTCTATAGCCCCACTAGCTCCGAGAGCATGTCCGTGCATAGACTTAGTAGCGCTTACTGGTATCTTATATGCTCGTTCTCCAAACACCTTCTTGATAGCCAAGGTCTCAGTAGAATCATTAAGCGGTGTGGAACTGCCGTGAGCATTTATATAATCTATCTCATCGGTCGAGCAGCCGGCATTAGCTATTGCTAAGGCCATACACCTCGAAGCTTGCTCTCCCGTAGGCAGAGGAGCAGTCATGTGATATGCATCACTGGTGCTGGCATAGCCTATAATCTCACCCAGTATCTGGGCATTACGCCTAAGAGCATGCTCTAGGGACTCTAGCACCAGCACGGCTGCGCCCTCACCCATGACAAAACCATCTCTATCTCGATCAAACGGTCTACAAGCCGTCTCAGGGTCATCATTACGTGCGCTCATCACCTTGATCAAGGAGAAAGCTCCAAAGGTAAGAGGATACAAAGGAGCCTCTGCACCACCTGCCAGGATGACATCTGCTCTACCAGATCGTATCGCCATAAAAGCTTCCCCTATGGCGATAGTGCCGCTGGAACATGAATTAGCATTGGAAAGCTGGGGACCAGTGATACCAAAGTGCATGGATATATTACTACTGCTGGCTCCTCCAAACACGGAGAGTGCAAGGGAGGCACTTACAGCCCTCAACCCCTTTTCCACAAATATGGAGTGCTGTTCCTCAGCATAACCTACTCCCCCTAAAGCACTACCTATGAATATGCCAACTCTATCCTTATCTAGGGCATCAATATCCAATCCAGCATCATCTACCGCCTGCATAGCAGCTACTATTGAGAACTGTGAGAACCTGTCCAGCCTGGCAAGTTTCTTAGGAGGTAAATAAGTCGCAGGGTCGAAGTCTTTGATCTCAGCAGCCACTTGTGACCTGAACTGTGAAGGATCGAAACGAGTTATCCTATCAACTGCGGACTTCTCCTTGCACACCCCCGACCATAGGCCCTGGCGCGTAGTTCCAATAGGTGTGACTGCGCCTATACCGGTTATAACCACACGCCGATCAGTTTTCATTCTGGCTATGCCTTTCTTCGCTCGACTCGGCAAGTTCCTTAAATCTTCTCAAAGTCCTGGAAGCTATATGCTCTATAAATAACTTGGTTATGACCAACTCACCGATCTGCCTAAACACCGGCGGCCACCTTAGTCGCAGGTCGTGGTAAATCTCCACGTTAGTGCCTCCTTTTGACGGCATCAAACGCCACTCCACGTACATCCCCTTGGTGATACCCCCTACATGGGTAAACCTGAGTTTATGGGACTCAGGGAAAGCTTGAAACTCAGCCACCCATGATACAGGTATGCCACTTCTGGAAGCCCCCATCTCAAAAGTTCTAACGCTTCCATCATCTCCAAGAGCTCTTACATACCTGTAATGCGGTAAATACTCCTGCCACCGCTGAACATTACCCACCAAATCCATTATCTTCTCTGGGGGTGCTTTGATAAATATGCTGTTAGTTGCTTGCATAGCTTACATCCTTCAGTTACTAAAGTAATCAAGGTCGGAGCAATCCGAAGAGAAACCTGAGATTCAGATTGTACAGTGGATCTTGTAGATCTCCAATACCACGACTAAGTGACAAGCGAAGCGCTTCTCTATCCTGCAGCTTATTCGCTACATACTCCAGCATATAAGGATAGGAAATAAAGATCTGTATCAGAGATACAAGCAAAGACTTGCGCCGAAAAACACGTGCCCTTTCAGTCGCATACCTTTCCAGACCTTCTTTAATCCTGCCAACCTTTAGGTAAGGGGATACTACCTCCCCCAACAAGATCCCACCCCTAACAGCTTTGTATATTCCCTCCCCAGTGAAAGGATCAAAGAACCCTGCTGCATCACCTACTAGCGCCCAATTACGACCATGTACTTCTTTGACTCCGTGTCCAATAGGCGATATGCCCATGATACGATCAAAGCTAGCAGCTCCACATATCTGCTTATGGGCCTTAGGAAAAAGCTTGAGAGAATCCTCAAAAATGGCTTCTCTACCACGCGTAAGCGCCATCCGTCTCAAGTCAAGCACTATCCCCACGCTAGCACTTGACTTACCAGTTGCCGCCACACCACAGTACCCCCATGGATGCACATACATATCTCCATAGTCTGCATCTATCCCTGGAAGGTTGATATGAGTAACAAGTCCCATTCGTTTGGGCCAGATGAGAGGATATCTCCTGGACAAATTACGCGCCACCACTGACCTGAGACCATCTGCTCCTATCACCAGCTTGGTTCTTATATCCATCTGCGCTCTGTCCGGAAGTTGCACCCTAAGGATGGAATAATTATCTTGGGATACAACTGACATCACTTTGGCCTGATATCTAACCTCTACACCCTTATGAGCAGCATGATCAAGGAGCATCTTATCGAAAACATGCCTCTCCATAGTGGGGGCATAATACCTTCCATTATGCTCATCCACGTACTCAATAGTTATCTGGCTTCCTGCAGGGGTGTGTATCCTCATACCCTTTAGCATGTGCATCCCCGAGAGATCAGCGTCTATCCCAAGATTCGAGAGCAAAGGAAGGATTCCAGGGCTCATGTATTCGCTACAGGGCTTTGGTCTAGGGAATCTAGACTTATCCAGGAGCAACACGTCATGCCCAAGAGAAGCTAATACGTTCGCGACCGAGGACCCTGCAGGCCCACCCCCAACAATAACTACTTCTCGTTCCTCTATCACGGGGAACTCCTTAAGGGCCGCTAGGCTGATAAGTCTTTCTCACTAAGTGTCTCACCTAGCCGCTGAGACATTGAAACACGATGCTTCAGATAAGGCAAGATCTCAGCTACAAACAGACCCGCCATCATGAAAGCAGCACCGAACCACTGAAGTATAGTCATCCTGTCGCCTGCAAAGGTATATCCACCGATGGCAGCAAACACCGGCTCCATCGCCATTATGACAGCAGCCCTAGCAGCAGACATCCTTTGCTGAGCATAAGTTTGCATCCAGAAACCAAAGGCGCTTGCCCCAAGACCTGTTATCAACAGGGCTAACCATACATCCAAGTCGTTAGTTATCAATGGAGTCCTAGTCAAAAAAACAACTGGTAAGTACATGAACACTGAGGTGACTGTTTGTATGAATGCTAGTGCTGCAGAGTCCAGACCAGGGGAGTATCTACTAAGTAGTGCTATCTGGATACCAAAGAGCACAGCACACCCTAATGTCAAAGCATCTCCAGGATTCACACCATAGAGCCCGGCTTTACTTACCAGGAATAATCCTATGGTACTCAGTATCACAGCCACCCATATTCTAGGATGAAACCTACTGCGAAAGCAGAGGGCAGATATTATCGGTGCAAACACCACATACAGGCTTGTGATAAACCCCGAGTTTGTAGCAGTTGTAGAGCGAAGACCAACAGTCTGAAGCAGCATACCTAGCCCCAAGGTGGCTCCTACGGGCACGCCCACAAACAACTCCTTCTTGCCGATACGGTTTGCTGAGAAGGGAAGTAATGCTAAAGCTGCCAGAGCAAACCTCAGGGTAAGGAAAGAGAAAGCGCTGTAATCAGCTACAGCACTTTGTACTGTAACAAAGGTCAAACCCCATATGGCGGTGACAATCAACAAGCCAACCGTTACCAACTCTATCTTTCTCCACCAATTTTCCAGGTTCTCTTCATGGGCTGTAGAAGTCCCGTCGATGTAGTTTCAAATAGAGAAGCCTCAGCAAGAAACTCTCTGCCTATAGTCAGCAGGTCTGTGGTAGTCACCAATGCCTGTTGTGACAGCTGTAGCACGTTCTGGAGCAGGTATCTCCTTCTCTCAGGATCAAGCTCAGACACCACATCATCCAGTAGCAAGATAGGAAGGTCTCCAGTAATGCTCTTCATAAGATCAACCTCAGCAAGCTTTATAGCCAGTATCACAGAGCGCTGCTGCCCTCTCGAACCATAAACCCCAACATCAACGCCTCCCACAAGAAAGCTTATGTCGTCTCTATGGGGGCCAACCAACGTCATGCCGCGCCTAAGCTCCTCCCGACGCAGATCATGAATCTTCTTTATGTATAGATCCCTTATTTCCTCCTCGCGTGGATTATCTAACTGTAAGGGCAGTGAGTCGAATAGTGTGGATTTATAAGCAATACTCAGCTCCTGAGAGGATCCGGTCAGCTTGCTATGTACCATACTGGCTAGCTCATTCATCCTACTCAGGATCTCCAAGCGCCTGGCAAGTAGGTATGACCCTTGATTGACTAGCTCATTGTCCCAATAGGCAAACTGGTCGTTTATAGACTCATCTCTCAGCTTAAAGGCTCTATCTGAAAGAGCCTTGATTAGGGTGTTACGCTGGAGCACTACACGCTCATAGGTCTGCAACGTCCTTACGTACTGGTGATCCAACTGCGAAATTGTAATGTTAAGATAACGCCTTCGGAGGCTGGGAGCTCCGACTATAAGGTCGAGGTCCTGGGGCCCGAACATAACCACGTTCACCTGTCCTATAAGGTCTATAGCCCTCTTATTTACACCGTTGACACGTATACGCTTGCGTACGTTCTCGCCCTGTGCGGTAGATTCCTTCAGGATAGTGATCTCCACCTGTATTGGGCTACGCCTTCTCACCTCTGCTGCCACGCGTGCGAAAGCCGGCACACCCTCTTCGCTCTCCGTGTTCCAATTGATGAGCTCTCGATCCGAGCCAGCCCGATGTGATTTAGTGGTAGCGAGTAGATATATGGCCTCAAGCAACGTAGTCTTGCCACTCGCGTTGGGACCAAGGACGAGTATAGGGCCGTTGGGCAAATCGACCTGCAGGTTAGTGTAGTTTCGAAAGTTGGTAAGACTTATAGAGGAGCAATACACACTCAGGGATTATACCATTGAGATGATATCGATACTCTATACCCCTACAAAAAGGATGAGCAGTAGAATGGCCACGAATAACACCCAGCCTACAACGATGCTGGCAAAGGCTTTCTCTACCCCTTTCACCTTACGACTGCGTACCTTTTCATCAGCAAAGGCTATCAGTCCAAGTACGTGCCCGGTCACAGCTGAAAGTGCAAGGATTATCAGTACTATCCAACCAAACGTCGAGAAGGTTCTGCCATAACCCTTGGGAACTACGAGGATTTCATTAGTTATAGCCCCACTGATCAACAATATGGCGCAAAATATACCAACTAACAGACTACTGAAAGCATAGCGAGCCAGGTTACTCTCGTTACCTTTATTAGACTGCATATCTGCTGACACCCACCAGGGAAAATCTAGGAGTCATGCATAGAGGAGTTATTGTCTGGAGGATCGATCCACCTGCCATGAGCCTTGATCAAATCCACCAGTTTGTCTGCAGCTATTTCTTCCGGCACATTCTTCTCAACGCAGGTCTTGCCCACAAATAGATTTACTTTACCCTCGCCGCTTCCCATATAGCCGAAGTCAGCATCTGCCAGCTCCCCAAGGCCATTCACGATACAACCCATCACAGCTATTTTGACGCCTTTCAAATGACCAGTCTTACTCTTGATCTTTTCGGTGGTCGTCTGTAAATCAAAGAGCGTTCTACCACAGCTAGGGCAGGCTATAAACTCCGCCTTGCTGATCCTAGCACCAGAAGCCTGGAGGATATTGAACACCAAGCTTATCTTTTCCTCATAGGGTTTATTGCCTTCTATAGAAACCATAGAGCCTATACCATCGCACAATAGAGAACCGAGGCCAATCGAGGCATCTATCAGGTCATCTTCGGTGACCGTCAAAAGGAGGTTCCAATCTTTCCCTAGCTCCCTTAGCCTCGAATCTAGTAGCCTATAGGCCCTGATACGGTAAGATCTATCAGGTATTCTCAGGGCAAGGATAAGATCATTTACCCCAAACTGCTCGACCTTCAGTGCATAACTTATCAGCTCATCAACCACAGAATAATCATGCTTACCCTCAAGATCGCGCGCTTGATCATGGGCAATATTAGCGATAAGTTCTAGAACAAGCGGACGCTTGTGCTCAACGGCAAGCCGTGCAACCGTAGACAACCTATCCTCTTGTCCCCGTTCTATAGAACACATGTAGGCCGCGGCTTCAATATCTCTCACATCCACAGGGAATCGAAGGGTAGCGATCAAGGCTGGCTTGTTGGATGCGAACTGTAAACCACTAGCTGACGTCTGAAAAACGTCCCTGTCCTTCTCAGATACCACCTCCAGAGACAATGCATCTGCCCTCAGGCTATCGCGACCAACGGGCCTATTTATGCTGACTACCCCGTTAATTGATAGAGGAGACGACTGCTTGTAGAGCACTAGAGGAGGATTATTAGCTCCAAGCACGTGCTCTCCCAGGAATATTTTCCTGGTCGGTCTTGGAGAATAGTCAAAAGGTGACCTAAGATCCGGCAGAGGATCTATAGATGTGGCTTCATCACTGTCTGGGACTATACCATAAGCATATCGCTTGACTAGTTCGTAGGCGAATGGGATCTCGTTTTCAGGGTCTTCAGTAAGGGAAACCCTTACAGTGTCACCTATCCCATCCTCAAGCAAAGTACCTATACCAATAGCTGACTTGATGCGTCCATCTTCACCATTGCCAGCCTCTGTGACACCCAAGTGGAAGGGATAAGTCATGCCGTACTCGAGCATCCTGGCAGCGAGAAGCCTATAGGCAGCTATCATTACCTTTGGATTAGAGGCTTTCATAGAAAGTATTATGTCCTTGTATCCCCACTCTTCACACATACGCACAAACTCGAGGGCGGACTCCACCATGCCCAGCGGGGTATCACCATACCTGGACATTATCCTGTCGGAGAGGGAACCATGATTAGTGCCAATGCGCATCGATATTCCCCTCTCCTTACAACGCATCACCAGAGGATATAGCTTCTCAGCTATCTTCTCCAGATGCTTAGCATACTCCTCATCGGTGTACTCTTTTATGTGAAAGAGCTTAGTGTCCGCAAAATTACCCGGGTTGATCCTTACTTTGTCCGCCCATAGCGCAGCCTCCATCGCTGCATGAGGACTGAAATGAACATCAGCCACTATAGGAATGTGTATATTCTTGGACTGAAGCTCCTTCTTGATATCCTTTATGGCCCTGGCATCAGCAGGCGTGGGAGTAGTAACTCTCACTATCTCGCAGCCCACTCTCGCCAAGGACACGATCTGATTAACAGTCGATTCCACATCCTTTGTCCTGGTTGTGGTCATCGACTGAACTCTTATTGGATTATTTCCCCCAACTCCCACATTACCAACCATTACCTCATGAGTACACCGCCTCTTGTAGGAGTAAGGGTCTACGCAATACCTGTTGCTAGTAACTTCCTGACTTTTCACCATACCTCTAATCCAGAATCACATTGAAAAAGAATCTTAATAAGTTGTTTCAATCTTATTGTACCAAGGTGGATAATTAGGATCGTCTCGCGCCTATGAATTAGCACTTTTAGTTTGACAAACACTAATATAAGTAGCACTATAGTACCATAGAGTTCAAAAAGGGATCGCAAAATGGCACAGCAGTCCACCAATAATGGCATAGCCCTTACAAGAGGAGAAAAAACTAATATCAAGGTCAAGCTGTTGTTCCCAACTAAGGAGATAGCTGAACAGTATTACCTGCCGATCGCTTACACTGCAGCCAGGACCTGCTATTCTGAGAAATACCCGGAGGATATATGGGAAGACGCTCTCTCAGGCAAGATTCCACAAGAGAAGATGCAGAAGCTCATCGAGAGCATAATAGAGAGCGGACATGGCACAGTAATAGAACACCTGTGGTTCACATTCGCAATATCCGGAGTGTCGAGGTCCTTATCTCACCAACTAGTACGCCACAGAATGGGCGTGAGCTTCGACCAGCAATCTCAAAGGTATGTCCGTTACAAACACCCACAGTATACAGTGCCTGAATCCATAGCCGAAGATTCAGAGCTCTTGGAGAAGTTTGTCCAGGCTATAGAAGGTAATATGGAGCTTTACTCCGAGATGCTATCACAAGGTGTGCCTGCAGAGGATGCACGCTTTCTATTCCCCAACGGCATACAGACCAATCTTGTAATGACTGTCAATCTACGCGAGCTGATACACATGAGTGGATTGAGGCTGTGCACCATGGCACAGTGGGAGATCCGCAAGCTGTTCGCACTCATCAAGGCTGAGGTGCGCAGGACACATCCCTTCCTAGCGCAGTTTCTAGTAATAAAATGCGTCAGGATGGGTTACTGTGATGAGGCCCGTAACGCAGATGAGCATTGCAAAGTGCGACCTCATAAGAATACAGTCTTCAAACTAATAGACGAATACAGGCACTCACAGAGGACCAATTCAACCAGAGCTCAGAATACCAACGAATAAAGCTCTATCTGACTGGGGAGTTGTAGATCACGCCCGGATCAACGACTGTGCCAGTGGGTATAGGAATCACCTTACCCGGGGCTGGCGATACCACTGGGGGAGTGTTGCTAACAGTTGGCTGTGAAAGGAAATATCCGAACACAAACCAGGCAGCTACAGCAGCCAACAGCATCAATCCTACAACGAACAGTACAATACTGCCTCTCATCTAACCTCACCTAAGGTTGTTTTGTTCTAATTTCTAGGGTGTTTCTTGGCGTTTATAGCACCCTTATCTTCTTCCTCCTCAGGAAGGAGACCTTCTTCTATGAGTAGCTTACGCCTCAAGGCATTCCTCTTAGCTTCTCGTCTATCAAATACCCAAAATCCAAGAAACACAGCGAGAATATCAAGTACTACCCAACCTATGATCAGAGCAGCGGGCAGAAAAATAAGTTCAGGTTTATTTATGCCTATACCTTTGAGGATACCAGCACTAAGAAAGAGAATCTGAGCTCTAGTCTGGGGAACTATGCAAAGTGCTACGGATGCTATGCCTATCGAGAGGGTAACAATAAGCCTTATCAAATGGAACTTTCTCATGATACAGCCCCAAAAGTCTCCTTCTTCTCCCTCTGCATTCTACGTCAAAAAGTATTATGAGTAAACTAGATGCGTTTGGATAACGATAAATGCTAGAATGCTCAGAAGAAAATGAAAACAGATACTCCAAAGGTGGATCATATGGCAATAAGCGAAAGCAAAGTAAGATTTCCCTCTCTGGCAGAATTTGATCCCGAGATCTATGAGGCTATACAGAACGAAAAGCACCGCGAGATGAGCACTCTGGAGCTCATAGCTTCAGAGAACTTCGTTTCCAAAGCGGTGATGGAGGCTCAAGGCTCTGTACTTACTAATAAGTACGCCGAAGGGTTGCCAGGCAAAAGATACTACGGCGGCTGCAAATATGTGGACGTTGTGGAGAGCTTGGCTATAGAGAGGGCTAAGCAGCTCTTCGGCGCCGACCACGTTAACGTACAGCCTCACAGCGGTGCGCAAGCAAATACCGCTGTATATCTGGCTACCCTTAAGCCCGGGGATACAGTGCTCGGCATGGACCTTACTCATGGTGGCCACCTTACGCATGGGCACCCAATTAACATATCAGGCATGTACTTCACTTTTTTCCGTTATGGAGTCTCGAGAGAGACTGGATACATAGACTATGACCAAGTAAGGGCCCTTGCTAAGCAGCACAATCCCAAAATGATTATTGCTGGCGCTAGCGCTTACCCAAGAGAGATAAGGTTTGACATCTTCAGAGAGATAGCCGACGAGGTCGGAGCCTATCTATTCGTTGATATGGCCCACATAGCAGGGTTGGTAGCAGCTGGACTGCATCAGTCACCCATTCCATACGCCGATTTCGTTAGCACTACCACCCACAAAACCCTTCGTGGACCAAGAGGCGGGCTAGTCTTCTGCAAGGCAGAACATGCCAAGGCCCTTGATAAAGCTGTATTCCCTGGTGTACAGGGTGGACCGCTAATGCATGTCATTGCTGCCAAGGCTGTGGCCCTCAAGGAGGCTCTGCAGCCTGAATTCAAGGAGTATCAGAGACAGATAGTGAAGAACGCCTCAACTCTTGCTCAATCCCTAACAAAGCATGGGTTTAACCTCGTCAGTGGTGGAACTGATAACCATCTGATGCTCGTGGATCTAAGGAATAAGAATATCACTGGCAAGGAGGCTGAATCCCTTCTAGACGAGGTGGGAATCACTGTTAATAAAAACACCGTGCCTTACGATACACAGTCCGCCTTCGTCACTAGTGGTATAAGAATAGGTACTCCTGCAGTGACGACTAGGGGGATGAAGGAACCAGAGATGGAGGAGATCGCCGATATAATCTCTACGGTAATAGATGCAAGGCAGGGTGAAGCGCTCGACGAAGCGCGAGAAAGAGTGAAGACCCTAACAGACAGGTTTCCTTTCTACACAGACTAGCTAATTAGTTTTAGACACATGATAAGAGGGCCAGCTAGCTGGCCCTCTTATTGCTTACTTCAAGTGATAAGGCACGTTTATTACTACCGTGCCAGGCCTAAATAACAGCGCTGCTTTCAACCTGAGTGCAGTCTGGTTATGTAGCAATCTTTCCCACCAATGCTTGGGCACGAACTCGGGCAGTACTACAGTTATGGTATCATCTGGTCTCTTTCTGTCTACCGCGTCTATGTAAGCCAATATCGGACCAACGAGAGACCTGTAAGGAGACTCCATGATAACCAGGCTACATGGGCTGCCAAACTTTTCCCATTCTTTTCTAAACTCTTCCGCCTCTTCCTGATTCTCCACTACGTGTATAGCTGTGACGTTCGGGCTTATAGACTTAGCATATGCAAGACTTTGCAGAGCTACTTTATTCAGGCTGGCTACCGGTACTATGATCGTGTGCTTGATATCAGATGGATTAATTGGGATCTCAGGTTGTAGCTCCCTCTGCGCCCTCTCGTAATGGCTACGAATTGACATCAGCATTAATATCATGAGAGGTACGAGCACGAGAACTATCCAAGAGCCTGCATGTACGGTAAAACTGCCTATGTTGAACAGAGGGACACCACTGGAGAACTTGGTCACAGCCACTATCACAGCAACTATGCCAGTAATAGTTGCACCCACACCGTTTACGGCGGCTTTTACTCTCCATCCTTTCCCTCTCTGCCTGCGCCAATGAGCAACCATTCCAGATTGGGAAAGAGTGAAGGCCACAAACACACCAACCGTATACAGAGGAATTAGAGCCGTCACGCTACCGCCAAATATTATCAGCAGTAGGGACGCTATTACTGACAAGGAAATTATCCCCACAGAAAATGCCAGTCTATCACCTCTATGCAAGAACTGGTGAGGCATGTAGCCATCGCGCGCCAGGAAATAAGCCAACCTGGGGAAATCGGAGAAAGCTGTATTAGCAGCCAACACCAGTACTACTGCAGTAGCTGCCTGAACTAGCAAGTAATAAGGACCTGTACCCACGAGGGTACGAGCCAGTTGGCTGAGAACTGTCTCTTGTTCCTCAGGAGCAGGAATTATGTGCAGTTGACCCGAAAGGAAGCTTATACCTAGGAATAGTATTCCGAAAGTTCCTGCCATGAATATGAGGGTTATCCTAGCATTTTTCCATTCAGGCGGTTTGAAGGCTGGCACACCGTCCGAAATGGCTTCAGTACCGCTTAGACCCACAGAACCTGAAGCGAAAGCCCTCAGTATTAGCAATATACTCAGTGCTCCTAGAGATCTATGCTGCCATTCCTCCACCCAGCCAGGAGGCGGGTTATACTCAGGAAGGTCACCACTGGCAAATCTATAAAAGCCATAAGCTAAAAGACCGAGGATAGAGATTATATAGATATAAGTAGGAGCTGCAAAAATCGTCCCGGCCTCTCGGACTCCCCGTAGATTGCCTATCATGATGATCATTATCAACACAATTGATACAAGCACTCTGTGGTTATAGAAGAAGTCACCAGCGCTTGATCCCAGGAAGAACGGAGCCGCAGACCCTAAGGCAGCCACACCAGCAGCAATAGATACTGAAACCGTAAGCACATAATCGTTGAGAAGAGATGCTGCTGCTGTCAGTCCAGGAAGCTTACCTAACTCGTTGGATGCTACTATGTAGGCACTAGCGCCATGAGGATAGGCCCTTATTGTCTGTTGGTAGGAGATGACGACTATTATGAGGACACATATAACCGCTAATGTTATAGGTAGGGTTAGAGATAACGCAGATATCCCCCCCAGCAATAGAATCCTCATGATTTCTTCAGTAGCATACGATGAGGAGGAGATATTATCCGAACCCAGGATAGCCAGTGCCTTTATCTTCGTAAGGCGTTCGTGAACTTCCCTTGCGGTCTCTATTGGTGAACCAATTAGAAACCTTCTAACACTCCTTAGTGCCTTGCCAACGAAAGTCTTGGGTTCAGTTGCTCTGGGAGTAACCGATATATATCCACGGCCAACTTTTTGAAATCCCGGAGTATGCTGGACTCTTACATACCTATCACCCGGATGCCTACCACGCCTGACTTCCTTTACATCTAACTCTGAGCTGGGATCATGACCGTTAGTCATGTTGTAGAAATCCTCCAGCATGTATAAAGTTCATCTAAAAGTCACACAACAGTATAGCCTTTTATGAGTCAAGCATACAGATCATTTGTTATATATCGTTATCTCCGGTTATTCCTTCATAAAGATAAGGCTTAAGTACCCCTATATAGGGAAGGTTTCTATATAGGTCTCTAAAGTCCAACCCATATCCAACAACAAATTTGTCTGGTATCTGAAATCCCAGATAATCTATAGGTACATTCACGCGTCTTCTGCTAGCCTTATCTAGCAAAGCGCATACCTTGATGCTAGCTGGATGCCTGGCTTGCAAAGTCTCAAGCAGGTAGGATAAGGTCAAACCCGTGTCGATTATGTCCTCAACAATCAATATGTGCCTACCGCTGATATTACGATCTAGATCCTTGATGATTTTCACTACACCGCTACTTTCAGTGCTATCCTGATAAGAGCTGACTGCCATAAAATCTATGTTGAGCTGTATAGGGCAAGCTCTTATCAGGTCAGACACAAACATAACTGCTCCATTGAGTACGCCTATCAACACTGGTATCTTATCTTTATAATCCTCAGCTATCCGGCTACCAAGCTCCTTGATCTTGGCCTGGAGTTCAGACTCGGTTATGAGTATCTGCTCTATATCGGAATTCATTAAGTATCCCCCGTTGGAATCTAAGTACAATTTTTACCATAATAAGGATACTAGAACCATAAGTAAGATGCCTTACAAAATGATCAGCAACAACCTTAGCTCGTATCTCGAAATAGGACCTTCTAGCTTCGTGTCCCTAGTAGGCGCTGGCGGGAAAACCACCACTATGTTCCGACTAGCTCATGAGCTATCGGACAGGGGACTAAGAGTCATAACCACTACTACAACTGCTATACAGATGCCTTCCAAAAATCAAACACCGTTGGTACTGACGCGTGAGGAAATTGAGCAGAAGGCTGATTACTTATCGGAAGCTTTAGAGAAGTACCGACATGTAACTATAGTTGGCACAATAGCACGCAAGGACAAATTATTGGGGGTAGATTTTGATTTTCTTCAGCGTGTCAAAGATATCGCTGACTCAGTGATAGCTGAAGCCGATGGGGCCAGGCACAAACTCATTAAGGCACCCGCTGAGCATGAACCTGCCGTGCCTCCGTACACTACTCACTTCGTTGCCATAGCGAGTCTTAAAGCTTTAGGCATGCCTCTATCAGAAGCGTGTCACCGACCTGAGGAGGGTCAGAAACTAGCTTGTATGGATCCTTCATTACCCCTTACCGTTGAAGCGTTTGCAAAGATACTAGGATCCCCTCTAGGCATACTAAAAGGCAAGCCTGAAGTAATCAGAAGCTATCTCCTGCTCACGGCGTTATCCCAAGACAATAAGTTGGAGGCTGAGGAGATCGCTCGAAGAGTAGTCTCCACTAACAGGAATGGTTTTGATCTTATTATCGGAGTAGATAAAGAAGGAGGACTGGTGGTCCTATAGTCAAGATCTATTGGTTACCAGATCTTCCTTTGCCATAGAGATGAAGTAAAGGTGCATGGTGGGATCTTGAGTAAGCTCTGGGTGAAAAGACGTCGCTAGTATATTACCTTGCCTCACAGCGACTATAGTACCATCCTGAAGCTTACCCAATACCTGTACCCCTGGCCCAACGGATTCCACTATCGGAGCTCTTATAAACACGGCGTGTACAGGGCGTTCGCTAACCTCCGGCATTTCTATGTCAGCTTCGAAGGAATCAAGCTGCCGGCCAAACGCGTTTCGGCGTACCTTTACGTCGAGCAGCCCAAGTAAAGGCTGCTCCATACCAACATCTTTTGATAGGAAAATCATACCTGCACAGGTACCCCACACAGGCTTCCCCTGAGCGGCAAAATCTTTCAATGGCTCCATCAGGCCATAGTTAACAGCCAGCTTCCCGATAGTAGTGCTTTCTCCCCCAGGGATGATGATCCCATCTAGTCCGTAGAGGTGTTCGGGCTTCCTAACTTCAACAGGAACAATACCTATCCTATGAAGCATCTGCTCATGCTCTCTAAAGTCCCCCTGCAGGGCCAGAACACCTATTTTCAAGTCCCTATGATCTCCGACGCTTGCGATGTCTTCCACCTCTGAACCTCTACGATGAGCTGTTACCAGCCTCTAGGAGCCATCAGCTCTTCCTGAGATAAAGTCCTAATATCGATGCCGTGCATGGCTTCGCCAAGCCCTTTACTGACTCTAACCAGCACTTCTGGATCATTATAGTGGGTAGTAGCTTCCACTATAGCTTTAGCCCTCTTGTAAGGGTCGCTTGATTTGAATATCCCACTACCTACGAAGATACCATCCACCCCTAGTTGCATCATGAGTGCAGCATCCGCAGGCGTAGCAATACCACCAGCAGCAAAGTTAACTACTGGGAGCTTACCAGTACGTGCCACCTCAGCAACTAGCTCATATGGCGCCTGAATCTGCTTAGCATAAGCCATCCATTCATCTTCAGGCATAGTAGATAGTCGACGAACCTCGCTGTATATAAGACGAGCGTGCCTGACTGCCTCTACTATGTTGCCAGTACCTGCTTCCCCCTTGAGCCTCAGCATACTAGCGCCTTCGCCCACACGTCTTAGAGCCTCGCCAAGGTCTCTAGCCCCGCAGACAAAAGGCACCTTGAATTTCTTTTTGTCTATATGGTGCATCTCATCAGCGGGCGTCAACACCTCACTTTCATCTATGTAGTCAACTCCGAGAGCCTCCAGGATCTGAGCTTCTACAAAATGGCCTATCCTAACTTTGGCCATTACTGGGATAGTAACCGCGTTCATTATCTCCTCTATGAGAGCAGGGTCGCTCATTCGAGCCACGCCACCTTGCGCCCTTATATCCGCTGGTACCCTTTCTAGGGCCATGACTGCGACAGCACCAGCGGCTTCTGCAATGCGTGCCTGCTCAGCATTTACGACGTCCATTATGACGCCGCCCTTCAACATCTCCGCCAAACCACGCTTGGTTAATTCCGTAGACTTTTCCACTTCAATAGCCTCCTGAATATATGGAGTATTAGGGTTACTCCAATAGATCATTTTAGCGCATACAAACACAGGTGTCGCAGAAAAGTTTTTATAAGAAACTCTTATGCTAGTGATAAAAGTAATTACGCAAACTATAACCATTTTAGTAGCTACATATAAGTTGTATTTAGTAAAGTGTTTACGGTATATGGTCAATGGGAGGTTAACCTTGAGCTTAGTTGATAAAATCGTTGAAGAGCCAGCAAAAGAAGAGTTGGATAGAATAAATGCTGAGCTAGAAGATGCAACACCACAAGAGATCATCAAGTGGGCCGTGGATAGGTTTGGTGATGGCTTGATCCTAGCGTGCTCCTTCGGGGGCATCTCTGGTATGGCCATTCTAGATATGGCTGTGAAGATCAAGCCTGATATAGACGTCTTCTATATAGACACTGATTTCCTGTTTCCAGAGACTCATCAGACAAAAGAGGAAGCGATCAAGCGCTACGGCATAAAGCCAATAGCTTTCAAGACAAAACTCACGCCAGAAGCCCAGGCTGAAAAGTATGGTGACGAGCTTTGGAAGAGAAATCCAGACCTCTGCTGCCACATTAGGAAGGTAGAGCCAACTCGAGAGGCACTCAAAGGCAGGTCTGCATGGATAACAGGACTTAGAAGGGATCAGTCTTCAACGCGACGAAACGTACGGCCTGTGGAGTGGGATTACAAGTTTGGACTCTACAAAATAAACCCATTGGCCTATTGGAACGAGAGGGAAGTGTGGAGATATATCTTTAAACACAACGTTCCATATAACCCTCTACACGACCAAGGGTACCCGAGCATAGGATGCACCCACTGCACCTCGCCTGTTTATGGCTCAGAAGATAGCCGTGCTGGCAGATGGGCAGGTACTGGCAAGGTGGAGTGCGGGCTGCATATCAAGCTGCCTCAGACGGAATCTTCCAGCCAGTAAGAGCAAAAAACGAGGTGAGAGCATCTCACCTTGTGAGTATTGGCACTGAGAAAACTTTTCAAAAACTTCGCATAATCTATAAACTTACAAAACAAAAGGAGGAAGCGCATTTTGGATCAAAAAGGCTTTACGGTTTGGTTTACTGGACTTTCAGGTGCTGGCAAGACTACCCTTGCTGATCGCCTTGAGCCAATCCTCAGGGAAAGAGGACTCAAAGTTGAGAAGCTAGATGGGGATGTGGTTAGGACCCACCTATCAAAGGGACTGGGCTTTTCTAAAGAGGATAGAGATACCAACATACGTCGCATAGCCTTTGTGGCACAACTGTTGACTAGGAACGGCGTAGCAGTTATAACCAGCGCTATATCTCCTTACAGAGAGACAAGGCAAGAAGCTAGAGAGATGATAGGTAATTTCGTGGAAGTGTACGTCAAGTGCTCCATAGAAGAACTCGCTAGAAGAGATGTAAAAGGTCTATATGCTAAGGCTCTGAGAGGAGAGATCCCCAACTTTACTGGCATATCCGACCCCTACGAGGAACCTCTAAATCCTGAAATAGTCGTAGATTCGGAGAAAGAAACCGTTGAGGAAAGCCTCAATAAGATAGTAACCCGCCTTGAAGAGCTAGGATACCTCCCTAAGGTAGATGTTGCCGTAGGGGCAAAGTAGTTTTCAAGAGCGAGATTTTACTCCAGGAGTTGTTCGAATGCAGCAAGAGCTGATAGATCCCCATGGTGGAAAGTTGATCAACAGAATGGCACCGCAAGAACTGCTGGAAGACTTGCGGGCTGAAGCTGCAAACCTCCCTAAAATCCCTATAAATGCTAGAGAGCAGTCTGACCTCGATCTAATAGCAGTAGGCGCATTTAGCCCACTTGAGGGCTTTATGAGCTCGGATGATTACAGGAGCGTAGTAAATAACATGCGGCTCTCCAATGGGTTGCCATGGAGCCTGCCTGTCACGCTTTCGACCACTGAAGACGTCGCAAGATCCCTAAGTATAGGGTCAAAGGCCGCTCTAACTAGAGATGAGAAAATCGTAGCGACAATAGAAGTCCAAGACATATTTAGCTACGACAAGGTCTCTGACGCAGAAAAAGTGTTTCGTACATCAGAAGAAGCCCACCCGGGCGTGAGGGCTATGTACGCCCAGGGAGAGATACTTATCGGTGGGCCAGTCACTGTTTTCGAACGGGCTCCACTACAGTTCCCTAAATACAATCGAACTCCTGCAGAGACCAGAAAGCTAATCCAGGAGAAAGGATGGAAGACCGTTGTAGGATTCCAGACTAGGAATCCAGTCCATAGAGCTCACGAATACATACAAAAATGCGCCCTAGAGACAGTAGATGGACTACTGCTTCACCCCCTAGTAGGGGAAACCAAGAGTGATGATGTACCAGCAGATGTAAGAATGAAGTGCTATGAGGTGCTGCTGGAAAATTACTACCCACGCGATCGGGTCATCCTTGGCGTGCTGCCAGCAGCCATGAGATATGCCGGGCCTAGGGAAGCTATCTTCCATGCGCTCATACGCAAGAACTATGGATGTACACACTTCATAGTAGGCAGAGATCATGCTGGTGTAGGTAACTACTATGGCACCTACGATGCTCAAAAGCTATTTGATGAGTTTGAGCCTTCCGAGCTAGGCATTACGCCAATGAAATTTGAGCATGCTTTCTGGTGCAATCAATGCGAGGCCATGGCATCAACTAAGACATGTCCACACCCTGAATCCAGCAGGGTCGTACTAAGTGGTACTAAGGTAAGGAATATGTTGGCCTCTGGGCAAATGCCTCCTAAAGAGTTCAGTAGGCCCGAGGTGGCGCAAATACTAATCGAAGCTTACAGATCTCGACAATCGGTCGCGGATCTAGCATAAATCAAAAGCATAATACCTTATGAAAAACCTGGCCAGACGCTCAGAAGAGTGGCATTTGAATAGAGATTGGGTAGTATTCCTGCTATCAGCACTCTTCCTGATAGCAATCAAGCTTGGTTTGGCGATACCTTGGAATGAGCTGTTGCCAGCATGGGCACAAGGGGGTGCACACTTTCAAATAAGAATAGCCCTTGCGGGGCTTCTTGTTGGCATACTTGTTGGCATGACAGGAATGGGGAGCGGGGCTCTCATGGCTCCGCTCCTAATACTTATCCTTAAAGTAAAACCTTCACTGGCTATCGGCTCAGATCTTGTATACGCTACTATCACCAAGGTATTTGGTGCTTTCCAGCACTATAAACATGGATCAGTGCATGTCCGACTAACGGCCTGGTTAGCTATAGGTAGCGTTCCAGGAGCACTTCTAGGAGCTGAATCAGTAGAGCTGATCCATAGATCTTATGGAGATGACGCTGAACACTTTATAACTAAAGTGCTGGCTATAACTTTCATGTTAGTTAGCACATCAATAATCTTGCGGACATTTCTCCCCATAAAAAGTTACTCTAAAGCCAACATGGAGAATTTCTCGCTAACCAGGAAGATCTTAACACCTATCCTGGGATTCTTTGTTGGATTTCTTGTTGGTCTGACCAGTGTAGGCTCAGGTAGTCTCTTGATGCCCATCCTGATAATGTTCTACCCGATGCCAACATCTACGTTAGTAGGAACTGATATATTCCACGCCGTGCTGTTGACCGGAGCCGCTGGCGCTTCCCACTTCATGGCAGGTAATGTCGATCTAATACTCGTCAGCAACCTGCTAATTGGATCAGTGCCAGGTATAGTTCTGGGTAGCAGACTTGTGAAGGTAGTACCCGAAAGACTACTACGAACCATCTTGGCTATAGTACTATTTCTAACTGGCTGGAAGCTATGGCTGAATTGACAGAGATACATCCTCATATCGAAGCTGTTAGTCAGGAGATTAAGGAAACTCCCATACACTTGTTTATATGGAGAAGAGTTCAAAGATACGCTCCCGGAATACTTTTACTGGTGGCTGTCGGCTACTTTGCGCTTGTGTGTTCATACTTTCTGACAGGGCTAAGCTATATCCCTATGTCAATACTCCTTGGAGCGTTCATAAGTAATAGTTTCGGGTTGCATCCGGCATTGGAAAAAGGAATTAGCACTTACGAGCTATGGCTCAAGGTGGGCATAGTCCTGCTTGGAGCTCAGGTTGCCTTTACGCAGTTGGGTATCTACTGGCTAAAAGTTCTGCCTTTAGCAATACTCATAGTGCTATTAGGTTTCTTCATAACTCTAGCCATAGGTAAATGCTTTAGGTTACCAAGACCTCTAACTATTCTTATAGCTGCCGGTTCCGGTATATGCGGAGTCTCAGCAATTATAAATACGTCCAAACGGATAGGTGCCAGCGAAGAAGAAACAGAATACGCAGTAGGTACAGTACTGGTTTTTGGAGCGTTAGCTATAGTCTTATATCCAATATTAGGAAGACTCCTGGGGCTATCAGAGCAGATTTACGGTACATGGACCGGACTATCCGTCAACAACACTGCGGAGGTAGTTGCTACTGGCTACACCTTAGGTGCAGTGGCTGGCACTATAGCTATAGCGACTAAACTATGTCGTATACTCACGCTTGGAGCTGTGATCTCAATTATCGATCGAATAGATAGCGGGGAAAGCACCCCAAGAGATATAACCATCCAGAACATCTGGAAGCACACGCCCAAATTCATATTGGCCTTTGTGGTTTTATCTATCGTTTCCAGTCTCGGCTTTTTATCGGCAGAAGACAAAACATCTCTATATAATCTATCTTCATGGTTCTTCCTGATGGCATTTGCGGGAATAGGGTTTAGACTAAAATGGAGCGACTTGAGCAAGGTAGGATACAGGCCACTATTGGCAGGCGGTATAAGTACGCTTTTTATAGCTTCAATATCACTTGTAATCTCAATGATAATAACCTAATCCAGACCCCTCTATATGTCAGCATACATATATTGCCACCGCGATAACAGCATATTCTAAACCTATCACACACAATTGCAGCTCCTTTATGGCAATTTGTTATTTGCCAAAAACAGGGTGCTACTAAAGTCGTTGATTTTCTCCAAAGTCCTGAATTTAGCTAAGTGGCACATTAGCGCTAATGTGCCACTTAGCTAAGTACAAACCAAGATCTAATAGTGTATCAGGACCGGCGTACCCACTTCTGCCCAGGAATACAACCAGGCCATCATGCTATAAGGTACGTTAACACATCCATGAGACCCGGTACGTGCATCGCCTGGAGGCCCGGATCCGTTAGTTCCTGGTCCATAAACGCTCCTCCATGGTGCATCGTGTATGTAGTAGCCTCCAGATCTAAACAGCAGTGCAAAGTTAGCCTTGGAAGGTGGATAGTACCATTCGGAATCCTTAGGCCATGGGGATATGAAAACTTTAGGACTAATCTTTGATAGCACATGGAATAAACCAGTGGGCGTAGGCAGTTCGGGTCTACCACTGGTAATCAGGGATACCTTGACCTGCTTTGATCCCTCATATGCAGCCAAACTTTGAGAGGAAAGATTTATATCTATCCACTTGTCGGGGAAATCCCCTTTCCAGAATGACTCATAACCTTTGTGTTCCTGATCTGATGTATCGTTCTTGATTGGTTCTGCCACTATAGCAATGTGCCTATTACCATTGACGATTGCCTTCATAGCTACCTGAGCGGTAGCTGAATAATTTATGTCCATGTCCGTTACAGAATCCTGAGGCACC
Source organism: Thermobaculum terrenum ATCC BAA-798 (assembly GCF_000025005.1). Classification (NCBI taxonomy): domain Bacteria; kingdom Bacillati; phylum Chloroflexota; class Chloroflexia; order Thermobaculales (SeqCode); family Thermobaculaceae (SeqCode); genus Thermobaculum (SeqCode); species Thermobaculum terrenum. The sequence goes on from NC_013525.1 coordinate 42,978, forward strand.
CATCGCCTTATCTGCTGCTCCAGAGCATTCTCGTCCAGGTAGACCACAGTATTTTCACCAGTTCCGTACCATCTCAGGGCCAGCACCAAATCGCTTGGATCCAGCCACCAAGTTCTACCATTCAAGGACATGTAGAATCTTTCCCCAGTCCAGTAGAGCATCTTATCCAAGGCGGGTTTTAGATCATCCGATGTTACCTGAGGATAAGACGTTGTTACATCCAGGGTAACATTCCTAGTAGAGGTGGAAGCAGCATTGATTATCTTTTGCGTGGTGGATTCTATATCGACAGTGACCCCAACCGTCTCGGGCACTATATGGGCATAACCGCCAGCTACACTGAGATAAGCGTCAGAAGGATCCTTATTAACTTGCTGGGCTATCTGGTAAACAAAGCTTCTCACACTGTCATAATCGAGAACAGGCGTTATATCCTTCCCATTACCTTCCCAACGAAGCCAGCTTGCAAGCGTTGTTGAATCTATGTTCCAGTTTCCACTAGAGTAGCTAACCGTTATAGGATCAGATATAAGCTGGTTGGCAAGATCAACGGCAGGTCTTAGATCTGAGCTCCTGATTTTAGGCTCCCATCTTTGCACCTGAAGAGCAAATTGCCTGGTGTTACCAGAGCTAATAGCAGATATCAGAGCCTTCAAGTTGGCATCTATGTCTAGCCTGACGCCTATCCTTGCTGGAATTATTCTTACCTTGCCGTTATCAACGATTACTCTAGCGTTTACAGGAGAACGCTCTATGCGCTCAGCAACCCCAGATAACCATGTACGCAACTTATTCCTAGATATATAGGGTGTAGGCGGAGTATCGTCTTTATTCCACCTTAGCATCTGAACTAGGTCCTGAGGTTCGAGGGTCCAACTACGATTACGATAGGATACCTCGAAGGGTTGGTTGACCATAGCATTGGCTTTATCAACTACAGGCTTAAGACTTTCGGTAGTGAGATTAGGGTGGGTAACCTGCACAACCACATCTATAATGCCACTCTTAAATGCCTCTGTCTGTATGCGCTCTACAGTTTGATCCTCAAGAAGCGTATAACCATCTTTATGAGGCACTAACTCTACAGACTGCGACAGTACTTTTATCCTGGCATCAACAGGATCAGAATCTATCTCCTGGCTAATATCCTCCAGCCAGTTCCTAATTGGAGCTTCAAGTAGATATGGCTTAGGCAACTTACCTGAAGTATCCAACCGCAGCAGCTGCCTAACCTCAGATACCGGCATAGCCCATTGCTTATCACCAAACTTCAGAGTTAGAGGTCTGTTCCAAGCGGCTACCAATCCTTTATAGATTGGTTGTAAATCGCTGTCCTCAATAGAAGGACGTGTGTATATGACCTTAAGTGATACAGTTGTGCTCTTTTCGTATGCTCTCGGGATGGAATTAGAGAGACTCTTGAGGTTGGAGTCTATATCTAACTTGACTCCCACTTGTGAAGTAATAAACCTGGGACCATCCTCGCCCAGTATGATTTTGGCATTCCTAACTGGGCGATCAACAGTAGAAGCTATAGATTCCAGAGTATCTCTGGTCTTGGCATTATTAAGGGATACAACAGGAGCTACCTCATGATCACTAAAAGGTGCCATGAAACGCTGGAGCCACCTTGAGGCAAAGGCATCCGAACGGCCAAACTGGTAGGCTGAGTCAACCATTGCCTGGATATCAAATCTGACTCCGAGATCTGAAGACTTTACCTGGAATCTATGTTTGTCAGCAGTGAGAACTACTGGCGACTCTAAGAGTTTATCTGCCCTAGATTGTAGTAATCTTGCAGCTTCCTGCTTAGTCTTTCCAGAGAGATCAACCCCAAGGACTTTTACCCCTGGGTAAATCTTGCCAGAATAAGCAATAGCATATATACCTGAAGCAGCTAGCAAGAGCAGTATAAATGCTAGCATTCCAGCTAGTAACAACCTGTTACGATTCCAGGACAACTTAGCTAGTCCGAAGGCAGAGGGCAGAGTTCTTACCTGACCAGTTTCCATAAATCCAACCCCTACTCAAACACCAACAAGAGTGAAAATAAAATATGTTACTTTATAAGACAAACCAATAATAAATATTTGTTGACTAATTGGGTACTTCCGCTTGAAAGCTATGGTTATACCAGTAGTTAAAACTACATGAATAACAGGAAGTTACGATGCAATGAAGCAAGATTTATTCCAAAATTATGCATCTACGACTAAGTCAAGATTAGGATCAACATCTAGATCTAACTGGTCCGTCTTGCCTCGAATGTACCTATAGTAGGCCAATCCCCCTATCATCGCAGCGTTATCCGTACAGTACTCAAACTTGGGAACACGCACCTTTTCCCCAAGCTCCTGCTTTATCCTCTCCCTCAGCCTTGTGTTGGCCGCTACACCGCCGGCTATGACTACCTCCTTTGCAGCGGTCTGCTCGGCTGCAGCTACAGTTTTGCGAACGAGTATATCAACTACTGACTCCTGGAACCCATTAGCCAAAGCATACACATCTACATTCTCAGAAGACTCAACGGCCCTTAGCAGGGCTGTTTTCAGACCGCTAAAGCTGAAGTTAAAAGTTCCCGGTAACTCTGCTCTCGGTAATACAAACTCTCTTCCCTCTGCTTTCTCAGCCGCCTTCTGAATTGCTGGCCCTCCTGGAAATCCTAGGCCCAAAATCCTTGCGGCTTTATCAAAGGCTTCACCTGCAGCGTCATCAAGAGTGCGTCCTAGCCTTTCATAGACTCCATGATCCTTCATTAGGATGAGTTCCGTATGTCCACCCGACACTATAAGAGCAAGCAGTGGAAATTGTGGTATATGTCGAGGAGCGTTGGGATCTTCCTGCAACCAGTTGGCGTATATATGCCCTTCTATATGGTTGGAGCCTATAAGAGGCAAATCTCTAGCCCAGGCTATACCCTTAGCCGTGTTAACACCAACCAGTAAGGACCCCACTAATCCTGGTCCCTTAGTTACTGCTATTGCATCTATATCTTCCCATCCTACTTGAGCTTTAGATAAAGACTCCTCTATGGTAGGCAGTATTGCTAATACGTGCTGCCTACTAGCAACCTCTGGGAAAACCCCCCCAAAGCGACGGTGTATATCTATCTGAGAAGCCACTATGTTTGACTTGACTAAGTAACCATCCGCAATTACCGCCGCGCTAGTCTCATCACAACTTGTCTCTATAGCCAATATGTTCATGGTACCTCCTTATCTGAAAGAGCTAAGGAGACTCCCTATCTACATGCTCTATATGCTCTCCAACATGTCTATGGGAGGCATCTTCCATAGAATCATCCTCCAATAGCAGCTGTCCATTCAGCTTTTCAAAAAGCTCGCGCTTGAGACTTTCAAACTTATTGGCAAACTCATCTGTATCTATACGGTCCGACCACATTACAAGAGCATCTTCCCCATTGTCGCTGTAATAGCGCCTTCTGTAGCCAGCATTTTTGAAGGTGTACTTGCGATACAGGGTCTGAGCTACGTGATTCGAAACCCTGGCCTCAAGAGTCATCCTATGAACACCATTCTTCCTAGCATAGTCTATAAGACTAACTAACAATAGCTCACCTAATTTCTTTCCTCTGAACTGGGGAAGAACGGCTATAGTCGTCACGTGCGCCTCCTCCCCAATGATCCAAAGCCCCGCGTACCCAATAATGGGATTGGGATTAGGCTCTAACTTCTCATCCTTTAGAAAAGGCAGGATATTCGCTAGTACACCATGCCTGCTCATATCCTTGTCCTTAAGGGGCCCTTCTCCGACTCTGCGAAGCACTATGTAATAATTCCTATCCGGGTGCTCTATCTCTCTTCTGTAAGCACTAGGAGGCCAGGGAGTTGAAAAAGATATACGATCTATTTCAGCCACTTCAGGGATATCTTCAACCTTCATGCGCTCGATTTTGAAGGGCATAGCTCTACAACCTTTGCCTTTTCTTTGCTGTCATACTTGTAGAACCCTACTTACGATCAAGATATTCCGCTTGTAAAGTGGCCGGATTATCCACAGACCCCAATCTAAATCTCTGCCAGGCGATCTCAGCAAGGACTGCCAGACGCCTGCTAGACTCTGCTGGGGATAGCAACAAATACCTAGTACTATCTTTCAGATTCTCCTTCAACTCAACTGGAATATCCCCACACAGTAGAACCCTATCGTAAGGCAGAGAATCTAATTCGTTAGCTAGCTCCTGCAAGGATAAACTCCTGCACCATTGTAAGCTAAGGTTTCCCCCATCTTCAGATGCATAAAGCGCAGCAGCCAGCCTACCTCTACCTAGCACAAGACAGGCCACAATATGCTTACAGAAGTACCTGTAGGGCCATGCGGCGTAGAGGAGAGTAGGCACGCCTATGATGGGTACACCTAGAGCCTTACATATGCCCTTAGCGGTTGCCATGCCCACCCTCATGGCAGTGAACGACCCCGGACCAGTAGTTACAGCAACCGCAGATATGCTCTCCTTGGAGAGCCTCAATTGCTTGAAGGCGTAATCTAGCCAAGGCATAAGTTGAACAGTATGCGACCTGCCCGAATCCCAGGATAAATCAAGCAAATTCTCACCGTTGCGGTTAATAGCCAATCCACATCTACGATCAGAAGTATCCAGAGCAAGTATTAGATCCTTTGCCAACTAACTCTCCTTATCAAAGGCAACTTTATCCTGCCTGAGTTTATCTTCCAGGGCAGTTAGCAGCGTCAAGAACCTTTTACCACTAGCAGCAAGCGTTATCCTGCGGTTGTTTTCATCAATCCATTCAAAGTTTACATCTAATTTCTCTGGAGGCAACAAATCCTTTATGACCTCAGGCCATTCTACAAGAGCAACGCCTTCATCCATTATGAGCTCATCAGCTCCAAATCCTTCTGCTTCCTGCCTGCTACTTATTCTGTATAGGTCCAAGTGATAAAGGGTTATCTCCGGCCTTTTAGTACTGTGGTAGATATTCACCAGACCAAAAGACGGACTAACTACAGCCTCTCGTACTCCGAGCCCCTCTGCCAAGCCCTGAGTAAAAGTGGTCTTTCCCACTCCGAAACCACCCCATAGTGGTATCACATCGCCAGGCTGCACTAGCTGTGCTAGAGTTCTACCTAAGTCTTTCGTCTCTTCGGCGTTATGAGTCAGTAGTACAAGCCTATCTAACTGCTGCAGCATTAGTATCCACTCGACTTCCGCTCTAAGGTTTATAACTACGGCTAGGTTAGCCTATCATCATAGTTAGACTATCATAAATGATAAATTACAGCTGACTACTTGATCAAACAGGAGAAGGCAAATTATGAATCATAGTCCAGAAGACAGAATTCTTGAGGAAACCCTAAGTAAACAGAAGGAACTGATTGAATTCTACAAAAAGGCTATAAAGCAATCCGCAGATCAAGAATGCAAAGATCTATTCAAGAGTTTGGCAAAATCACTGGACTCGGATATGACCTCAGTAGCTGAAGAGATAGCCAAGCACAGGATGGAGAGAAAGTTGAGAGAGCAATAGGGCCTTTTATGTTGTATGTGATTACAGCCTCTACTACAATATATTGTTAGTGGAGGATTCCTGTGCGTTGCCCTAAATGTGGATCTACCAGGACTAGAGTAACCGACTCTCGAGAGACTACTAACGCGATCCGACGCAGGAGGAAGTGCGAGGATTGTGGCTACCGTTTCACGACGTACGAGAGGATAGAGCAAGTCATGCCTCTAGTTGTGAAGCGAGATGGCACTCGAGAAGAATGGGATAGAAATAAGCTACTCACAGGAATAAGACTGGCATGCAACAAAAGACCAGTATCCTACTCCACTATGCAGCAGATAGTAGATGAAATCGAAGAACAGTTCTCCGGACGCCAGGAAGTAGACAGCTCAGAGATAGGCCAAGCTGTAATGAAAAAGCTCCGGGTGTTGGATGAGGTGGCATACATAAGATTTGCATCCGTATACCTTAGATTCCACGATGTAAACGGCTTCATCGAGGCAGTAGAACAAGTAAGACGTCCACAGAAACCACCAGAAGAACAGATCCCTATGAACATATAAAATCTTTTGCTTATATCCCTCCTGCCTGTTGCAACCAAGCACCACCAGTGATACACTATACTTAGTATTATAAACAGAGAGCCACTACTATATGTAGTATATAGATGGCTCGGGTGGGAACAACAGGAGGGTCAAATTGAGTGGGACAACATATATAGATACAAGCAGCATACACACCATAGAGGACCTGGAGCGAGAAGTGCAGGCCCTGATCGACTCCGGTAGGGCAACGAAGCTTGAGGGCTATCGCGAGAAGATCTTTCTGGACAGGTACGCTCGTAAGGACCCTAACGGTACACCTCTGGAACATTACCCAGAGGAGATGTGGCTCAGGGTAGCTAAGGCCATAGCCGCCGTAGAGCCCAATCCAGAGGCACAGCGACAGTGGACACTCCGCTTCTATGACATCCTGCAGGGCTTCAGGTTCGTACCAGGAGGCAGAATACTCTCCGGTGCAGGTTCCGGTGCCGAGGTTACCTACTACAACTGCTTCGTGATTCCCTCACCAGAGGACTCAGTAGAAGGCATATTCAGGAACATAACCACCGCAGCTCATATCATGCGTCGCTCCGGGGGAGTGGGGGTAAACCTCTCGAGCCTCCGCCCGCGCGGAGCTTACATCAAGACCGTCAACGGCACCTCCAGCGGGCCATGCTCCTGGGCGATCCTGTACTCCGACATGACGGGGAAGGTCATCATCCAGGGGGGTAGTCGTCGAGGTGCCCTGATGATCATGCTCGATGACGATCACCCCGACATCGAGGAGTTTGTGGAATACAAGCGTAAGAACCCCGGACATATAGATCATGCCAACCTCTCAGTGGCAGTGTCCGATGCCTTCATGGAAGCGGTCAAGAAAGATCTGCCCTGGGATCTCAAGTGGCAGGGCAAGGTCTGGAAGACCATACGAGCCCGAGACCTCTGGAGGAAGATCGCGGAATCAGCGTGGGCATATGCGGAGCCTGGACTGGTATTTATAGATCGTTATAACAAGCGTTCCAACACCTGGTACTTCGAGAACATCCGCTGTGTCAACCCGTGTGGTGAGCAGGGATTGCCTCCCTGGGGCGTCTGCAATCTGGGGGCACTCAACCTACTGGCTTTCGTCAAACACATAGATGGAGAGACCTACTTTGACTTTGAGGATCTGGCAAATACCGCCAGGGTAGCTATTAGGTTCCTGGATAACGTCATAGATGCCACGGTATATCCCTTCCCAGAAAACGAAGAGGCGCAAAAGCATGGTGCCCGAAGGACAGGGCTGGGTACCATGGGCCTTGCAGATGTGCTAATCAAGTTGGGAGTCAAGTACGGCTCGCCTGAGGCTGAACCCCTGGTGGAGCGCATCTATCGCACGATCCGGGATGCAGCCTACGATGCTTCCGCAGACCTTGCGGCTGAGAAGGGGCCATTTCCCAAGTTCGATCGCGACAAGTACATGCAAGGTGAGTTCATCCGCGAGCTTCCAGAGGAGATACAGGCCAAGATCCGCAGACAAGGTATACGCAATGCCGTGCTCCTCACACAAGCTCCAACCGGTACAACCTCGTCCCTGGCGGGCGTCAACTCCGGTATAGAGCCTGTGTTCGCCTTCGTTACCAAGAGGCGAGATCGCCTGGGAGAGCACCTTCTCTACCATCCTCTGGCTCAGGAATGGATGGACGCTCATCCTGGAAAGCCTCTCCCCGACTACTTTGTCTCCTCGGCCGACCTAACCCCGGAGGAGCATATCCGCATCCAGGCCGTAGTGCAGAAGTACACAGACTCCTCCATCTCCAAGACGGTCAACGGTCCCGAGGATAACACTGTAGAGGATGTAGAGAGGCTCTACATGCTGGCCTACGACACAGGCTGCAAGGGCATCACCTACTACAGGCAAGGATCTCGAGATGCAGTCCTCGAGGCCGTGGACACCAAGCCCAAGGAGAAAGCGGAGAAACCCGAGGAAGCCCCCAAGGCCTCGCATCCAGAAGTTCACAGATCCACACTCAAGAAGAGGCCCGATGTCGTCTCTGGTTACACCAGGCAGATACGTGCTCCAGAGGGGAAGGTGAACATCACCCTCAACTCGGATGACGAAGGGTTGCTTGAGGTCTTTATCAACCTGGGCAAGGCAGGTTCTGATATAGCGGCCATGGCTGAGGCCCTCGGCAGGCTGATATCCTTCGCGCTACAGATGCCGTCCCCGATGTCTCCCAACGAGCGCGCTGCCGAGATAGCCGACCAGCTAAGGGGCATAGGAGGCTCCAGATCTGTAGGTTTTGGTCCAGGTCAGGTCAAGAGCCTACCTGACGCGGTCGGGCAGGCATTGCTCAAGCACCTACAATCTGAAGGAATAGCCCTAAGCAACGGGAATGGAAACGGGCACGCGGATGTCGAGAGCAAAGAGCTAGTAGCGGTCGTAGCCCAAAATGGTAACCATGGTGAGGAGACCCCAGAGAGCATAGCTCAAAAGTTACTCGAGAAGACTTATCAGTTGACAGGTAACCTATGTCCTAGCTGTGGCTGCAATAGCCTTATAGCCCAAGAAGGTTGCAAGAAGTGTTACACTTGCGGTTACTCTGAGTGTTAGTTAGATGGGTCCTAATTTTGGGAGGAGCAATTAGCTCCTCCCAAAACTATTTCTTCAATGGGTGAGCAGCCAGCTCTAATTTACTCTCCACTTCGCTTGTAGTGTATCCAGAATGTTCTCTGTACGCATTTATATATGGATCTACGCTTAGTCTAAATCGAACATACTCTTCCTCTGCACCATCATCTGCAGAAAGTACCAGACCGAGATCATGTAACCTATGTCTCAATGATCTATAGTCCTTTCTCAGATACTCTCTTACTTCTTCTTCAGAGTATTCTGATTGCCTAGAGGCTACATACACGGACTCAGCAAACATAGCTAACGCATATGTAAACGAATCTTCCAGTACCAATATTCTAGGGTCATTCCAGGGTTGCCCAACCTTCCTCGATTGGTCATACAAACCAAAGCGCAAGGCGGTTATGATTCCTCTTATTATGAGGAGCACTCTAACTAAGCTTCTATCAGGCTCGAAAGGGTGAGCATAATATAAAGCACTATGTACTCTATGAGCTTCAATTACTTCTAGTAGATCCTTATTGATGTCCGCGATTCTTGTGTACAAAGCTTCAAGATTGCCCGCGTCTATGTATCTAGCAATCATAGGAACAGCTGATATATCTCCATCAACTTCCCTGTTGAGGGCTGAAGCAAGGCTACTCTTCTTGAGTAAGCTGGGATACACAGATAATAGAAAGGTAACGGACATAGTAATTACAACAAATCCGCTGAAACCTTCTGTGACTGCTACGAAACCCAACAGCGTAGAACGTGGATGAATATCCCCATAGCCTATTGTCGCCAGTGTGACACCACTGAAATATAAAGCTCCCCCAAAACCCTGATGATACTGAGTTTGAGAGAAATAAGCATCGTTAGAAATAAAAGGCCAGTATATAAGGGAATAGCCCACTACAAGAAGACACACCCAAATCCCAATCAATCCAGCAATCATCAGAGGGAAACCCCATGAAAGCACGTGATGCCTAGCTCTTCCTGGGAGTGGAGATGCAATCGCTCTTAGCAGAGACCACAAAGATCTTGTAAACAACCACTCTATTAGACTACGCCCCTGTATATGCAGCACAGTGAGAACTATATCTGTTATTGCAAGCAAGATGATACAAACACCTAAAACAATGCTAAAGACTTCCATAAGCATTCTAAATAATCATCAAAGTTGCATTAACAAGGAAGGCCAATCGAGCAAGCTTATCATTAAATATGATAAAATCTAAGGTAGTACCTAGGGTTTCCATCGACCTCAACCTGAAATCACCTACGGGGGTGAATCCTTGGCTCAACTGGAAGAGAAAGTTATTAGCAATTATAATGCCGAATCCATCCAGGTGCTTGAGGGGCTAGAAGCAGTCCGCAAGCGACCTGGCATGTATATCGGCAGCACTGATGTGCGTGGCCTGCACCATCTCATCTACGAGATTGTTGACAACAGCGTAGATGAGTCTATGGCGGGCTATTGTGATTTTATAGAGGTTCACATTCACAAAGATAAATCGGTAACTGTTAGGGACAACGGTAGGGGTATACCAGTAGGTATCCATCCTAAGCTGAAGAAATCAGCACTGGAAGTGGTAATGACCGTCCTGCATGCCGGTGGTAAATTCGGCAGTGGAGGTTACAAGGTTTCCGGTGGTTTACATGGTGTCGGAGCTTCTGTAGTCAACGCCTTGTCCGAATACCTGATTGCAGAGGTGCATCGAGAAGGCAAGATCTGGAGGCAATCCTACGAGCGGGGTGTACCCAAAACACCTGTAGAGGCTATAGGTGATACCGATAGAACAGGTACTATCATAACATTCAAACCGGACGCAGATCTATTTAGTACCCTTGAATACCAGTTCGACACCCTAGCCCAGAGATTTCGTGAGATAGCCTATCTAAACAAAGGTCTGAAGATAACTTTCATCGACGACAGAGATGATAAGGAGCTTACGCTTTACTTCGAAGGCGGTATAGCCTCATTTGTGCGCCATCTAAACAAGAATCGCAACGTCCTTACCGAGAAGCCTATTTATATACACAAACAGCTTAACGGGATAGATGTTGAGGTAGCCATTCAGTATACCGACGGATTCAATGAATCTCTGCATACATTTACAAACAACATCAATACTGTCGATGGCGGTACTCACCTGACAGGATTTAGGACCGCATTGACTCGTACTCTGAACGACTACGCTGTTAAGAACGGCTTATTGAAGGATTCTGATACGAAGCTCACAGGCGAAGACGTACGTGAAGGACTAACTGCTGTAGTCAGTGTCAAGCTGCCGGATCCTCAATTCGAAGGCCAGACTAAGAGCAAGCTGGGGAGCTCAGAAGCAGAAAGGGTTGTTGCGAGCGTAGTAAGAGATGGGCTATTGAGCTATTTCGACGAGAACCCATCAGACGCTAAGAGGATCATTGAGAAAGCTATAACCGCAGCTCGTGCGAGAGAGGCCGCCAGAAAAGCCAGAGACCTGGTGGTTCGCAAGGGCGCGCTGGACGGGATGACGCTTCCCGGTAAACTTGCAGACTGCTCTGAAAGAGACCCAAGGCACTCAGAGCTATATATAGTCGAGGGCGATTCAGCTGGTGGATCTGCCAAGCAAGGAAGAGACCGAAGATTTCAGGCCATACTTCCGCTTCGAGGCAAGATCCTAAACGTTGAGAAAGCCAGACTCGACAAGATGCTCTCCAGTGCAGAGATAAAGGCGCTAATCACAGCCCTTGGGACAGGTATAGGGGATTCTTTTGATATTTCCAAGCTAAGATATCACAGAATCTTCCTAATGACCGATGCTGATGTAGACGGGGCACATATCCGCACCCTGCTCCTTACTTTCTTCTTCAGGCATATGCCGGATATCATCAAGAATGGACACCTTTATATAGCCATGCCTCCCTTGTACAAGATACAGGTAGGAAAAGAGAAGTACTTTGTCTATTCGGACGAGGAGAGAGACAGGGTTCTAGCCGGACTAAATGGCAATAGATCAAAAGCAATCATACAGAGGTACAAGGGTCTAGGAGAGATGAATCCAGAGCAGCTTTGGGAGACTACTATGGATCCAAGTACCAGAACTATTATGCAAGTCACAATCGAGGACGCTGTGAAAGCAGACGAGTTGTTTGATATGCTTATGGGTTCTAATGTGGCCCCCCGCAAGAAGTTCATACAGTCCCACGCCAAGAGCGTAAGAAATCTGGATATATAAAAACTAAGGATTCTTATAGAGGAAAGGAATAGCCCACCAAAAGCATTCTAGGTGGGCTATTCTTATTTGGCATCTGAAGCTGGATAATAGCGTTAGCAGAAAATTCTCATCTACAGGAGGAATATATACTTGCGAGTAGCTGTCGATGCTATGGGAGGCGATAAGGCCCCGGACGAGATAGTCGAGGGAGCTCTAAGAGCGTCAAATGAGCTAGGGATAGATATTACCTTGGTAGGGAAAGAAGACGTAATAGCGCCACTACTGAGCAGTAAGCCTTCCCAAAGACATATAGAGATCATACATACACCTGAGATCATAGCTATGGACGAACACCCCGCAACGGCGGTGAGGAAGAAAAAGGACTCAAGCATCGTTCGGGGGTTGGAGCTGCTCAAAGAAGGTAAGGCTGATGCTTTTGTTTCAGCTGGCAATTCTGGGGCTGTGATGGCTGCTTCCCTATTCGTGCTTGGGAGATGTACGGGCATAGACCGCCCTGCTATCGGGACGATAATACCCGGGAAAGAAGGCCCGGTGCTGCTCATAGATGCGGGGGCAAACGTAGATCCTGAGCCTGTACACCTTCTACAATTTGCGTTCATGGGAAGTATCTATGCTAGAGAAGTTATGAGGATTGGTAACCCTAAGGTAGGATTACTGAGTAATGGAGAAGAGGAAACTAAAGGCAACAAACTAACTTTACAGGCTCACAAGTTACTCAAAGGATCTAACCTAAATTTTCAAGGTAATGTAGAAGGTAGAGACGTCACAAAAGGAACTGTGCATGTCATAGTGACTGATGGCTTTACGGGGAACGTGGTCCTGAAAACTGTAGAGGGTGTCGCTGAGGACCTGGTTAGTATTATAAGAGAAGAGATAACATCCGGCATACTGAACAAGGTGGGTGCATTAATACTTCAGGGAGCCTTTAGAAAGGTAGCCCAAAAGCTCGATTACGCAGAGTATGGCGGCGCCCCATTACTTGGAGTCAGAGGGAACGTCTTTATAGCCCATGGGCGTTCTAACGCTAAAGCAATAAAAAATGCTATCAGGCTGGCACATGAAGCAGCTTCCCATAGGATACCCAAGTTGATAAGTGACAACAATATAATAGTTACGGGTAAGGAGATGTTCCAACAGGATTTGTGAGATGTCAGCAGTAATCGGAATAGCACTGTCTCTGGATACGGGCAAGAACAAGATCGCAAGATTTTATGGAGGGCTTCAATACTTTAGGGCAATCAGATCGGCAGGAGGCGTGCCAGTAGGATTACCATTGTTGGATGAGCATACACTACGTCAAGCATACGACAGGATGGATGGGATACTCCTTATGGGGGGAGGGGATGTAGCTCCTCAGAGATACGGTGAAAAGCCTATCCCAGAGTTAGGAGATGTAGAAGAGTACCGAGATGAGCTTGAGCTAGCACTCATAAGGTGGGCACGAGAGGACAATAAACCTCTGCTAGCTATATGCCGTGGCATACAGATCTTGAATGTAGCATATGGTGGAACTCTCTACCAGGATATAGATGCTCAAAATCCTACAGGCTTAGATCACAGGCTATCAACCAAGACAGGGAAAAGAAGTTACATCGCCCACAAAATGTCGATACAAGAAGGTACAAGGCTTTATAGAAGCATCTTAGAGAAAGAGATTCCAGTAAATTCCATGCATCATCAAGCTATAAAAGATGTGGGCAAAGGACTGGCTGTCACGGGCTGGAGCGAGGATGGGATAATAGAGGCCGTTGAGGATGAGAGCAACTCTTGGATAGTGGGTATACAATGTCATCCTGAAGAGCTATGGGAGGAACACCTGTGGGCAAAGCGCCTGTTTGAGTCCTTCATCAGAGAAGCTAGCTTCCAAGCTAATAGGCGCAACCCTGACAGAACAATTGGAGCGTTAGTCAAGGATTAGCTTGCTAGTCTGGATTTATTTTCTGGGCCAAATATTCTATTAGCAAGCTCAATGCTGCAGCGTTAGTGGATGCTATATTTTGGGCTCGTGTACCTCGCCAAATCCTTCGTATATACCAAGATCCCTCAGGTGTAGATATTGCTACATACACTAAACCCACTGGTTTTTCTTCAGTTCCGCCTTCAGGCCCGGCTATACCGGTAGTCGACAGGGCGATATCAGCACCCATAAGTTTTCTTACGTTATTAGCCATCTCAAGCGCACAAGCCGAGGAGACAGCACCGTGGATGCTAATTGTACGCTCCGAGACACCAAGTATCCTAATCTTTATGTCGTTTGAATAAGCTACTACACCACCGAGAAAAAATCTGGAACTACCTGGAATCGATACTATAGACGAAGCCAGTGATCCTCCGGTACAACTCTCAGCTACAGAGAGGGTCAAATTCCCAATCATTCGGTAAACTTGAAAAGCAAGAGATATTGAATTAGCCATATCTTGCGGTGTATCTTACCTCCCCATTACACTGGACTCTCAGTGTAATACCAGAAATCATCAAAATTAGGAAGGAGATCCATGGCAGTAATAGATGACGTATACGCACTGGAGATTTTGGATTCCAGAGGTAATCCAACTATTCAAGTAACCGTAGTTCTTGATAGTGGGGCCTACGGCACAGCTGCTGTTCCATCAGGGGCATCCACTGGTGCACACGAGGCCATAGAGCTACGTGATAAAGATCCGATTCGCTTTGGTGGCAAAGGGGTGCTTAAGGCCGTATCTAACGTGAACGAGATCATAGCCGAGACCATACTGGGAGAGAACGTCAACTCTCAAAGAGAACTAGACCAGATACTACTAGAACTGGATGGTACCCCCAACAAATCCAATCTGGGCGCTAACGCTATTCTTGGCGTTAGCCTTGCATTTGCACACGCTATGGCAGCAGATCTTAATCTACCTCTATATATGTATCTCGGAGGCGCCATAGCCAGGACTCTCCCTGTGCCAATGATGAATATACTTAATGGTGGTAAGCACGCGGACAACAGCACAGACATGCAGGAATTCATGATCATGCCCATCGGTGCTTCCTCCTTCTCAGAAGCGCTGAGGTGGGGTTCTGAGGTGTATCATGCTCTCAAGAAGGACCTTGATAACAGAGGATTCAATACCAACATAGGCGATGAGGGTGGCTTTGCTCCTTCGCTGGACTCCAACAAAACTGCTATAGAGGCCATTCTTAGGGCAATAGAGAACGCTGGATACACTCCTGGAGAGCAAATAGTTATAGCTCTGGATCCCGCAGCTACAGAGCTTTATCAAGGTGGACAGTATCACCTCAAGAAAGAAGGCGAAGTTCTCACTAGCTCTGAAATGGTAGACTTCTGGCAAGAGTGGATAAGACAATACCCGATAGTCTCAATAGAAGACGGGCTTGCTGAAGATGATTGGGAGGGCTGGACACAGCTCACCGAGGCCATAGGTAACAGCGTACAACTAGTCGGAGACGACCTTTTCGTAACTAATACAGATCGCATCAGGGAAGGGATAGCTCGAAGAGCTGCTAATAGTGTACTGATCAAACCTAACCAGATAGGTACCCTTACTGAGACTATAGAAGCCGTGGAGCTTGCCCATAAGGCTGGCTGGACTGCGATAATGTCTCATCGTAGCGGAGAAACCGAAGATACAACCATAGCAGATCTAGCAGTAGCTCTTGGGACAGGACAAATCAAGACTGGAGCGCCTGCCAGGGGTGAAAGAACAGCCAAGTATAATCGCCTACTCCGAATTGAGCACGAACTTGGTGATGATGCTATTTACGCCGGATGGTCTGCTCTTCGAAGGAAGGATTTACTGTCTCGCTAAACTAGCCTGGTATCAGGAAATCTCATAGTAATAGGCCACCAGTTGGTGGCCTATTACTACTGGTGTTGATCATCTCCAGAATTAGCATCATTACAAAAGACCAATCAAAGTTAGGAGTCGTAGCATTTACCAATACTCGACAGGGTTGGCTTAGATCTACAACTAATAAAGTTGAGTTTCAGCTATAACACACCTATTGGTGGCTATTACCTGGAATACAGAAAGTCAATATACCTGCTAACAGGACCATTGCCAGCCACAAAAAGTACAATAAGTCATGCCCCACCGATCCTGAAGTAAGTATATAAGTCAAGCCAAGGCCAGCGAATGATACTCCTAGTATACAGGTAGCAAGAGCTGCATTGTTGTTGGCTATCTCTAGATCCCAGATAAGTTTACGATAACCCAAAAGATATCTAACCCCACAAAAAATTAGGATTATGCCGCCTACAAGGGATATCAGAGGAGCTAAAACCAGCAGCAGAGTCGTGACAGCCGTCATAATCTTACTTTAAGAGTACAGAAATCCACTGCCGCCATACTGGTATATCAGATTGCCTGTTTGTACCAGTTTGTTCTTCACCTGCAGTGAGCACCTTTTGTTGTCGCTTAGGCGCTTGTGGGTTCGGAACTACAAATACCGGAATGTCGCCTGGTTTCACCATACCTAGCTTTTCTCGTGCTACTCTCTCTACGTATACGGAATATTCCTTCCCGGACAACATTTCCAGCTGTTCTTGAAGCTCCCTGTTCCTAGCCTCCTGCTGTTCTAGCTTGGCCCTCTCTTGAACCAGAACCTGATTAAGGTTCCTAGCCTTCCATGCCTGCGCAACAAAGGCCAAAGCAAAGTAAGCAGCACAGAGCAGAAGGACTAATCTGGCAATCTGAGAACGTCTATCTCTTATCAGGTCTAGGTTCAGCAATCCCAGACTTCCCCTTTCTTCGTGTAGTCTAGTGTAAACAGGGAAAGAGACAAGTATCAACCTATAAGTAAGCCAGGATCTGCGGACGCTTCAAGTGCCACTCGGTGCTCTGTTGGTAGGCATAACCCACTTTCAGTAGTGTAGATTCATCAAAAGCCTTACCAAGAAGCTGGAGTCCCACTGGTAGATCATCACTAAACCCACAAGGGATGCTTAAGCCTGGTATTCCAGCCATGTTAGCAGGAATCGTAAACAGGTCAGATAGGTACATGGATAATGGGTCCTGTAACTTGGATCCAAGCTTGAAGGCTACTGTAGGGCTTGTAGGAGTTGCTATAACATCACACTCCTTGAATGCCGCATCAAACTCTGATTTGATAATAGTTCGAACCTTCTGAGCTTTGAGGTAATAGGCATCATAGTAACCAGCGGACAGCACATAAGTACCAAGCATGATACGCCTCTTAACCTCAGGGCCGAAGCCTTCCTCTCTAGTCTTCATATACATATCGATTATGTCTTCAGCATCAGGAGCCCTATGACCATACTCCACCCCTGTATATCTGCTCAAGTTCGACGATGCTTCGGCAGGGGCAATGATGTAATACGTAGCTAGAGCGTAATCAGTGCTAGGTAGAGATATATCTACTATTTTAGCTCCTAATGATCCAAGCTTATCTATGGCCTCTCTTACAGCCCTTTCTACTCCAGGCTCCATGCCTTCAACAAAGTATTCTTTCGGAACTCCGATTCTTATACCTCTAATATCCTCACTCAATGCATCCCCATACTGAGGAACATCTATTGGAACACTAGTAGAATCTTTGGGATCATAACCAGCTATAACCTGTAACACATCGGCCAGATCTTCTACCGTCCTTGTGATAGGACCTATCTGATCAAGAGAGCTGGCAAAAGCCACAAGACCATAGCGAGACACCCTACCATACGTAGGTTTAAGTCCCACTACACCACACAATGCAGCTGGTTGCCTGACACTTCCACCTGTATCTGAACCTAGAGTAAAAGCTGCCTCGCCTGCTGCAACCGCCGAGGCAGAACCTCCACTGCTACCGCCGGGAACAGTTGTAAGATCCCAAGGATTTTTTGTAGGGCCATAAGCAGAGTTCTCAGTACTGCTCCCCATGGCGAACTCATCCATATTCAGCTTGCCCAATAGCACACAGCCAGCTGCGCATAGCTTTTCGTAAACTGTGGCATCATATGGGGGTATATAGTTCTCAAGCATCTTAGAACCACAAGTGGTCTTTATGCCCTTTGTAGATATTATGTCCTTTAGGGCCATGGGGATACCTAGCAGAGGGGATTTCTCCCCAGAAGCCAGCTTTTTATCTGCCTCTTGGGCTTGCTGAAGAGCTAAGTCCGCAGTAACAGTTAGGTAAGATCTGATCTGAGGATCAACTTGTTCTATTCTTCTAAGGTAAGCTTCTGTAAGTTCTACAGAGCTTACATGCTTATTATCAAGAAGCTTTCTAAGTTCTCTAATACTCAGATCTACCAAATCTCTATTATCTCTATGTTTCATACCCCAACACCGTTATAACTTTGAAGCAGTTTTCTTCTTTTTCTGGTGCATTAGCTAGCATCTCATCCGTGGAGTAGCTAGTTGAAGGCTCATCCTTAGCAAAGACATCCAGAAGCTCAATGACTTGAGCAGTAGGAGGAATAGCTTCTGTATCTAGCTCAGAAAGCTTATTTACATGCTCAATTATCGAGGATAGTTGATCACGGAAAAGCTCTACCTCGGCATCCGTCAGGCCCAAGCGAGCCAATCTGGAAATGTGTAATACCTGCTCACTACTAAGCCCCATGTGACTCCCTTAGAGAATGTTTTTGACACGCAAATTATACCAGTCTTACAGATTAACTTTCTTATGCCTGAGTATGATGCTTTGAAGTATTCCTTCCGATGTGAGCAAAGTTACTAGAGAGCTGCCTCCATAAGATATGAAGGGAAGAGGTATACCTGTCACTGGCATGAGTTGTATATTCATCCCTATGTTTACAAAAACCTGAAATAGTATGATTGCAGCAACACCTACAGCTATCAACTCACCGTACTTGTCTCGAGCCTTGGAGGCTATCCTTATAATCCTCCAAAGAAGAAGACCGTAGACTACTAGTAATGCCATCATGCCAATAAATCCAAACTCTTCCCCAATTACAGATGCTATGAAATCTGTGTGTTGTACTCTCAGATAGTGCAACTGACTTTGAGATCCGCTCATGAACCCTTGTCCCCAAAATCCCCCAGATCCTACACTGATGGTCGCCTGGATAATGTTATATCCTGAGCCAAAAGGGTTATCCTCTGGTCTCAGAAATATAGCTATACGCTCAATCTGGTAGGGCTTGAGCAGGAACCTACCACCAATCACAGCAAATGGAATCAAGAGCAGGAAAAGCCTCATCAGGTACTTTACAGGTATGCCTCCAAACAACACTAAAGATACCCACGCTGCTCCCAACACCATCGAAGTACCTAAATCCGGCTGTAGGAACACCAGGGCTGTTGGGGGAGCAATAATACATATAGAAATTATCAAGCGCTTTAGGTCCCGCTCACCTCTTTTTTTCTCGCAAAGAAACCCTGCTAATACCAGGACCATTAGCAGCTTGGCTAACTCGCTAGGTTGCAATGGGAACGGTCCTAGGTCTATCCACCTAGTCGATCCGTATGCCGTATGGCCTATAACAAACACCAAAGTGAGGAGAAAAAGCACCAAGCCATATATTACCCATTTCCAGTTGAGCAGGAACCTGTAATCTACGGTGGCCATTATGCTCATAAAGAGCAAACCAACTATCAGGTATATAAACTGTCTAATCACTAGGGGATTTAGAGTCAGCGGCCCTGGGTCGCTGGTAGCACTATAGATCATTACAAGTCCAAAAGAGCTAAGAGCCAAGGTACATAACAGAAGTACCCAGTCGAATTTACGCCACCAAGGAGTTGTGATCTCCTCGCGAGAGTTCAAGGGCAACTCTCCTTACTAATCGCATGGAAAAGGTGTATTAGTCTTCTATCAAGCTATCACGGAGCACATCCAAATGCTCAAGGGCCATACCAGTTCCAATAGCAACGCAATCCAGAGGATTCTCAGCTATGCAGCAAGGAATCCCGGTTCTTTCAGCCAGAAGCTTATCCATACCTCTTAGCAACGCACCTCCGCCAGCCAGCACCATCCCTTTGTCAATTATGTCCGACATTAATTCTGGCGGAGTCTCCTCGAGGACGACTAAGACAGCATTGACTATACTATCCAAGGGCTCAGCTATGGCCTCCGTTATCTCATCTGAGGTCACAGTTACCGTTCTTGGTAGGCCAGTAACCTGATCCCTTCCTTTGACATTCATAGTCTTCTTTTCTTCTTCTGGGAGAGGCACCGCGCTTCCGATCTCAATCTTGATCTCCTCTGCAGTACGATCACCAATTATAAGGCCGTAGCTGCGCTTCATATAGTTCATAATCTCTTCATCTATATGATTGCCCCCAAGGCGCACAGAGTTACCTACCACTATTCCATTGAGAGAGATAACCGCAACTTCGGTAGTGCCCCCACCTATGTCTATAACCATATTGCCACTAGGGGCAGATACTGGGATACCTGCGCCCAAGGCTGCAGCTAAAGGCTCCCTGATAAGCCAGGCGTGTTTGGCCCCAGCATTTAGGGCAGCATCCCTGACCGCACGCATCTCAACTGTAGTGACCCCCCCAGGCACACACACCATTACTTCTGGACCGCCAAGAGAGAACCTACCTGCAGCCTTACCTATGAAGTGTCTAAGCATCTCCTCGGTAATGACGTAATCAGCTATCACGCCATCTTTCATAGGCCGCACAACTTCTATGGTTTCTGGCGTTCTACCGAGCATATCTCTTGCTTCGGCCCCAACTGCCTTTATGGAGCCATCTTTAGTACTCACGGCAACTACAGAAGGCTCCTTGATAACTATGCCTCTACCCTTGACGTAAACCAGCACGTTAGCCGTTCCCAAGTCTATCCCTATGCGCTTTGAGAATACCAAACCCTATCCTCCACTAGATAGCTTCGCATTACTATAGGCATAAAATCTCGATCCCGTAGATTCAGCCCTACGGGATCGAGACTATATGTCATGAAAATTATAGCGGTAGCACAAAGGCATTTTTAGGGTATAGGTTGACCAGTTCTACGGCGTCTTCTGGCCACTTTTAGACGAACTTGCGCTCTACGCAGGGCCAGATCCATAGCCGCTCTAGTTTCAGCCGAGGGTCTCTCTGCCAAAAGCCTTTGCGCCCGCTGCTGAGCCTCCTCAGCCCTAGCGATATCTATCTCCTCTGAGCGTTCGGCGGTATCAGCCAACACTGTGACGCGATCGTTGAGTACTTCCATGAAGCCCCCGCCTATAGCTATCTCATCTTCCTGATTGCCCTTTCTGTACTTGAGGGGCCCCACATCCAGTACAGCCATTAGCGGGGCATGCTTAGGCAATATACCTAAAGCGCCTTCCAACCCGGTGGCCACCACCATATCCACATCATCGGAGAAAACTACTCTTTCTGCAGTTACCACTTCTAGATGCAGCGGCATACATAATACCTCCGCCCTGTAATTGTTCTACTATTCACAATAAAGGGGCAGGAGAATCCTGCCCCTCTTCTTCAATAGTCCATTAGGACTCTCTTGCCATCCTCTCGGCCTGTTCTACGGCTTGCTCAATGGTACCTACCATGTAGAATGCTTGCTCAGGAAGATCGTCATACTTACCTTCCAGAATCTCCTTGAAGCCTCTAACGGTATCTTCTCGCCTCACGTATTGACCAGGACGGCCGGTGAACTGTTCAGCAACGAACATCGGCTGGGAGAGGAACCTCTCGATCTTACGTGCTCTCGCGACTATCAGCTTATCCTCATCAGAGAGCTCCTCTACGCCTAGAATGGCGATGATATCTTGAAGGTCCTTATAGCGCTGGAGAACCCTCTGCACACCTCTTGCTACTTCATAGTGCTCCTCGCCCACGATACGAGGATCAAGGATACGGCTAGTAGAGGCCAGCGGGTCCACGGCTGGATATATACCACGCTCCGCGATAGATCTTTCAAGAGCGATGGTTGCGTCCAAATGCGCGAAGGTCGTTGCGGGAGCAGGATCTGTGTAGTCGTCTGCAGGCACGTACACAGCCTGCACACTGGTGATAGCTCCTCTCTTGGTAGATGTAATTCGCTCCTGAAGCTGGCCCATCTCCGTGGCTAGTGTTGGCTGATAACCTACTGCCGAGGGCATTCTACCCAACAATGCTGACACCTCGGATCCTGCTTGCACGAAGCGGAAGATGTTATCCATGAACAGAAGTACGTCCCTGCCCTCAACATCTCGGAAGTACTCAGCCATGGTTAGCCCTGTAAGTCCTACTCTTAATCTGGCTCCAGGCGGCTCATTCATCTGCCCAAAGACAAGCACTGTAGAGCCAAGCACTCCAGACTCAGTCATCTCCTCGTAAAGCTGAGTACCTTCCCTAGTACGCTCACCAACACCAGCGAAGACTGATACTCCTGAGTGCTGCTTGGCAACATTGTTGATGAGCTCCATGATGATAACCGTCTTGCCCACACCGGCTCCACCGAACACACCGGTCTTGCCACCTCTAGTGAAAGGTGCTATCAGGTCTATGACCTTAAGGCCAGTCTCGAATACTTCTGCCTCGGTTGATTGCTCCTCGAATTCTGGAGCTGGTCTGTGGATAGGCCATCTCTCGTCAGCATTGACTGGCCCTTTCTCGTCTACCGGTTGACCAAGAACATCGAAGATCCTGCCCAAGGTAGCAGGGCCAACGGGAACAGCTATGGGCTCACCCGTATCAATAGCTTCCATGCCTCTGTAGAGGCCATCTGTGCTGCGCATGGAAACACACCTTACCCAGTCGTTCCCAAGGTGCGCCTGCACTTCTAGAACTACTGGCTCACCATCTTCTCTCTCGACTCGGACGGCGTTAAGTATCTCGGGCAAATTGCCGTCGGGAAACTCCACATCTACCACGGGACCTGTTATCTGTACTATCCTACCTTTAGCTTTTGCTTGCACTGCCATTTGAGTCTTTCACCCCCAAACTTACGACTGAAGAAAAATAATTAACCTTCAAGAGCGGCTGCGCCGCTTGCTATTTCGATGATCTCCTTCGTGATGTTAGCTTGCCTTAGCTTGTTATAAGTTAGTGTTAGCTCCTCTACCAGCTCATTCGCATTATCGGTAGCATTCCTCATAGCAACCATGCGAGCGGAATGTTCACTAGCCTTACTCTCGAGTAGGGCCTGGTATAACTGTACCTCTACGTACCTGGGAAGCAGAGCCCTCAAAAGCATTGCAGGGTTGGGCTCGAAGATGTAATCCGGAACTTTTGTCTCTCTTCCCTCTTCTACTTCTGGAGGTTCTATTGGCAATATCTTTAGGAGTGTTGGTCGCTGATTAAGGGTAGTTATATATTCGGTATACGCAAGGTAGACAGCATCTGTCTGACCCGACGTAAATTCATCTATGATCATGTGAGCCACAGGAGTTATAGCATCCAGTCCAGGCAGATCTCCTATATTACTAAATTCAGCCTTAAGATCCCTCCTACGACGTACCATGTAATCGCGTCCCTTGCGACCAACGGCTATTACGGAGACCTGCTGATCCTGCCTATCTAACATGAAGTTGATAGCCGTTCTTATTATGTTCGTGTTAAAGCTACCGGCAAGCCCTCTATCGGAGGTCATTAGTATCAGCGTAACCCGGTTCTCAGGACGCCTTTCCAGGAGTGGATGCATTACTGAATCACCACCCCCAGTGGAGGCACCCAGGTCAGCGAGCACGTGCCTTATCTTTTCTGAGAAAGGCCTCGATGCCGTCACAGCCTGCTGAGCCCTCCTCATTCTGGAGGCGGCAACCATTTCCATCGCACGAGTTATCTGAGCTGTATTTCTGATACTACGTATCCTACGTCTTATTTCCCTAGTGCTAGGCACAAGACACCTCCGGGGGTTGCCACCGTTTATCTGGTGGCAACCCTATCTCTAGTTCTCATGTGTACTATGCTGGCGCGGACTGCTGTGGAGTATATCCTTGCTTGAACTCCTCGATAGCAGCTCGTAGCTTCTCAGTAAGCTCATCGCTAAGAGCCTTCTTATCGGCTATCTCCTGACCTATCTCCGGATGGACGGAGTCCATGTACTCATAGAATCTGTTTTCGAAATCGCGGACGCTGTCAACAGGTATATCATCCAGATATCCGTTCGTGGCCGCGAATATGATCATCACCTGTCGCTCCAAGGGCACAGGCGAGTACTGGGGCTGCTTCAGAACTTCGGTAAGTCTCTGCCCTCTTTCTAGCTGAGCCCTTGTTGCCTTATCTAGATCTGAACCGAATTGAGCAAATGCCGCCAAGCTTCTGAACTGCGCCAGGTCCAACCTCAGCTTACCAGCCACCTGGCGCATTGCCTTAGTCTGAGCAGCTCCGCCTACTCTAGAGACTGAGAGACCCACGTTAATAGCTGGTCTGATACCAGCATAGAACAGGTCGCTCTCGAGGTATATCTGACCATCAGTGATCGAGATCACGTTTGTAGGGATGTAAGCGGATACGTCATTTGCTTGGGTTTCAATAATAGGCAGAGCTGTCAGGCTACCACCGCCGTACTCATCATTCAAGCGAGCAGCACGCTCAAGCAGGCGAGAGTGCAAGTAGAACACATCACCAGGGTAAGCCTCTCTTCCAGGAGGTCTCCTCAGGAGCAGGCTTATCTCGCGATAGGCAGCAGCATGCTTGGAAAGGTCGTCGTAAACCACTAGCGCATCTCTTCCCTGCTCCATGAACTCTTCACCCATAGCACAACCAGCATATGGAGCTATGTACTGCAGGGAAGCAGGATCATCAGCGTTGGCTGCCACAACTATGGTATGCTCCATAGCGCCATACTCTTCGAGAGTCGCAACTACTTGAGCAACCTTGGAGGTCTTCTGGCCGATTGCTACGTAGATACAGATAAGATCCTTGCCCTTCTGATTGATTATGGTATCGATAGCAATCGCGCTCTTACCTGTCTGCCTATCGCCGATAATCAGCTCTCTTTGTCCCCGACCTATGGGAATCATAGAGTCTATAGCCTTGATACCTGTCTGTACCGGTGTATCAACCGATTTTCTAGCAACTACACCAGGGGCTATTCTTTCAATCACCCTACGCTTGGTAGCGTTGATAGGTCCTTTACCGTCTATAGGCTCTCCTAGAGGGTTGACAACTCTTCCTATAAGCTCATCGCCTACCGGCACATCAACCACGCGCCCGGTGGACCTTACCTGCTGCCCCTCCTCAATATCTGTGTAGGGGCCCAGGATAACTATACCGACGTTATCCTCTTCGAGGTTGAGAGCAAGCCCATACACACCATTTTCGAATTGAACCAACTCGGAGGCCTTTACACCGCTGAGTCCGTATGCTCTGGCTATACCATCGCCAACCTCTACTACCGTACCTACCTCAGCGGTGACTACAGGCTGACCGAAGGACTCTATTTGCTTTTTGATTATTTCAGCTATTTCTTCTGTTTTAATTGCCATGACCCATTACTCCTGAAACTACATAACTATCTCAGAGTAAGGCTTCTGTGTAGCTGAGTAAGTGCAGTAGCCACACTCCCATCAACAAGTTTATCACCCACTCTTACAACTATACCCCCTATGATAGAGGGGTCAACCTTGGTATGCAGCTCGATCTGTTTACCCGTTATCTGACTAAGTTGCTCAACTATTTGTTGCTTTTCATTATCATCTACTGGAACGGCTGTAGTTACTTCTGCTACAACTATGCCTCTCGCTTCTCGTAGCAGTTCCTCAAACCTGCTTAGTATTGCTGGAACGATTTCGACCCTATCCCGATCAACGAGCATCTGCAGAAGGTACATAGCTTGAGGTTGTACCTTACCCTCAAACAACCGCTTAGCCATATCCTGCTTTTCAGAGATCGACTTACGAGGGTTCTTGAAGAACCTGAGAGCGCTCACATCACTGAACACAGATGCTAGCAAAGAGAGGTCGGCGTGCCATGCATCGAGGTTGCCAGATTCCTGGGCCAACTCAAATATAGCCTCAGCATAACGTCTAGCACTTGATCCAACACTAGGCAACTGGTCTGCCTCCTCTGAATTGATCAACGCTCTCAGCTAGTACCTCGTTGATAAGCGCTCTGTGAGTGGCAGGATCCAACTCTTTGCGTATTATCCTGGAAGCAGCAGCAATAGCTAGATCTGCCACTTGGCGCCGAAGCTCATCTATAGCCTCAGCCTTCATGCGATCTATATCTTCCTGTGCTCTCTGGATAATCTGGTTAGCCTGCTCACGCGCGTTGTCCTGAGCTGTGCTTTGAATACGCTCAGCTGCCTGCTGAGCTTGTTGCAGGATAGCTTGTGCCTGACGACGAGCATCCTCGAGCATTTGCTTCGTACGCTGTTCTTGCTCAGCGGCCTCTCTTTGAATGCGCTCAGCAGTTTCTATGCTCTCACGAACTCTCGCAGCGCGCTCATCTAAGATACGAGTGACAGGACCAAAAGCAAACCGCTTAAGAACGTAAACCAGAATAAGAAAGGCTACAAGTTGCCATATAAACGGCCACAGCTGTAAACCTAGGTTCTCTAGTACTGCTGACATCTACCCTACCTTATAGTCTTCTTTCTTTATCGATGCCAGGTGGAAGGATTCTCCACCTGGCACCAAGCTAATAAACTTTCAGTGATTATAACCAGAAATTACAGTACTAGGTTGTGAACAGGATCAGTAGTGCTGTCAGGAAGGCGTAAATAGCAACAGCCTCTGCCAGAGCAGCACCGATGATCAGAGTAGTTCGAATATCACCACTTGCCTCGGGATTCCTGCCAGTGGCTTCCATAGCGCCACGGACTGCAAGACCAATACCAAGTCCCGGGCCTAGAGCACCCACTCCAATGGCAATCGCCGAAGCGAAACCCTTGAATTGAGTTAGATTGGCAGCCTGTTCCTGGAGTGCTGGAGCATTCTGAGCTGCAGCAACTATAGTGTTACTTAGATCCGTCAATACACCCAAATCCAATTTCGAAAAATCCTCCTTTTAGTGTTTTAAGATTGAGAAGTTTTACTAATGATGAGTCGCTGATTCGGCATCCTCAGCATCCGCAGGATGGCCGTGACCAGCAACTGCTAGCGTAATGTATATGAGCGACAGCAACGAAAACACCAGGGCTTGTATTAGACCTATAAACATTTCCAGCCCCATGAACGCCATAGGGATAACAACCGGTATTATAGCTATAGCCCCAAGGAACGACAGGGCCAACATTACCGTGAGAAGCACTTCCCCACCAAAAACATTGGCAAAAAGTCGTACGGATAGAGAGATAACGCGAGCTAGTTCATCTATCAGATGCATTGGATTGAGATATTCCTTGAAATGCCCTCCAACGCCATGTGCAGCCACGCCTGCTATCTGTACGACTACTATAGTTACTATAGCCATAGCCAAGGTCATGTTCAGGTCGGCATTGGGAGCTCTAAGTAATGGGACATCCCCATGCTCGGTATGCCAGGTAATAGTACCAACACCAGGCAGCAAAGATGCCCAGTTAGCCACAAGTATGTATATAAAGAGCGTACCTATAAGAGGGAGTATTGCCCTGCCCGCAGTTCTACCAGCAGTAGTTTGCACCAAGTTATCCAACAACTCAACTATTGCCTCCAGAAAGTTCTGGCGCTTACTAGGGACCAATGAAAGACCTCTACTCAGCCATATAGCAGCTATGGACAAAGCAACAACTACTATTAAGGTCATTAACATAGAGTTGGTCACTGGGATTGGGCCAATATGGAAGAGAGTCTCTGGAGCCAAGGTTGGCTGATGGAAAGGAGTACCTAGAAGACCTTTGCCATGCTCTTCTTCTTGAGCTAGTATCCTGGCTAGGCCACCGACTCTTTGTTCAGCAAGCATCAAAGGCACCTTTCTTACTCCTGATCAGAATCGTTCGATCTTCTATGACGAGATCTCCGAATCTCTCTGCTAGTCCTGAATAAGGTTAGTCTATAAAGGTTGTAACCAGCTAAAGCTAACCCCATAAATATACCAATAAGTAGAAATATTGGGGAACTATGTAGATAACGATCTAAAAAGGCCCCTCCAACTATGCAACCTACCAGAAAGATCGCTATTGAACATCCGACCTCGCTGGCTAAGGCCCAAGCCTGTAAAGTTGATCTATCTAATTTCACATTACCACCAGCCAGGCCGGATTATATCATAGTTGAACCGATAGTGAGTATACCAATTAGTGCAAGATTTCACAATTCTTCTCTTCTTCATACTCCCACTTGTATTTCATCCTCCAGGCTCTGAAGAGCATCCTCCTCAAGTGGCAATTCATGCTGCTGGCCTTCAAGTACGACTTTGCTAGCCGCCTCTATGAACCCGAGGAATAGAGGGTGAGGCCTCATTGGCCTGCTAAGGAATTCGGGATGGAACTGAGTCCCTACATACCAAGGATGATCCTTAAGCTCGACTATTTCGACTAGATTACCATCAGGGGACAAGCCACTTAGTACTAAACCATGATTTTCCATAATCTCACGATAGCTATTATTGAACTCCCATCTATGCCTATGTCTCTCATGTATTAGCGACTTGCCATAGGCTTTGGAAACCTTAGTACCTGCAACAAGAGAGCATGGGTAAGCTCCAAGTCGCATAGTTCCGCCCTTGTCAGAAAGAGACTTCTGACTTGCCATCAGGTCTATCACCGGATACTGAGTGTCGGGATCTACTTCCGTCGTGTTAGCCCCGGTCAATCCACATACGTTTCTGGCGAATTCGATGGTGAGCATATGCATGCCATAACATAAACCTAGGTAGGGGATATTATTTTCACGCGCGTATTTGGCTGCTGCTATCTTACCCTCCACACCCCTTGGGCCAAAGCCTCCTGGCACAACGATGCCTGACACATGGCTTAACCTCTGATCGACATCCTCATTTTCCAGGGACTCAGAATCTATCCAGTCTATGTTGATCTGGAGGTTGTGAGCTAAACCAGCATGGCGCAATGCTTCAGCAACACTTATGTAGGCATCCCGCAACTCTGTGTATTTACCTACCAACGCTATGTTGACTGAATGATCCTTGGGAGCCTTGAGCTTGGCTACCATGTCTTTCCAGCCGGTTAGATCCGGCTCCTTTGCGTTGAGGTTCAAACGGTCGACTACATAAGTACCAAGCCCCGATTCCTCAAGTAATATAGGAACCTCGTATATCGTCTCAGCTGTCTCTAGGGGTATGACTGCCTCAACATCCACATCCCCAAACAAAGCTATTTTCTGCCTTATCTCAGGTGTGACTGGATGATCAGATCTACAGATGAGTACGTCTGGGTTAATTCCAATGCGCCTGAGTTCATTCACGCTGTGCTGGGTAGGCTTGGTCTTGAGCTCTCCAGTAGCCGCTATATAGGGAAGGAAGGTTAGGTGCACGTAGAACACATTCTCCCTACCTGCTTCCCTCCTCATCTGTCTTATAGCTTCCAGAAACGGCAAGCCTTCTATATCTCCAACAGTGCCTCCGACCTCTACTATTACTACATCCGCACCGCTGGTTTCAGCTACAGACCATATCCTGTTCTTAATCGTGTTTGTTATATGAGGTATAACTTGTACTGTCCCTCCTAGATAATCCCCTCTTCGCTCGGCGGTCAGTACCTCGAGATATATTTGTCCAGTAGTGACATTGCTATTGCGCGACAAATTGACATCTATGAATCTTTCATAGTGACCCAAATCGAGGTCAGTTTCGGCCCCATCATCAGTGACGAATACCTCTCCATGTTGGAAAGGCGACATCGTACCAGCATCGACATTTATATAAGGATCCAACTTTTGAGCGGAGACCGACAATCCTCTACTTTTGAGTATCCTGCCAATAGCTGCAACAGCTATACCTTTACCGACCGAACTAACGACTCCACCTGTTACAAAGATGAACTTGGGCACGATGTCAACCTCCTGAAACCTAGTTCGCCTTTACTGCAAGAATCTTGACTTCTGTTTGCTCGCCAAAATCAGACTTGCGAACAACGAGCTTGTCTTCAACCTGCCAGTTAGTTAATCCCATTTCTTTACAAAACCTCTCTATTCCTTCAAGATTAGCCTGGCCGGGTGCTGTTTTGTAGTGCATAGGAATCACAATAGAAGGCTCTATTTGGGAGATAACCTCGACTGCTTCTTCAGCACCCAGAGAGTTACCTCCGCCTACAGGAATAAGCAGTATGTCCACTTCGGACATAAGGTCAGCCTGTTCCTCATCTAGCACATGCCCCAGGTCGCCAAGATGCGCCAGAACCAACCCCTCGGTCTCGATAAGATAAACTGTGTTCTTACCTAGCTTCTTGCCAAGCTGCTTATCATGATATGTCCTGACGCCAGTGATAAAGAGCCCTTTGATCTCGTACTCACCTGGACCTGTTATTACTTTGAGATCATCTCCACCTTTTACAGAACTTACATTGTTGTGTCCCGGATGGTCATGGCTTACAGTGACTATATCAGCCTTGGGCCTGCCTAGATCCAGACCCTCCATCTTAGAGTATGGGTCCATGATCACGGTAGCTTCTTTCGTCTTGATCCTAAAGCAAGAATGTCCAAGCCAAGTTATCTCCAACTAGACCACTCCTAGTTTTTGTTACATGGAAAAGTTATCAAATTATCAACTAGCATCCAACCTAATAGGTCAATTTTCTACACTTCTTTCATCTTGGTCTGCATGTAATTCACGCCACAACTGTTTTATGACCTTCGATGAAGTTTCATAATCAAACCCTCTGCGGGATAAAAACCCACCCATACGTCTATAGAAGTCCTGGTATTCCAGACCAGTGTAAGACCTAAGCTTCGATCTTGCTGCTCTATAAGCTAGCTCATATTCATCTGGTCCAACCTCATCCTCTAGGACCTCGTCTACAGTATCTGATTCCACCCCTTTTTGTCGAAGCTCGAACTTTAACCTTCTAGACCCCATAGGCGAGAATTGTTCCCTGTTCTGTACCCAGAAACGCGCAAAGTCTTCATCGTTTACGTATCCCAAGGTCCTGAGTTTATCGATTGCTTCATCTATCACGTTCTCGTCAACACCTTTACGTCTTAGCCTTTGGATAAGCTCAGACTCGGACCTAGGCCTTACAGCTAACAAGCGAACGGCAGCATCAAAAGCCTTGTCGAACTTATCCTTGTGTACCAGCTCATCGATTTCCGCCTCGGTGAGAGTCTTACCCTCTTCGATCCTGTACTCCCAGGCTAATGACTCACTTAGACTAAATGCATACCTTCCATTCAGATAAATGGAAAATCTGTTCCGGTTACCTTTTTGCCGTTCTATGCCAGTAACAACAAGCTTTTTCTCGCCATTTAAAGAGGTTGGGGTTCCTTCCCGATTGTTATCGGGTATATTCGAGGAACCCCTGCCAGAAAACTCTGTTTTTCCGCTACTACACATCTATATCCGACAGACCACCGTTACTACCGATCAATACCTTATCAAGATTGCCTGCAGCCTTGATTCTACTCTCGATCTCCTCCGCGACATCCGGATTCTGTCTGAGATATTCCTTAGCGTTCTCTCGACCTTGGCCAAGGCGCTCATCATCAAGGTATATAAACGAGCCGCTCTTACGTAGGACTCCAACAGATAGCCCAACGTCTATGAGGTTACCTTCCTTGGAGATACCCTCATTAAACATGATATCGAACTCAGCAGTCCTGTAAGGCGAAGCAACCTTGTTCTTAATAACCTTGACACGTACCCGGTTACCGACAACGTCCTGACCCTGCTTTATAGATTCGACCTTTCTTATCTCCAGACGCACTGAAGCGTAGAACTTGAGGGCGTTTCCGCCACTTGTTGTCTCCGGGTTACCAAACATCACACCAATCTTCATCCTGATCTGGTTGATAAAGATCAGTACGGTCTTACTCTTGTTTACAGCTCCTGCAAGCTTTCTCAGAGCCTGGCTCATCAACCTAGCCTGGAGGCCAACATGGCTATCCCCCATTTCGCCCTCTATTTCAGCTCTAGGGACTAATGCAGCCACAGAGTCTATCACCACTACATCAACCGCACCGCTCCTTACTAGCGTCTCTGCGATCTCAAGAGCTTGCTCACCTGTATCGGGCTGGCTGATGAGCAGATCGCTGAGCTGAACACCACACTTCTCAGCGTAAGAAGGATCGAAAGCATGTTCAGCATCGATATAGGCAGCAGTACCGCCAAGCTTCTGAGCCTCTGCTATGATATGCTGCGCCAGAGTGGTTTTACCAGAGGATTCTGGCCCATAAATCTCAACTATCCTCCCCCTTGGAACTCCGCCAACGCCTAAGGCTATATCCAAGGCTATTGAGCCCGTAGGAATTGCTTCTATCTGCATTTTGGCCCTATCACCCGTCATCCTCATGATAGAGCCTGTACCAAAAGCCCTCTCTATTTGAGCTATAGCACTCTCCAAGGCTTTATCTCTATCGCTCATGCATAAAACTCCTGTGATTAATTCCCAGAAAAAATGTTCTATAAGCTAATACAATTATATTTATGAGACTGTTTTTCTGTCAAATAACGTTGAGTACGCAAAATAAAACCATGCCAAGTATAATCGTCCATAACACAAGGGTATTCTACTATGAATGAAATAGCCTTTCTACTGGGTCTGACACTTATACTTGTTGGCTTAGTAGGGATAATGATACCGTTCATACCCGGTATACCAATTATGTGGTTGGGTGCCTTAGTCTATGGCGCTATGACTGGTTTTAGAGAGCTCACTTGGCCATGGATGCTAATTATAACTCTTATAGCCCTAATATCTATAAGCCTAGATTTTATCCTCTCAGCTATCATGGCCCGAAAATTCGGTGGCTCCAGATTAGCCTCTTTTGGTTCCTTACTGGGTGGAATACTAGGCACACTATATCTTGGAGCTTTTGGTGCATTGCTTGGAGCATTCGGAGGCGCTGCGCTTACGGACCTACCAGTGAGCAGATCTATACGCAAGGCCCTTAGAAGTGGGACAGGTGCTGTCGTAGGTTTTGTGCTAGCCCTGATAGTAGATCTAACCTCTGGAATAGCTATCCTGGCAATATATCTATTGACGGCAATCTCCTAAGACCAGGTAAGGGAACATGCCTCGAAGCTTATTGTCGCTCTTACTCAATTTAGAAGTAGAAAAGCTAAGGGATATCGCACTTTGGTGGTGTGTGGATCTCCCAAACGGGACTAGATCGGAGCAGGCAACTATACTCGCAAGGGAGATCCTGAGGTCCGATACATCTTTGTATATGTATTGGGAAAGAATAGGTCCCGAGCCTAGAGACCTACTACTAAGAATAGCTGAACATTCTGAATTGAGGCTCTCACAGTTGCCAGCCAGTAAGGACGATCCAGCACTCAGGGACCTAATAGCGTCAGGAATGGTATGGAAGCTGAGCGAAGCCGATCTGAGGTCCGAAAGAGTCTATACACATACCACTTCCTCCGATCCTTATCTGCTAATCCCAAGAGAGCTAATACGCATGATCACGAGGCTAAAGAGAAAACTTCAGGAAGGCGACACGTCGGACAAGCCATTAGAGTTTTACTTAGAGGGCATGGGGACTGGTGAGCTCGAGGCTGTAGCTCTAAATTGGGGTCTGGCAGATGAACCCGGAAGCTACACCAGAGAAGAGATAATCAAATCTCTGCTAGAAGAGCTGGAAAAGACTCCCACATCAAGAGTATTGAAAAAGCTTACTACCAACGCTCTAATGGTCTATCGATCTCTATTAGAAGAAGGTAAAGCTTACGGATTCGAACTTGCCAAGAGTCTGAACTTGCCTCTTCCAGCAATGCGAGAGGCTGTAATAGAGCTGACCGAGAACATTCTTGTGCAGGAAGCTATATACAACGACAGATGGTTGATCTTCCCAACCAGAGGATTGATACATACAACCAAGTCTAAGAGCTACGTTTCCCCTCCTGAAGTTTATACGCCTCGTAAGCAAGTAAAAAACCCTGACTATGCCCCAGCATGGGACTTGCTACACCTACTACGTGCATACCAGCTATATGATCTACCTTATCCCAATAACACTGAAATAGAAGAGGCGCTGTTTAATAGACTGAGCAGTCTCATATTTACCAACTCCGAGGACAAAGCCTCGCACGCCAAGCTGCTATTCCATCTAAGCCGCGACCTGGGACTAGTATCTGAAAATGCAGGCATGATTACCACAACAAAGGCGGTTGAGAGTTGGATAAAGCTACCAATCGAAGTCCAAGCTAAGAGGATATTTAAAGCATGGATAGAGACGAAATACGATGAATCTCATGGCCTTCTTAAGCAAGCTCCTGGCTACAGCGACAGCCAGGAATTATTGAAAAAGGCGCGTTTGGAGATAATAGAGATACTATCCGCATGTCATGTGGATAAGTGGTACAGTATAGAGCAGGTATCCGAGATAATTAGGCAAGAACATCCTTATATCATAAGGACCAACAATCGACTAGTTAGAGAACTAGGATTAGAGGGGGCACAGAAGGCCTTAGAAGAATGGCCAAGGTATGAAGGTCGTTGGATAACACTCTTATTCCAAGGGCCTCTTACGTGGCTACACGTAGTAGAGACATCCTCTGATGAACTCAATCCAGCATTCTCCCTTACACCGGATGGTGCATTTCTTATAGGTAAATCAAAGACTAAATACGAGTCCAAGCTTGCGAAATCCTTGTCCATCCAAGGCCATAACTCCGGTCTACAAATTAGAGTACCCAGGCCAGAATCATCACTCATTTGGACTCTATCTGCCTTTGCCAGACCCCATAAGTGGCACGAGTCGGGTTTGGGAATATACGTGGCAGATCGTAGAACTGTAGCCAGGGCTAGGGGAGTAAACCTTAGTCCATCTGGAATAGTTGAGTTTCTGGAAGAGCACTCCAAAGAAAAGCTCCCTAATTCTATTACCAGTAAGTTGGAAGAGTGGGGGAAAGAGCCTTATAAGGTCAGTTTTGCACAAGGGTTGGTTCTTACCCTGGACAGCACAGAGGCTGTTAGAGATCTTCAAAAGCTATCTTTTATTCAGCACTTTCACCCCATGATCATAGACGAGACCAAGGTGCTGTTATTCCTTCCCAAAGATAACTATGAGCGTGAGGTCTCGAATCTGTTACGTAGGCTGAATAAGACAGGGCTGTTCGTTGTAGAAAATAATTATGGGGGATAAGCTTATCCCCCATGGACTACCAAATCGAGCTTGTCAATAGCTCTACCTATCCTGGATATAGTTCGGTCTTTACCCAAGACCGCCATAGTCTCGAATAGTCCAGGAGACGCAGTCTTTCCGGTTATAGCAACCCGAATGAGCATGAAAAGCGTTCCAGTTTTCACACCAAGCTCAGATGCCATAGATCTAAGCTCAGTCTCAAGTATCTCTTCTGACCAATTATCTATAGGCGATACTCTATCTTTTACTTTCTGCAAGAGTTCTTGCGCTTCCTGCAAAGTCAGCTTCTTTCCAGCAATCTCTTCCGCGGATGGATCCGGATCTCTAAAGAAGAAGTCCGTAAGCTCTACTACATCCGGTAGAAGCTTGATCCTATCCTTTACCAGCCCTATAACTTCAATCAAATAACCCTCATCGAGATCTTCGGTCTTCACTAGGCCAGCGTTCTCAAGGATAGGCTTGACTCTACTCGCCAGGTCATCAACGCTGAGCACATGGTTTATGTAATAGGCATTCATCCACTCGAGTTTATTAGCATCAAATATCGCAGGAGAAGGACTCATCTTGTCGATGTCAAACAGCTCTATCAGTTCTTCTCTTGAGAATATCTCCCTATCCGCACTGTACGAGGCACCAAGCAAAGCAAGGTAATTAAACATAGCCTCAGGAATTATCCCAATATCTCTATACTCAAGTGCTGGCAAGGCTCCATGCCTCTTGCTTAGCCTCGACCTATCAGGACCTAATATGATCGCTGTGTGAGCATATAGAGGCGGATTCCACCCAAGAGCTTCGTGCAAGAGAATATCTCTTGCACCAGAGCTTATATACTCATCTCCTCTAAGCACATGGGTTATGCCCATCAGATGATCATCTACCACAACTGCAAAGTGATACGGAGGATAACCATCACTTTTCAGGATGACGAAATCATCTATTTGATCGTTCTGGTATGTTACAGGGCCACGCAGAAGATCAACCATGGTGGTAGTACCCTCAAGCGGCGTGGCAAACCTTACTACGTATGGCTGTCCTGAATCGACTAATCTTTTGGCCTCTTCTGGGCCCAAATATCGGCATTTGCGATCGTAACGCGTGGGTAAATTATTCTTCCTTTGTTCCTCCCTTAGAGCTTCTAGCCTTTCCTGAGAACAGAAACATCTGTAAGCCTTCCCCTGGGAGATGAGCAGCTCGGCATATTCCCTGTATATCTCTTTGCGCTCAGATTGCACGTAGGGCGCATGAGGTCCACCAATATCTGGTCCCTCATCCCAATCAATACCTATCCAACGCAGAGTTTCATAAATTACTTCTACGGCACCAGGCACGACTCTAGCGCGATCTGTATCCTCGATTCTTAGAATAAATTTGCCTCCATGATGCCTAGCTAACAGCCAGTTGAAGACAGCAGTTCTTAAGTTACCTACATGCAAGTATCCAGTAGGACTTGGCGGGAAGCGTACCCTAACCTCGCTATTCAAAGACACCTAACCTCACCCCTACACAGTGTTTCTAATAAGTAAGTCCTCAGCCATTATAGTTACTAAGCTACACGGCCTCAAACTTGCTGAAAGTTTAGCTGTTGGACACAATAACCTAGGAGAGGCTATATCAATGACTGTTGGTGCCCGTATTGATCTGCTAAGCAAGGGACATAGAAGCCAAACTGAGGAAGAATACAGAAAAGCTAGTTATAAGATACTCATACTAGGAGCCGGCTTTGGGGGCATACAGGCGGCCATAGAGCTCGACAAACACCTAGGTAAGAGGCAGGATGTTAGTATCCTAGTAGTGGATCGGGACAATACCCAGCTGTTCCAGCCCTTACTGTGGACCGTAGCCTCCGGCAAGAACTGCCCAGATGATACTACTGTCCCTATCAGGAAGTTTCAAAAGGGAAGAAGCTTTCACGTCATGCATTCCGCAGTCAAACATATCGATCTACAGAACCAGGTGGTCTACTTTGACAACGGAGAGGATAGGCCATTCGATTTCTTAGTGATCGCTTTGGGCAGCGTAACTGCTATCCCGGACCTACCAGGGCTAAGAGAAAGAGCACTACTCTTTAGGAGCCCTGCAGACGCTATAGAGCTAAGAAACAAAGTAATAGATGCCCTTGAAATGGCTCATAAAGAACAAGATCCCGAAGCACGTAAGTCTTGGCTTACGTTCGTGGTCGGCGGAGGTGGTGATACCGGCATCGAATTGGCTGCCACACTCAAGGAATACATATACGCGGGACTCTTTGCCGAATATCCCTGGCTAGAGAATGAGCCAGCTAGAATCGTGCTTGTAAGCAGGTCCAGTAGACTAGTCCCACAAAGCAGACCACATATATCTAAGACCGTGCAGGAGGTACTTGAACACGAAGGCATAGAGGTAATGAATAACACATCTGTGGAAGCAGTAACTGAAGATGAGGTAAAGACTTCTGCAGGAACTATAAAGGCTCGTACCCTTTTTTGGGCTGCCGGTATAACAGCGCCAAAGGTTGTAAAGGATCTGCCTGTGGAGCACGCCAGAAATGGATCTTTGATCGTAGATAAGTTTTTGCGTATTCCCCAATACCCAAACGTCTTTGTTGTAGGAGACTCTGCATGGGCATTCGATGCAAGAACTAACGACCCTATACCTCCCACAGCACAAGCAGCTGAGCACATGGGCCGGTACGTCGGCAGAACAATATCAAGTCTTATACAGAATAGAAGCATAAAACCCTTCGTTTTCAAGCCTCTAGGTCATCTAGCCTTACTGGGACAACGCACCGGTGTCGCAGAAGTTGGACCACTTACCTTTACCGGTATACCAGCTTGGTTTATCTGGCACTCATACTACTTAATACACATACCTTCATGGCAAAACAGAATTTATCTATTCACTCACTGGCTACTATCATTGATTCTCGGCAGAGAGACCGGTCAGCTGAGGCTGTCACCTGGCGTACTCAAGGAGGGTATACAGTAAAGAGAATCTCTACGCAAAACCCATATTATAGTTATGACTAGTATTCATATGGGACGCAGCAAGTGGTAATATAGTAAAAAGTGCGAGTAACCTTATACGAGCGGAGGGAGTCACCTCCGCTCTATCTGTGATTGTGGAGTTGTATATTTCCAACAAGGAGCTTGAATGAGGCGCTCTACACTTTACAGCTTGATATTTATCATTATTTTGACCGCATTTGCAGTATGGGTAGACCTTCCAGGATCTAGAAACGTATTTGGACGGCAAGCAGAAGTTGTTGAAGGATTGGACCTTCAAGGAGGCTTGCAAGTACTGCTCCAAGCCCGCCACGTTGGTGGCAAGGCCCCTACAAGAGAACAGATGGAAGAGGTCAGGCAGGTTGTTGAACAACGAGTCAACAGCCTGGGATTAACTGAACCCGTAGTACAACTCCAGGGGTCAGATCGTATCGTCGTTGAGCTTCCGGGAGTAAAAGATCCTGAACAGGCAATTAGAACATTCCAGGGTACAGGCTTGCTTGAGTTCATAGACGCTGGTGATACACCACTGCAAGTGGGAACCCTGGTCAATACTACTCTAGGTCCAGCTATAACGAATGGTAATCAAAATCAGAATTCAACTAAGAATGGTACACCTACTCCTGGTACTACCCCGACCCCAGAGAGCACTCCTCAGGCCAACCAAACACCTGTAGCTGCAAACGTAACCCCAACCCCAGAAGACCCACAGTTTCAGCAAGCACTACAGGCAACGCCTCCAGAGCAGCTACAAAGGACATATACCACAGTAATAACTGGAAACGACATAGCCAATGCCAGGCCGGATTTCGATCCGACCACTGGGGAACCCGTAGTCTCATTTGAGCTGAAACCCGAGGCAGCCAAGAAGTTCGCTGATTTCACTACCCAGAACGTGGGCAAATACTTGGCAATAGCACTAGATAAGAAGATCATCAGCTCTCCTCAGATCAGAGACCCAATAACTAACGGTAGGGGAGTTATAACAGGAGTAACACGCGAGGAAGCACGTACATTGGCAATTCAAATCAGGTCTGGGTCTCTCAGCGTGCCACTCGATATCATAAGCTCTAACACGGTAGGAGCTACACTTGGCAACGATTCTGTGCAGAGAAGCATCCGTGCTGGGCTAATAGGCATCGGAGCAGTTGCACTCTTTATGATCCTCTATTACAGGCTTCCAGGGTTCGTTTCTGTAGTCGCCCTAGCAATATACGCTGCAGTAGTGTTCGCACTCTTCAAGCTTATACCTGTAACACTAACACTTGCAGGTATAGCTGGCTTTATCCTATCCGTAGGCATGGCCGTGGATGCTAATGTGCTTATATTCGCGAGATTAAAAGATGAATTACGTCGCGGTAGAGGTTTGATCCAGGCCATAGACGTGGGCTTCAAAAATGCCTGGCCCTCTATCCGGGATAGCAATATTTCCACTCTAATCACATGCGCAATACTCATATGGTTTGGCTCTAGGTTTGGAGCAAGCGTGATCAAGGGCTTTGCTATCACCCTGGCAATCGGTGTCATAGTTAGCATGTTCACAGCCATCTTCGTTACCAGGACATTGCTACAGGTAGTATTATCAATGGTGCATACCAGAAACTTGTGGATTTGGGGTATAGGAAAGAATCAATTACCCGAACCTGAAGGCAGAACTTTACAACCGGCTAAGAGCTCTAGAACTACTCAGGCTTAGTTAGTGGAGGGCTTTGCTAATTGATCGATATAGTTAGGTGGAGATACGCTTTCTATCTGCTTTCTCTTTTGATAATCATCCCAGGTACTATATATCTACTACTGTTCGGATTGAGACTGGGTATTGACTTTGAGGGAGGTACATTTTGGCAGATTCAGTTTGAAAAACCTGTCAGAATTGAGGATGTTAGATCTGCATTGGCTCAGGCAGGTTACAACGAAGCCTTCGTTCAAAGTTTTGGACAGCAATCCAATACTGCACAGGGCACTGTAACCAGGGGTGTGTCAATGCGCCTCCCCGAGATAAAAGAGAACTCTCCGGAAAAGGCCAAACTCGAGCAGATACTGAAATCTAGATTCGGGAACTACGAAGAGCTGGTGTTCACATCTGTAGGCCCAGCAGTTGGCAGGGAAATCAGGAACAGGTCCATAGTTGCGATTGCGCTAGCATCCCTGGGAATTTTAGGGTACATAGCGTTTGCATTTCGTAAAGTAAGTCATCCATTCAGATACGGAATCTGCGCTATCATCGCGATGCTACACGACGTGTTGGTCGTGGTAGGCATATTTGCCATTCTTGGTAAGCACTTCGGCGTGGAGATAGATGCTCTATTCGTGACCGCTTTGCTAACGGTAATAGGTTTCTCTGTACACGACACTATAGTTGTATTTGACAGAATTCGCGAAAATCAGCTTAGAAGATACGGTGAAAGCTTTGAGCAAATAGTCAATATAAGCCTTCTACAGACTTTAGTAAGATCCGTGAACACCTCTATGACGGTGATCTTCACCTTGCTAGCTCTCTACTTCTTTGGTGGCACAACGATCAAACACTTCGTGCTGGCACTTCTAATCGGCATCGTAAGTGGTACATACAGTTCTATATTCAATGCCAGCTTACTGCTCGTCTCCTGGGAAAACAAAGACTTCCTTCGAATCTTTAGAAGGACCGAGCCAGAAGCAGCAGCCACCTAAAAGGAAACTTGGGTTAAAATTTGGTTAGCTTAAACCAGGGTCGATAACTAAATATACAGAGGACGAGGGGGTTTCATGAGCAACGAGGTATTATGGGCAATACTTATATTTGGTGCTGGAATACTGGCAGTTATCTTCGCCCTCTCAATGGCCAGGTATGTCCTCAGTCGAGACACTGGGACTCCAGAGATGAAGGCCGTGGCCGACACAATATATGAGGGGGCAATCGCTTATCTGAACCGTCAATACACTACGATAGCAAGCATAGCGGTTATCACAGCAATTATTATCGGAGCCATTATCGCCCTAGTAGGCAGCGAGACTATGGATCTTCCGGGACCTCAGGCGGCGATAATGACTGCGATAGCTTTCCTGGCTGGGGCCCTAGCCTCAGGAGTATCTGGATACATTGCTATGCTTGTAGCAGTCAAATCTAACGTGAGGACTGCCGCCGCAGCTAGAAGAAGCCTAGGAGATGCACTACTCGTTTCCCTAAGAGGTGGTGCTGCTGGAGCATTCTTCATAATCGCGCTCTCCATAATGGGCGTTGCGGCCATATTCTACGCTTACAACGGCTTCAATCAGCCTGAGAGAGCTCCTTTTCTCATAGTAGGCTTTGGCTTCGGAGCATCCTTTGTTGCTCTTTTCGCACAACTTGGAGGAGGTATTTATACCAAGGCTGCAGATGTAGGAGCTGACCTGGTAGGTAAGGTGGAAGCAGGAATACCTGAAGACGATCCCAGAAACCCCGCTGTTATAGCAGACCTTGTAGGTGATAACGTAGGTGACTGCGCTGGACGCGGAGCGGACCTGTTCGAATCCACTGCGGCTGAAAACATCGGAGCTATGATCCTTGGGGTATCCATATTTCTGGCAACGGGAAGGGATAACCCAGGCTTTATATTCCTCTCGCTTGTACTTGGTGCTATGGGGCTTATAGCCTCCATGATAGGAGTACTCTCTGTCAGACCAAGCGCTAACGCAGACCCAATGGGTGCCCTGAACAGAGGTTTTGCAGTAACAGCAGTCCTGTCTATAATCGGACTCTTCATCGCCACTCTTTGGGTACTAGACGGTAATTGGTGGCTATTTGGTTGTGGGCTGGTAGGTATCATAACATCGATACTTTTCCTGCTCATGACCCAGTACTATACCTCCGAGAAGTACAGACCAGTCAGGACCATAGCTGAGGCATCCAAGACAGGCCCAGCAACTAACATCATCTCTGGTATAGCTATCGGTTTTGAAAACACCGCTCTGCCAGCGATAGTCATCTCTTTGGCTATAGGTACAGCCTACTTCTTCGGCACCAGAACGGGCTTTAGCGACAACTCCTTCGTGAACGGAGTGTATGGAACTGCTGTAGCAACTATGGGAATGCTTATGACAGTGGCCTATGTGCTGGCCATGGACATCTTCGGTCCTATTACAGATAATGCTGGCGGCGTCGTAGAGATGAGCAACCAGCCAGAGGAAGTGAGAGAACGTACAGATGCACTCGATGCAGTAGGTAACACAACCAAGGCTCTTACCAAGGGTTATGCTATAGGTTCCGCTGCTTTGGCTGCTTTCCTCCTGTTCTCAGCCTATCTCTCCGACGCAAGACTAGAAGCTGTCAATCTAGCCCGCGTACCGGTATTCATAGGCGGCTTCCTTGGTGGTATGTTAGTGTTCCTGTTTAGCTCGCTGGCTATCAGGGCAGTGGGACGTGCAGCAGGAGATATGATTGAAGAGGTACGTCGCCAATTCAGAAGCGAACCAGGCATCATGCAAGGCACAGTACGTCCCAACTATGCAAAGGCTGTGGATATAAGCACTAGAGCTGCTCTTAGAGAGATGGTCCTACCTGGTATCCTGGCAGTAGGAATGCCCGTAGTGGTTGGACTGATACTAAGAGCTGAAGCTGTAGCAGCCCTTCTGATGGTCGGTACTATGACAGGCATATTGGTAGCCCTAGTACTCAACAACGGTGGTGGCGCATGGGACAATGCCAAGAAACTGATAGAATCCGGCCAGCTGCTAGATGAAGAAGGCAAGCCTATAGGAAAGGGAACAGCTACCCACGCAGCGGCAGTGGTGGGTGATACGGTAGGTGATCCTTTCAAGGATACAGCTGGACCGTCTCTGCATGTGCTGATCAAACTGCTATCTACCGTAACTCTGGTACTTGCTCCTCTGTTCATCAGATAAGGTAGTAGGAACTTTGCTTAGTAAAATCTAGTTCCAAATTATAGGGGGCTTATAGCCCCCTATAATTTCTAGAGGCTATAGAAAGGATCTATAGGGGTGAGAATAGCAGTAATAGGCGGAGGTATCGCAGGACTATCTGCCTCATACGAGCTACTTAAGGCAGGTCAAGAGGTCCATCTTTTTGAGAGATCAAACTTTCTTGGGGGCCAAGTAGTGACAATACCACTCTATGGTACCCCTATAGAATTAGCCTATCACCATCTATTCACTAGCGATGTAGTGATGCAGGAGCTAATGGCTGAGCTTGGCATTATAGACAAGCTGGAATGGTACCCATCAAAAGTTGGATGGTTCAAAGGTGGCAAAATATATCCGTTCGTTACCCCTATGGATCTGCTACGCTTCAAACCTCTAAGGCTCTGGAATAGACTGCGACTAGGATTAGTAGTGCTGTTCCTACAGCGCTATAAAAATTGGAAGGCTCTGGAAAAGACAACAGCCACTCTATGGATGAGAAAATGGGCAGGCGATAACGCCTATGAACAAGTATGGAGACCTCTACTTAAGGGTAAGTTCGGTACCCGACACGAAGATATCTCCATGGCGTGGCTGTGGGGCAAGATACATCTTAGAACCACCTCCAGATCTTCGATCAACAAGGAGGTTCTTGGGTATCCGACCGGAAGCTTCAAGATCATAGTCGATGCGCTGGAGAAAGCCATAAGGGATATGGGAGGGCATATCCACCTAGGTGCCAGCATAGAGAAGATCGAAGCGCGGACATCTCCAAGTGGGGAGCTGACCGCTGTAGGCATACGTACGGGCGAGGGATTACAGGAATTTGAAAAAATCATATCCACTATTCCATCCAACAGATTCCTAGACATCGCCCCTCCCGTCGGGAAAGCATACGAAGAGAAATTGAGATCAGGACGATACCAAGGCGCCCTCGTGATGCTGATGACCTTACACAACAAGCTATCGGATTATTACTGGCTCAACATAGGTGAAGAAGGCTTCCCGTTCGTGGGACTCATTGAACATACGAATTTAGTACCTAAGGAATGGTATGGGGGAAAGCACGTCCTGTATATAAGTAACTACCTTTCTACAGAGGATTATTATTGGCAACTAGGCAAAGAGGAGCTATTGGAAGCCTATATACCTTTCCTGCAAAGGGTTAATCCAGAGTTCGAAAGATCATGGATCGATTCCTATCAAGTCTTCAGGGAGGCAGCAGCCCAACCTATAGTGCCTCCGAACTACTCACAGCGAATACCAGAGATGCAAACCCCTGTGAAGAACCTCATATTAGCTAACACCACCCAGATATATCCTCAGGACAGAGGCACCAACTATAGTGTTGATCTAGGGAGGAAGGCGGCGAGACTAGCCCTGGAATCCTGATAACAAATGCGCCACAGAGCTATTTAGGATATATTTACGAAAATCCATTGTTAGGTTCTCCCTGGAAATGCTTT
The DNA here is from genome assembly GCF_000025005.1 of Thermobaculum terrenum ATCC BAA-798. Classification (NCBI taxonomy): domain Bacteria; kingdom Bacillati; phylum Chloroflexota; class Chloroflexia; order Thermobaculales (SeqCode); family Thermobaculaceae (SeqCode); genus Thermobaculum (SeqCode); species Thermobaculum terrenum. The sequence goes on from NC_013525.1 coordinate 87,144, forward strand.
AAGTAGAGTTACAGAATTGGTTGAAATGGGCCAAGGGGGAACCTATGACCACATACTTTTCCAAGCAAACCGAAGAGAAGAGAAGCGCTGACAATCACTACATCCGGGCTTACCTTGAAGAGGTACTAACAAGATTCAATGCTCACGGCAGAGAGATTCCTCTTCATCTTATAAAAGCGTTTACGGAAGAAGACAAACCAGGTGTGAGTCTTGAACAGGCAGTCGAATCCTATGGACGCTTGATCATACTGGGCAAAGCTGGAGCTGGAAAAACATCCCTGGCCAAAAAAGCTGTACTGCATATAGCTAGCAGATCTCTACGTTCGCATTTTGGGGCCGAACCAGGCAAGAGGTCTCTTTCTATCGATGATCAGCGTATACCCGTGCTGGTACAGCTTCAGTCTCTCGAGTCCGTAGAGATTCATGATATGCTGGCTGGCGCATTCCAGCAAGCAGGTATCACTCTCCCCGATGAGGAATTTCCACAGAGAGTTGTAGAGAACTTCCCTCTACTCTTGGTACTGGATGGGTTAGATGAGATTCGACCCGATATTAAGCTCGAAGCCGCAGCCGAAATAGCTTCTCTAGTTTCCAAACCGGGTAGCGCTAATAGATTCGTGATTACCTGCAAGGAAGATGAATTCCCCCTATACAGGGTCTGGTTTGAGCGTTGCGAGATCAGATCAATAGAGCCCATCAACGAATCACAGATAAGGCTATTCCTGGAGGATTGTGCCGATCCCAAGAGGAGAGATAGAGTTCTCTCCCATCCTAGAGCCTTTGAGGTGCTTTCCACAATAAAGGTACTTAATCTAGCCAAGCAAGAGCTTGATGACACTAGATCTAACGTAAACAGCATAGGGGATCTAGTACTAGCCAGTAGCCGTAAGCTTTTGATGGAAGCTGAGAGTAAGAAGAGAAACCGTGAGGGATTCGCCGGAGCTCAAAGCCGTACCCTGATGAAGTTACTGGCAGCATTGGCCTTCTCTCTGAAAACAGACTCAGTCAAAGATCTTTCAAGGGATCAAGCTAGAGGCATAGTATCAGCATCCTCGGGCGATAGTGCATCCTCCGAACAGCTGCTCGAGGTGCTCCTATCATCAGGAATCATAGAAAGCTCAGATTCCCGAAGGAGAATCAAATTCAGGGATGAACTAACCCTAGAAGTGTTTGCTGCCTATGCAATCTCCCTTCATCTAGAATCTGGCGGTGACCTGAAGGACTACATAAGCGACTCAAGCAAGAGAGAGAAGTGGGGAGGTGTAGTATCCCTTCTTTATGGCATTCATTCAGACAAAGAAAAGCTGCTCTCAGACATCTTAGGTGATGGCCAGAGTTTACCCCTTGTCAGGCTAGCAGTAACATGCATAACTCAGAACGAGCCTGAGGAGAAGTGGTCCTACATAACGTCAAAAGGAGACCTAGATGCTCAAGCTCATTACTACCTTGGACGCGCTTTTGCGGATCTCGGCTTCTACGCACATGCATCCAACGAGCTAAACAGAGCTATCGAAAAGAAGTTGGATAGTGCTGACGTGCATTACCAGCTGGGTAAGATTCACGAGGCCGAAGGAAAGTATGAGCTTGCTTGTCAGCAGTACGAGCTAGCCGTAGAGAGGGACCCCTCTAACGTCAACTATCGCCGTAGTTTTGGCTTGGCATTGGCACTATGCAACAAGTACGATCTAGCTGCCGCTAAGTTGAGAGAAGTGGTAGATATACTCAAGTCAGATTGTGCATTAACCCAGCACGAGCTAGGCAACATATATAAGATTCAAGGTAGGTTGCAGCAAGCTCTCGAGCAGTTTCAAGATGCAGCCACCATGTCTCCCAGCAGTGCAGTTTACCTGACTAGCTTGGGCTCTGTACTAGCAGCCTGCGGAGATGACCAGGGGGCAGAAAGGGAGCTAAGACGGGCACTAGATCTAGATCCTAATTATGCACCCGCAGCTAACGAGCTAGCTGCAGTACTGGAAAGGCAGGGCAAACTGGACCTTGCATTAGCCAACTACCAGAAGGCAACCGAGATTCAGCCAGAAGAGCCCCTATATCACCGTAACGCTGGGGCAATTCTTAGAAAGCTCGGCAGGGTAGAAGAGGCAGAGAGAGAGCTTGTTACCGCTATAGAATTGGACAGCAAGTATGCAGATGCTTATAACGAACTCGGCAGCCTGTATATGGATATGGGCAAGCATCTGGCTGCCCTTGAGAACTTCCAGAAGGCTATCCAATACTCACCTGAACAGCCAGAATACTATCTACAGATGGGTTTGACCTACAGAGCTCTTAAGCAGCCAGCAAAAGCCATAACAGCCCTGCAGATAGCACTGTCCATGGATCCCAAAGACCTAAATAAGCGGGCCATACTTGCAGAAACTTATTGCCAGTCTGGACGTTTGACGGAAGCTATTGAGGAATATAGATGGGCTATAGAGCTGAGTGGTGGTATGCCTCAATACCTGCTCAACGCTGCCATAGTACAGAGAAAAGCGGGTATGCTTGAGGATGCTGAAGAATCACTCAAAAAGGTCATCCAGAATAATCCCGGCTTGGCACCTGCGTACTTCGAGCTTGGCATGGTCGCTGAACAGAAAGGCGATTATATACTTGCCCTTGAGAGGTATCGGAAGGCACTGGAACTATCGCCTGATAACGAGCACTTTATTGTTGCAGTAAGCAGATCCGCTCGACTATCAGGCAACTTGCTCCAGGCTGACGAACTAATAAGGGATGCATTCTCCAGGATGCCCGAATCAGCGCTCATACATGATGAGCTAGGAACCATTGAATTTGTAAGAGGAAATTACCAGAAGGCTAGCGAGTGCTTCCTCAAGGCAACCAAGCTTTCTCCTGAAACCTCAGATTTCTGGGCCCATCTTGGTAAAGCATACAGATACCTGACAAGGCTTGATGAAGCAAAAGAAGCTTGTGAGGAAGCGCTAAGACTTGATGCCAACAACCCAGTCGCTCATCACGAGACGGCTATGTTGCTGATTGCCCTGAACGAGGAAGAGGAAGCACTAAGCCATTTTCGTAAGGCAGCTAGACTTGATGCCCGAAATGCTCAATACGCGCTTGATCTAGGAGCTTGTGCTAGCAAACTGGGGAGAGTCAACGAAGGTCTAACATGGCTCGAAAAGGCTCTGTCGCTTGACCCCAATAACGGTCAAGCACATGCAGAGCTGGGTATGCTCATGGGGAGCAGAGGTCAATGGGAGGAAGCGCTTGCCCACTTTAGAGCCTCTCTTCTCATTGATGAGCAGAACGTCGACTATCTTCATATGTACGGCATAGCTTGCTTGCACACGGATGCAACAGAGGATGCTATCAAGACTCTGGAGAGAGCTCTGGCCCTAGATCCAAGAAGAGCAGATGTATACGTAACCTATGCAGAAGCTCTTGAAATAGCAGGTAAAAGGGATGAGGCTATCCAGAACTTGCAAGAGGCAGTACGTCTGGACGACACGAATGTGAGCTACAAGGTCAAGCTAGGGTCAATGCTTCGTAGGTATGGCGAATATCAAGACGCGGAAGACCTGTTGCTCAAGTGTACAGACGATCACCCAGAATCTGCACAAGCCCATAGCGAACTAGGCATGCTTTACATGGATCTGGGGCTACAGGAGAAGGCGCTAAGGCACCATGAGATCGCATGCTCACTAGATGACAGGTCTCCAGAGTATAAGTATCGAATGGCGCTAGCACTTATCCATCTCAAGAGATATGCCGAAGCCATAGATACCATACTTACAGCTATACAAGCTAACCCTGAAGCAGCCGAGTACTATCATGCTCTGGGTAGGGCCCACATGGGTCTGAGCCAGTATGAAGAAGCCGTGCAGGCGTTCGAAAAAGCTGTAAGAATAGCCCCTAGCGTAGCACAATATCATCGCGACCTAGGGATAGCATACAGGAGCATATCCGAGTACGGCGCAGCGTGCCAGGAAATAGAAGAAGCTGTCAGGATATCCCCTGACGTCGCAGCTTGGTACAACGACCTGGGAATATGCTATGAACGCAGAGGGTGGCTACACGAAGCTGTGCAAGCGTTTGAGAAAGCAATTGAGCTTCAACCTGGAGAGCCTGTATACCTAAGTAACGCTGGTAATGTCCTCAGGCAGCAGAGAAAGCATGATTTAGCTCTCCAGCACCTGCAAAAGGCCATCGAGCTTGACAGTAATTTCGCAGAACCGTATCACCAGATGGCGCTAGTTATGCAGGACATGGGCAGATTCGATGATGCATACGATCTCTTTCAACGGTCCATAAGCCTATCTCCGGATAATCCTCGCTACCACTACAACCTTGGGATACTAATGAGATCTCAAGGAGATCTACACGATGCCATAAACCAGGTATCCAAGGCTATAGACATACAGCCAAACAATGCCGAGTGGCATTCTACTTTGGCTGATCTCTACTTCCAAATAGGGATGTTGGATAAGGCTCGCAAAGAAGCTGAAGAGGCTTCTCGGCTTGATCCAGATAACTACAGATATCATCGTCAACTATCTGTAATTGCTAGAGAGACACAGGACTTGGATCAAGCTCTGGCAAGTGCTAGACAGGCTCTAAAGTGCGCACCGGATGAGCCTCAGGCGATCGCCGAGCTTGCAAGCGTGCAGGAAGCATTGGGAGAGCTTACCAGTGCGCTAGCCCTGTACAAGCAAGCCGCTATGTTAGACCCCCTCAACGCGGATTATCATCGCAAGATCGGATCTATCTACCGCCAGCTGGGCAAAACCCAAGAATCTTTGCAGTCACTGCAGAAGGCTATAGATCTTGCCCCTAACGCTCCTGATTCCCTATTTGAGATAGGGCAGCTTTACCTGCAGACAGACAGGTTTGACGAAGCTTGCAAGGTGCTACAGAAAGCAACACAGCTGGCTCCGGATAATCCGACGTACAGATTCCATTATGGTTTGGCTATCATGAGGCTTAAGGAACGCGAAGATAAGCTAAGGAGTGCACGCCTGCTCGCTAGCTCATCTCAGGTAAGCTACGCACAAGCCATAGAGGAGATAGAAGCCGCACTTAGGATAGAGCACAATCACGCTGACTGGCACAATACCCTGGGCGAATTGTACGAACTGGTGGACGATTATGAGAGTGCCCTGCACCACTTCAGATGGGCCGCAGATATCGACTCTGATTGTGCACTATTCCAGTACAATCAAGGCAGAATATACAAAAAGCTTAGAGATTACGATCGAGCAATTCGCGCATTTCAGATGGCAGTTCGACTAGACCCTGAATTTGCTCAGGCTTATTCAGAGCTTGGAGCCACTTATAACATGGTCGGGAACCATTCTGAGGCTTTGATCAACTACGAGAGAGCATTGCAAATCAGACCCGATGATGGTCTTACATTGAGGCGGCTAGGATCAACTTACAGACAAATGAAGAGATTCAAAGATGCGATCTCCATTCTGCAAAAAGCTGCAGAGATCGATCCTCAAGATCCAGAGATCTATAATGAGCTAGGGCTAGCCTACAGAGCTCAGGGTAAGCACAGAGAAGCGCTTGCTGAGTTTGAACACGCACTGAAGCTCAGGCCAGATAACGCTACTTATAATCGCAATGCAGCTATAGCTCACCAGGATCTCAAGCAAACCAAGCTAGCCATAGAGAAGCTGCAACACGCTGTTATGCTCGAGCCATATCAGCCAACATGGCACTTCGAGCTTGGTGCTCTGCTGGAGGCCTCTGAGCAGTATGAGGAAGCGCTTGCAGAGTATAACGAAGCTATGCAGCTCAACCCAGACGGCGCCATATATGCTTTCAGGGCTGCAGAAGTATGCGAGCGCATGGGCAAGAAAGAGGAGGCAATAGAATGCCTCAAATACGCACTCAAGCTGGAACCTCGAAACTACGAATGGAGGTTCAAGCTTGGATGCATGTACCTGGACATGGAATACTTTGCACCAGCTGCCGAGGAGCTAGCTAAGAGCTTAGAGATAGAGCCTGAATCAGCAGAGGCTCACCTCAAACTAGGGATTGCACTAATAAACCTTGAGCAGTACGATCAGGCTCTAGAACGCCTAATGGATGCAGCTAAAATAGAACCTAATAACTTTGACGTACACGAGCAGCTCAGCCTAGTAATGGAAAAGCTTGGTAGACCAGAGGAGGCTATCAGCCACATAGCTCAGGCTCTGCTTCTAGATAGCTCTCGAGCTGATCTCTACCGTAGAGCTGGAAAGCTATATGCCGATATGGATAGGCTGGAAGAGGCAGCACAAGCTCTAGAAAAAGCACTAGAGCTGGATCCAGATGATGCTGAGACGCACTCAGAGTTGGGGCTAATATACGAAGCTCAAGAGAAGCTTAAACTCGCTCTTGGAGAACAAAAAGAAGCTATCAGGCTAGATCCGAAAAATCCTATCTACGAACTGCGGGCTGCGTCTATTTGCCGACAGCTCAGGTGGTTCGAGGAGGCTATGGCGGCGCTGGAGAGATCCCTGGATCTCGACCCAGAGAACGCTGCAGCTTACAATGAGAGAGGAATGCTTTATGAAGCTATGGGCAACCTAGATGCAGCCAGAGAACAATACGAGATAGCGGTAAGACTTCAACCAGACGAAGCCCTTTATCACCGCAATCTCGGAGTTGTGTATAAGAAGCTCAAGAGGTACGATTTGGCTGCATCCGAACTGAGACAGGCTGTCAAGCTCAGACCTGGATACGCCGATGCTTATAAGGAGCTGACCACGGTAAGCACACTATCGTTCATTACCAGGGGCTTTGGCAAAGAACGAGCTTCCTAAACAGAGCAGACATATAGGAGCAGCAACATGATTTTATCTGACACGATGATCATAGACGCGATAAAGACTGGATGGGTATCCTTTGACCCACCAGTTGACATAGACATACAGGTCCAGCCAGCTTCGGTTGATCTGCGGCTTGGCAACACCTTCAGGGTCTACAACTACGCACAGCAGGCAGTTATAGATCCGACCGAAGACATAGACCTTGATTCGATATCCCAGATCGTGCGACTGGAAGACAAGCCATTCATATTGCATCCAGGCGCATTTGTACTCGGATCTACGATGGAATATGTAAAAATACCTCCTGATCTAGTTGGTAGACTTGAAGGTAGAAGCAGCCTCGGTAGGTTGGGGGTAGTTGTACATTCCACAGCTGGATTCATAGACCCAGGATTTGAGGGTAATATAACTCTCGAGATCAGCAATATCGGGAAGATACCAGTTGCCCTAAGAGCTGGTATTAGAATATGCCAGCTCACTCTTATGCATACAGGACCTGTAGCTCGCCCATACGGTCCATTAAGGGGCAGCAAGTATCAGGGGCAGAGGGAGCCCACTCCCAGCAGGATCAAGAACGACGTAGAATTCCTCAGAAGAGGCGAGATAAAAGTAGGGGAAAGCTAGGAATTCTCTTGCCGCACGTGGTAGCAATCGTATTGAGTAGTATTGCTACCACGTGCGATCTTTGTACTGTCCTTCGTACAGCTTGTGTGCCCTAGTAGGTAGTTTGAAGAATACTAACTGCACTACGCGAGCATTCTTACGTACCCAAAATCCATGCGGATTATGCACACAAAGAATAGCTTCGCCTTTCCCCCTAAAACCTGAATCCCATAGGGCCGTTCCAACCGACACCCCCATTCTTAGAAGGCTGGATCGAGGCCTCGCAATAGCAAACCTATCCTCAGGAATAGTCACAAACTCATTGAAACCAATCTTGTAGGAGCTCTGTGGTAGCCATATCCAGCCTTCTGAGTCAAACTCAAGCCTCTCAGTCCGTGGCAAGACTCTCTCGCTGTTATCAAATGCCAGCTTGCCAGCTTCCAGAAAACGCTCCACCCAAGCGAGTGTAAGTTCTACACCGTTGGGCTGCGTCTGTTCCTCAAGGTCTATGTAATCCCTAATAAAATCTGCTGCGTTGGTATCTACTTCCTCAGACATACCATATCTCCAACATTCTTTACTCAAGATAAAATACCTCATTGGGCCCACACAATCAGCTAAACTCGTGGTAATGAAAACATTTATTATGATAGTGCAAAGCAAGAGGGCATGATCGCATCAATTAAGGGACATATAGAATACAAGCTAAACGATGGGTTGATTGTACAGGTTGGAGGTGTTGGTCTAAGGGTATTCACACCATCCTCGATGGTTAGAGAGATTGGGGAGATTGGTGATGAGGTATACCTGCATACCCATCTGATGGTCAGGGAAGACGCCCTGACGCTTTACGGCTTCTCCACTAGAGAACAGCTGAGATTGTTTGAGCTGCTCATATCAGTAACTGGAGTGGGACCTAATCACGCCCTAAACATACTATCATCGGCAAGTGTAGAGGAAATACAGACCGCTATCGCTCAGGAGAACGCACAGTTCTTCTCACTCATACCAAGAATAGGCAAGAAACTAGCTGCGAGAATAATTCTAGAGCTGAAGGGCAAAGTGGAACCTTCTGGCGAGGCAGTCCAGATAATCAGTCACAAAGACGAGGAGCTGGTTTCCGCACTCTTAGCGCTTGGCTACACACTTGGAGAGGCACAAGCAGCTGTCCGTAGCCTCCCTACAGATAAAGAGCTCCCTATGGAGGAGAAGCTTAGACTAGCACTCTCCTATTTCAGCACTCCTTAGGAGGAAACTGATGCAAGACAGCATACTAGATGTAGCGGGTATCGAAGTTGGTAGCTCTGAAGACCAAACCATTCGTACCGGTTGCACAGTAGTGCTGTGCAAGCAGGGAGCTACTGTAGGGGTAGATGTTAGGGGAGCTGCTCCAGCTACGAGAGAAACAGATCTATGCAGATCCGGTAATCTAGTCAGCAAAGTACACGCAATCCTCCTGACAGGTGGTAGCGCTTTTGGATTGGATTCAGCAAGTGGTGTAATGCGTTTCCTATGGGAGAGAGGAATTGGTTTTGATACTCCAGCAACCAGGGTTCCAATAGTTCCAGCAGCTGCCATCTATGACCTAAATGTAGGTAGAGTAGGCTGGCCTCACTCCGAGATGGCATATCAAGCCTGTCGGGAAGCTACCAGCAAGACAATGAGCAGAGGTAGAGTGGGGGCTGGAACTGGCGCCACCGTAGGGAAGATCCTTGGTCCCAAGAACTGCACCGAAGGGGGCTTGGGCTCAGCAAGTGAGCGGGTAGGAAGTTTCCGTGTAGGTGCGCTAGTAGTGGTTAATGCTCTGGGAGATGTGGTTGATCCTAATAGTGGCAAGATAATAGCAGGTCCAAAAGATCCTTTAACAGGGAATTTCATAAGTACAGAGGACGTCCTTCTAGAGGGAAGACCAAGCACATCAAATGAAGGGCAAAACACTACCCTGGTCGTAGTTGCTACAGACGCACCTCTATCTAAGGAACAAGCAAACAGGCTCGCCTCTATATCACATGATGGCCTAGCCAGAGTTATTCGTCCTGCGCATACACTGGTAGATGGAGACGTGGTTTTTGCCCTCTCTACGACTGCAGATAATCAGGTAGTTACCACAGATCAAATGATAGCTCTAGGTGTTGGAGCTATAAGAGCCGTAGAGCGGGCAATCCTGGACGCGGTAGCGGTAAAGGTAAATCATCGTTAGAGACTCGAATCGATCGCTCTCTGACGTAATCTTTCCTGATCCAAATAGTCCTGCAACAGGACCGCAGCAGCCTCAGCATCAATAGCAAGTTTCTTTCTACCCAACTTACCAAGCTTGCGTCGCGACTCTAATAGCCTTCTCTCAGCCTCTACCGAGGTCAAACGCTCATCTACAAGCTCAACTGGTAGCCCCGTAGCAGTCTCTATCTGCTTTGCCAGCTCCCTGGCGCGGACCGCCTCTTCACCCTCGTACCCCGACATGTGGAGAGGCAGTCCTACCACTATCTTCTCCACATTCTCATGCTCAGCTATGCGTCTGATCTCCTCCAGATCTCTATCGGAAGTAGTCCTGTGAATAACTTTATAGGCTGTGGCCAATAAACCCGTAGGATCGCTCAAGGCTATTCCTATTCTCTTCCTGCCAGGATCTATCCCCATAACAACCATAGTATCTCTTACTTACCTTCAAGCTGCCTTGCGAGCACCTCATCAACAGAGCCAAGAGCTTCCTCAAGCTTCTCAGGGAAACGACCTCCAGCCTCGGCTCTATCGGGTCTCCCACCTCCGCCTCCACCAACAAGAGCAGATATCTCCTTGACGAGCTTGCCAGCATGCACACCCTTCTGGACTAGGTCCGGGGTGACTACAGCCACTATACTAGGCTTGCCCTGAAGGACAGAGCCTACCACTACCACTCCGGATCTTAGTCGATCTCTAAGTCTATCAGCAAGGTCGGACATGGCTTCCCGGCTATCGAGGCTCGTCTGAGCCACCAACAGCTTAGTGCCATCGACCTGACGAACGTTGCGCAGCATCTGATCTATCTCACCAGCAGCAAGCTGTCTCCTAAGCTGTTCTATCTGTCTCTCCTGCTCTCTAAGTCTTTCTTGGAGCAGAGCAACCTGCCTCTCTATCTCAGAAGTGGGAACTTTTAGCTTAGCTCCTAAGCGCTCGAGCAGCTCCATCCTCTCTCGAGCGTACTTGATTGCTCCTCTACCAGTAACAGCCTCAACTCTTCTTACTCCACTAGCTATGCTCCCCTCACTGGTGATATATATAGGACCTATCTCGCCAGTATGATGCACATGCGTGCCACCACAAAGCTCGCTACCATAATCCTCTATACTTACAACCCTCACTATATCTCCGTATTTCTCTCCGAACAGAGCCATAGCTCCAGAAGCTATCGCTTCAGTGTAAGGCTTCTCCTGTGCATAGACTTTTCTGTCATCCTGGCTAACGTCATTGATTATTCTCTCGATTTCGAAGAACTCCTCATCTGATAGCTGCGAAGGGTGTGTAAAGTCAAATCGCAACCTATCTGGAGCTACTAGCGAACCAGCCTGGCGAGCGTGAGGACCTAGCACATCCCTCAAAGTCTTGTGCAGGATATGCGTCGCGGTGTGGTTTCTCATGATATCCTGGCGCCGTCTGGCATCTACCACTAGATCAACATTCTGCCCCACACTGATGGAGCCATGTAGTACTCTACCCCTATGCAGGATATAGCCATTGACAGGTCTTTGAGTATCCAATACATGGAAATCACCCTCCGGACCTGTTATAACGCCAGTATCTCCCACTTGACCACCAGCTTCGGCATAAAAAGGTGTCCTGTCGAGGAGTATCTCAGCTTCTTGTCCATGTTCGACCTTATCGACAAGCTCACCCTCTCGGATAATGGCCATGACCCTGCCGGTATCCTCTAGGGTGGTATAGCCGGTAAATTGAGTGGGTTCACCGCTCAGCGCAGCATAGGCAGCGGGCATCTTTGCAGTGAAGGTACTTGCAGCTCGACTCTGAGCTCGCTGCCTCTCCATGGCACGTTTGAATCCCTCGGTATCAACCGAGAAACCACGATCCCTGGCAAGTTCCAGAGTAAGGTCCAGTGGGAAACCATATGTGTCATAAAGACGAAATGCATCCTCTCCGGGAATCTCCTTCTGGCCACTTGCCGACAGCTTGTCGATCAAATCATCAAGCTGAGCCACTCCCCTGGCCAAGGTCCTGGAGAAATGCTCTTCTTCTGCCCTTGTAACCTTATCAATGAAACTCCATTGGTCCTCGAGCTCAGTATAATGATGACCCATTATGTCGACTACTACTCTGGCAGTGTCGCTAAGGAAATGTCCTTCGATGCCAATTCGCCTACCAAAACGTATTGCCCTTCTGATAATCCTTCGCAGGACATAGGACCTCCCCTCATTACCCGGGGTAACTCCATCTGCTATCAAAAACGCAAGAGATCTACTATGATCGGCAATAACTCTATAAGCAACTATCTCTCTTCGGCGATCCTCATCGCTGTGCCCAGCTATTCGCTGGACCTCATCCATAATAGGTACAAAGAGGTCGGTCTCGAATATAGAGTCAACACCTTGCATGATTGCCGAGGTGCGTTCCAAGCCCAGTCCTGTATCTATATTCTTCTTGGGCAGTGGAGTCCTGTTCCCTGACTCATCCTGGTAGTACTGCATAAAGACCAGGTTCCAAAACTCCCAAAACCTTCCACAATCATGCGCAGGAGTACAGTTTGGATCTCCGCATCCCTTTTCCGGGCCACGATCATAGAATATCTCAGAATTCGGTCCACACGGACCAACATCCGCCATCTGCCAGAAATTATCCTCATCTCCCATCCGTATTATTCTGCTCTCAGGGAGACCGGCTACCTCCTGCCATAAGGACGCGGCTTCATCATCTGTGTAATGCACCGTGGCCCACAGCCTGGAAGGTTCAAGACCCAGCACCTGAGTAACAAATTCCCAAGCGTAACCAATAGCCTCACGCTTGAAGTAGTCTCCAAAACTAAAGTTGCCCAGCATCTCAAAAAAAGTCAGATGCCTGGCACTGGGACCAACATTCTCCAGGTCATTATGCTTGCCACCCGCCCGCATACATTTTTGGGCTGTGGTCGCTCTGGTATAAGATCGAGACTCCCTGCCTAAAAAGACATCCTTAAATTGCACCATTCCAGAGTTGGTAAACAGCAAGGTGGGGTCTTTGGCCGGAACTAGCGAAGAGCTAGGTACGACAGTGTGGCCACGAGCCTCAAAGAATTCAAGAAACTTGGATCTAATTTCGCTACTCTTCATCCTTTTTGGAATCCTCTCAAACAAACCCCTATTGTAATCCCTGTATAAGTATGGCAGAAATAATGCAAATCGATAGGCTTACGTAAACTGTAACTCAATCCTGTAATCAACACTGGTAATATGGACTTGGAAATAGCACAAAGCATACTTACAATAGGCTCTAAAATTATAGAGCAATAAGACATGTTATTATATGATTTGTTCTAACGGTTTAAAAATTGCTGGTCTCGTGTAATACTTAGAGTACATGCTAACATTGACGTGTATAAAAGTTAGGAATATACTTGTCCGGCACTTGTTGCACGGTGCATATTAGGAGCGAGCTTTGGCCAAAATGGAAACACGTACAGAAAACAAAGAGCAACTCCTCGAGCTATATCGTAAGATGCTCCTCATACGACACTTCGAGGAAAGAGCTGCCCAACTCTATACACAAGCCTATATAGGTGGCTACTGCCATCTCAATGTGGGAGAAGAGGCTACAGTAGTTGGCGCTCTAACCTCAATAAGAGAAGATGATTACGTCTTCACTTATTACCGAGAGCACGGACATGCATTGACTCTTGGTAGCGATCCCAAGGCAGTCATGGCTGAGCTATGTGGTAAGGTTACAGGACTGTCTAAAGGTCGCGGGGGTTCTATGCACCTGTTTGACAAAAAGCATAGACTCTACGGAGGCTACGGTATTGTAGGAGGACACTTACCCTTAGCTGTGGGTGCTGCCATGGCGATCGAATATAAAGGTGAGGACAGTATTGTGATGTGCCTCTTTGGTGAGGGTGCAACCAATATAGGTGCTTTCCATGAGGCGCTCAACCTGGCTAAGGTGTATCATCTGCCAGTGTTGTTCTTCTGCGTCAATAACCAGTACGCAATGGGCGCACGTGTTGATGAAGATTCCGCAGTTCCTGAGATGTGGATGAAAGCATGCGCTTATAATATGCCGGCGGAGAAGGTAGATGGCATGGACCTCTTCGCAGTACGCGAGGTCACCCAGCGCATGGTGGAGAAGGTAAGAGAAACCCGTGAACCAATGTTTCTTGAGGCTATAACCTATAGGTTTAGAGGTCACTCCATGGCCGATGCTGGCAGATATAGAACGCAGGAAGAGGTCAAGCAGTGGATGCAAAGAGATCCGATACATTTGACCGCTCGTAGGCTCGAGGAGATGGGTGTTCTGGATAGCGAGCTTAAGGCTAAGATAGAGTCCGAAGTTGAACAGGAAATAGAAGAGGCAACAAAGTTCGCTATAGAGAGTCCTGACCCTGATGTCAGCGATCTTTACAAATACGTATATACAGAGGACGGTGAGTAATTGGCTGTCAAGACCTATCGCGAAGCACTCAACGAAGCTCTTAGAGAGGAGATGGAACGCGATCCCAATGTCTTCATCATAGGAGAAGACGTTGGGAAGTTTGAAGGAGCATATAGAGTAACTCAAGGGCTTTTAGCTCAGTTCGGACCTAAGAGAGTCAGAGACGCCCCCATATCAGAAACAGGCTTCCTTGGGGCTGGTATAGGGGCCGCGATGCTTGGCCTGAGGCCGGTAGTGGAGTTCATGACCATAAACTTTATCCTCGTGGCCATGGATCAAGTCATCAACCACGCAGCCAAGATACGCTACATGTTCGGTGGCGAAGTATCCGTACCTATGGTTATACGTGCTCCAGGTGGTGCAGGCCAGCAGCTGACTGCCCAGCACTCACAGAGTTTCGAGGTATGGTTTGCTCACACACCAGGGCTAAAGGTCATGGCTCCATCGAGTCCCTCTGATGCAAAGGGGATGCTCAAGACCGCTATAAGAGACCCAGACCCTGTCTTCTTCCTGGAGAACTTAGCTCTCTATAACACTAAGGGCGAAGTTCCTGAGGGAGAATATACTGTGCCTCTAGGCAAGGCTGACGTAAAACGTCAAGGCACAGACGTAACTCTTATCTCCCACTCAAGGGCCGTGAACTGGTGCTTGCAAGCAGCGCAACAGCTTGAGAAAGAGGGCGTGAGCGTGGAGGTAGTAGACCTTAGGTCGTTAAGACCTCTCGACATGGAGACGGTAATAGAGTCCGTGAAGAAGACCAATAGAGCAGTCACAGTAGAGGAAGGATGGCTGAGCTTTGGCGTGGGGGCGGAGGTAGCCAGCAGACTAATGGAGCAGGCTTTTGACTACTTAGACGCCCCAGTACTAAGAGTTGGTGGAGCAGAGGTGCCAATGCCCTATGCCAAACCCCTGGAGAGGGCCGCTATGCCCTCAGTAGACAAGATAGTTGCGAGAGTCAGAGAAGTACTCGAGTAAAGCATATTTGAGATCAGGAGTGAATTGCTGATATGAACCTAACGATGCCTAGACTTAGCGATACCATGGAGGAAGGCACCGTAGGTAAGTGGCTCAAGAAAGAAGGTGACTCCTTCAAAAAAGGTGAGGCAATAGCCGAGATACAGACAGATAAAGCTAACATGGAGCTTGAGGCCTTTCAGGATGGAGTCATTGAGAAGATACTCGTCCAGGAAGGACAAACCGTACCAGTAGGAGAGCCAATAGCAATCATCCGCTCACCATCGGAGGCGCCAGGACCTTCTGAGACACCCACTACAGAAGAACCAAAGCATGAAACTAAACCCCAAGAGCCTGTGCAGGAGCAAACTCCTCAGCCAGCTGAAAGCCCGATTCCGATCGCTCCGCGTGAGGAGGCGGGGACTGCTGGCCCTCAAGGCCGTATAAAGGCTTCGCCTCTTGCTCGACGTATCGCACAGGAACTAGGTATAGACCTTGCCACCGTCAAAGGTACAGGCCCTAACGGCAGGATCAAGAGAGAAGATGTAGAGAGAGCAGCTGCATCAAGGACTCAGGCACCCAAAGTTGAAGAGATACCTGCCGCAGAGGCAGCACCACCCAGCAGAGTAGAGCCCTTTACTCGCATTCAGAGCATCATCGCTCAGAGGATGGTGCAAAGCAAGACGCAGGTACCACACATCTATATCACTATTGAATTGGATATGTCTAAGGCCATAGCTTTGCGACAGGAGATCAATCAGTTAGGTGAGCCACCTGTAAGCTTCAACGATATGGTTATAAAGGCCTGTGGCTTGGCGCTGCGTAACTATCCGTTAGCTAATGCCTCTTATGTTGATGGAGGTATAAAGTATAACGAACAAGTAAATGTGGGCTTTGCCGTAGCTACTAAAGGGGCTCTGTATGTCCCTGTAATAAGAGATGCTGACAAGAAGAACCTCAGGCAGATAGCTGCTGAAACCAGGGCTCTGATAAACAAAGCTAGAGAAAATAAGCTCAGCCCCCAGGATCTGTCTGGAGGAACATTCACAGTATCTAATCTGGGAATGTATGGTGTTGAGGAGTTTCAAGCCGTAGTTAACCAGCCTGAGGCTGCGATTCTTGCAGTTGGGGCAATCACCCAGAAGCCGGTCGTGCAGGATGGACAGATAGTTATAGGTAATCGTATGAGAGTAACTCTCTCAGCGGATCATCGTGTTCTGTACGGAGCCGACGCAGCAGAGTTTCTCAATGAGTTAAGGAAGTTCCTGGAAAATCCTCTGCTGCTGGCCTTCTAAGGAATACGATAAACCGGTGATGGGTGGGTAGCATGTTTGGAGGTAAATATAATGGCAACCACCCAAGATGAAATCTCCGCAACTAATTCCCAGGACCGCCATACAGAACTCGGGCTAACCGCCGAAGACTTGAAGAAGATGTACCGTCTTATGGTACTTGCGCGCACACTCGACGAGCGCATGTGGATACTCAACAGACAGGGCAAAGTACACTTCGTTATATCAGGGCAGGGGCAGGAAGGAGCTCAGATAGGGACAGCTTATGCTCTAAGACCTGGAGTGGACTTTTTCGTCCCGTATTACCGTGATCTGACAGTTTGCCTGTACGCTGGTGTAACGCCAAGAGAGATCATGCTGTCCCTATTTGCGCGAGCTGATGACCCAGCTAGCGGAGGCAGACAGATGCCGGGTCATTACAGCTACAAACCGCTGAAGATCGTAACGGGATCGAGCCCTATCGCCACCCAGATACCTCATGCCGTGGGCATAGCACTGGCATCCAAGATCAAGAATGAAGATGTCGTCACTGCTGTATGGTTTGGAGAGGCAGCAAGCAGCAAAGGTGATTTCCATGAGGGTCTTAATTTTGCAGGCGTGATAAAGGCTCCCGTCATATTTATATGCGAGAACAACCATTACGCTATCTCTGTTCCCCAAAACAAACAGATGGCCGTTCCCAATGTGGCAGACAAAGCCTGTGCATATGGCTTTCCAGGCGTAGTAACTGACGGCAATGACGTCTTGGATGTATACAAAGCCATGAAGGCTGCTGTTGAAAGAGCAAGAGCTGGTGAAGGTCCGACACTTATAGAATGTAAAACTTATAGGATAGTACCCCATTCCTCAGATGATGATGAGAGCCGATACAGAACCAAGGTAGAAGTTGAGGAATGGAAGAGAAAGGGACCTATCGAAAGGCTACGAACCTACATGCAGGCCCAGGGTATATGGTCCGAAGAATTCGAAAATCAGGTAAAGAGCGAGGCATTGTCAATCGTAGATGATGCTACTAGATTCGCAGAGCAAGCCTCCCCTCCATCTCCATCATCACTACTTAGGCATGTTTTTGCTGAGGAGGCAAAATGAATGGCAACCAAAACCGTCATACAGACTATTAGAGACACCTTGTTTGAGGAGATGGAGCGCGATGAAAGAATCATAATCCTTGGGGAAGATGTCGGTCTGGCTGGTGGAGTATTCGGAGCTACGAAAGGCTTACAAGAAAGATTTGGAGAATGGCGAGTGATCGATACTCCCCTGGCAGAATCGGCCATCATAGGTACGGCGATTGGAGCAGCCTTAAACGGTTTACTCCCCATTCCAGAGATACAATTCGCAGATTTTATACACCCGGCTTTTGATCAGATAGTAAACGAAGCCGCTCGCATACGTTACAGATCTAATGGCGCATGGAATGTACAGATGGTTATACGCTGCCCTTGGGGCGGTGGTATTCATGGAGCGCTCTATCATTCTCAGAGCGTAGAGGCCTTTTTCACTCATGTTCCAGGGCTAAAAGTCGTTGCTCCAAGCACTCCATACGACGTAGCAGGACTGCTCCGTAGCTCGATAGATGACCCGGATCCCGTATTATTTCTAGAACACAAGAAGACCTACAGGTTGATAAAGGGAGAGGTACCTGAGGGAAGCCGATTCAAAGTACCTATAGGCAAAGCCAAAGTCGTGCGTCAAGGGAGTGACGTGAGCGTATTTGCATACGGGCTCATGGTTCATCAATCACTGGAAGCTGCCAACTTACTCTCGAACGAGGGGATAGAAGCCGAGGTGATTGACCTTAGGACTCTATCGCCTCTAGATAAGGAAACTATCTTAAACTCTGTGGCCAAGACAGGCAAAGCCTTGATAGTCCACGAAGATAACATCACTGGTGGTTTCGGGGCTGAGGTGGCGGCAATTATAGCTTCAGAAGGATTCGAGTATATGGACGGCCCCATCACCCGCCTGGCAGGACCAGATGTACCTGCTATTCCATTCGCTAGCACCCTCGAAGAAGCATTCTTACCAAACACCTATAAAATAGCGGAGGCTATTCGTAACCTTGCCAAGTACTAAACCACTAGCTTGCCTATATATGAGGAGTCAGTATGCGTATCACCATGCCACAGCTAGGGGAAAGCGTCGTAGAAGGTACTATCGGTAAGTGGTTCAAGAAGGAGGGGGAAACCGTTCAGGAATATGAACCCCTTCTCGAGGTTATCACTGACAAGGTCAGTGCCGATTACCCCTCGCCAATCACAGGCAAAATAGTCAAGATACTGGTTCCTGAGGGGCAAACTGTGCCAGTAGGCACAGAGATAGCCGAAGTAGAAATCATCTCCGAAAAGGAGCCAGAAGCAACTGCAGCTAGCACTCGCTCTGAGCCTGACGAATCGGCTCAACAGCAGGATACCTTGACCGTTCACCTAACTAGGGATAAGGGTAAGCCTCATAGGTACTCCCCAGCTGTAAGAAGGCTTGCTGAAGAATACAAGCTGGATCTTTCAAAGATCAAGGGGTCTGGATTAGGGGGCAGGGTTACTAAGAAAGATGTCGAGTCTTATATAAACACCCTGGAAAGCATTAAGAGGAACGAACCTGAAGGCGCTAAGGTCGCAGCTTACAAGCCTCAAGAGATTGCACCCAAGCCTTTGCATATGCTTCCAGGGGATGAGATTATACCCCTGACTCACATGAGGCGAGCTATAGCTGATCACATGGTGCAAAGCGTCTATACGGCTCCGCATGTCACAGCAGTCATAGAGGTGGATATGACCAGTATCGTACAGTATAGGGAAAGCATTAAGGACGCTTTCCAAAAACACGAAGGTATACCTATAACTTATCTCCCCTTTGTTGTGTCTGCCGTAGCACAAAGTCTAAGAGAGCATCCAATACTCAACTCTTCCTGGAGCGACGAGGGTATAGTACTACATAAGCAGATAAACATAGGCATAGCTGTGGCCTTAGAAGACGGTCTGCTAGTACCGGTGATCAAGCAAGCTGATGAGAAAAATATCGTTGGCCTAGCAAGGACTATCTACGAGTTATCTAATAAAGCTAGGGCAGGTAAGCTATCTCCTGAAGACGTCCAGGGTGGTACATTCACAGTAAACAACCCTGGGACATTTGGCACGATAATATCGACTCCAATTATAGTGCAGCCTCAGGCTGCTATACTGACCATGGAGGCTATAATCAAGCGTCCAGTAGTAATTAACGATGCTATAGCAATACGTTCTATGATGTATATGTGCTTATCATTCGATCACAGAATCCTGGATGGCCTACAGGCAGCCAGGTTCCTGCAAAGCGTAAAGAAGAAGTTAGAAACATTCGACCCCGACAAATTGGGGGTTGGCTACAGATAATGGAGGATTAGCATGAAGCCAGACGTAGAGCACATGAGCGATGGCAGGCCTGCCTATGAGCTGCCCAAGCCCAGTTGGATCAAGGCCAGGATACCCAGTGGCCCCAACTACCAGGAGCTCAAGGGGTTGATGAGGGGTTTGGGGCTGCACACGGTGTGCGAGGAGGCGCACTGTCCCAACATAGGGGACTGCTGGGAGAGGCGCACAGCCACCTTCATGATCCTGGGCAGGGTGTGCACACGCTCCTGTGGGTTCTGTGCGGTGGAGACTGGCAGGCCTCCAGAGTACGACCTGCTGGAGCCTGGCAGGGTGGCGATGGCCGTCTCCAGATTGGGGCTCAGGCATGTGGTGGTGACCTCCGTGGCCAGGGATGAGCTACCTGATGGGGGAGCTGAGATCTTTGCTCGCACCATCAGGGCCATCCACAGGAGGGTACCTGGTTGCTCGGTGGAGGTGCTGATCCCGGACTTTCGTGGGCAGGAGGATGCGATCAGGAAGGTGGTGGAGGCAGGGCCAGAGATCATCAACCACAACGTGGAGACTGTGCCGAGGTTGCACAGGCGTGTGAGGCCACAGGCCAAGTACGAGCGGAGTCTGAGGGTGTTGGAGCTGGCAGGGGAGCTTGGGGGAGAGGTGTTGACCAAGAGTGGGTTGATGGTGGGTTTGGGGGAGAGCAGGCAGGAGCTGAGGGATGTGATGAGGGATCTCAGGAGTGTGGGGGTGGAGATATTGACGGTGGGGCAGTATCTGAGACCTTCCAGGGAGCATCTGCCTGTGGAGAAGTACTACACTCCCCAGGAGTTTGAGGAGCTCAAGCAGGAGGCTTTGGAGCTGGGGTTCAAGCATGTGGAGTCAGGTCCCCTGGTGCGCTCCTCCTACCACGCCGATCAGCAGGTATCCTCCCTCCTGCAAAAAGCCGTCTGATCTTCACCATGATTACTCCCGTACCTCCGACACACAGCTACAAACATTCTCTCGATAGAAGGCCGGTAAAGGTACTGCGTATGGGCATTGTCCCATACATGGAGGCTTGGGAGCTACAAAAGAGCTTAGTAGCTAGCATAGCCTCAAATGAACATCCGGAATCATTAATCCTGCTTCAGCATCCCCACACATATACCATAGGTAGGAAAGGTGGACATGACCATCTTCTGGCTTCTATAGAGCAACTTCGGGCAATGAATGTCGAAGTTATAGAGACCGATAGGGGCGGTGATATAACATACCATGGACCTGAACAGATCGTGGGGTAT
This sequence comes from Thermobaculum terrenum ATCC BAA-798, assembly GCF_000025005.1. NCBI lineage: Bacteria > Bacillati > Chloroflexota > Chloroflexia > Thermobaculales (SeqCode) > Thermobaculaceae (SeqCode) > Thermobaculum (SeqCode) > Thermobaculum terrenum. Next base: position 107,999 of record NC_013525.1, read on the forward strand.
CCTCTGATCAACCTCCGGAATATAGGTAGCGACGTGCATAAATATCTCCGCATGCTTGAAGAGGTGCTCATAAGAACCCTGAACGACTACGGCTTCTCAGCCCACAGGGATGAGCAATACACCGGCGTGTGGATCGGGAAAGCCAAGATAGCAGCTATTGGCGTCAAGATAAGCCGAGGTATAACAATGCATGGCTTCGCTATCAACATCAACACGGATCTCAGATATTTCGACATGATAATTCCCTGTGGCATCACTGGTAGGAGTGTCACCAGTCTACAGGTTCTTCTAGGTCGCACAATTCCCCTGGAAGAAGTTATGGACCACATAGAACATCACTTTTCAGAGGTATTTGAGGTCCAGATCACAAGATAATAGTTAGATTTATATTGCTCATATCATGTAATATATATGAGCACTTATTTCCTGTAAGTCTTTCATTGTAGGACCTCTAAGTTGAGTACCAGGTTTGTTGCGCTTAGCCATCGTGATTTCAGGCTGCTTTGGATCGGCCAGCTGATATCAACCATAGGCTCGCAAATGAGCTTTACCGCTATCAACTGGCATATATATAGGCTACTCAGCAATACAAGTTATTCCATAGACATCTTAGGGAGACACTTCGAGCTTGGAGCTGAGGCCTTAGGGTTGGGGATATTAGGCATGATAAGAGTCCTCCCCATAATCTTCTTCTCCATGCTCGGAGGCATGGTAGCCGATACACATGACAGAAGACAAATACTGCTGTGGACAGAACTTGGAGGGGCATTAGTATCCGCACTACTAGCGATAACGACCCTCACAGGTAATATATCTCTTGGCATTATCTATCTATTGACAGCGCTTAGTGCAGCCGTCTCCGCATTTGATACTCCTGCCAGGCAGGCAATAGTCCCTCAACTTGTGCCCAAAGAGCATCTAACTAATGCCATAAGTCTGAACACCCTGGACTGGCAGATAGGCACGATCATAGGGCCAGCTATTGCCGGAGCACTAATTGCCTCTCTAAGCATAGGCTGGGTCTATGCTATCAACTCATTGGCATACCTCATGGTACTTGCTCTCATTCTTATGATGAGTTTCCGAGGAAAGCCAGCTGCTCAGGAAACAAGCATCAATCTGCGGGCTATGTTCGAGGGGTTCAGATTTGTACGCAACACTCCCATCATATGGAGCACTATGATCCTTGACTTTTGGGCTACATTCTTTTCATCAGCAAGAACCATGTTGCCCATAGTAGCTGGGGATCTCCTGCAAGTAGGGCCTGTAGGTTATGGCGTACTATCTACAGCACAATCTGTGGGTTCGGTGATCGCGGGCTTAATTCTCTCCCTAAGAAGAGAGATACACCATCAGGGTATAGTCCTACTAGTAAGTGTTGCGATCTACGGTATAGCTACTGCATTGTTCGGCGTTTCCAAGATCTTCATACTTTCGTACATTCTATTTGCACTGACTGGAGCTGGAGATACAGTCTCAACGGTGATTAGAGGCACAGTACGGCAGATACTTACCCCAGACCATCTTCGAGGCCGAATGGTTGGGGTCAATATGATATTTTTCATGGGTGGGCCACAGCTGGGAGAACTAGAGGCTGGGCTAGTAGCCTCAGTGCTGGGAGTGCCATTTGCTATCGTAAGTGGGGGTGTAGCCACCGTACTGATTACATTGTGGGTAGCTGCTAAGTATCCATCACTACGACAGTACAAGAGCTCCTCAGAACCTGAGCTTGCCATAGCCTAGAACTTCTAACGCCACCTATTGCGCATCTTTGGTAGCTATTGGCTTAGGGTCCCATCGTTGAAGCCAGATCCGTTCTTGCCCTACCTATAAAGGCTACCCACATAAACTTACCTTGCAAGCACCAGCACCAGATCGTTTACATTGGTACCAGTGGGTCCTGTGAATATCAAGTCACCGGTCGCCTTGAGATAGTTGTAAGCATCATTCCTAGCAAGGTATCGCTTCGCATCCAATCCAGCAACTTTACCTCTAGCCACAGTTAGGCCATCCACGATGCCTCCAGCAGCATCCGTTGGGCCGTCCGTTCCATCTGTGCCCATAGATGCTACTACCACGTTCTCACATCCCTGCATGGCCAAAGCTGCCGACAAAGCTAGCTCCTGATTTCTTCCCCCTACACCATTGCCTCTCACTGTAACTGTAGTTTCACCACCAAGGAGCAGAGCAACAGGTGGACTATAGGGGACATTCTCTTTTACTACATTGACCGCTATGTTACCTACAGTCTTACCCAACTCTCTTGATTCTCCCTCCAGTCTTGAAGTAAGGATCAAAGACTCGTACCCTAGTGCCTCTGCACGAGATGCTGCTTCGCGGAGCGCCAGGAAAACATCCGCTATAACCCTGATGGATACGTTCTCAAACTCCGGACTGCCTGGCTTAGGAGTTTCAGGTACATCCCCCGCAATCCCCATCAGCAAATAATTCTTGACAGATACAGGCAGTTCTACTCTAAGCCTATCGACGACTTCAAGCGCATCTTGGTACGTAGTAGGATCCGGAGTCAGAGGTCCAGATGCTATAACATCCAGATCATTACCTATAACATCTGACACTACAAGTGCCACTACTCTGGATGGATATACTATTCCAGCAAGCTTGCCACCACCTGATCTGGAGATGTGTTTGCGAACGGTGTTAAGCTCTCTAATATCAGCGCCAGCTAACAGCAAGCGTTTCGTGGTCTCCTGGAGGTCTTCTAGGGTGATATCATCTTCCGGCAAAGTACATAAAGCCGAGGCTCCACCTGAAATAAGAAATATCACCAAATCCTTATCAGAAGTCTCCTCCAGGAGATGTATCATCTCCGTAGCGGCTGTCACCCCTGCAACATCTGGGACAGGGTGTCCAGACTCAAATAGCCTCATACCTAGTCTATCTATATCCTTCCCATGACCGTACTTAGTTATAACGAAGTATATGTGCACGAGGTCTCCAAGTACATCATGCGCACCGAGAGCCATGTCAGCAGCTGCCTTGCCTATCGCAACAACCAATATCCTCTTATATTCATCAAGAAGAACTGTAGAATTGCCGCATCTTAATTCCCCATCCACAAGTTGAAGGTTCCTCTTTACAGCATCTCGAGCGTTACATGCCTTTACACCAGCCATCAATATATCCTTAGCATCATTCCTAAGAGTCTCTATTGAGATCACACTGATACCCTCTAGTTTTCTATGCTATTACATAGTATTCAGCTTCTGGAGTAGTATGCATTCTAAGCGAAATTTACGGGAGGATGAGCATGAGCCTACCTGAGGACTACCTGGAGAGGGTATACGCTGGTGTATTGGGCAAGATCATCGGAGTGTACCTTGGAAGACCCTTCGAAGGATGGCCCTATGATAAGATCAAGTCTGAGCTCGGGTACATATGGTACTACGTAAATAACAAGCTAAAACAACCACTGATAGTAACCGATGATGATATATCCGGGACATTCACCTTCATAAGAGCACTTGAGGACTATGGGTGCAGCAAGGATCTATCACCAGAGCAGATCGGCAACACTTGGTTGAACTATATCATCGAGAACAGAACCATACTATGGTGGGGAGGTTTAGGCAACTCCACAGAGCATACGGCATATCTACGCCTCAAGCAAGGACTCAAGCCCCCACAAAGTGGATCAATAGAAACCAACAGCAAAGTTGTAGCTGAACAAATAGGCGCCCAAATATTCATCGATGGCTGGGGAATGGTCTCTCCAGGAGATCCTGAGATGGCTGCTGATCTCGCTAGAAGAGCTGCCTGTGTAAGCCATGATGGTGAAGCAATATACGCGGCACAGGTTATAGCAGCTATCGAAGCTCAAGCATTTGTAGAAGACAACATCGAGAAGTTAATAGACTGTGGAATATCATTCATACCCCAAGATTCTACTATCTACAGATTGATAACTGATATAAGAAACTGGTACACGGCATATGATGACTGGGAGCAAACAAGAGAGCTAATAGAGCAAAAATATGGTTACGACAAATATGGAGGAGGATGCCACGTAGTTCCCAACCATGCGTTGATTATCAATGCCCTTCTATATGGAAAGGGTGATTTCCAGAAGTCCCTTATGATAGTTAACACTAGCGGGTGGGACACTGACTGTAACTCTGGTAATGTCGGCTGCATTCTGGGCATAAAGAATGGCCTCGAAGGTATCGACCTAGGACCAGACTGGAGAAGTCCCTTAGCGGACAGAATGTACATAGCCTCCGCTGACGGAGGGCGAGTAGTGACCGACGCCGTGCGAGAGTCCTATCGTATAGCCAATATAGGCAGGCGGTTGGTGGGAATGGAGGCTGTGTCACCCAAAGGAGGAGCCAGGTTTCATTTCGAAGCCCCAGGGGCTCTGCAGGGATTCTACGTAGACAAATCCGATGGTTGTTGCCAGACGGTGAGTATAAGAAACAGTGCTATTGAGCAACTTCATGGGAATAGAGCCCTGGAGCTGGAATTCGCACACATATGTCCCGGACAGAGCGCAAGAGCATTGACTCCTACTTTCATACCCCCCGATGATCTGGACATGCCGGGATATAGGCTAATGGCTTCCCCACAACTATATCCTGGCCAAACTATTCGGGCGTCGTTCCTAGCCTCTGATATATCAGGCGAGGCAAATTTGTCGCTGATAGTAAAGACGTATCGATCCGATGGCTCCACAGAATTATTCAAATCCAGATCTATCCCTTTGATGCCCAGACAACAGGCCACCATCGACTGGAGGGTACCAAACATCAACAACCAAACTATATACGCAGTGGGAGTCGAGATCTCCAGCGATAGATATTCCTCAGGAAGAGTATATCTTGACTACCTGACATGGGAAGGCGTTCCTAGCGCCAACCTGATATTCCCGGATGAGCAAAACTCGAGGCTACCATGGATCGATGCTGTAGATCATGTTCTATATCCACCATCAGGTGGTATCGCTCTCATACAGGACAAAGATACAGGACTCTTTCTTCAAGGATGTGATGATTGGCGGGGTTATACTCTTCGCGCTTCTATATCAATACATATGGCTGAAGCTGCAGGCTTGGCTTTCCGGGCAAGGGGAATAAACAGGTATTACGCTCTCCTACTCAAACCAAGGAGTGGCAGGGTAGAGCTAATAAGCAGGTTCGATGACCACATATCAGTACTACACAGTTTCGAGAAAAAGCTTGAGTTGGATCGGTACTACGATATAACCATCAGCATAAAGGATGATACAGTCTACGTAACATTGGAAAACGAAGCATTTGAATACAGACTGTCAAACACCTTTCTAAGATCAGGATTCATTGGGCTGGTCTGTACCGAGGGTAGAGTCGATTGCAAGGCTCTAAGCATTACAACATAAAAATGTGGTGTAGGGCCTAGGCCCTACACCACATCCAACGAGATGCCTTTTACATGGGCTTCTACAGGATTCCAGTCCTCAGCAGCTTCTCTAGCAAGGTGCTTGCGTAGCAAGCGCTTGGCTTCCTCAGCTCTCCTCCTGTCCTCCTCTTGGACCCTGCGGAAGAACTGAACCAGCTCCTGATCGCCCATGAAATCCGCATCCTCTACATAGGAGGAATAGGTCTCCGCGCCTTTTAGAGCGTGGTAGATAACACTAATAAGGTCGTAAACCACATCCCTTGTACCAGTAACAGCGTTGCCGTTATCGGCTATCATTTACCACACCTCCCTTCTGCACTGGAGCCTTGCAATTCCCATGCCAACCTTATCCTCAAGTGGCTCCATGTACTTATACTACTAACTTAAACGTTTGTCTAGAGACAAAAGAACGCAAAAACGTTTGTTTATATATTATATATAACACAGCTTCTCCTCTAATCATCTCCTCTCTTTGTGTAGTCTATAGCGCTTGATCTATTACTGAGGAACAGATCCTGCTTACCAGTGTTACTAGCAAGAATAGTGCAATGAGGTGGAGAAAATGGAGATGATCCCGAGAGAAAAATACTATCATGAAGTCCGAACTCAACTGACAAGAGCTATACTGGCTGCTCAGTTACTGAAGCGCGGAGGGCTACAGAACTTGGATGCCAGACAAGTCAGGCTCCTGCATACACTTGAAGATAGCTTGATGAGAGCATCCTGGCTGATTATGACACATAAGATAAATAACATTGGCTCCCATCGACCTGCTAGTAGTAAATACAGACACAACTAATTTTAGGTAGCCAGCGAGTAAAACATGCCATTAGACCGAACGATGCCCTTGATCTCCATCATGGTTAGAGTAGCGCTTACTACAGCAATGGGCATGTTACTTTCGAAAGCTATATCATCAATATGCTTTGGCTCGGTCCCCAGGACATCAAGAAGCGCCTGCTCAGTGGGATCATCTGTAACAATAGATCTAGAATTGCTCTCTAAGCTGACACGATCTATATCTAGCTCTTCCAATATGTCTTCCACACGACTAACTAGTTTGGCACCCTGTTGGATAAGATAGTTCGTACCCGCACTAGTTGGACTAAGTATGCTGCCGGGAACAGCCATTACTTCTCTTCCTTGTTGAGCTGCGAAGCCAGCACTAATTAGCGCTCCACTCTTCATATCAGCTTCTATTACTACAACTGCGAGGCTAAGACCGGTGATAATCCTGTTCCGTGGGGGGAAATTACGAGCTTCTGGTCTTGTTCCCAAAGGATACTCGCTGACGAGAGCACCTGACCTTACTATATCATCTGCTAGCTTTTTATTTTCCCAAGGATATACCTGATCCAAACCACTACCAAGAACAGCTATCGTCCTGCCACCAGCTTCAAGCGCAGCTCTATGAGCATATGAATCTATTCCCCTTGCAAGCCCACTTACTACCGTCACACCATTCATTACCAAGCCCGTAACTATTCTCGATACTACCTCCCTCCCATAAGCTGTTGCCTTACGAGTGCCTACCACCGCCACAGAACACTCATCTTCTTGAACGATGTCTCCCTGGACATAGATCACCACTGGTGGATTAGGTACGTAGCTCAACAACCGAGGATAGCCAGGAGAATCATATGCGTAAGGCTTAATCCCTCTAGACTCGAGCTTCTCCAGCTCCAAATGTGGATTGATCGATTTCCTGGCCTTAAGGATAATGCCTATCGATTTGTCATCCATCTCAGCAGCTTTCAGCTCCAAAGCATTAGCCTCCCAGGCACGCTGCAAACCACCAAAATGGGCTAGCAATTTCCTTATTCTCGCAGGGCCTATACTGGGAATACGGCTGAAAGCTATCCAATAAGGTAGATCGGGAAAATCTTCGCAAGAAGACATGGCGTAATTATAGCAGAGACAATAGGGACCTAGACTGCTAAGGAGCTCAAAACTCTTGGTATAATCCTGCAATGCAAAGTCTCCAGGAGATGCGTTTGACAGAAGGTCGACCTTTCATCTCTGTGATTATCCCTGCTTACAATGAGGCCAAACGCCTGCCAGTTACGATCCCTAGGATCGTTAGCTTCCTCAGCTCGCAGGGATGGCAATACGAGTTAATAGTTGTCGATGACGGGAGCACAGACGAAACGCAACAGATAGCTTGCCAGTTGAGTAAAGAATACCCATCCATTAGGCTGCTTAAGCTGCCACATAGAGGTAAAGGTCCTGCGGTGAGGGAAGGCGTGCTAGCGAGCACGGGTGATCTAGTACTATTTACGGACGCTGACCTCTCTACTCCAATCTCTCAACTCAGCAAATTACTTGCACGCATAGAGCAAGGATACGACATAGCTATTGGGAGCAGAGAAGGAGTGGGAGCTAGAAGGTATAAGGAACCCTTCTATCGACACCTAATGGGGAGAGTATTCAACCTGTTTGTCAGGTTACTAACATTGGCGCACTTCAATGACACTCAATGTGGTTTCAAGCTCTTCAGGAAACATGCAGCTAAGGACATTTTTTCAAACCTAGTGCTTTACGGTAGCACAGCCCCGGCCATCAAGGGTCCTATGGTTACAAGTCTGGATGTAGAAGTGCTTCAGATAGCAGCCAGGAGGGGTTATAAAGTTGCTGAAGTGCCGGTCGAATGGCACTATAGTTCCGGTAGCAAAGTCAGACCTGCTTTGGATTCATATAGAATGCTTAAGGATATAATCCGGATAAAGCTCAACGATCTACGGGGAATGTACGACAAGAAGTAGGTGATGAAATTGGGTATCTTCAGAAGGTTCTTCTCTGGCAAACAGGCAGACAAAGATGGGTTGTACCTCTACGTCAAGTGCAATTACTGCCAGGAACCCATACGTATCAGGGTAAACCCATCAACAGACCTAAACCCTCTTTATGAAGGTCCTGGAGACGATCCTAGCGGCTATGAGCTCAATAAGGAGATAATCGGCAACCGGTGCTTCAGATTGATAAGAGGCACTTGGTATTTCGACAAATCCAAGAGAATCATAGAGAGCAATATAGAAGGTGGCACCGAGATATCTGCCGAGGAATACAACCGCTTGCAAGGAGAATCTAGCGGAGAGTGAAGAAGGAACCTTCATTTGGAAAGGTATTGATAGTAGGGCTCGGACTCATAGGAGGCTCTATAGGTCTAGCGCTGACCGACAACAGGGTTGAGGTCCGAGGAGTGACCAGGAGCGTTAGTACGCTTGAAGAGGCTCTGAGAAGGGGAGCTATAACTGGAGGCTCCACCAGGCTGGAGGACGAGGCACCACATGCGGACTTGATAATACTGGCAGCTCCCACAAGAACCTCCATAAATCTTATCACCGATCTGGCTCAGCTAGCTAAAGAGGGCACAGTAATTACCGACGTATGTAGTAGTAAAGTTGACGTGGTCAGAGCAATGAATCAGCTTCCAAGACATCTAAGGGCTGTTGGTGGGCACCCAATGGCAGGGAAGGAAACACCTGGTATATCAGCAGCTGAGAAGGATCTCTTCCTGAACTCTCGTTGGGTACTCACCGAAACCAAAAGATCAGACCAAGAATCCAAATCCATATGCGAAGAACTAGCAAAGCTATGTGGGGCCAACGTACTGTGGCTAGACGCCGAAGAGCATGATCTGGCAGTCGCCTACATCAGCCACTTGCCACTACTCACTTCTGCAGCCCTAGTACTAGCTGCTGAGGAGGCAGATACAGAACTTACACATAAGTTGGCAGCAACAGGCTTTAGGGACAGCACCCGTTTAGCAGCAGGCGACCACCAAATGGGGGTAGACCTCATACTAACTAATTCTCGAAATATTCTCCAAGCCATAAATATGTTTGCACACGAGCTGCAGCGAATGGCAGATGCCATAGAAGCAGGAGATGAGGGCAAACTGCGATCTCTCCTGGAAGAAGCGGCCAACATCCGGAGAAATCGGTATTATAAAGATAATACTCATTAGATCTTTGTCCAGGGACCTTCATAGAATTCTCTATCAAAACCAATGATGAGGTTGACAAATTGGATATCACCATATCTCCAGCACGATCGGTCCACGGCAATATTATGCCGCCGGGAGACAAAAGTATATCCCATAGGGCAGCAATTTTTGGCGCGCTAGCCCAGGGCACCACAGATATCTATAATTACTCCCCAGCCCGAGATTGCCAATCTACGCTAGAATGCCTTCTATCTCTTGGCACCGGAATACGCAGGGATGGCAACTATATTCGAGTGGAGGGCGTGGGAGATACAGGCTTCAAAGAGCCTGAAAGTATACTAGATTGCGGTAATTCAGGAACCACTATGCGCCTGCTAATAGGTGCCCTAGCCCCCATGGACCTCTATGCTGTGCTTATCGGGGATAAAAGCCTCACAAAGAGACCCATGGACAGGGTACTCAAACCCCTAGGTGATATGGGACTTAGATATTACGCTAGAAACAAAGACAGATATCCACCAGTATCAATCAGGGGAGGCAAGATTCAGGGCATTCATTATCAAACTCCTGTAGCTAGCGCACAAGTCAAGAGCGCCATACTGTTAGCTGGTTTGAGAGCTGAAGGGGAAACTGTTGTAACAGAGCCTGCCAAATCAAGGGATCATACAGAGCGTATGCTGAAAGCCATGGGGGCTCAAATACAGTCTGATGGAACAACAGTCAGACTGGTGGCCAGCAGGTTGTCGGCAACCACTTTCCATGTCCCTGCCGATCCTTCATCAGCAGCCTTCATTCTGGCAGCAGCCCTTATAGTACCTGAATCAAAAGTTACAACAAGCAACATATGCCTTAACCCAACTAGAATAGGGTTCTTAAACGTGCTGGAAAGGATGGGGGCTAACATAGAAATTCACAATGAACGAGAATCTTCAGGGGAGCCCATAGGTGACATAGAGGCTTCCACATCAGAACTAAATGGCATAGAGATAGGGGGGACGGAGATCCCCACTCTGATAGACGAGATACCTATACTAGCCGTTTTGGCTACACAGGCAAAGGGAAGAACAGTCATAAGGGACGCCGAAGAGTTAAGGATCAAAGAAACCGACCGCATAAGCGTACTGTGCAGAGCGCTACAGCAGATGGGAGCCGATATTAGAGAGATGAGAGATGGGTTCGAGATACATGGGCCTTGTAAACTAAAGGGCGCTAAGGTAGATCCAGATCACGACCATAGAATAGCTATGGCTCTAGCTGTAGCCTCACTTATAGCCGAGGACAAAACCACTATCTTAGGAGCAGAATGTGCTTCAATATCCTACCCAAACTTCTGGGATCATCTCTCATCTCTAGGCGTAGAGCTAAGCGGCACACAGTCAGATTCAAAAACTAACGTATAGGCTATGGCTATGAAACAGGTCGGTGTGATCGGATACCCAATAAAACACAGCATATCTCCAGTCTTTCAGCAGGCAGCGTTTGATGCTTTAGGGATAGAAGCTATCTACAAAGCTTACGAGGTTCCACCTGAAGATCTAAGAAGCTTTTTCTTCAATCTAAGAAATGGTAACTGGCTAGGCGTAAACGTCACTATCCCACATAAAAGTGCTGCAGCGAAGCTGGCAGATGAACGATCTCAAGAAGTATCCTTTACGGGAGCCGCCAACACCATAATTAGCATGAATGGTAGGTTGAAGGCCCATAACACAGATATATCAGGATTCATTTTGGCTCTTGAGGAAAATGGATTCCAGATCAAGTCTAAAAGGGCTGTGGTGTTAGGCAGCGGAGGAACCACTCGGGCAGTAGTCTATGCACTTGCTATTTGCGAGGCTCAAAGCATAGCGGTTATAGGTAGAAGTCAGGATAAAGTTCATTCTCTTATATCCGAGTTAAAACCTTTCTTTGAGCATAAGCAAGTAACAGTAACCGGTCATTCTTGGGAGAAAGATTCGATAAGGCGGCAGATCCAGAATTCTGATATTCTCATAAATACAACCCCCATAGGAATGAAAGGGACTGATCAGGAGCATTTATCTCCTGTGAGTAAAGAAGACCTAAGCAGTGATCTTATTGTTTTTGACGTCGTGTACAACCCAATAATGACGCCCCTGCTTACCTACGCCAAGGATGTAGGAGCCTCTACTATTAGCGGCATAGAGATGCTCATTTACCAGGGGGCAGAATCTTTTAGGCTATGGACAGGACAAGAGCCTCCTGTGGATATCATGCGCAAAGCTGCCATAAAAGCAATGGAGGAAAAATCTAGAGATGTTTAGGTGGCTAACTGCTGGAGAATCTCATGGTCAAGCTTTAGTGGCTTTAATAGATGGTATGCCCGCGGGCTTCAAGATAAACATAGATGAAATAAACAAGGAATTGCGCCGCAGACAGGGTGGTTACGGAAGAGGTGGTCGTCAAAAGATAGAGAGGGACACTGCTCATGTGCTGTCAGGTATAAGAAATGGTACTACCCTGGGAAGCCCTATCTCCATAATGATCAGGAACCTAGATTGGGAAAACTGGCAAAACGTGATGAGAGTGGAGCCTGGGGAAGAACCTAAGAAGGTCACAAGGCTACGACCTGGACACGCGGATATGGCTGGATCTCTTAAGTACGGCCACGATGATGTTCGCAACGTACTTGAGAGGGCTAGCGCCAGAGAAACAGCAGCTAGAGTAGCGGTTGGAGCTATTGCCAAACAGTGCCTGCAAGAATTTGGAATAAGTATTCACAGTCTCACTCGTAGTATCGGCCCTATAAGGTCAGATGCTACACCTCCTTATGATTGGCAACAGATAGAGGAATCTCCAGTTAGGGCCCCTAGCCACTCCGAAGAGATGGTAAAAGCTATAGATGAAGCTAGAGAAAACGGGGACACTCTGGGGGGAATCTTTGAGGTGATAGCTGAAGGAGTTCCAGTTGGGTTGGGATCTCATACGCAATGGGACCGCAAGCTAGACGGAAGAATAGCACAGGCATTCATGAGCATTCAGGCTGTCAAGGGTGTAGGGATAGGTGCGGCCTGGGAAGCGGCCTCTTTGCCCGGCTCACAGGTCCACGATGTCATCATTCCAGACGAAGAAGGGAATCTCAAACATGCCACAAACAGAGCCGGTGGAGTGGAAGGTGGCATAAGTAACGGAGAACCTATAGTAGTACAGGCTGCTCTCAAGCCTATAAGTACACTACTCAAGCCTCTGGATTCTGCAGACCTTATAACCAGGGAACCTATGAAGGCTCGTTATGAGCGAAGCGATATCTGTGTAGTGCCAGCGGCCGGAGTGGTCGGAGAAGCAATGCTAGCCATAGTTCTGTGGGATGCGTTCCTGGAAAAGTTCGGAGGAGATTCTCTACGCGAGATACGCAGAAACTACGAAGGGTATATAGAATCACTTAAGTTGGGCAACTTTGCCCAGTCTTAAGAGGTAGCATGCTCTGGACATTGACATAGGTCACGAAGCAATTCATACGTGTAGATGCCGCTGTCGTGACCACTCTTCCACACAAGCTGGAGTGCATAGCGACCTACAGGCTGCACTCCTTCCAATATATATTCATCATCTGGAAGTTCCTTCACCTGGGACAATAACCCCTTGCTCCCCATTTCTCCCGAACATATAGCACAGGGACAGTTCCACCTCAACGTCCGAAGATCGGTAGTAGTAACGTGTCCATCCGTCCATTCGATCTCCAAAGACTTACCATCATTTGACAGCCTTATATCAACAGGCTCGATAACCTCCAAAGTGATCCTCCCAGAGAATTATTCCTCTCAAAGTATACTGAATAGCTCATGGCAAGGGTTTTGCAATCTATCAGTTTCGAGTAAATCTATAGAGGGCGAGGGTACCAGCATTGGAAAACACTAATAAGCAAGAAGATAGAAAAGTAACCAGATTGCCAGACGCAGAGGCAGAGGGAGCTGGTAATTTTGGGGCAGAGCCTGATAACGACCCAACTGCTGGAAACACACCAAATGCTATATCTGCTCTATCGGAAACAGCACAACTACCCGAAGCTGAAAATCCCCAAGAACCCACCCCACTAGCAGAAGAAGGCAATCGTACTGGAGGTGAGCCTTCTGAAGATATAGTCGCACGTCATGCCGACAGCGAGAGGGATGAGCAGGCAGCAGATCAACAGATGGAAGAACGAGGTCTGCCCAAGGATATGACCATAGAGGAGGAGTAGAAACATGCCCAGGAATCAATGGTCCAAAGAAAGAGAAAAAGAATACCAGGAACTCAAGGAAGAATTCGAAGAGGAAGGTCGCTATAAAGGCAGAGAAGAAGAGGTAGCTGCGAGGATTGTTAATAAACAAAGACGTGAATATGGGGAAACCAAAGAGGCCAAAGCTGAAGACAAGGAAGGAAGCTCACCAGATCGTGGCCTACCTATCAAGAACTACGACAATCTCACAGTTGATGAGATCCTGAGTAAATCCAAGGGTCTGTCGGCTTCTGTTCTGAAAGAGATAGAATCCTACGAGAAGAAACATAAGAACAGAAAAACCCTGCTCGAGCAGCTAGATAGGATGATCGGCAGTAAGTCATGAAGGGATCGGCTGTATCAGACCAGTATGAGCTAGATAGAGTCAGGGAAGAAGCTTTATTCTGCCAAAGATGTACCTTATGGCAGACTCGAACACAGGTAGTCTTTGGCGCCGGAAAAGCAGGCAGTAAGATTATGTTTGTAGGGGAAGCTCCTGGTGAAGACGAGGACAGAACTGGGACACCATTTGTTGGTCGCGCTGGGATCTTGCTAGACCAGTTGCTAGAGGAAGCTGGTATAGGTAGAGAGAGCACCTATATCACCAATATCATCAGGTGTCGCCCTACAGCTGTTACTCAAGGCAAAATAACAAACAGAGCCCCAAGAGCTGGGGAAGTATCTGCATGTGAGCCTTGGATGTGGCTTGAGATTCATTTAGTGAAACCATCAGTGATCGTGTGCGTGGGAGCACCGGCAGCCAAAACCCTGATTGATAAGAACTTTAGACTTAGTGATCAGAGAGGAGATGTGTACGAGAAAGAGGATGGTATTAGGTACATAGCTACCCTTCATCCTGCCTACCTATTACGCCTTTTGAGTACTGATACAGAAGCCTACCAAAGAGCCAAGGGACTGGTCCTCCAGGATCTCAAAAAAGCCAAGATGCTAGCCTCTCGATAAGGAATATTTTTCTAGAGGGATTGCGGCTAGCTACTTTACTGTGTTATACTGCTTACGCAAGTTCGTGGGGATGTAGCTCAGATGGGAGAGCGCGACACTGGCAGTGTCGAGGTCAGGGGTTCGACTCCCCTCATCTCCACCAGAGCGAGCCGAAGTGGCGGAATTGGCAGACGCGCTACGTTCAGGGCGTAGTGGGCATGCGCCCGTGGGAGTTCGACTCTCCCCTTCGGCACCGATTCTACAATCAACCCCTAGTAATAACTTGATATAAAGATTATTTGTTGTATAATATCTTTGTACGACCACCGAAATGGCCGGTAAGGCGCTTTGTGCGCCATATTTTTTTGGCATAAAACTGTTTTCAAATTTGTTCTAAACATCGACAATAAAAATCGTGGGTGGTGATGTAAGGAAGATGACTTTGGAAGAGCTTGGTAAGGACTTCGATATTCTAGATAACCTAGATGAAATTATTCTCGACTCAGAACTTGAGGATCTTGAAGCGGATCTGTCCCCGGCCTCTCTGCTTGAGGAGGAGATGGATCGTGAGCTCATAGGCGACTCTCTGGGCATATATCTCAGAGAGATAGGCAGAGCTCAGCTTCTGACAGCCGAGGAGGAAGTAGCTCTAGCCCAGGCTATAGAGAGAGGGCAAGAAGCAGAGCAGAGACTTCAATCAGATGATATCTCTCCAGAAGAGCTTGATGATCTTAAGAAAGCAGTAGAGGAAGGCAAAGCTGCTCGGCACAAGCTTATAGAGCACAACCTCCGACTTGTGGTATCTATAGCCCGTAGATACGTAGGGCATGGAATGCCCCTGGCCGATTTGATAGAAGAGGGCAATTTGGGTCTAATGCGTGCTGCCGAGAAGTTCGACTGGAGGCGAGGATTCAGATTCAGCACCTATGCTACATGGTGGATCAGGCAGGCAGTCACCAGAGGATTGGCCGAAGGTGGCAGAACAATAAGGCTCCCAGTCCATGTAGGTGAGGCTCTAACAAAGATAGGACGAGAAACTCAGAGGCTATCTCTAGAACTGGGGCGTGAGCCTACCAACCAGGAGTTGGCAGAGGCAACTGGCCTAAGTCCCGAGCGCATTGACGAATACAAGAACGCATCTAGACTTCCACTCTCGCTTGAGGCTCCTCTAGGTGAGGACGGGGAAACTAATCTGGGCGAGGTCCTCGAGGATACTGAGGCAGCCAACCCTGAGCACATAGCTGATCATACGATGCTTGGGGAGGACATCAAGCGCGCACTCGAGAGGCTAAATGAGAGGCAGCGAGCCATAATTATCATGCGTTATGGACTCTACGGTGGTCAACCAATGACTCTGGAGGCCGCAGGTCGCAAGCTCGGCGTTACCCGAGAAAGAGCAAGGCAGATAGAGCAGGAAGCCCTCAACAGGCTACGCCAGAGCGATGCCAAGCAATTCCTTGCATCACACGTAGCATAAAAACCCAACTACAACATCAGGGGGACTAACCAGTCCCCCTGATTATTTTCTGGAGGTAAAAGTTGCCGTTTGCTTCCAATGGGGATCTTAAGATCTACTACGAGGAGGTAGGCAAAGGAGATCCTGTTGTATGGATACAAGGGTTGGGGGCTAGCAACACTGCCTGGAACGTACAGAAGTTTCATTTCTCTCAACGCTTTCGGTGTATTTTCATTGACAATCGAGACGTAGGGCAGTCATCCAGAGCTAATGCGGATTATACGACCAAAGATATGGCAGAGGATGTACTCTGCGTGCTGGAAAGTGCTAATGTTGATAGTGCTCATATCATAGGGCTGTCTATGGGAGGAGCCATAGCACAAGAATTAGCACTAAATTCACCCAAGAAGGTAAAGTCGCTCGTACTAGTGTCAACATTTGCCACCCCGGATGCTAGAATCCGTGCCGTTAACGCCGCATGGGGAGAGCTTTACGGGAAGGTCAACCGAGAGCTTTTCTATAAGCAGGTCGAACCCTGGTTATTCTCCCCCAGTTATTTAGAAAAGCCGTCAAACATCAGAGCCTTCAGAAGATACATCCAGCATGAGCCCAATCCCCAGGAAACTGACGCTTATCAGCGTCAAGTGAGGGCAGTACTAAGTCATAATACTGCGGACAGACTCGAGAAGATTAGTAACCCTACGCTCATAATAGCTGGCGAGCAAGATATACTGGTCTCCCCTCTTCATTCCAAACTTCTGGCTGAACTGATACCTAATGCGGAGTTGGAAATTATTCCAGGTGCAGCCCACTCGGTAAACCTTGAGAACCAAAAAGAGTTCAATAACAGAGTTCGATCTTTCCTGGAAAGCTATTTAGAGACATAGTAGTGTAGTAACTAAAAGTCTGTATTAAAATCAATCCGCAGCTAGCATCTGAACAATAAAGAACAAAAGGTACAGGCTATGGAGTACTTCAGATATAGGGGAATCATAGAAGGTTTCTACGGTAAACCGTGGGAGCATCAGGAAAGGCTCGATATGTTCGAGTTCATGCAAGCTAATAACCTGAATGCCTACATATACGCCCCCAAACAAGACTTATACCATCGAGAGCTTTGGAGAGAACCGTATAAAGAAGAGCAGCTACAACTCTTCAAAGAGCTCATAGAGAAAGCCGGCAGCTGTGGCATAAACTTTACGTTTGCTATCAGCCCTGGACTCTCATTGGTGTACTCAAGCGAGGAAGAGCTTGAGACCCTGATCAGAAAAATAACTCCGTTCCTTGAGATGGGAGTACATAGCATAGGGATATTCTTTGATGATGTCCCCTTTGACCTCATTCACGAAGAAGACAGAAATAGCTACTCTAACCTAGCAGAAGCTCAGGCAGACTTTCTTACGAGAGTTCTCCAAAGGTTGGAGAGCACTATAAGTACCCCTCAAATCATAATGTGCCCGACCTTCTACTGCAACGATCCCAACCTGGAATACCTTAGAATACTTGGGCAGAGGTTACCTAAGAACATCGACGTCTTCTGGACAGGGCCTAACGTTTGCTCCCATGAGATCACGACAAGTCATATGCAGGAGGTCCAAAAGTCTCTGCAGAGGCCAGCTACTCTTTGGGACAATTACCCAGTGAATGACGGCGGTATGATGCCTGAGCTGCATATAGGACCCTACGATCACAGGGATCCTGAGCTTCATACACACGTGGTAGGTATATACGCCAATCCTATGGCTCTACCAGAAGCTTCCAAGCTACCTCTTTATACCTTTGCTCAGTATCTAAATTCTCCAAGCCAGTACAACCCACAAGATTCCTGGCGGCAGGCTGTAAGCACCTTGCTTGGCGAAGACAACTTATCTGCCATGGAAAAGTTCTATCAAAGCAACACTATCAGCTGCTTAGAACCTGAGGAGCCTGCTTACCTAACAAACCTATTTAAGAAAGTACAAGAAGATTTTGCCTCCTTTAGATTCGAGCAAGGACTACGCACCCTTAGAGAAGAGATAATCAGCATGCAGACCACCTACTCAAGGCTTTCCACCCAGGACAGTAAGTTCTTTTGGGAAATAAGACCATGGTTAGAAGAGTATAAGTTGTGGACTGATTATCTTGATCAAGCCATGATTACTTTCAGCAACTTGTTTACAGGATTCTTTACAGCTGATGAAGAGCAAGCAAGAGAGTCTTTGCAGAAAGCTCTACAGGGGAGGACATATCTAAGAGAAGTCCTGAAGGACGCAGTTGATTTTCGTACCAGAGTATGCGGAGACGTAGTTCGTAACTTCCTTCAACAGGTACTGAGATCAACTGTATCTATTGAGCTACAAGCTGAAGGCAAAGAGTGGACAGCGCTACCACCTGGTATAGTTCGAGACTGAAGCCCGCCTTATGCAGGGCATTTGTCTGGGGGAACCTCGTGGCAGGAATCCCAGTCAACATATCTTCTGAACTGTGGGTTAGGATCTCCACTTAGCCAAGTCAGCTCCCCTGCAGATGTAGCCTTGATCTGCAGGGGATACTGGTAGCCATTAGAAAGGTCCAGCATATATACCGAATCACGCAAACGAAGCGCTATCCAGCTTCCACCATCACTTATAGGTACAATCTGAACTAAGCTGGAATCATCCAGTTCAGAATAATCCATGCCAAGCATAGATCCCCAAGTCACGAAATCCTTTTTACGCAAGTCATAAACTCTTAGGTCATCATCCATTGTCCATACAGCTATATATCCATCATCTAAGGGAGCATAAGCATTAACATAGCCGTTTATTTCATAGACGGTCTTACCTCTCGGTGTATAAATACTGATGTTGAGATTTTTGAGCTGTACCAAAACATCCTTGCCGTCAAGCACCATCCAGGAGTAACGATCTGCCCTGGGGAGAATCTTGATCCTCTTGAACTTATTATTGAAAAGATGCCATACGTTATTTCTGTCCTTTATTAGTATCCACCTACCAGATGGAGAGAAATCCAAGCTCAATGGTATAGTCCTAAGGTGTGCAATAGGTTTGGATCTCGCTAGATTGACCCTACTTCTTTGCGGAGTGATCTCCCAAATCGCTACACCTCTCCCCTCCCTGGTAGCATACGCGATCGTACTACCGGAAGAAGTCAACTCAACTGCAGTAATATCTTGCATCTTGGGAGGAATGTAAAGCTTGATAATACCTTCCTGAGTATAGAGCAGAGCGTTGCTTTTACTTGTTCTCACCATTAGTGCTTGATCACCAACCGTATATGATAGCTTTGATGCGGCTGCAATCTGTCTAGTACTCCCTGTTCTAAGATCTAACGACACCAAAGAAACTTTGCTCCCGCTCTTCTTAGGGTAGATTATCGTTCCTGAAAGAGTCTCGAACTCCCGATCATAAGACTGCCATCCCGACATCCATACCAACGGAGATATGACCTCCTTCGGTGGATAGTCGAGCCTCCAAACACTCTCCTGAAACTTAGCATCATATAGATGTAGCCCATCTTCGTCGTTATATAACAGGTACCTACCATCAGGAGATAGCAAGGCATTAGATTCAAAGTTGCCTTTGAATGCTACTTGTAGAACTTGATCTACCTCTCCTGAAGATAGATTCATACGGGATAGAACTATACGATCGCTATGGTTACTTACGCCCTGCAGAAAAACCACGTAGTTAGGATCATCTTCCCATCTAGCGTAGTCGCATGTGCCAAGCGTGCTAGACTTACCCGTCGAGGGATTAGTCACCCCGAATAATGAGCTGCCAGAAGCAGAGTCCGATGGTGATACCCAAAGCACCAACTTATCATCAGGCGACCATGTGGCAGTACCTCGACCAGGTAACTGCTTCAAATCCCAAAAACCAAACCTAGAAAAGCTTGCTAGCAATATTCTGCGATCGGTTCCTATAAGAAGCTGAGTACCATCCGCACTCCAATCTAGGCTTACGACATCCTCAAAAGATTGAAGCGTAACTATGGTACTGATCGTCTCCCCTCCCGAGTTACGAACTCTCACTAACTGCACCCTGGAATGTTCTAATCCTCGATAGTAGATAGGTTCGCTAGCCACCGCCAATATCTGTTCGTTAGGATGCCAAGCTAGAGCAGCCACACGAAAGCGATGGGGCGTACGATCCATCTCGTATCTCCATCTATCTGTATTCGGAGACTGCAAAGTTATTAGCCATCTGGGCGGGGATCTATCAATTATGTCCGATAACATTACCGCATCCTGCTTTCCATATGCCAAGTATCTTCCAGAGGGAGAAATAGCAAAGACAACATTGGGGCTGAGATCGGTGAAGACATCTCGGGCTATGTTACCTGTGTCGAAATCCACAACTCCCACACTATTACCATCTGGACCATAGTGCAGGAGTACTAACCTACCAGAAAGATATCTATCCCTTACAAAGCCATTGATCCTGGCAGCTATATTGCTGGTAGAATCGTCGCTTCGGTTACTAACATTTTGATCACTTACCAGTCTCTCCGCGGTCTTAACTTGGGACGGCTTGGCGGAGGAATCAATCCCGAAAAAGTTAGCTCCCAAAACTGCAGCAAATAGCAAGACAATACAAGCTGCGACCGCCCATAGATACACTCGGATATTATCGTTACCCACCGCTAGCGGTGGTACGTACTGCTGGGGAAAATCAGCAGAGCAAGATTTCCAGAGACGAGCTTCCAAATTAGGAGGCATGGAGAATGTAGTATGTTTTACGGAAAGTGTATCAATTAATGATCTTATCCTAGGATAAGATCCTGATATATTGCCTAGAAGTATTTCTCGAGTAATTAGATAAACATCATTTCTGTTCAGGCGACTCTCAGGCTCCTCCGGCCACAGGTCGATCAATATTTGGAGAACAGTGGTAGATATAGAGGACTCAACTTTATGTGGAGAAATCCCAAGAACAGTACTTATTCTATGAATAGACCACCGCTCATGTACAAAAAGCCCTAATATAAATCGCTGAGTCTTGGCAAAATGAGAGATCTCAGAGGCTAAAAGCCTACCATACAGCCTACTTACTTTATCATTAGTGCGACCACTATCATCCTGGACCAGAAAACCAAGACCACATTCACATAAAGGATCAGAATTGACGCGGTTCAATAGGACTCGAGTTGCTATAGACAGTAGCCAGTCAAGAAGACCCAATTCCTGATCAGACTTATAACAAGTCTTGAAAGCGAGCCATAAGGTCTGCTGGAGGACATCCTCTGCCTCTTGCCCATCTATAGTTCTTCTGGCAATAAAATCATATAGCTGAGGCAAGATTGGGTTCACCAACACCTGCAGAGCTTCTAGGCCCAAATGATCAGCCAAAGTAAAGTCAGCTACAGTCAGGCTGGCATGGCTATCGTCGGACATGACAACGCCCTCCATATTTGATGATACACTTAGTCCGACGACAGCTCAATATTTCTCAAATTGCTTATCTGCTAGGGGAGAAATTATACCTCTACTTCCTCCGCCATCTTAGTGACCTGTGCCCCGCAAGTATCTATCTCTAGAGTCATAACCTTACCATCATTGTACTTACTGGCTATATGCCACAAGGCGAGCTCAACTGCCTGCACATTATCTATACAGAGAGCGAGCACAGAAGGACCTGCACCAGATATCCATGTAGCCAAAGCGCCTGCTTCAAGTGCTGAGAGCATTGACTCTTGCAAACCCTTTACTAGGGAAGCCCTATATGGTTGATGTAATCTATCCTGAGTAGCCACCTGCAGGAGGTTGTACTCACCTCTCGCAAAAGAAGCTGCCATAAGAGCTGCTCTACTCAAGTTGAAGACAGCATCTTGCATACTTACCTGTTTGGGGAGGATAGATCTAGCATGTTTCGTATAGACCTGAGAATCAGGCACCCATAAAACAGCCTTCATGGAAGGATCCGGATCTATACGCACGGTGTGTACTTTGCTTCCATCCCAAGCACTGATAGTTATCCCTCCAAGCAAAGCCGCGGCCACGTTATCCGGATGTCCCTCGAGTTCGGTAGCCAGTTCCATTATCTGTTCTCTATCCTTTGGACAACCTAACAGCTCGTTGGCAAGCAATAAGCCAGCCAGAGCTGCTGCACCTGAGCTTGCCAACCCCCTTCCTATAGGAATCCTATTGATAAGCCTTAGGCCAAAGCTTGGTAGTTGGCAGTCAAGCCTGGAAGCTAATTCCATCATAGCCTTAAGGCAAGCATTACTTTCCTCCCTCGGGAGGAAGTCGGCTCCTTCGCCTTCTATAACCACACCTTTGGCATCAGTATCTAAAATAGCCTCGTTGTACAACGCGAGAGCCATACCAGCACAATCGAAACCTGAGCCCAAATTACCACTTGCAGCTGGAACACGTACATGAATCCTCATAAACTTTCTACCACCGAGATAATAGATTTAGGATCAGCATCAACCTCAATTATCTTGTTAGAGAACCTATTGTCCGAAGTGTGATACATGAAAGTAGCATCAGGATCCTTGAGTATGTGTCCGGTGAGGACAGCCACAACCTTAGAATCGGGAGAGATTATTCTTTCGGACATTAACTTTCGTATACCAGCAACCGAGGCCGCGCTTGCAGGTTCACATCCCACCCCAGCACCATCCACCATAGCCTTGGCATCCAGAATTTCTCGATCACTGACAGATGTCACTAATCCATCAAGCTCTTGTACCACTCTCCTAGCCTTCTGATAATTTACAGGATCGCCTATACGTATAGCAGTGGCTACAGTCTCTGCTTTGACCGGAGAATAGCTCTGCCATCCAGATTTATAAGCATGGGCAAAGGGAGCTGCACCTTCAGCTTGAACCACACCAATTCGAGGTAAACTATCTATCAACCCTAAGCTTCGCATTTCTAGAAGAGCTTTACCAAATGCTGAGGTATTCCCAAGATTACCACCTGGGAGAAATATCCAGTCGGGAACTTCCCATCTCAGAGACTCAAGCAATTCGTACATAACAGTTTTCTGGCCCTCAAGCCTCCAAGGGTTTACAGAATTTAGTATGTATAGTCCTAACTGAGGAGCAGTAGACTGTAGAAGGCTCAAAGCCTTATCAAAATCTCCCCTGATGGCTATCGTCTTTGCGCCATAAGCTATAGACTGGGAGAGCTTTGCAGCTGAGACCTTGCCCGCCGGCAGCAGCACCACGCAACGCATATCGGCTATAGCTGCGTAAGAAGCTAGAGAGGCACTGGTGTTGCCCGTGGAGGCACAGGCGACAATAGCTGCTCCACAGTGGCGAGCTACGCTCACCCCCACGGTCATTCCCCTGTCCTTGAAGGATCCGGTAGGGTTCTCTCCCTCATGCTTCAGATAAAGGGTATCGACACCCACCCAATCAGCGAGCTTAGGCACATTGTACAGTCCCGTATTCCCTTCACCCCGAGTAATGATAGCTTCACCATCGACTGGTGAGACTAGTTCCCGGAACCTCCATACGCCACTTCGATCAATAGCCAATAGAGAACCCATTCTGCTTGCCCATGTATCCTTGAGCCAAGAAGCTTCATATTCGCCAAGAGGCCAAACAATCTCTAGCAACCCCCCACACTCACAGGAAGAGACTGTAGTCCAGAGATTCTTCTCTGCACTACATTGTATGCACCTTACCTTAGGCTTTACTTTTAGGTCTCGATCTATAGCCATAGAACTGGACATACCTACTCCATACTCTGTATCTGCAGCCATTCTTCTCTTAAGATCTCGAAAAGCCATGAATCATACCAATGGCCATCTATAAAAGCCTCTCGACGAAAGGTACCACAAAGTCTATAGCCCGCCTTTTCTAACACCTTTCGGCTGGCAAGGTTGCCACTGAAGACCTGGCTCTTGAGCTTTTCTAATCCTAGTGACTCGAAAGCAAACCTGGTTCGTAAAGCTACAACCTCACTGGCATAGCCTTTGCCCCACTCAGATTTGTCGCCTATCAAATTACCAGTTATAGCGTGTCTGTTTCGCCAGTCTATCTGATGAATACCTGTGGTACCTATGAGCTTATCTTCCAAAGTCACGGCCCAGAGGACATCTTCATTACTACGAGATACTCTATCGAACCATTCCTTCTCTGCGCTTAGCGAAGGAGGAAACCTGATATTCAAGAACTTTGTAACCTCAGTGTCAGCAAACCAGGAACAGAAAATGGGAATCATATCCTCAGTAGGAGGAACAAGCCTCACTCTGTCACCTACAATAATTGGTCCCAACATGATCCTCTTCTCCAATACCCGGAAAATCACTTATACTCTCGAATATCGTCAAGAACCATCTGTACAACGTCCTGTACAGGCTGCCCCTTTAGATCTTCTCCAGATCGCTTACGAACCGCAACTGTACCGGCTTGAGCCTCCCTGTCCCCAACTATCAACATATAGGGGATTTTCTGCATCTGAGCATCCCTGATCTTAGCATTCATCCTTTCATTGCGGGCATCCACATTCACGCGCACGTTATGTCGGGAGAAAGCGCTTGCCACCTCCTCAGCGTAGGGTATATGTCTATCGGCTATAGGTATTACCACTACCTGTACTGGAGATAGCCAAACAGGGAAAGCACCAGCATGCTGTTCTGTCAGGAAAGCAAAGAAGCGCTCCATAGAACCTATGGGAGCTCGGTGGATCATAACTGGACGCCTGCGCTCGCCATCAGCATCTATATACTCTAAATCAAACCTTTCTGGGAGATAAAAGTCCAGCTGGTTTGTGGAAGCAGCAAACTCACGACCCAAAACATCACGGACCATTACATCTAGTTTAGGACCGTAAAATGCAGCCTCGCCTTCAGCTTCCACATAGTCGGCCCCAAGTTCATCCAGAGCCTGCCGAATAGCGTTCTCTGCATTGTTCCACATCTCATCTCCCTCTACATACTTCTCTTTATCCGACGGATCTCGGAGGGAGAGTCTGTATACGTAGTCGTGGAAACCTACGGCTCTATACACTTCATGCATCAGCTGGATTACTCTTATAAACTCCTCCTTGAGCTGATCGGGACGACAGAAGATATGAGCATCGTTTATAGTGAACCCTCTAACCCTAGACATACCTGTGAGCTCACCCGATTTCTCATACCTGTAGACAGTTCCGAGCTCAGCTATCCTCAGTGGCAAATCTCGGTAAGACCTCAGTGAGTGCTTGTAGATCATGATGTGGTGAGGACATGTCATCGGTCGTAGCTCATACTCCTCGCCATCCTCAAGGACCATCGGGGGAAACATCGCGTCCCTATAGTGCTGCCAATGACCACTGGTCTTGTATAGGCCAAGCTTGGCAATGTGAGGCGTATACACGTGCTGATACCCTTCCCTTGCCTCGGCCTTGACTATAAAGTTCTCCAACTCGCGGCGAATTATCGACCCATTGGGGAGCCATAGCACCAACCCAGGGCCAACTTCATCGCTTATCATAAACAGCTCTAGGTCCCTGCCTATCTTTCTGTGGTCTCGACGCTTGGCTTCTTCTAAGCGCCACAGGTAATCGTCAAGCTCCTCTTGTGTGGGAAAAGCTGTTCCATAGATTCTTTGTAGTTGCGGCCTCTTCTCATCTCCTCTCCAATAGGCGGAGGCAACGCTAAGCAGCTTGAAAGGACCTATTTTACCTGTTGACTCGACATGAGGGCCCCTACATAGATCAGTGAAATGCGCCATTTTATAAATACTAATAACGGCATCTTCTGGAAGATCATCTATGATCTCCAGCTTGTAGGGTTGATCCCTGAACATTTCCTTGGCTTGTTGACGAGAGATCTCCTCTCTTATAAAAGGATGATCCTCCTCTATTAGCTGGCGCATCCTTTCCTCTATTTCAGGGAAATCTTCTGGGGTTATCGGACGTGGTAACTCAAAATCATAATAAAACCCATTCTCTATCGCGGGGCCGATACCAAACTTAGCGTCAGGAAACATCTGCAGCACCGCGGCTGCCATAACGTGGGCAGCGGAATGACGCATAGTCGAGAGCAAGGAGCCAGACTCCATCTCCGCTCCATGATAAGCCAGCTGTTCGGCATCTTTAGCCTTCGTGCTCATGGATCCACCTCCAGTACCTAAAATCAAAGGGTGCCCTTTGCCATCCCAAACGGGACGAAAGGGCACCCTTCCGTGGTTCCACCCGAATTCGGGAAAACAACAATTAGTTTTCCCCTCATTAGTTATAACGGAAACTCCGGGACACCTTACTTGCCTGCCTTCGCTTTCGGGCGCCGGCTCACAGGTGGTTTTCCGCTTGGAGCCAACTAGAGGGCTTTCAGCCGTTGACCCTCACTCTCTGTCAGTTGCTTGACAAGCGTACTTGTCCTGCTCACAGCCTTTACGTTTTCACTTGTAAGCCAAGTATATCAATTACTACACAAAAGTCAACTATCTAGGCTAATTGAGCGTTCAGTCTTATATCAACGTTATTGCGTAAAGCATTAGACACCGGACAGCCTTTTTCTGCCTCTTCAGCAATAGATTTGAACTCTTCCTCACTCAAACCAGGCACTCTACCCGTCACATTTAGGTCTATACTAGTTATTCGAGCTCCACCTTCCCCGAACTCGAAGTTACAAGTTGCATCCACAGATAAGTTTTCCGGAGGTGACCCATGCTTAGCCAAGGTATTGGATAGCGCCATGGCATAGCACCCGGCATGTGCTGCAGCAATTAGCTCTTCGGGACTGGTACCACCACCTCCCCTTTCAGTACGCGTCCTCCAGCTTATTGGTAGTGGACCAAAAGAGCCACTTCCAACACTCACCTGCCCATTACCCTGCAGAAGATCCCCTGACCAATCAACATGAGCCTTACTTTGCGCAGTAGCCATTTTTATAAAACACCCTCCTAGAAAGTGGATATAAGCAAGGGTTTAGAAATTTAACCCTTCATGCAAAGAGCACCTGCAAATTATATGCCAATTCTCCCTAAACACTTGGCATAGAATATGCGCCCTGTAAAATCGAAGTATATTTGCGAGGAGGATAGATGAATGAGCTATGGAAGAAAGATTACGGGAACAAGAGATGAAGTCTATGATCTTATAAGCGTTCTCTATCACACACTGCAAGCAGCAGAGACCTATGTCATATATAGCGAAGATGCTGACTTTAGTCAGGACAAAGAGCTTGTAAGCTTCTTCCAGGAGCTTCAAGAGGAAGACAAAAGGCGAGCTGAAAGAGCTAAGGAACTACTCCGCAAGAGACTACTAGCTGAGGCAGAACATGAGGACACCTCAACAGGAGAGCAAGAAGGGCCGACCGTAGGAATTTAGTTCACAAGATTTGTAAAATTATATTCTTATTATCCCTTCAGGCCAACAGAAGCTATGCCACCTATCAGTTTGTTCTGCGCCAAAAAGTAAACTATAAGCACAGGTATTACGGCCACTAGGTTAGCTGCCATAACTTCATTCCATTCCGTCCCAACACGTCTTACCATAGTGGCCAGACCAAGGGCTAGCGTGAATTTGTCTGGATCATCCAAATATATTAATGGACCGAAAAAATCATTCCATGTAGCAAGAAACTGAAAAACTGCTACCACAGTAAGCGCTGGTATAGATAAAGGTAATATTATTCTCCAATATATTCCCCAGTAACTAGCACCATCTATACGTGCAGCCTCATCAAGTTCTATAGGTAAGGTCTTCATATATTGTCTAAGCAGAAATATAAAAAAGGCATTTCCCGTAAACGCTGGCACAAACAATGGGAAGTACGTGTTATACCAACCTATCCTGTAGAACAAGAGAAATTGTGGGATTAACAATACAGGGCCGGGTAGCAACATCGTAGCTACAAGGATTGTAAATAACAAATTTTTGCCTCTAAACTTCAATCTTGCAAAGGCATAAGCAATCATTGAGCAAGAAAATAGTGCACCTACCACATTAAGCAGAACAAGGATAACTGTGTTACGAGTATAAATGAAGAAGTTCTCTTCAAATAAGGCATCCCGAAATGTCTTCCATTCCCAGTACTTAGTAGGAAACCATTCCGGAGGATAAGTAAACACAGGCGCTGTAGAAGGCTTCAAAGCTGCTGTAAGCATCCAACCTATAGGCATTAAAATAAATAGACTCAAAGCAATTAGCATAATGTATACGGATGTCGAATGTAAAATCCTACCAACCATAGTCAAAACCTTTGACACACTTCATTTATACTGTATACTGCTTATTCTGCAGCTTCATAGAAAACAAACCTTCGCTCGAACCTGAACATCAAGAAAACTAATATTACGCCAAGAATAGTTAGTACCCATGCCAAAGCCGTAGCATAACCCATTAGCCCCTGAATAAAAGCTCTTCTATAAAGATAAAGCATATAGAAAAGCAACGAATCCTCAGGCCCACCATCTCCACCCAAGACAAACACAGGTCCAAATATGAGTAACGAATCTATAATTGCATTCACCAACAAAAAGAAGATGGTAGGAGATAACATAGGCAATGTTATATAAAAGAACTTAGCAATAGAACCAGCACCGTCTATAGATGCCGCCTCATACAAATGAGGTGGTATATTTTGCAATCCTGCTAGATAAATAATAGCTGTTCCTCCCACGCCCCATAGTCCCATAATAATCACAGCTGGCATAGCCCATCTTGGATCTTGCAGCCAGTAAGGTGGATTATCTATGCCAATCCTGTACAACAAGTAATTTATTGCTCCCAGCTCAGGGTTAAAAAGCTGTAGCCACAACACGGCTACAGCCACTCCTGATAAAACCGCTGGGATATACAGAATAGTTCTAAATAAATGGATACCAGGTAGTTTCTGATTTAGAAGTAAAGAGATAAACAAACCAGCTAATAAGTAAAGAGGAGTCGTAAGTACTAACCACTTCAAGGTCACATAAAGTGAGTGGTAAAAATATCCGTCCTGGGTAAACATGTACATATAGTTTTGAAGCCCTATAAAGTGCTCACCTCCTGCAGAAATCAACCTCTTATCAGTCATACTTATATACAAAGACCAAACTAGAGGGACCGCAAGGAAGAAGATTAAACCTATAAACCAGGGCGTAAGGAACAAATACGCTGCTTTTTCTTCACGCGCAGACAGAGGGCTATGCTTACTCATGTTTTTGTTTTCAGAACAATTCTAGCCAGTCTTGTGCTGGTATCCATGAAACATCCTGAAGAGGGATTATCTCCCTATTTTTTCCCACTCTTGCCATGCTTTATCAAGCAAAGGTTGAGTTCTCTTGGCAGCATCGTCTAATAGTGGCTTGGCATCTTTTACTCCCTGAACAGTCATCTTGTTGTATATATCATCTGGGTTATAACCTCCCTCAGGCAATGGAGGAACAAAAGGCTGTGCCTTCGCTGCAACTTTGAGCACTTGTAGGTACTGCTCTTTGAGGGGATCTCCTTGTCCCCACTTCATCTGCTCAGCTACCTTAAAAGATAGCGGGGGATCTGCAGAGACTGTTCCTCTGATCCGTTGAGCATCTGTGGCCATAAACTTGAGGAACGTTAGCGCAGCATGCTGATGTTCTGACTCAGTAAAAGTCCCCCATGGAGCCGTCCATGTGTCGACAAAGGATTCGGAACCACGTATTACTGGCCACGGAGCTATTCCAAAGTCGATCCCCGCTGCCTTGTAATCCTTAACAAAGGTGAAATCCGTCCACGTCATAGCTATTCTCTTTTGTGTAAAGAGGTCTGGCTCCCCATTAGGCAAGGTCTGAAGAACATTACCACTAGGAGCATATTTCTCTCTAACTAACTCTGTACCCACATTCCAAGCTTCAATCATTTCTGGAGAATTCATATTTCCCAAAGCACGTTTACCATTAGGGCCAAATAGCCACTTTTGCCAAATACCAAATCCCCAAGGAGGAACTGAACATCCGTATATCCTTTTAGTTGGGTTAGGATCAGGCTTGGCAACTTTCTTACATATCTCGGCGTATTGTGGCCAAGTCAATGATTTATCAGCCGGAGGATAGGATACTCTCGCCTCATCGAACATGTCCTTGTTGTAGACAATTATGTTGCCTCCCAAGAAATCTCCAACTCCAAAAATACCTTGGGATGGTCCCTTTTCAAGAGTAAATCTAGCAACACCACCCTGTGCAAAATCATTTACAAATATACCCCATTGCTTGTAATAGGGAGTTAGATCAACTACTTTACCAGCTTTCATCCAAGCTTTATTTTCCATTACAGCAACATCCGGAGGTTTATGCGCCTGTAAAGCGGTATTGATTTTTGTTTGATAGTTATCTTCCGGGTAAACTACATACTTGATCTTGATGTTAGGGTGCTTTTCTTCAAAGGCGTCCTTATAAGCCTTCAAAGAGTCTTCATCCTGAGGATACATCCATACAGAGATTGTAACTGTTGGTCCATCATAATCCTTCCAAGCCCCTCTTACTATAGGAGTGGGTTTAGTCTCAGGTGTAACTTTGCTGATATCAAACCCCACTGGAGTCTGTTCCTGAGCAGGAACATTCGCTGTAGGTGTAGGTTGTTCCACCCCAGGAGGACCTGAACTTTCTCTGCCTGGGCCGCATGATATAGATAACATAAGCAGGATTATGATTGAAAAAATCTTCATTTTATTAATTCGAGACATACCCTCATCCCCCGCCACACTGATGCTATAAGTAAATCTATGTCGAATGATAGGCGAAGTATAAAACCTACATCCATCGAATACAATAGTAAAAAGTAAGTGGCCTAATGTTTATAGGAGGAATAATATGAGAGGGGTTGTTCTTCCAGGCAACAGAACCGTCGATCTAAGAGAATTCCCAACACCACAGCCAGGATATGGACAAGTGCTAGTAAGAATGAAGGCTTCGGGAATTTGTGGCAGCGATATTAGAGCTATCTACAGAGAATGGCTAGGCACAGGACCAGAAGCTTATAAAGGCTGTATAGCAGGACATGAACCATGTGGTATCGTGGAGGAAGTAGGCCCTGGAGTAGAGCACTTTAGCCCAGGAGACAGAGTGGTTGTCTACCACATCGTAGGTTGTGGAGTGTGCAAAGATTGCCGTGCAGGTTGGATGATAAACTGTAAAGCACCTTATCCCTACCGCGCAGCTTATGGATGGCAAAGAGACGGAGGCCATGCTGACTTCCTGTTGGCCGAACAAAGAACCCTCATAAAGCTGCCTGATAATCTTACATTCGTTGATGGTGCGTTAGCAGCGTGTGGTCTTGGAACAGGTTATCAGGCTATACTCCGAGCAGGTGTGTCTGGTAGGGACAGAGTAGCAGTGGTAGGGCTAGGACCTGTGGGTTTGGGAATACTGATGCTCGCTAGAGCTTCAGGAGCGGAGGTTATAGGTATAGATGTGATCCCAGAACGCTTGGAGATGGCACAAAAAATAGGCGCAGAACACACATTCCTCTCAGGAGATAACACTGCTGAGAGGATAATGGACCTCACCAAAGGGGAAGGGGTAGAGGTAGTAATAGATGCTTCCGGTAATCCACTTGGTAGGCATCTATGTCTTGAGATAGCAGGAGAGTGGGGTAGGGTAGTGTTTGTAGGGGAAGGTAATACAGTGTCATTCGAACCCAGCCCATTGTTGATCCATAAGCAACTTACTCTTATGGGCTCTTGGGTGTGCGGCTTGGTCCAGATGGAAGAACTACTAGGATTCCTTTCCAGAAAAGAGCTTCATCCCGAGCAAATAGTAACCCATAAGTTCCCTCTGGAAGATGCTGACGAAGCTTACAGGCTGTTTGACTCGGGCAAGTCAGGCAAAGTAGTGATTACTTGGGATTAGTACAGCTACATATTTAGGTGATTATATGATAACCTTTGCTTGGCAAATTCAGGCAAAGTGGAGCTCCAAAGTATGGTACTTGCTCGATTCCTACCAAATGATGAGAGGTTTTTTGAATACTTCCGAGATGCTGCAACCAACGCCAGGGATTCAGCAGCTCTCCTGAGGGACATAGTAGAAACTAACGCAGATATAGAGAGAAAAGTCAGGAAGCTGCGCGATTTGGAGCATATTGGTGATGAGATTACCCACCAGGTGTTTAACGCCCTGAACAGTACTTTTGTAACGCCGATTGATAGAGAAGACATACAGAGACTAACCAGCGAACTGGATGAGTTCGTGGACTACATTGAAGAGGCTGCCCGCCGGATGTATCTGTATAAAGTGGGAGCCCCTACGGAGATCTCTAAACTGTTGGTCAGGGTGATAGATGAACAAGCAGAGATACTTGCTAATAGCATCCCACTTCTTGAAAGCGCTAAGAAGAGGGATACGTTACTTCGTAACACCGTAGAGATACACAGACTAGAAAACGAAGGCGACGACATATTGAACCAAGCAATGGCTCATATATACGATGATGTGCCAGATATACCTTCCTTGATAAAGGCCATACGATGGAGTGAGTTATACCAGCTGCTAGAGGATGCTACCGATAGGGCAGAAGACATAGCCAACGCTCTGGAGGGAATAGTACTAAAGAATGCCTGATATAAACTCAGCTCTGATCTTGCTCGGAGTTATCGTACTTCTTGGCTTGGCATTCGATTTCATAAATGGTTTTCACGACACCGCTAATGCCATTGCAACATCGGTTGCTACCAGAGTGCTTAGTCCCAGACAGGCTGTTATTATGGCAGGAGTCCTTAATTTCGTAGGAGCTCTTACTGGTACAGCTGTTGCTCAGACTGTTGGCAAAGGGATTATCAAGCCAGAACATTCCACCCAACTGCTAGTAATATCAGCGCTGATTTCGGCCATTATCTGGGATCTTATAACCTGGTGGTATGGCATACCGTCTAGCTCCAGCCACGCGTTGGTATTCTCAATAGTAGGTGCTGGTGTAGCCTCGCGCGGCTGGCAGGAGATACAGTTTGACGGCGTGAACAAGGTACTTACAGGCCTTGTAGCTTCTCCAGCTCTAGGTTTTGCGGTGGCGTTCATGGTGATGGCCATACTACTATGGCTGTTCGCCAGAGCCAAGCCCCAAGCCATAAGCCGTATATTCGGTAGGCTACAGGTACTTTCGGCAGCCTATATGGCTTACAGTCATGGAAGCAATGACGCACAGAAGACTATGGGCGTAATCACCATGGCCGTCGCCAGCTATTATGGGTGGAGCGGGAGCGAATGGGCCGTACCTCTATGGGTTATCCTAGCTGCCGCTACTGCTATGGCCTTAGGTACTGCCGCTGGAGGTTGGCGTATTATCAGAACCATGGGGCTAAAGGTGGTGGAACTAAGGCCCATTCACGGCTTCGCAGCGGAAACTACAGCAGCTACAGTAATCGAAGTCGCAAGCCGCCTGGGGATACCTGTATCAACTACCCACGTCATTTCTAGCTCCATACTTGGAGTGGGAGCCACAAGGAGATTATCCGCAGTTAAGTGGGGGATAGCTGGCAGAATCGTGACAGCCTGGATAGTGACCATACCTGCCTGTATAGCAATTGGTTGGGCTGTATACGAAGTACTGCACCTTTTGACTGGAGCTTCGTAACCTAAACCGCATTCCAAGTTATCTCCTAATAAGAGGATTCTAACTAGTGCGGTTTTTATGCAATTTCTAGGATAGCACCTTGTTACGAAATCCCCATCCCTCTACTCTGAAATCTGAAACATGTTTGAAAGCTTTGAGGAAGGATAATACGGAGTACGTCTATGATGAAAACGCATAATCTGATTTATACTACGTTGGTCCTTTTGCTGATAGCATTTATCACTGCCTGTGGTAGTGGTTCCAGTGCTAATGAAAATTCGCCAACACCCACTACACCTGAAAGTAGTACCCTACAATCACCTTCTCCAGAGCCAACACCCACTCAGGTTGCGAGCACTCCTCCTACACAGATGCCGTCACCACAACCCACGTCTACTCCAGAGCATAAAGAAAAAAGAACTGATAAGAACCTGCTAAGCCCTAGGAAGAGACCCATCGCGATAATGGTTGAGAACCATCCGGACGCAAGGCCCCAGTCGGGGCTCATAAATGCAGATGTCATATATGAAGCCCCTGCAGAATTTGGTATACCCAGATTCATGGCCATCTTCGTAAACAAGGAATCCAAGATAGTAGGGCCGATAAGATCGGCACGCACCTATTATGTCTCCTGGGCATCTGAATATAACCCTGTCTACGTACATGCGGGCGGAAGCCCACAAGGCATTAGGCTAATAGACCAACTGGGACTACAGCATATAGATGCTCTCAGATACTATGCGCCCCAGGCATTCTGGAGAAGCACCGATAGAGATGCACCTCATAATCTGTATGGAAGTACTACAGAGATACGCAAGCTAATAGCCAAAGACAAAAACCTACAAGGCAAGAAGGGCACTTGGGGGCCAATCCACTGGTCAAACAATCCAACCATAGGCAGCGAGAGTGGTAAAGAAGTCTCAGTGACTTACGCTGAGGGATACCAGGCTTCGTTTAAATATGATCCACAGACCGGTCTATATAACCGTTACATGGTAGGGAAGCCACATCTAGATCGTGAGACCAAGAGACAGATAGCTGCATCTGCAGTTATCGTGCAGACGGTCGATATGTGGCAAATAAAGGGCGACGCCTATGGTAGAAGGGAAGTTGATCTCACTAACGCCTCGGGCCCAATACTAGTATTCCAGAATGGGAAAGTCCTCAAGGGCAAGTGGGAAAAAGAGGATGTAGATACGATTACTAAATATGAAACCAATGATGGTAAGCCTATAGAGCTCAAGCCAGGACAGGTCTGGATAGAGATAGTCCCCAAGGAAGGGAGCAAGATCGATTATAGGTAAGAACTGAGTTCACTACTCTCGGGAAAATTCATCATCTGCATGTATACCAGCTCATGAGGGAGAGTATACTCTCCCTCATGAGCTTTAAGACGGAGAAGGATCGCCTATCCAGACCTCGCCACCCTCAAAGATCTCCTTCTTCCAGATAGGAGACTCTTCTTTTATAGAGTCGATAACGAACCTGGCAGCGGCAAAAGCTTCCTGCCTGTGTGGGGCACTGGCCACTACCGCAACACTAATATCACCTATGTTCAATTTCCCAACTCTATGTACGGCGGATATTCTCACCCCCGGCCATTTATCCTTGGCAAAGCCACAGATCTTCTGCATACTTGCCTTTGCTGCAGGTTCATAGGATTCATACTCTAGATACCTTACCTTACGCCCTTCGTTATTATCTCTAACCACTCCCAGAAAAATAACGATAGCCCCAGCACCAGGGTGAGATACAGAGCTTATAAGCTCATCAATGGATATGGGATCTTGAGTCACTGCTATCATCTCTGCCTCCAGCAACTGGTGGAATAAAAGCCAAAGTATCGCCAGGGGAGAGTTTATAATCTCCAGGCACGAACTCCTCGTTAACTATAAACTTGGTTACAGATTCCAGCCTCGCCAAATCAGGATACTCCCCTATAAGAGACCGGAGCACGCTAGCGGGAGTAGAGCCAATTGTCACTTTATAAAGGAGCTCTTTTTGGCCAATCACCTCACGAAACTGAGCAAAAAGAAGCAGCTTTATCTCAAAGCTGCCTCCTGCAATATTCATCTATACTCTCTCCAACTCCTTAACAGCCTTCACATTAGATATCAAGCTGGCATATCTATCCATCTCTTCCTTGGTGTTCATTTCAGTGGCACATACTAATAGATACTCACTTAGCTTGGAATCAAACCTTCCTAGATCTATCCCTGCCAGTATCCCTTCGTCAATAAGAGCAGATACCACTTGCGAAGCTGGTACTGGACACTTGAGAACAAACTCATTGAAGAAGGGCTCTGCGCTTACAACCTCCCATCCCGGCACAGCGCTCAGCACACCGGCCAAATAGTGGGCGTTGTTAACGCATAGCTGGGCCACCTTTGCAAGCCCCTGTTTCCCCATCAGAGAAAGGTATACTGTGGAAGCCAAAGCATTCAAAGCTTCATTAGTACATATATTACTTGTAGCCTTCTCTCTCCTTATGTGTTGCTCTCTAGTCTGCAGGGTAAGAACATAACCTCTCTTACCGTCCACATCCTTAGTAGCTCCCACTAACCTACCTGGCATGTACCGAATAAAATCCTTACGTGTCGCAAAGAGGCCAAGATATGGACCGCCGAAGTTAAGCTCATTACCAAGAGATTGTCCCTCCCCCACAGCTATATCTGCCCCAAGCTCCCCTGGAGGCTTGAGTAACCCGAGTGCTATAGGATAGGCAGCGACCACAAGGAGAGCTCCAACAGAGTGAGCAAGATCAGCATACCCTTTTATATCCTCTATACTTCCGAAGAAGTTGGGATACTGTACCAGTACACAAGCAGTTCGCTCATCTACGTAAGTAGCAATATCCCGAGGCGTAGACTTGAAGTTATCGGGCAGTTCTCCAGCGACCACTATCTCTAGCTCTACGCCAGAAGTAAAAGTTCTTATAACTTCCACCCACTCCGGATGGAATGTTGGGACTATAACTATCTTAGGCCGTCGGGTATAGTGCACTGCCATAAGAGCGCCCTCAGCAGCAGCAGTGGCCCCATCATACATGGAGGCATTAGCC
Source organism: Thermobaculum terrenum ATCC BAA-798 (assembly GCF_000025005.1). NCBI lineage: Bacteria > Bacillati > Chloroflexota > Chloroflexia > Thermobaculales (SeqCode) > Thermobaculaceae (SeqCode) > Thermobaculum (SeqCode) > Thermobaculum terrenum. The sequence continues at coordinate 144,433 of NC_013525.1, forward strand.
ACGTCCATTCCCATAAGTGCCGCGATCATGGTCTGAAATTCATATATGCTCTGGAGAGTTCCCTGGCTCACTTCTGCCTGATAAGGAGTATACGAAGTATAGAATTCATTTCGAGAAGTAACACTCTTTACGGCAGCTGGGATGAAATGATTATATGCCCCCCCACCTGCGAAACAGGCTACATGGTCCACATCAAGATTCCGCTCAGATAGAGCATTTACCTTCTTGGCCACCTCTGCTTCTGATAGTCCAGGGCCAATCCTTAGTTGAGGATACTTATATCTCTCAGGTATGGCCGTTAGGAGCTCGTCAATCGAATTGACTCCTATACGGCTCAGCATCTCTTGCCTTTCTTTGTCTGTATGAGGTATATAGGGCACTTTAGCTTTCTCCTGCAAAACTTACAGAACTTTTAGTTTCGCTACTGAGGTGAACGCTACAGCAGAATGTTATCATTCCTAGGTCAATACATAATACACCCAGTCAATAGAGGTACCAAGTAAAGTGTACAACATAATCAAGAACTTCATATTCATCCTCATAGGGATAGTTCTTGGAGCAATCATCACTCTAGTATTCATAGTTACTAGGCCACAACCGGAAATAACACCAAGTGCTAGTAATAGTGGTCAAAGTCCAGATATGAGGTTATCCATATCTCAAGAGATCTTTGTGCAACAAGCTAATTCAGAGGCTAAGGACATCCTTAGCAAGTACGGGCTAAGCAATCCCAAATGGTACCTACAGCCCGATAACCAGGTAACTATGGATGCCCAAACCAGAATTCCGATTATTGATCTCCCAGTACAAGTGAGAATACGAGGAAGCTTGTACACAAACTCCGGTCGGGTTCATGCCACAATAGAAAGTGTGGATTATGGGGGGCTTAGGCTACCTGTTGAGCTATTCGACAATCTTTCTAGAGAGCTAAATCGAGAGCTTGAGAGCAGTCAAGATACATCCAAGTACTGGATAGAGTCCGTGGACACGAACCAAGGAAGGCTAAACCTTGATATAGACCTAAGAGGCAACTGGTTATCGAGATAAGCTTTAGACCTCAATCTGTAGGCCATCGTAAGCCAGTTGTACTCCATCAGGAAGCATTGAGCTAACCTCGTCATAGTCTAGGTCGTGCCCTAGATGCACCAGGTAAGTACGTTCAGCTCCAACAGTCTTAGCTAAATCTACCGCCTGCCACAGGCCAAGATGCATAGCATGAGGTTCAAACCTCAAAGCATTCAATACAAGCACATCTACACTTTTTATCCTTTGGAGAGTAACCTCTGGGATCTCGCTCGCATCAGTTATGTAAGCTATGCCTTCGAACATATAGGCGGTTATACAATCCAAACCATGCCTTATAGGCAAAGGGACAAACTCCAAACCGCTAACTCGAAAGTTGTTTTTTATAGAATGAAGCCTTAACTTCGGCCTCGAACCAAGGTGAGGTGTCGGACTAAATATATAATCAAAACGTCGCCTTATCGCTTCTACAGTACTCTCATCCCCATAGCAGGTTATAGGCTCTCTAAGGCTAAAGGCCCTAAGATCATCTATGCCAAAAGTGTGGTCTGCGTGGGAGTGCGTGAACAAAACTGCATCTAAAGAGTCCACATTATTAATTAGAGCTTGGCATCTAAAATCAGGCGAGGCATCTATAAGTATGTTATGCCCGTCAAAGCTTATCAGCGCTGACGTTCTAGTACGCTTATTCCTGGGGTTATTTGATCTACAGACACGGCACTTGCACCCCAGCATAGGGACGCCAAAGCTAGCGCCCGTACCTAAAAAAGTAAGCTTCACAGACATACTCCTACCTCATGGAGACCAACAAGGCTCAAAATCATCCCCAATGGTGTTGGTAAGCCTCTTTACCTCAGACCCATCCGGACGCATTATGTAGATTTCCCAATTATTATCCAGGCGATTTGAGTTGAATACTATATACCTGCCGTCAGGAGATGGAAAAGGTCTACCGTTCTCCCCCTCTGTTGACATAGTAATCTGCTTAACATTAGTTCCATCCGCATTCATTATAAATATCTGACCTATAACATGTTCACTCTTACGAGTGTTATATACTATGCGCTTACCATCAGGCATCCATCTTGGGAACCTATGGTCTGTAGGATCATGAGTAATCTGGCGAAGGCCAGAGCCATCCGCATTCATCACAAACACCTGCCAATATTTACCAGGCTTGCCCATGAAAGTGATCTTGCTGCCATCTGGGGACCAGGCGGGAGCAGATTGAGGATAGCTCAAATCGGTCAAAACTATAGGTTTACCTCCCTTTGCTGGGATCTTAGCTATCCCAGTATCCCGTCCTAGAGTGTAAGCTATGTACTTGCCATCCGGAGACCAATCTGGATCTTGAGCTATTATCTTCCCGTAGGTCAGCTGATAAGGATTACTCCCATCAGAATTCATAATCCATATTTGTAGAGAACCGGTACGATCCGAAACAAAAGCTATTTGTTCCCCAGTTGGAGCCCAGCTCGGCATACCATCGAAGGAGGACTCGCCTGTGAGTCTGACGAGACCGGTTCCATCCGCTCTTATAGAATATATATCCCTGTTCTTTCTTATATTGTTTCTTCCCGGCACTGGCCTATCTGAACTGAACGCTATACGGCCAGAAGGAGCTACGATTACATCATCAGAAGCTGGCATAGTGGGTTCTGGAGTCGGAACCAAAGTAGGAGTTGGAACGGGCGGTGTGAACGTAGGCTCAGCTGTAGGTACTGGTAAGACTGACGTTGGAACGGCAGTTGCGGGTACTGTTGCACTTGCAGCTGGCTCAGAAGGAATAGTAGGAGTAGGGCCAGAAACATTAGCTATAGACTGATTATCTATATGACTAACAGCCCATGCAATAGAGGCTAACAAGACTAACAAAAAGACTGTCAGGATGTATCTTCCCAGATATCGTCTAGCAACGCCGGATCCAGCTGTCCGCCCATATTCCACATCAGCAGAAATGCTTTCTTCTGCAGGTAGGGTAAGTTTAGCGTTGCACACTCGGCAGCGCTCGCTGTGCTCATCATTTAGAGCACCGCACTCGCCGCAATAAATCAACCTGCTCCTCCAATCACATGGTCATCTCTGTATTGAAGATCAAACTATCCTCTATTGTAAAGCCTTAATAGCTTGCAAATAGCAAACACCTCCAAAACCGTAGACCTCTAAAGGTGCAGACACGGCAGAGGTATTATATGTTACAAGTTGCAAGTTATTACTATAAGCAACTAGACGCGTAAAACAACAAACTACAGGCAAGCATCTAATTATATAAACCGATACAGCTAATACTTAGTTTCCAGTATTTTTACTCACTATTTACACCTCAAATCTGGTACCCTATCGCACAGAAAGAAACGTTTTTCTGAAAGGGGCCAAGTATGCCAAAGATCACATTTATCGGAGCTGGGAGTACCGTCTTTGCCAAAAATCTCATAGGAGATATCCTCTCTTTTCCAGAGCTACAGGACTCAACTATATGTCTATTTGATATAGACCCAGATCGGCTCTCGACATCAGAGATAGTAGCTAACAAGATAAAGCAAGCCCTCAATGCACCTGCCAAGATAGAGGCTACTACTGATCGCAGGAAGGCACTGTATGGAGCTGACTATGCCCTATGCATGATCCAGGTGGCTGGATACAAGCCAGGAACAGTTATAGACTTCGAGATCCCCAAGAAGTACGGTCTAAGGCAGACCATAGCTGATACCTTAGGTATTGGCGGCATAATGAGGGCCCTCAGGACCATACCTGTGCTCCTAGATATGTGCAAGGACATGGAGGAGCTATGTCCAGATGTGTACTTCCTTAACTATGTAAATCCCATGGCGATGAATTGCTGGGCGATAAGCCGTGCTAGCAAGATAAAGACTGTTGGCCTATGCCACAGCGTCCAGGGAACGGCATGGGAGCTATCGAAAGACATAGGAGTGCCCCTTGAAGAGATCAACTTCGTGTGTGCCGGCATAAACCATATGGCGTTCTATCTTAAGTTCGAGAGGAACGGAGAAGATCTATATCCGCTAATAAGAAAGGTCATAGAAGAAGGAAGAGTACCGGAACATAATCGCGTGAGATATGACGTGTTCAAGAGATTTGGATACTTTGTGACGGAATCAAGCGAGCACTTCAGCGAATACGTTCCCTGGTATATAAAGAGAGACAGACCAGACCTAATAGAGAAATACAACATACCTCTCGACGAATATATAAGAAGATGCGAGGCACAAATCGCTGGCTGGGAAGAGCTACGCAAGCGTTACGAGAGCGATGAGCCCATACAAGTCGAAAGGACACACGAGTTCGCCTCTTACATCATACATAGCATAGAGACAGGTATTCCCAAACTGGATGAAAAGGGTAACACCCGTGTAATCTATGGTAACGTACCTAACAACGGCTTGATCGACAACCTTCCTCAGGGATGCTGCGTCGAAGTTCCATGCCTCGTAGATAGAAATGGCATCCAGCCAATCAAGATAGGTTCTCTGCCAATCCAGCTGGCAGCACTAATGCAGACCAACATCAATGTGCAAGCCCTCACTGTAGAGGCAGCACTAACCAGGAAGAAAGAGTATATCTATCAGGCGGCGATGCTCGACCCACATACTGCAGCTGAACTTGATCCGGATCAGATATATTCTCTGGTAGATGAACTCATAGCTGCCCATGGCGACTGGCTGCCAGAATATCACTAATAAACTAGGATCACTTTTCTAAGGGGAAGGGGTACCCCTTCCCCTTATCTAAAGATAAAGACGATTATGAAAGCTCTGACTGTAACACTTAATGCAGCCATAGATATAACTTATGCTCTGCCTTACCTACAGCCAGGCGAGTCATTGCGCGTACACGAGAAGATCTACTCCCCTGGTGGTAAAGGCAACAATGTGGCCAAGATCCTAAATATTCTTGGTGATGATGTAATAGCCACAGGATTTGTAGGGGGATATACGGGTCAGTTCATAGAAGAGTCTTTGCAATCTATAGGCATAGTGCCCAAGTTTGTAAAAACCAGAGATGCTTCCAGACTGTGCATAGCAGTAATCGAGGAAGCAAACGGCCGGGTATCAGAGCTGCTGGAGCCAGGAGCAAATATTACCAGGGACGAATCTGACAAGCTCTTAGAGCTGGTTAAGCAACTGGCAACAGAGGTGGATACAGTAGTATTCTCGGGTAGCTTGCCCAAGGGAGTTCCAGACGACTACTACAGGATCCTGTTATCACAGCTCAAGGGCTTGAATGTGCAGACGGTTCTAGATACCAGTGGAGAATCCCTACGGTTGGGTATAAGAGGGAAGCCTAACATCATAAAGCCCAATAGAAAAGAGATACAAGATCTGATGGGTAGAGATGCCCCAGTAAAAGAGATAATAGCTTTCTGCAGGCAAGAATTGCTAGCTAAGTACCTATCCACAGATGCAATAGTATTGCTAACGCTAGGGAAGGACGGTGCCATATTGCTAACAAAAGAGCTTGTGCTGCAAGCAATACCTCCTGATATAAAGGTAGTAAACCCAGTCGGGGCAGGTGACGCACTGCTAGCAGGTTTTTTGCATGCTCAGTCTGTATGGAAAGACCCTGATCTGATGCTAAAGTATGCTGTAGCGGTAGGGACAGCCTCAGCTCTACAAAAGACCGCAGGAAGTGTAAACCCGCAAGATATAGACCTAATAATGTCTCAGGTAAATGTTAGAACACTTTTATTAGGAGCAGAATAAGTGTTAGAAACAAGCACAGCACACTCTCATACCTATAACGAGATCACTAATCAGCCCGTCTCCTGGAAGACAACCGTTGACGCAATATCTTCACAATGGGCCGAGTTGCAGCCTCAGCTGACGATAACCCCGGATACTCATTATGTATTCGTAGGATGTGGCACATCTCTGTATATAGCTCAGAGTGCAGCTCAGTGTTTTCAGGAGATAACTGGCTATACATCATTAGCTGTGCCCGGCTCCGAAGTGTTCCTGTCCGCCAAATCTACTGTACCTTCCAGATATCCGGTAATAGCTTTCATAATCTCTCGTTCTGGTACAACCACCGAAGCATTACTTGCGGCTGACTATCTGGCTGCTAACAGATCAAACGTAACTACAATTGGGATAACCTGCAACAGTGATACTGAGCTTACCAAGAGGACTAGATTTAGCATTCAACTTCCTCATGCACACGAGGAATCAGTAGTTATGACTCAATCATTCACCTCGATGCTGATAGCTTTGCAGTACGTAGCTGCATCCCTAGCAGGAGATCAGATGGTCATAGACCAGATCTCCTCCTTGAGCACCTACCTACAGAGAGACATCAGGAGTTTTGAATCCAAAGCACAGGAGCTAGGGGAGAATTTAAACCTAGATCATTTTGTGTATCTAGGGCTCGGCCCCAACTATGGCCTCGCTCAGGAGGGCAACCTAAAGCTTAAGGAGATGACCCAGGTCCACTGCGAGGCTTACAATCCGCTGGAGTTCAGGCATGGTCCAATATCAACAGTAAGAGAAGGCTCTGCAATAATCCTGCTTGCCGGCAACAGAGAAAGAGATTACGTACCGTCATTAGTAACTGATCTTAAGGAAGTAGGTGCTTTCGTCGCATCTTGCTCTCCTTATCCCATCGATGGATCTGATATGCACCTGCTCGTGGGGAAGGAGCTAACAGATGTACCCAGATGTGCGCTCTACATGCCATTCCTGCAATACCTGGCTTACTACAGGGCAGTTTCATTGGGATTAAATCCAGATCAGCCGAGAAACCTTTCGCAGGTAGTAAAACTGGATGAATAGTAAGCTCTCAAGGCCATTAGCAATAGTTGGTAATCTGAACGTCGATCTTTGGGTAAGAACGGTTAGCCGTTTCCCTAGATGGGACGAAGAGCTCGTAGTTGATTCCGCCCAAATGGTTCTTGCAGGTACCGCCGGCTATATCATGCTCGCGGCAAAGGGGCTAGGAATCCCTACATTTACCATATCTACCATAGGAAATGACGCATTTGGGCGTTTTCTATTAGAAGAGATGAAGAATCACGGGCTATCCTGCGAAGGTGTGATCGTAATGGAAGGGGAAGAAACTTCCCTAGGGATCATATTCGTCGGGGACAAAGGGCAGAGGGGAATACTATCCACACTGGGAGCCCACAGCAAGATGGACCTAACCTTAGTTAGAAGTCGTGACTCTCTTATATCTTCTTGTGAAGAGATCTTCCTCTGTGGTAACTATCTGTTACCTCTGATGTCCCCTTCGCACATTCAAGATTTCGCTAAGGAGTTGCAAGAGCGAGGACAAATTGTATTCTTTGATCCTAGCTGGGATCCTAGTGGGTGGACAGATGTTACAAGGAAAAGTACTTACTCCCTCTTACAACACGTAGATGTTTATTTACCCAACCAGGAGGAACTCCTACACCTTACAGCTAAGAATAGTTTAGATGAGGCATTACAAGAAATACGACCCAGGATCGCAGGCGAAGCCGTTATCAAGATGGGAGAAAGAGGAGCTCTATATATAAACAAGAGCGAAGAGATCTATTTTGAAGGCTTTAGAGTTGAAGCTGTAAACACGGTGGGGGCAGGGGATGTTTTTGATCTAGGATACTTGTATGCTCGAAGGTGTGGTTGGCCGCCTTACCAAAGGTTACAGTTCGCGTGCGCTCTTGCCGCAATGGTCATATCACAACATAGAGACCGCCAATACCCGAAGCTATCAGAGGTGCTCAACTTTCTTCAAAAGAAAACTCATGATAACTTCTGGGACTTTTAGGGAGTTTCAGTTTACAATCGCGTCTACCGCTTCCCTTATCTTCCTGGCTACTTCTTCCATAGCTGCTTCGTTCGGATACTTTTGCCTGGGCCAGAAGAAGCCTCTAAGCCCATCTCCTCTCCTTCTAGGAACGACGTGTACGTGCAGATGTGGAACGCTCTGGCTAATTTTGTTGTTTATTCCCACGAAGGTCCCCTCAGCCTCCATCGCCTTAGGTATAGCCTCAGAAAGGGTTCTCACGGCTTTGAATAAAGGTAATACAAGATCGTTAGGCAGATCTGGCAGAGTAACATAATGCTTTCTAGGAATGACTAATACGTGCCCTGGGAAAACAGGCCTTATATCAAGAAATCCAAGGCAGAAATCATTAGCATACACTATCTTAGCATTGGATTCGCCACTGCTTATAAGACAGAATTTGCATTTGGTTTCTGTTCCCATAACTACTTCCAATTCTCGATAGTCTCTATCGCTTTGCGTGCAGTCTCTTTACAGTCCTCTGCATACTCTTCAGCATCATGTAACCTTTCTTGCAAGGCATCAAGATCAGTAAAGGACATCTCCCTACGCTGCCCTTCCTCAAGCTTCAGAAACACTGATTCCAAAATCCTAAAGGCTTCCATCAGTAGATCATGGGATCTTTCTACGCTTGCTATCAATTCTTCTGCCATTACATACACCTCCAAAATGCAGCAAATTTAGCAGTAACAGTACCACTGTAACAGGAGAAGTGGCAAATATCTTGCTTCTTCTAGGGTCACGAATAACTTGCGATCTGGAACTAGAAATGATTAGGGATGTAGCTTTAAGGGATAAGAAGCCATGGGGATGGAACAAGACTACTTTCGAGAGGTGGCAAATACCGTAGTCAAAAAGATTGGTAGTCTGCTAGATCAACAAGTTATAGTGGCAGATGATCGGGGCTGGGTAATAGCTAGTACGGACAGAAGATTTATGGGGAAGAATCTCGATACTAGTCCCAGCCGCCGTATGCTTCACCAACTTAGAGTGCCGATAAAAATAAGAGATAAGTGCGGGCAGTTGATGATTATCGAGTCCAACAAGCCTTCTGTGCCTCCAAGGATGGCGGAGGCTCTCGTGGAGATGGTGATCAATCAGATAATGCTGGTTGAAAGCCTTCCAAACCAATCCGATCTGAAGAACAAGCTGATATATGATCTTCTGCATGGTAATTCTAGCGATGAGACCTCAATAATCAGGCAGGCTCAAATCTTGGGAATGGACTTAAACTTGCCACGAGCTGTGCTGCTGATAGATGCTTCCAAATACATCCTGGGGGGAGATGATAGACAATTACAGCAAAAGGTGAACACTATAATAAGGAGCATTGTAGACTTCTTTATGTTGCCCTCGGATACGATATGCGGCTATATAGGCGAGGGGGAAGTCGTAGTGCTCAAAGCCAGTAGCTCAAGGGACCTTGCCAACTGGTTGCGACCGAAAGAGAAACTAGATACTAGTCCTTCTTCATGGGCAAATTTGGCGGCCTTAAAGAGGGCGGCTAACGCATTATTGTCTAAGTTACGATCTGAGACAAAGCAACCCATTACTATAGGGATCGGAAGATACCATCCTGGTATACTGGGGCTCACTGCTTCCTATCAGGATGCTCGCGCAGCGCTCTCGCTTGGGCTTAAGTTCTATGGTCCTAACAAGGTCCACTGTCTGGACAGCCTTGGCATACCAGCATTTGTCGGCATATCAGATGAACGCACAAAGAATGATTTGGCTACACATCTACTTAAGCCTCTTGAGAAATACCCAGAGCTGATGCAAACTCTCGAGGTATTCTTTGATGAGAATTGTTGTCCCACAAGTGCATCTAAAAAACTCTGCATACACAGAAATACCTTAACTTATCGCCTCGATAAGATAGCCTCCTTGACAGGGCTTGACCCTCGTGACTTTGATAGCGCTGTCCAGCTGAGGCTTGCACTCACCCTCAAGGCTTCCAGCAGAAACGAATAGAAGCACCATTATGCATTCGCACAAAGCATTCTAATATGCATCTTGATACTCTGTGCATATGCACGATGCAGTAATACATCTGTACCTACTAGGATTATCAGCAGGAGACAGGAATGACCATAAGTATCAATAACTTACTCCAGAAAAGACAGGAAAAACTAAATGTGGCCATAAACCAGCTCATTAGAGATTCAGAGTTGCTAGAGAGCGTGGCCAACACACTAATCCAAAGCTTGTGTTCGAATAAGAAGATCCTGATATGTGGGAATGGTGGAAGCGCCGCGCAAGCACAGCACATGGCAGGAGAGCTGATCGGGCGTTTCAAGAAGAACAGGGCTCCTATAGCAGCCTTAGCCTTGGGCACTGATATGGCTACGACTACGGCTATAGCTAATGACTTTGGATATGAAGAAGTATTCCTGCGACAGGTCGATGCTTTAGGCAATGATGGAGATGTGCTGTTGATCCTTAGCACCAGTGGAAATTCGCCTAATGTGCTTGCAGCTGTTAATACGGCCCGCAGGAAAGGGCTCAAAACAGTGGCATTTACAGGCAAGAAGCCTAGCAAGGTAGAGGATCTGGCAGACATTGTAGTACGCTTCCCAGCCGAAGAGACAGACGTCATACAGGAACTACACTTACTAGCCATACACATTCTATGCGAGGTTGTAGAAGAGCACTTATCCAAAGAGGTGGTTGATGGGCAATAAAGCAGTATTTCTAGACCGTGATGGCACGCTAGTACATCCAAGACATTATCCTTCCAGAGCAGAGGACCTAGTACTCTACCGAGGCTTGCCGGAAGAGATGCGAATCCTACAGCAAATGGGATTCAAACTAGTTGTAATCACCAACCAAGGAGGCATAGCTCATGGCTACTTCACGGAGCGGGACCTAGAACTCATGCACACTAGCCTCCAAGATCAGCTCTCTGAGTTTGGAGTGCGTATAGATGCTTTCTACTACTGTCCGCACCATCCAGAGGGAAACTTAGCCCATCTGGCTTGTGAATGCGAATGCAGGAAACCAAAACCAGGAATGATATTGCAGGCCGCCAAAGATATGAATTTGGACCTGTCGTCGTCATGGATGGTAGGCGACATACTCAACGATGTAGAGGCGGGCAGAAAAGCTGGCTGCAAGACTATCTTGGTAGACCTCGGTACTGAGTCTAAGCCTAGCAGTCCGGATAGAACTCCTGATTATGTCGCAAGAACCACAAAGCATGCCCTCCAGATCATCCAAAGCCTGGAGGGGCAAAGAAAAGACGTCGATCTTGACTACATTCCTTCTTCCTGGAAGGCAGCTGTGTAGCCCGAGAGTCCAGCAAGGAGCTCCAAGATGCTGAAAGTAGACATTGTAAACAACTTCCATAAAGTTAGGGCGCTGGTAATTGGAGACGCGATGCTCGACAGCTACCTAGAGGGCACAGCAAGCAGGCTATGTTCCGAGGGCCCAGTGCCGGTAGTAACTAAAAGTGGAGAGGAAAGGGTCCCTGGGGGAGCTGCCAATACTGCTTCAAACCTCAGAGCTCTTGGAGCGCAGGTTATGTTTCTAGGATTTGTGGGCAGAGACGCAAATGCTGCCTACCTCAGGACTGCCCTTAGAAGATACGACATCGACGATGGGTGGCTGGTAGAGGACCCTAATATTTCCACCATACACAAGATGAGGATATTAGCAGACGAGCAGTACGTGGTCAGGTTCGACGAGGGCGACACGACCAATTACTCGAAATCCTCCAGGGAGGAGCTACTATACAAGTTGGAGCAAGCACTAACGAAGTGCGACGTAATTGTAGTATCAGACTACAGCTATGGAGCTGTATCTGAAGATGTAACATCAGTAATAAAGGACTTTCGCAGGACCCAAGATATACCCCTCCTGGTCGATTCCAAGAACATTATTTCATACGGCAAGGCTAGCGCGACCTTGATAACGCCCAACCATCATGAAGCTCGAGCTGCTGTTGGTCGACCAGCAAGTATCAAGCCTCCTGATATTGAGGAAATGATGGGTATAGGCAAACAACTCCTTGACTGCATGGATTGTCAATTTATAGCCATCACAATGGCCAGCGAGGGAGTACTACTGTTGGGGCAAAAAGCCGAACCTCTCCATATACCGGCCTACCCTATTCCCAAAGCCAGCGTTGCTGGTGCAGGGGATTCTTTCCTGGCAGCAACAGCTTTGTCGCTTGCTGTAGGGGCTGATATTGCAGAGGCTACTCGCATAGGGGTCGAGAACGCTAGGCTGGCTGTGCTCAAGCGGAGGACTGCCGTAGTAGAACATAGAGAACTCCTCCTTAGGATGAGCACTCTAGATAGACAAAGCGACCAGCCATATGAATCTCTTATCGCAGAGCTGGAGGCAGCACGTAGAGAAGGCAAAGTCATAGTTATGGTCAATGGGGTTTTCGACCTGCTCCACGCTGGACATGTAAACCTGCTTAGGAAAGCCAAAGAGCTTGGTGATCTATTGGTAGTAGCCATCAACTCCGATAAAAGCGCTCGCAGACTCAAAGGTCCTAACAGGCCAATAAACGATGAAAGACACCGGCTGGAGCTTGTAGCTTCGCTAGAGCCAGTAGACCATGTAGTGCTCTTCGACGAGGACACCCCTATACAACTGATCAAGACGATTAGGCCTCATGTGCTTGTCAAAGGGGCGGACTACGAGGGACAGGAGATTCCAGAAGCTCCAATACTTCAGGATATAGGTACTAAGCTTGTTTTAGTTCCTCTCACGGAAAATTACAGTACATCCAGCTTGATAGAAAGAATCCTCAGTTCTGCTCCCAATCAACAACTAACAAGCGAGGTCATGTAGACGTGAGTATAGATTGGCTTCAAGCCAAGAGAATACTAATCGTGAGGCTGGATAACCTTGGAGATGTGGTCCTGGCCACTCCTGCGATAAGAGCGATCAAGGAAACTTTACCTGAATGTCAAATTACTCTCCTGGCCAGCCCAGTAGGAGCACAGGTAGCCGAAGTCAACCCAGATATAGATTCCGTGATCATCTATAGCGCACCATGGATGGACCCCTGGCAGAGACTACCTCAAGACAGTGCACGAGAGATGAAGATAATAGAGCAGATAAGAAACCACAAGTTCGATGGAGCGATAATCTTCACCTCTTATCATCAAAGCCCTTTGCCTGCTGCCTACTTGTGCTACCTGGCAGATGTACCCCTCAGGCTCGGATCCACTAGCGACGGGGCAGGGTCCCTGCTCACTACCAGGCATAAGCCACCAACAACGCTTATACACGAGGTGGAGAGAGGACTCGAGCTTGTATCAGCCGTAGGATTTTCGGGCACCCAAGATGATCTGGTAATAGAAGTTCCCTCTGCATTTAGACGTGCAGTCCGTGGATGGCTTGAAGATATGTCGATAAAGTCTCCAGAATCACCACTCGTAGTGATTCATCCAGGCTGCAGTATGCCTGCACGCACGTACCCATGGCAGTCCTATGCGCAAGTAGCTGATCTCATCAAGATTGAGATGGGAGCAGAAGTTGTCTTTACTGGAGCAGAAACAGAGCTGGACTTGCTTACACATATCAAGAGCCGCATGGCAACAGAACCTAAGCTCTTCTATGGCAGAAGTCTGCCTGAACTTTGTGCATTGATCGAACATGCAGATCTGGTCATTACCAACAATACTGGACCGATGCACTTAGCAGCGGCTCTAAAGACACCTGTAGTAGCCCTATTCGCATTGACCAACCCTCCAGAGCAGTGGCGTCCTTGGAAAGTTCCTCATAAGCTTCTATTCCACGAGGTTGACTGTCGCATCTGCTACTCTCGCATATGTCCCTTTGAGCATGAGTGTCTCGCCCCGGTGTCGCCTCAAGAAGTACTACAGGCTTCGATAGATCTGCTACAAGGGTCAGCCCAAAGGAGGATCGCATGAGCAAGTGGCTAAATGTCAAAAACCTCCTAGCTGTTCGATTGGATAACATAGGCGACGTCGTAATGACGGGACCAGCGCTACGTGCGATAAAAGAAAACCTGCCCGAGACGAAGATCACCATGCTGCTCTCTCCCGGAGGAGCTAGTGCCGCCCCATTACTACCTTGGATCGATGAAGTTATAGCGTGGAAATCTCTTTGGCAAGATCTAGGAGATCTGCCTTTTGATCCCGCTAGAGAGCTTGAATTAGTAGAAAAGCTTCGAGAACATGCCTTCGATGGAGCGATAATCTTCACCTCCTTCAGCCAGGATCCGCATGTTCCTGGTTATGTTTGCTACCTGGCTGGAATCCCACTGCGTGCAGGTGAATCCAAGGAATTCGGAGGGAGCGTGCTCACACATGAACTAAAGAGCGTCCCCGACAACGTCCATCAAGTCGAGAGAAATCTCAGGCTAATAGAGTCTCTAGGGTTCAAAGTAAGAGATCGCAGTCTAAAGATATTCATCGATGAAGAAGCATCTCTATCTGCCCATGAAAAGCTAGGATCAATGGGCATCAGAGTCGATGAAGGGTATGTGGTTATCCATCCTGGTGCAAGTGCAAGTGCTCGCAGATATCCCGTGGACAGATTCGCCGTGATAGCTCAGGAACTAACCAGGAAAGGCATACATGTGGTTGTAACTGGTAGTGATAGGGAGCGTCTTTTGGTAGAGGAGATCGCAAATGCCGCACCGGAAGTCAAAACCCTGGTAGGGGTCACCTCACTATCTGAATATGCAGCAGTATTGAAGATGGCTAAGGCCGTGATATGCAATAACACCCTCCCGATGCATCTCTCAGATGCGCTAAGAGTGCCAGTTGTAGTTCTTTTCTCAGGCACAGATGAGGAGAGTGCCTGGGGACCAAGAGATACCAGAGCCCTACTAATGAGGAAGCCTACTCCTTGCCACCCCTGTTATCTATTCAAATGCCCTATAGGCCAGCCCTGCTTAGACATACCAGCTCACGAGGTCTCCAAGGCCGTATTGAGGATCATCTCGTAATTCAAAACGGAGATCAACATGAATCATCCAGTTGCACTCGACAACATAGAGAAAATAGCGATATTCAGAGCGTTGTTTCTAGGCGATCTGTTCTTTACTTTACCTGCATTCCGAGCACTAAGGGAGAGGTTCCCAAACGCTGAAATAACCCTTATAGGATTGCCCTGGGCAAAAGAGTTCGTATCTAGATTCAGACATTATCTGGACCGGTTCCTCGAGTTCCCAGGATATCCAGGCATCATTGAGGTGGATGTTAATCCCACCAGAACTCAAGAATTTCTTATACAGGCCAGAGACTACGGCTACGACCTGGCTATCCAGATGCAAGGCAATGGAACAACCAGCAACGGTTTCGTTGCCGAATTAGGTGCCAGAATAAGCCTAGGACATGCCGTCAATGGAGACGACAGACTGACGATAAGTATCCCTTTTACCGAGAGACCAATCAAAAATGAGATATTGCGATGGCTAGATCTCGTAAGCCTGCTAGGTGCACACAGCACGCCAGACCTGGAGTTCCCTATATATCCACACGAAAGAGCTCGAGCCGAAGAGCTAATCCGGCCCGCCCTGTATAACAACGGTCCCATAGTCGGCATGCACATGGGTGCTAAAGAAGACATCAGGAGGTGGCCGGCACAGAGGTTTGGAGAGTTGGCAAAGATCCTAGTCAAGCTTTTTGATGCCACCATAGTACTTACTGGAACTTCCCAGGAAATAGGGCTTTCAAAGGAAGTAGAAGCAGCTGTTGGAAGCAACGTAGTCAATCTTATAGGCAAAACAGATTTAGGGACTTTCGCAGCGGTAGTATCCTCGATGGATCTTCTAGTTACCAACGACACAGGAGCCTCACATATAGCAGCAGCCACTAGCACACCCAGCGTAGTCCTATTTGGGCCCACCACACCTGAGCAATTCGGGCCCATAAACCAGGATCTACATAAGGCAGTGAAAGCTTATGAGCACGTGCAATCCTACAGTGGTAGTCCTCTATGGGAGCTACCGGTTGAACCAGTGCTGGATGCATGTATCTACATGCTCCAGAACTACTACGTAAAACCATCTACAGCATTTTGAGGTGTTTCTAGCGATGCGTAGATACAAAATACTTTGTTGGCACATACATGGTAGCTATCTGGACGCTTTGGCACAAATAGACCAAGATTGGTACCTTCCAGTAACACCTGACAGAGGTGAAGGCTATGGTGGTAGACGTCCAGGAATGCCTCCATATGTACGCGAGGTACCAGCAGAAGAAGTTAGGAACCTGGACTTGGACATAATAATATGCCAGACTCCCAAAAACTTTTACGAAGATATCCCTGCGATACTTAGCCCCGAACAACAAAAGTTACCTAAGATCTACCTAGAACACAACTGTCCGCGCCAGCATCCCACTGATACGAAGCATCCCATAGACGACCCTAATGTCCTTTTGGTACATGTAACCCACTTCAACAACCTTATGTGGGATAGCGGTAGAACGCCCACTATGGTTATTGAGCACAGCGTGGCTATCGACCCCTCCATAGAGTATGTTGGCGACCGAGATAAAGGTATAACCGTAATCAACGAGATGAAACGCCGTGGACGTATCTCGGGCTACGACATCTTCTGCAAGGCTCGTGAAAGCGTTCCTTTGGACACTTGTGGCATAAAGAGCGAGGAGATAGGCGGACTAGGGGACATCAAGTACCGAGATCTGCATCGCTTGATGGCAAGATATCGCTTTCTGTTCAGTCCCATGAGGTACACCAGCTTGCCACTGGCGGTAATAGAAGCCATGACCATAGGTATGCCTGTGATAGCACTGGCCACCACGGAACTACCTACTATGATACAGAACGACTACAACGGCTACGTATCTTGTGACGTCGAGTTCCTTATAGACAGAATGCTATTCCTTTTGAACAATCCCAAAGAGGCAAAAAGACTGGGGCAGAATGCAAAGTGCACTGCACAGGAGAGATTCAACTTAGATAGGTTCAGGAGGGATTGGAATAAAGCCTTCGATCTGGTAGCTGGAGGTCTATGATGCACTTAGCTGAGCGACCAAAGGTTGCATTTATCAGTGAGCACGCAAGTCCAGCGGCCCTCCTTGGAGGTGTAGATGCAGGTGGGCAAAACGTGTACGTGGATGAAATAAGTCGTAATCTAGGAGCAATGGGCATCAGTGTAGATATCTTTACTCGTCTGGACTCTCCAGAATCTCCAGGGGTGCGGAACTGGAGTAAAGGCGTAAGAATTATAAACGTGCCAGCGGGACCAAAACAGCACGTATTCAGAGACGATCTATGGACTCTTATGCCAGAGTTCACCCGAAACATGCTGGATTTTATCAAGCGCAATAACATTCGATATGACCTAATTCATAGTAACTTCTGGATGTCTGGCTGGGCAGCTACCAAGCTGAAACATCGGGCTAACATCCCAATGATCCATATATTTCACGCTATGGGTAAGACTAAGCGCAAACACCAGGGAGATATGGACACTAGTCCTACAGAGAGGATTACTATCGAGCAACTCGTAGCTTCGGAGGCGGACTACCTGATAGCCCAGTGCCCCAGCGAAAAGCTGGAACTAACCGAAGATTATGGAGTGGATCCTGCAAAGGTAGTAATAATCCCTTCAGCAGTCAACATAGAGAGGTTCCGCCCAATAGGTAAAGAAGCTGCGAGAACACTCATAGGACTAGATTGGCGAGGCCCTGTAATTGGGTATGTGGGACGCATCATACCCAGGAAGGATGTTAGAAACATCGTACTGGCACTTCATAAGGTCATCACAAACAAACCAGATCTCAATCCATTGCTAATGTTAGTAGGTGGCGAGACTAGAGAGCCCGACCCTAAGGCAACCCCTGAGATCGGAGTTCTCCAATCTATGATCTTGGAGCTGGGGTTGCAGGATAGGGTTATATTCATAGGCAAGAGACAACCTGATGAGCTCTATGCCTACTATTCAGCCGCTGACTTAATAGTTACAACTCCTTGGTATGAGCCATTTGGATTAACACCACTTGAGGCTATGGCCTGCGGTAGGCCGGTAATAGGCTCTAATGTGGGAGGAATAGCTTTTACCGTATCAGATGGTGAGACTGGCTATCTTGTGCCTCCTAAGTCACCGGAGACGCTTGCCGCTCGCATCATAGAGCTCCTCGATAAAGATGATCTCAGGGAACGTATGGGCTCTAACGCCAGACATCGGGTGGTGAAGTTGTTTACCTGGGAAAGAGCAGCGGAGCTGACGGCCCAGTTGTACGTAAAAGCACTAAGCAAGAAACTTCACATCGCGAACACGGACTACAGAAAGGAGTCAGATTATGAATACAGATAGAACTCATATCCGCACGGTTATTATTACAGGAGCTGGAAGCGGCCTAGGTGAAGCCACAGCCTGCACCTTTGCTCAAGATGGGTTCAACGTTGCATGCCTAGATATCAATGAGCAAGCAGCTCAAAACGTCGCCAACAGACTGAATGAGAATGGAGCAAAGGCCATTGCTATCCGATGTGATGTATCAAAAGAAGATGACGTATTCAGTGCAGTCCAAAAAACTTTCGATACCTTCCAGAGGATAGATGTTGTGGTCAACTGTGCAGCTGTGGACCATACACTCTCTGTCAGCGACATGACTATAGCACAATGGGACCAGGTCATATCAGTGAACCTTAGGGGTCCTTTTTTGATAGCTAAGGCAGTGCTCCCAATTATGAAGAGTCAAAAATACGGACACATCGTCAACATAGCATCTACTGCAGCCACCAGGGCTTGGGCAAACGCCGCCGCTTATCATGCATCCAAATGGGGACTCAGAGGTTTCAGCAGAGCTCTAGGCGTAGAGGGACGTCCAGACAACATAAGGGTTACGAACGTTATTCCAGGAGGCATGAAGACTCACTTCTTCGATAGATTCGTTGAGCAAGGAATCCCTATGCCAGATCCTGCCAACCTGCAGGACCCAGCAAATGTGGCCAAAGTCATACTCTTTGCGGTCAACATGCCTGAAGAGTCCTGCATGCAAGAGGTCATAGTTACACCACTTACCGAGACAAGCTGGCCCTAATCCTTATAGCTTACGAGACCTTAGGTTTTATGCAAGAGACTATATTTTCAAGAGCACCATTTAGAATAAGCTTTGCTGGCGGAGGTACAGATCTACCGGAATACTACGAAAAGTACGAAGGGGTCGTACTTAGCACTGCCATTGACAAGTATTGCTACACGATCCTGCGACAAAGCTTGGATGACAGCTTCCACTTGAAGTCTGCTATCGATGGGATAGTGTGGGAGTGTTTCCAAGGCATACCTAAAATATACACTGAAGATAGGCTGGCCATACAGAAGTCAGCCATTGCAACGTGCTACGAAGGCAAGCAAGCATTAGATATCTTCACAACCTCTGAGATACCTAGTGGCACTGGGCTGGGATCTTCAAGCGCACTGGCCGTATCCGTGCTGCAAGCGCTACTTACATCATCCAATGTGCCCTACAGTAAGTATGATTTAGCCGAAGCAGCATGTAGACTTGAGATCGATGTGCTTAGATCCCCTATAGGCAAGCAGGACCAGTATGCATCGGCCTTTGGGGGACTAAATCTTATCTGGTTCTATAGGAATGAGACTCTGGTTGAGCCCATGCAAATAGCCCCTGAAAGGCTACGTTTGCTCGAAGATAATCTTCTCCTGTTCTATGTCGGAGGTACACGTAAAGCCTCTGAGATTCTAAGAGAGCAGAAACAAGCGACGCAATCAAACATGCAGACGCTAGACCACCTGCACCAGTTAAAACAATTGGCTCTAGATATGGCAAATAGCCTGCGTAGAGGCCAAATGAACGAATTTGGTTCAATGTTGCACCATGCATGGGAGCTTAAGAAGGGCTTATCTGACAAGATCTCTAACCCACACATAGATGAGATCTATCAGCTCACACTCAAACTAGGAGCTCTGGGAGGAAAGCTAGCAGGGGCTGGTGGTGCTGGCTTCCTAATGCTCTACGTGCCGCAGACTAGCCAACCCAAGATAAAGGACAAACTAGAAGCCTTCGGCGTTCGCGAGATGCCCTTTAGTTTCGACTTCGAAGGAGCTTGCTTACTTAAGTCAGGCTGGTTCATCGTAAGGAGCAATCAAAGATGATTGATACGATCAAGGATTACTGGAACGGTATAACTGGATCAATACGAAAAGTTGATCTCAAGGCTATCGAAGCAGCGGCCTGGGAGATAATCTCATGTCATAACAGCGGCAACAACATATACATCGTAGGTAATGGCGGGAGCGCTGCTACGGCTTCGCACTTTGCATGTGACCTGTCCAAAGGAGCAAGAGTTCCAGGACAAACTCCTTTCAGAGTATTATCACTTACAGATAATATGTCCTTGGTTACTGCCTGGGCTAATGATTCGTCCTTTGAACACGTATTTGCTGAACAATTAAGACCAATGATCAGGCAAGGGGATCTATTGATAGTTATCAGCGCAAGCGGCAATTCTCCTAACGTAGTCTTTGCTGCCCAGGTAGCAAGGGATTTGGGAGCAAGGGTATTAGGACTTACAGGCAAAGATGGGGGCAAGCTGCGGAACATAGCAAATCTGACAATTACAGTGCCTACCGAGCATATTGAGCAGGTGGAAGATGCACATCTAGTCATGGCTCATTGTATATGCTTCTCAATTAGGGAATATCTTACTAACAAAACTATCAAAATAGAGGATAGCGCTTTGCAACAGGTATTTCAGGCCAACATCTGATCCCCGGGATCACCCCCAATAGACACAAAGCTCCATGGGTGGGCTTTAAAGTCCCACTTTATAAAAGGGGCTAGCCAAAAACAGCAAAATTTCTTAGAATGCGGCTTGCAAGGGAAAAAGTCCTGCTTGCCTTTTTACCCGCAATGGGGCAAACATCAAACATGAAAGGAGGAGGCTATGGGTAGACCAGTAACTCTCTTCACTGGCCAGTGGGCGGACCTTCCCCTGGAAGAGCTGGCTAAAAAGGTAAGTCAATGGGGATACGATGGGTTAGAGTTAGCCTGCTGGGGAGATCACTTCGAGGTCCAGAGAGCCCTCAAGGAGCCTGATTACGTACAGTCTAGATGGGAAATACTGAATCACTATGGTCTCAAATGCTTTGCGATAAGCAATCACTTGGTAGGGCAGGCAGTTTGTGATCCCATAGATTCCAGGCACAAGGCTATTTTGCCTCCACATGTGTGGGGTGATGGAGACCCAGAAGGCGTCAGACAGAGAGCTGCACAAGAAATGATGGATACAGCTCGTGCAGCTGCCAAGTTCGGAGTTACCCAGGTAAATGGCTTCACAGGTTCACCCATCTGGCATTTACTCTACTCCTTCCCACCCAACGATTTCAATGAGATTGAAAAGGGTTATCAGGAATTCGCCGAGCGCTGGGGACCCATTATAGATGTATTTGAACAGGAAGGTGTAAAGTTCGGACTTGAGGTACACCCTACCGAGATAGCTTATGACTTCGTAACCACCAGGAAGGCTCTAGACGCGATAGGCAATAGGGAAGGGTTCGGGATAAACTTCGACCCCAGCCATTTTGCCCATCAGTTTCTCAATCCTGTGGACTTCATAGAGGAGTTCGCTGACCGCATCTACCACGTGCACATCAAGGATTCCAAGAAATTCCTAGATGGCAGGAAGAGCATACTGGGATCGCATCTAAACTTCGGTGACAGGCGAAGAGGCT
Organism: Thermobaculum terrenum ATCC BAA-798; assembly: GCF_000025005.1. Lineage (NCBI taxonomy): Bacteria > Bacillati > Chloroflexota > Chloroflexia > Thermobaculales (SeqCode) > Thermobaculaceae (SeqCode) > Thermobaculum (SeqCode) > Thermobaculum terrenum. Next base: position 165,884 of record NC_013525.1, read on the forward strand.
GGGACTTTGTCTCTCCTGGACATGGAGATGTTGATTTTGAGGCTATGATAAGAGCGCTGAACCGCATAGGCTACAACGGACCGCTTTCCGTAGAATGGGAAGACTCAGGCATGGACCGTGAGTGGGGTGCTCAGGACGCACTAGCCTTCGTGCGCAAGGTAGACTTCCCAGCTTCTGCTGTGGCTTTTGATGCAGCTTTCGCTCGAGAATAAATTACACCTAACCAAAAACTCTAGGGAGTGCGAACATGTCTGAACAAGTAGGCTTCGTGACCATGGCTGGCCAAAGAGCTACCTCCAAGGCGCCAGAAGTAGGTGTAGGTATGCTCGGCTATGCATTTATGGGCAAGGCCCACACTAATGCTTTCAAGAAGCTGCCATACATAGTCTATCCACCACCAGCCATTCCCAGACTAGTGGCTATAGCTGGTCGAAATGAGGAGGCAGTCAAAGAGGCCGCTTCCAGGTACGGCTACGAAGGTTACTATACTGACTGGCGTCAGATGCTTGACGACGATCGTATCCAGCTATTCGATAACGGAGGCCCGAACTATGCCCATGCCGAGCCTTGTATAGCGGCAGCACAGAAGGGCAAGCATATCCTGTGCGAAAAGCCTCTGGCACGAAACGCCCAAGAAGCTAAGGCGATGCTGGATGCGGTCAATCAAGCAGGCGTCAAGGCGATGGTGGGCTTTAACTATAGATTCGTGCCAGCAGTACGCCTGGCTTATGAAATGATTAAGAACGGCGAGCTAGGAGAGATCTATCACTTCAGGGCAGTGTACCTCCAGGAGTGGATCACAGATCCAGAATTCCCGTACATATGGAGACTAGATAAGGAACTTGCAGGCAGCGGTGCGCTGGGAGACCTTGGCGCACATATAATCGACCTTGGCCGTCATCTGATCGGCGAGGTTAAGTCCGTGATGGCCATGACCAGAACCTTCATTCCAGAGCGCAACGACCCCGAGACAGGTCAGCGGCGTAAGGTAGAGGTGGATGATGCGTTCGAGGCCGTAGTAGAGTTTGAGAACGGAGCTGTTGGCACCCTGGAGGCTTCCAGGTTTGCTACAGGTAGAAAGAACCACCAAGTGTTCGAGATAAATGGCTCCAAGGGATCTATAAGGTTCAACTTGGAGAGATTGAACGAACTGGAAGTATACCGGACCGATGCTCCTAAGCATACTCAAGGCTTCACGGATGTACTCGTTACAGAGAGCTATCATCCCTTCTGGTCCAACTGGTGGCCTCACGGCCACATAATCGGTTGGGAGCATACCTTTGTACATGAGATAGCTCACCTCCTAGATTGTATAGTGAACGATAAGGACATAGCTCCTTACGGGGCCACCTTCGAAGATGGTTACCGCAATGCAGTGATATGCGATGCAATTCTTCAATCCGCTGAGGAGGGCAAGAGGGTAGAAGTAACCTTCTAGATCATTGCAGCACAAAGCATATAGGAGTAGAGGGGATGGCGAGGTCTCGCCATCCCCTTATGGTAACTAGAACTTTATTGTGGAGGGCCTATATGTTCGACCTATCAGGCAAGGTAGCTTTAGTTACAGGTGCAAGCAAGGGCATTGGGCAGGAATTGGCAATCGCACTGGGCAAAGCTGGTGCTGCCGTGGTAGCTAATTACCATACAGATCGCAGAGGAGCGGAGATCGCTGTTGAGAAGGTACTGGAGGCGGGAGGCAATGCCGTAGCTGTACAGGGAGATATCTCTTCTGTAGATCAATGCCGAATGCTGGTCAGCAAGACCGTAGAAACTTTCGGGAGGATAGATATAGCCTGTTGCCATGCAGGAATAACGAGCTGGGGCAAATTCCTCGACTATACCGAGGAAGCGTTTGATGCTGTGGTAAACACCAACCTTAAAGGAACTTACTTCACCGCTCAAGCTGCCGCCCGAGAGATGATCAAACAGGGAGGTGGTGGGAGGATAATCATCACGTCCTCCGTTACGGGCAACCAGGCGGTGCACTACCTCTCAGCTTATGCGATGACCAAAGGGGGACTGCAGATGCTCACCCGTAACCTCGTGTTAGAGCTATCTCCTTACGGGATCACCATAAACGCTGTAGCACCGGGGCCTATAGTCAACGAGCGTAACCTGCACGACGACCCTGAATACGAAACTAAATGGGCCAAAGTTGTACCTATGGGGAGAGCTGGTTATCCTAAAGATGTAGCCTCTGCTGTACTGTTCTTTGCATCAGATGAGGCCGAATGGATTACAGGTACAGTGCTGCTCGTAGATGGAGGATGGACTTGTTACAGTCCAACACCCGACTTCGAATTCGTCGAGCGAGAGGGAAGAATAGGAACAGGATAATAGGAAGCCTTAAGAAAGGATCACTAAATGGTTGCACAAAAAATAACCTTTACTTTGGCGCTGATTCTGGTGCTGCTAGTAACTGCATGTGGTGGCGAGCAGCAATCGCCAACTTCCACTCAAACTGTAATCTCTCCTTCTCCATCAGTTGCTCCCACTTCCCCAAGCGCTAACAATCCCTCATCCACCCCAACTCCAATAGCAGCTTCACAGAGTCCCCCAACACCGGTAGCTACGGAGGAAACGACCAAACCTAGCCAAGAACCCGCCAAGGAAACTACTCCAAATCCGATCCCTTCAGCCACCCAAGAACGCGAAGTCAATCGCAACGTACGAGTAGGTATTAGACAGATCGCATCAGGATTCGACCAACCTCTATTCGTCACCTACGCCAACGATAACAGCAACCGTCTCTTCGTGGTTGAGAAGGGCGGGAAAATAAAATTCCTGGATGGTCGGGTTTTCTTGGATATTACTAATAGGGTAGGTTCTGGTGGATCCGAGCAGGGGTTGCTGGGCTTAGCTTTCCACCCGAACTATAGGGTGAACAGGAGGTTCTTCGTAAATTACACCGACCTTAACGGCAACACGGTAGTTGCAGAGTTCAGAGCCATAGACAATGGTAGAAGAGCAGACCCCAACTCTGAAAAAGTCATACTAAGACAAGAACAACCAGCTGCCAATCATAACGGGGGCATGTTAGCCTTTGGGCCCGACGGCTATCTATACATAGCACTAGGAGATGGAGGGGGTGCTAACGACACCTATGGCAACGGGCAAAATCTGAATACCCTCCTTGCAAAGATCCTCAGGATAGATGTAGATCGAGGTAATCCATACTCGATTCCTAAGGATAATCCTTTTGTTGGTCGCGACAATGCCAGACCTGAAACCTGGGCATGGGGGCTTAGAAATCCCTGGAGGTTTAGCTTCGATCGGCAGACAGGAGATCTCTACATCGCGGACGTGGGGCAAAACCAGTGGGAGGAAATCAACTATCAGAGAGCTGGATCGAAAGGAGGTCAAAACTACGGTTGGCCAATTATGGAGGGCAGGCACTGTCTATCCTCCAGCCAATGTAATCAGGAAGGGCTTACACTGCCAGTTGCTGAGTATAGCCACGAACTAGGATGTTCGGTTACAGGCGGGTACGTCTATAGAGGAAAGAGATTTCCTGCTCTTAGAGGAAAGTACTTCTTTGGTGACTACTGCACAGGCAGAATCTGGAGCTTGCAAAGAGCAGAAAACAGCAACTGGGTTATGAAGGAAGAAACTGATACGGACCTAAGTATCAGCTCATTTGGTGAGGACAAAAACGGAGAAATATATATCACCGACCTAGCTGGTGGTGGCATATATATGTTAGTAGCCTCAAGCTAGAGGTTTACAAGATTGGGGGAGGTGTACCTCCCCCAATCCCAACCAATTCCTCTTAGTAACCGTAGCCTGAAGAACGGGACTCTCTCTGTTGCCTGTAGCAATCAGAGCAGTACACAGGGCGATTACCCTTGGGCTGGAAAGGAACTCTAGCGACTCGGCCGCAAGAATCGCAGGTTACCTCATACATCTCGCGTGGCCCACTGTTGGAGTAGCTGGAGCCGTTCTGAGCAGCCCTTCTAGCTCTCCTACAATCGGGACACCTGCTGGGCTCATTCATTAGCCCTTTACTAGCGTAGAACTCTTGCTCTCCTTGAGTGAAAACAAAGGTTGCACCACAGTCTTTACATGTTAGAGTTTTATCCGCGTATACCAAGGTCTATTTCTCCTCCGAAAATGGAAACCAGTTATTTCTTCTTACCACGCCTCAACACGATCTTCCCATAAGTGCCAACCAGCGATGCGGCCTAATTCTCTGCGGGAAACACAGGAGAATTTCGAGGTTGGAGCTTATGAAGAATTTTCATATTGTTGCGTAGCATTAGTGCTAGTATACATCAGTCGAACGGAAATAGCGATAATTTTAGGGAAAATTACAGAAATTGCACTACAATTAGCCTAGCTCTTGCCTACCCAAACACGGAGTACAGTCCATGAATAGAGAGCAGCTAATAAAAAAATTGGTCACGATCGTTGGACCTCAAGGAGTAGTACACGATAGAGAACAGCTTAGGACTTATGAGTGTGATGGCTTAGCTAACTATAGAGCTATACCTACAGCTGTAGTTCTGCCAGAAACTACTGAGCAGGTACAAGCTATAGTCAAGTTATGTCACCGCCATAAGATTCCATTTGTAGCTAGAGGCTCAGGTACAGGACTTTCAGGTGGAGCCATGCCTGTCGAAGAGGGGATACTTATCTCCCTCTCCAGAATGAGGAGAATTTTGGAAGTCGACATTCCCAACCAAAGAGTAGTAGTCGAGCCTGGAGTTATAAATCTATGGGTCACCCAGGCAGTATCACAGTACGGTTACTACTACGCACCCGACCCTTCTAGCCAGTTGATCTGCTCGATAGGGGGAAATGTAGCTGAAAACTCAGGAGGAGCTCATTGTCTGAAGTATGGCTTCACCACTAATCATGTAACTGGTCTGGAGGTCGTGCTACCAGATGGCGAGATTATACACATCGGAGGAAAAGCTTTAGACACACCAGGATACGACCTTGTGGGAACTGTTGTAGGATCCGAAGGCACATTAGGGGTAGTCACAAAGATAACGCTTCGCATAGTTCGCAAGCCGGAGATGGTAAGCACACTTCTAGCCGCTTTTGCCACTATAGAGCAAGCTGGGGCAGCAGTATCGCAGATCATAGCGTCGGGCATAGTGCCTGCAGCAGTCGAAATGATGGATCCACTTTCAATTGAGGCCGTAGAGGCGGCGGTACATGCTGGCTATCCCAAGGCTGGAGCAGTGCTGATAGTAGAACTGGATGGACCACTCCTAGAAGTTGAGGATCAGTTCAATAAAGTAAAGGATATTTGTCTACACAATGGCTCTACAGAGATACGAATTGCACGTAATGAAGAGGAAAGAGTATTGATCTGGAAGGGACGCAAATCAGCCTTTGCTGCAGTCGGCAGGATAAGTCCTAACTTCTATGTACAGGATGGCGTTATCCCTAGAACGGCACTGCCAGACGTGCTGCGAGAGATAGAAGAAATAAGTGCCCAAAGCGGCATAAGAGTAGCCAACGTTTTTCATGCCGGCGATGGCAACCTGCATCCATTAGTGCTATACGACGCCAGCATACCTGGTCAGGAAGAGAAAGCGGAGCAGGTAGCAGGAGAGATCTTATCAATCTGTCTCAGGTATGGAGGATCCATTACTGGTGAGCATGGGGTAGGAGTAGATAAGAAGAAGTATATGCCCAAGATGTTCTCAGAAGAAGATATGAATGCTATGCACATGTTGCGATGTGCTTTCGACCCTGAAGGCATATGTAACCCTGGCAAAGTCTTTCCTACACCACGTCTGTGTGGTGAGAGACCAGGCCCAGGTAAAATACACCCACTGCAGGAAGCAGGTTTGGCAGAGATCTTCTGATGGCAATACTCGATATAACAGACAAACTACCCAATATAGAGATCGAAAACACACCAACCAATATAGATGGGGTGCAACCAGAGTATATAGCTAAACCAGAATCCCCCACGGATACTGTAGAGATACTCAAGTATGCACATCAGAAAGGAATCGGTGTTATACCCTTCGGCTCTGGGACAAAGTTAGGGTGGGGTAATCCTCCCCAGAGATGCGACCTGCTGATCAACACCGCAAAACTTGACAAGATCATTGAGTACAGCCCAGACGACCTCATAGTCAAGGTGCAGGCAGGTATAAAGCTGGAAGAGCTGCAACAAGAGCTGCGAAAACACAATCAGATGCTTGCCCTAGATCCCCCAGAAAAGTCCGCTACTATAGGGGGGATAATAGCTGCAAACGCCTCTGGTCCTAGAAGGCTCAGGTATGGTACTACCAGGGATCTACTTATAGGAATAACCGTAGCTCTAACTAATGGCGATCTTGTGCACGGCGGAGGCAAAGTCGTCAAGAACGTGGCTGGTTATGATCTTTGTAAGTTGTTCACAGGCTCCTTAGGGACGCTAGGAGTAATCGTAGAGGCAGTATTTAGGTTGCATCCCTTACCTACCAAGTCCTTTATATTGAAAGTGAACCTCAAAGATCTTGATCAAGCGGAACAATGTATACAACAAGTTCTAAACTCATATCTAGTGATATCAGCTCTTGAAGCTCATTGTAGCAGTACAGGCGAGGTCTCTTTATGGTGTATGGTAGAGGGCTCTTCAGAGAATATAGCACGCTCAGCAGCTGGAGCCCTACGGCAAATACTGAGTAACTATGGGGATTGTCAGGTTTTTGATCTCGAAGAAGACCCAGCAGTCTATAATAATCTCAGGCAGTATCCATGGGAAGCAGATGATCTCGGCATAAAGTTCTCCTCTACCATCTCCAGACTCAAACCCATAGCAATGCTGGCCAGGTCGACATCTCAACGACATGGTTGCGAGTTTGAGCTTAGGAGCCATGCAGGATCAGGCATAACTTATCTAGCCGTAAAGGGAGGCAAAAACCTACCTGTAGATGCTCAGGTATCATTGATTCAATCAATAAGGGAAGCTTTGACATCCGAAGACTCTGCTATGGTCCTGGAGGCAAGCTTACCCCTCAAGCAGAGGATAGATGTATGGGGATATGCTGGAGATGCACTGCCCCTTATGAAGAGGATCAAGGATCAGTTCGATCCTGCAAAGATACTCAGCCCAGGCAGGTTCGTGGGAGGAATATAAATGATTAGAATCACCGATAGATCCAAAGGTAACCTTGGAAACACAACCATTAAGCCGGCATTCGACTCCCATGAGCCGCCATCTAGAGAACTGATAGACGACTGCATACACTGTGGTTTCTGCTTACCTACTTGCCCAACATATTTACTCTGGGGAGAGGAGATGGACTCCCCTCGAGGCAGGATCTATCTTATGAAAGCCGCTCTAAACGGTGATCCACTCACAGATAGCATGGTCCTCCACTGGGATCTCTGCTTAGGGTGTATGGCATGCGTTACAGCTTGCCCGAGCGGCGTCAAGTACGACAGGCTTATAGAGGATACGAGGTATCAAGTAGAAAGGCGTTATCCCCGGGCCCTTGCCGACAGGGCCTTCAGAAAGCTAATATTCGAAATCTTCCCACATCCCAACAGGCTTAGAGCTATTCTGCCACTTTTACTCTTTTACAGACACAGTCCATTGTCTAAAGTGTTGGAGTCGCGCCTCCTCAGCAAACTAATTCCATCCAGGTTGAGGAATCTTCTCGAGCTTGCCCCAGAGGTTGATCCATCGCAATTCTCATATAAATACCCAGAGAAGATACCTGCTAAAGGCAAACGAAGAGCTAAAGTAGGGCTTATCACGGGGTGCGTACAGAGGATATTCTTCAGCCATGTAAATAGAGCTACTATCAATGTGTTATCAGCAGAGGGATGCGAGGTCTACATACCTAGGTCTCAGGGATGCTGTGGAGCCCTTGCACTACATTCAGGAAATAAGGACGCTGCAAGAGATTTTGCTAGATCTCTCATCAATGCCTTCGAAGGCCTGGATCTCGACTATATAGTGATCAACGCCGCCGGATGCGGATCGACGCTCAAGGAATATGCCCTACTACTCCAGAAAGATGCTATCTATAGGGATCGAGCCAAAGAATTCGCAGGCAAGATTGTCGATGTGTCGGAACTCCTAGTCAAATTAGGTCCAGTGGCTAAGCGTCACCCGCTAAGAATCAGGGTAGCCTACCACGACGCCTGTCATCTTAGGCATGCCCAAGGTATAAGGAAGGAACCCAGAGAGCTGCTCACGAGTATACCTGAGCTCGAACTTGTAGAGCCCCCCGAGGCAGACATATGTTGTGGAAGTGCTGGCATATATAACCTTCTCAATCCCGAGGCTGCTCGAGAATTAGGCGAGCGCAAACTAAAGAATATAAGCTCTACTGGAGCAAAGTATGTAGCAAGTGCTAATCCTGGATGCACATTACAAATAAGCTCAATCGCACAGCTACATAATCAGTCCTTTCACATAGCACACCCAGTTGAATACCTGGAGGCTTCAATATTGGGCAAAGGAATACCATAAGCTTGTAGACTTCTTGGAGGTAGAAATCATGACAGTTGGGATTCAGCCAAGGACGATCACAGTACCCAAGCGATTACTTCTTGGGCCAGGACCTAGTGAGCTTGATCCCGAGGTTGCGAGAGCATTATCTCTTCCCTCTCTAGGGCATCTCGATCCAGCAATGGTGGAGATAATGCAGGATATCAAGCGGCTCCTGCAATACACATTCGTGACCAGGAATGAGGCTACTCTAGCTGTTTCTGGTACGGGCACATCTGCCATGGAAACAGCTTTAGCTAATGTGATTGAGCCCGGCGATAAGGTGCTCGTAGGTATAATGGGCTATTTTGGTGATCGCCTGGCTCAAATAACTGCCAAGCTGGGAGGCCAAGTAATCAGAGTTGAAGCAGAGTGGGGGAAAGCTATTGACCCGGATATGATAATTGCTCGCATAAAAGAGGTAACTCCCCAAGTGGTCTGTCTTGTACATGCGGAGACATCTACCGGGGTCGTCCAGCCAGAAATAGAACACATCTCCTCTGCGGCCCATGAAGTTGGGGCCGTGTTAGTAGTTGATACTGTGACATCGCTAGGTGGACAGCCCGTGAAGGTAGACGATTGGGGAATAGATGTATGTTACAGCGCAGGACAGAAGTGCATTGGGGCTCCTTCTGGGCTCTCACCAATTACCTTTGGGGAGCTAGCCTTAGATAAGATCAACAAACGCACAACCCCTGTCTCAAGTTTTTATCTGGATTTGAACCTGTTGCGCAATTACTGGGATAGCCAGCAATATCATCACACTATATCCGCACCGCTCGTCTATGCCCTGCACACAGCTCTCGACAAAATACAGCAAGAGGGACTAGAAAACAGGTGGAAAAGACATGAGATAAACCAGCGAGCATTCCTGGCTGGAGTAGAAGCCCTAAGCTTGGACCTTCTAGCTGAGAAAGATCATAGACTCAATACGCTGATTACTATAAAGACCACGGAAGACATCGCAGAGAGAACCATAAGACAGGAACTGCTCAACGACTATTCAATAGAGGTAGGAGGTGGTATAGGACCGTTCCAAGGCAAACTGCTGAGGATTGGTTTAATGGGCTACGGATCAAGAAGAGAGTTTATCATCCAGTTGCTTGCAGCCTTAGAATCAATATTGCGCAAGCACGGAAGACCCGTACCAGAAGGGTGTTCAGTAGCAGCAGCAATGAAAGTCTATGAAACAGCTCTGTAGGAGGGAAAGAAAGTATTGAGCTCGAACAACCAAGTCTATGGGGGAATAGAAGCAGGTGGTACCAAGTTTGTATGCGCTGTAGGTACTGGACCGGATGATATTAGGTCATCTATTACTTTTCCGACCACCTATCCAGAAGAAACTCTGGAAAAAGCGGTAAGCTTCTTCAGGCAGGCTACTAAAGGTTTGACGCTAGTAGCCATAGGAATTGCATCCTTTGGACCAGTAGATCCTAATCCCTTATCTCCGACTTACGGGTACATCACATCTACACCTAAGCCAGGATGGGCCAACACCAACTTTGCAGGATATATCAGAGAATCCCTTGGAGTTCCAGTAGGATTTGATACAGATACTAATGTTGCAGCGCTGGGAGAGCACAGATGGGGAGCAGCAGTGGGACTTGAAACCTTTATCTATCTGACTGTGGGCACGGGGATAGGTGGAGGAGGACTAGTCAACGGCAAGCTTATTCATGGGATGCTTCATCCCGAGATGGGGCATCTTGCTATTCCCCACGACAAAGAGGAAGACCCTTTTGAAGGCTGGTGCAAGTTCCATAAGGATTGTCTTGAGGGATTAGCTTCAGGACCAGCTATCGAATCCAGGTGGGGAGTAAGAGGCGAGAACCTCCCTGCGGATCATCCAGCATGGCAGCTGGAGGCTAAGTACCTGGCTTTTGGCCTAGTAAACTATATCTACACACTGTCCCCCCAGCGCATCATCATGGGAGGCGGAGTAATGCAACAATCTCATCTGTTCCCTCTTATTCGCCAGCGAGTTCAGCATTTGCTTAATGGATATATACAAGCAGATGACGTTCTACAGCGAATTGATCAATATATAGTCCCACCTAAACTAGGAACCAGGGCAGGCGTGCTCGGAGCGATTGCACTAGCGCAGGATACTGTCGGGGACTAACAGAGAGGTGGGGGCGGTGGGATTCGAACCCACACTGACACCATTTTAAGTGGTGTGTCTCTGCCAATTGGACTACGCCCCCTCGCTTACAATTATACTAATTAGGGTTCGATACTCGCCATATATGCAAAACGTGAATTCAAAACATATCGTGCTCATAGGACTAAGCGGTAGTGGCAAAAGTACCGTGGGGTGTCTTTTGGCCTCCAAGATGGGGCTACCTTATATAGATACCGACCGGGAAATTGAAAAGCACACAGGCATGCCGATAGAGGAGATCTTCTCTAAGTTTGGAGAAGGGAAGTTTCGGCAATTGGAAAGTGATCAAATAAATAGAGCCCTGAAGGGTAAAAGGGCCGTGGTTTCGCTTGGGGGTGGAGCTGTCCTGCTGGAAGAGAACCGCAAGCTGATATGGGATTTATCCACGGTTATCTGGCTGCAGGCAAGCATAGAAACTATAGCCAACAGGCTGAAACATACTAAAGAGATAAGGCCACTGCTTGCAGGTGACGACTTGATGCGTAGACTGGAGAATATGCTCCAGAATAGAGAGAGGTATTACTCTCAGGCACACTTATGCATAGTGACAGATAACAAATCGCCCTACACTATAGTGGAAGAAATACTCTCTTTTGTGCGTTGACTGTCAGCTTGCTGGATGGCAACGCCTTTGATACCCTGAAGATTGATTAACTAGCTTCTTGGTGGTGATATAGATGCCCGAGATAGTTGCTAGCGATGTGGTGGATGTATATCCATTTTGTATATCAGAAAATAGAGCTTACTACCTGACCTTGCTAAGGACTCCAGGGCTTGAACTTGGTAACACTTGGCAAGCCGTACATGGTCGTATAAAGAAGAAAGAATCTGCTGTCCAGGCTGCAACGAGAGAGCTTCAAGAGCAGACAGGGCTTAATCCTACAGCTGTCTGGAACATTGATTTTGTCAACACGTTTTACTCTCCTGAAGAGGATACAATTTACTTGGTACCTTGCTTTGGAGTACACGTATCAGAAAGCGCTCAGATTGAACTTACGCCCATGCATGTAAACTGGGAGTGGGTACCCCCAGAGGTTGCAGTAAGAAGGTTCGTATGGATTGGTCAGAGACTAGCATTACAGACCCTGCATGACGAGATAGCAGGACCTATAGCAGCCGGACTCGATCCCAATCCATATTTGCAGATACCTCCATCGTTATATCTGCACGGGAAAAAGAGAGGACTAATAAAATGAACTTTGGCGATCTGGTTGAGAGGCGTATAAGGGAAGCTCAGGTAGAGGGTAAGTTCAAAAACATCAAAGGCGAGGGTGCGCCAATTGATCTACAAGAGAACCCTTTCGAAGATCCTGAGATGCGCCTTGCCTATAAGATGCTCAAGAACGCCGGCTTTTGTCCAGAGTGGATCGAGCTTATGAAACAGATAGACGAAGAGATCTCTCAGGCGGAAAGAGTCTGGGAAAATTATAGGTTCAATCGCCAACGGCAGATTAAAAGCGCTCAGAACGTTAAGGTAGTCAAGTTTGCAGAGACCATAAGAGAAATAGACAGGTCAAGGAACACCACTCTTCAGCGACTAGAGACCAGATGGCGAGAGATCAACAGCAAGATAACCTACTTCAACGCCATAGTGCCAGTAGATAGCCTAAAGAAGCCTCTTATAAGCATAGACAAAATGAGAGAAAGCTTCTCAAGGGAGTTCCCGCTGTTATCGAGATATCTGGAAAGATAAAGATCTCTATAGCCTTCTTACCTCACTGGCTTTTCGAAAAGATCTTCTCAGCTCCCCTTCCGCAAGATAATAGTGGGCAGTCACTATAAGCATGAACAGTATCGGAACACACAAAAAGACAAAGCCTATGATCAATAAAGTCCCTATCCAGTAAAGCAGATCCGCTATCATAACCACTCCGAGTAAGGATAATATTAGAGCTCTTGCCTTATCAATGGCATAATAACTTTGTCATGAAACAGTCGAAAATTCAGACAACAAACAGATATATAAACAGCGCTTTGTTCAAACACCTCTACACAATTATAGTAGAACTTCGCCCTAAGCAGTGGACCAAGAACTTGCTAGTGTTTGCAGGATTAGTCTTCAGCCACAACATGCTTAGTCTACCTGCTTTGCTAAGATCATCTGCTGCATTCGTAATTTTCTGTGCAGTATCATCTGCAGCCTATATCATCAACGATCTTGCGGACGTGGAGAGAGATCGTTTACATCCCGTTAAGAGGTTACGGCCTATAGCATCGGGCTTGATCAGCGAGCCCACGGCTATATCAATAGCATCTTTGCTGCTGATATGCAGCTTGATAGCCTCATTCCTTCTTTCATGGTCTTTTGCACTAGTGACTGTACTCTACTTCTTGATCGTGGTTCTATATAGTTTCTATTTGAAGAACGTAGTACTTCTCGATGTGTTTTCGGTAGCATCAGGATTTGTGTTGAGGGCAGTTGCAGGGACTCTTGTAATAAATGTCACATTGTCCTCATGGCTGATACTGTGCACGCTGTTGCTCTCGCTTTTCTTGGCACTAGCCAAGAGACGCCACGAACTATTACTGCTTGAAGAGAAAGCTTCAGTACACAGACAGATACTCAACGAGTACTCAAGGGTTTTTCTGGATCAGCTCATGGCTGTGGTCACCAGCTCCACCATCATAGCCTACTCCCTATACACTTTTTCTGCTGCCAGCCTACCTAACGATAGGTCTATGATGCTCACAATCCCTTTCGTTATCTACGCTATCTTTAGATACCTATATCTCATATACCAACAAAATGAGGGAGGTAATCCTGAGACTCTTCTTCTACAAGATAAGCCACTGCTCATATCAATAGTACTATGGGGTATTGCTGTAGTTCTGATACTTTATAGACCATGGGCATGACTAGGAATAGCGTTGGAAAAATGATGGGGATTAACGACTCTCCAGCAACCAGTATAGATCAGACAGTTGACTTGGAGCTTCATGATATGGCTCACGGTGGTAGAGCCTTGGGTAGGCACGAAGGCATGGTTGTCTTCGTGCCATTTGGCATACCTGGGGAAAGAGTACTAGCGCGTATATATCACAAGCACAAGAGATATGCAGAAGCTGAGATAATAGACATTATCACCCCATCGCAGGACAGGGTAATACCCAAGTGTCCATATTTCGGAGTATGCGGTGGATGCCATTACCAACATATAAGATATGACAGGCAGCTTGAGATCAAACGTCACATAGTAGAATCCCTACTGTCCAGAATTGGAGGCTTCAGAGATATAAAAGTACTCCCCACCATTCCTTCTCCAAGAGAGTACTATTACCGCAATAGCGCAAGATTTCTCTGTGGCCAGCAAGGGGACCTAGGGTTTACTGACTGGCGAAGCAACAGTTTCATAAAAGTAGATACTTGCCCAATAATGGATGAAAAGATTAACGAAGTGCTCCAGCACATACAGGGACATGGCCTACCTGGAGAAAACGTAAGGGTAAGATACAGCAGACAAAAAGATGAATTAGTAATATGGCCCAAGCTATCCGTAGACCTAGAAACTGGGCAGCAGTTCCATACTCAGGTCCTACTAGGAAGGGAGTTCAGAGTATCCGCAACATCCTTCTTTCAGGTAAATACGCTGCAGGCTGAAAATCTTATAAGAATAGCGCTAGATGAACTTGAACCCTTGGAAGGCAAAACGGTCGTTGATGCCTATTGTGGAGTGGGAACTTTCACTCGTTTTATAGCGGAGAGAGCCGAACTTACGATAGGGATAGAAGAATCCCCTTCAGCTACTGCCGACTTTAGATACAACATGCAAGGGCTCAAGGCAAAGTTAATAGAGGGAAGAGCTGAGAAGGAGCTGGGTAGATTGCCAAATAACATAGATAGATTATTACTGGATCCACCTAGAACTGGCTGTGAACCCGAAGCTCTGGAAACCATATTAGAGCTTGCTCCTGAGAAGATAGTCTACGTGAGCTGCGACCCGGCAACTCTGGCAAGAGATCTAAAGGTCCTATGCTCAACTGGAGCATACAGACTTAAGAAAGTACAACCCGTGGACATGTTCCCACAGACCTTCCACATAGAAACTATAGCTTCGCTGGAGCTGCTATAAGAGAGGGAAAATGAAGTGCCCCCAGCGGGATTCGAACCCGCGATCTTCACCTTGAAAGGGTGACGTCCTAGGCCACTAGACTATGGGGGCTTGAATTATAAAGCGGGGCGATTATGCTGCCCCGCAGATCTTTGGTAGCGCATGCGGGATTCGAACCCGCGATCTCCACCTTGAGAGGGTGGTGTCCTAGGCCACTAGACGAATGCGCCATGCGTGTGACGCGCATATTCTAGCGAACTAATTAGCCAGACGTCAAGTTCTACCCTTAGGCCAATGTGTTCTTTTCACAATGTATCTGGGGCTTTCTATCTAACCTTGGATCACCACAGAGGTGCTGAACTATAGAGTAGATCTCCGAGGATTTGGGTGTATAAGCAGCAACAGAGTTGTAGCTTTGGGATTGCAAGCATTGCACTACTAAATCCATATGCTTTCTCTGCTCCATAAGCGCTTTATCTATAAGAAGAATAGATACGCTTGAGTCTTCGGCAGCTATATCAAGCCCCAAAAACAGATGAAGAAGACACAAGCCATGAGACTTCATATAAGCTTCTTCAAACGACTCATCTTCGAACCCTTGAAGAAGAGCGCTCAGGTATTTATGTTCCTCCTCTTGTTGAAAGTCACAAACCGGACATACCGGCTTGCTTTTGATGAGCCTCCTTATGTTCTCCAAGCTGCTCCTCAACCTACGATTCCATCCTCTCGAAGATCTCTTCTCAAACAACTCTCTTCTTTTGAGGTGAAGATGATAGCCTAGGTAGGCAACCACATCCCGGTAGAGAATGCATGTCGCTAGAAGTCTTGGTCTTTCAAACCATTGCTCAGCATGGTCCTTGCAGAACCCAAAGGAGACAACTAAATCCTTCCTAACCTTGGCATCATTTATAAATTCATAATCTAGGCTATCCAAGTACGAATCTACCGCTAAACGGACAAGACGACATATTGGACAGCCTTCTAGGCGAAAAGCTGTAAGAAGGTCATAGTAGGTGTTGACGTGCATAGCAGACACCCGCGAATAATATGTCAAATTAGATTCTACCCCTATTCCTGCTTTAGTCAAATTACGGTTTGTATAGGATTCAGGTACAATCTTGTTGAGAATATTCTCTGGTAGGTGTTACAGCTTTGACCAACAATCAGACGGATAGACCTAGACCACCTGGACCCGAATCTAGAAGGTTCGATAACAACGACAAGAACAACAGAAACAGATGGGGGCCTATACCCAGTTGGGCATGGATAGTTCTAATTGTAGCATTGCTACTCAACTGGCTAGTAGCTCCTATTTTATTCCCCGAGGGCAAGGGAGCGGTATCCATCCCATATACCAGCTTCAAGCAACAACTTGAGAACAACAACGTCGCAGAGGTCACTACCCAAGCGGATAAGATAACTGGTGAGTTTAAGCAGGCTGTCAAGGTACCAGGAGTTGATCAACCAGTCAAGAGATTTGTAACCCATATACCAGCCTTCGGCGATGATCAGCTGATGAGCCAGCTTGATCAGAAAGGCGTCATAGTAAATGTACAGCCAGAAAGCAGTACACGTTCCCTGCTGCTAAGCATTTTGATCAGCTTTGGGCCCACGATACTCTTCTTCTTACTATTCCTCTGGCTTATCTCCAAAGCACAGTCTTCTCAACAAGGGCTTTTTGGTCTCGGAAAGAGCAGAGCTAAGAGATACAACGCTACAGAATCTACAAGGGTTACTTTTGATGACGTAGCTGGCATCGAAGAGGCCAAGCAGGAACTTGCAGAGATCGTGGATTTCCTCAAGAACCCACAGAAGTACCAAAGATTAGGCGGTACTATACCGAAAGGTGTTCTATTGATAGGCCCTCCAGGTACTGGCAAAACTCTCTTGGCCCGAGCGGTAGCTGGAGAGGCTGGTGTGCCTTTCTTCAGTATGTCTGGTTCCGAGTTCGTAGAGATGATCGTGGGTGTGGGAGCTGCAAGAGTACGAGAGCTATTCCAGCAGGCTAAGAAGGAAGCCCCCTGCATCATCTTTGTGGACGAGCTAGATGCCATAGGCAGAAGAAGAGGTAGTAGCATCAACGTTGGAGGACATGACGAGAGAGAGCAAACTCTCAACCAGCTTTTGGTAGAGATGGACGGCTTTGACTCAAGGCAAGGAGTAATCGTCCTTGCAGCTACTAACCGCCCAGACGTCCTGGATCCAGCATTACTGCGCCCTGGGAGGTTTGACCGCAGGGTGGTAGTGCAACGCCCAGATAAGGTAGGCAGGCTCAAGATACTACAAGTGCATACTAGAAACGTACCTCTTGATCCAAATCTAGACCTTTCGGAGATAGCTGCAGCCACTCCTGGACTGGTCGGTGCTGATCTGAGGAACCTCGTCAACGAGGCGGCATTGCTGGCGGCAAGACGCGGTAAGAATTACGTCGACAGAGAAGATTTCTTTGACGCACTGGAGAAGATAACACTTGGTGCTGAGCGTAAGCTCCTTATCAGTGAAGAAGATCGCAGGCGCGTGGCCTACCATGAATCTGGACACGCTTTGTTAGGGCTGTTACTACCCGAGGCTGATCCCGTACACAAGGTAACTATTATCCCCAGAGGGCAAGCCCTAGGTGTTACATACCAAACTCCTGAGGACGATAGATATAACTATACCGAGAGATATCTACGGAGCAGGATAACCGCCGCCTTGGGAGGCAGAGCTGCGGAAGAACTAGTTTTTGGAACTGTAACTACAGGTGCAGAGAATGATCTCAAGCAGGTGACTGAGATAGCTAGGCAGATGGTCACAAGATGGGGCATGAGCAAGGAGGTGGGACTTGTATATCTATCACCAGATGGTCAGGAAGATTTCCTGGGCCCCAATCCAATAACCTCAAGGGAATACAGTGAGTCACTAGCAACTGTGATCGATAGAGAGACGAGAAGAATAATCGATGAGTGTTATGCAGAAGCTTTGTCTCTCTTGAACAGGGAGAGACAAAGGCTGGATAACTTAGCGGAGGCTCTACTTAGAGAAGAATCCTTAGACGAGCAGCAGATACGAGAGATCGTAGGGCTTGGAGAAAAGCAACCAGAACCTGCCTAGGATTATCCAGATTATTGGTCTAGAAATTTGTGAACCGCTTCCACTATGGCAACTATGTCAAAAGGCTTGTGGATAAGGCCATCGGCTGGACAATCACCCTTATCCAGCCGATGTATAGCGCTCATGAGTATAACTTTGGTATCGGAGATTGATGGATCTGACTTGACCATCTTACAAAGCTCTCTGCCATCCAGCCTAGGCATCATCACGTCTGTAAGCACAACATCGGGTCTCTGCTCCTTGATGATACGCATTGCCTGCTCACCATCATAGGCTGTGAGCAGTTGAACTTGGCCATCATCAAGGACCATCACAATTAGCTCAACTATCTCAGCTTCATCATCAACTATAAGCACTTTTTTCATAAGCATTATTGCTCTACTCAGAGAAGTTGGAGTGCGCTAGCGACCAATCTCCTCAACCTTATCTTTTATCTCTATACCGGTTGGCGTAATTGTAAACTCGTATACCGTGTTATCATGCTCAATGCCACGCATTTTCACGATGGTCAGTACTCTCCTCAACTCCCCACTCAAATTTATCCTGTCCATGGTCAGGACGTTATCCATTGGTGCCCACTCAGGAGAGGCAGCCCACAGCGACATGCTTTTATCACCGCATGTGATAAGAGTAGTCACATTGCGTGAACGCATTATCTGGGCCAAGGCACCAACGAAAGGCATAAATCGCCCATCTCTATCCAGCTCTTCCCTTACAACCTCAAAGCCGTCAATCACGAGTCGAGATGAGGAAGACTCTGGTAACTGAGAGATAATCTGATGTACTAGCTTGTCTGCACTTATATCAGAGAAGGGGAACTGAATGGCGATGACATTACCTTTATTCAAAGCATCTTCTAGATCTACTCCCACACTGGATAGACGTCTAGATAAATCTTCAAGAGTATCGTAGAAAGTTGCGAATAAGACCCTCTGGCCTTCCCTTATACCTGCTGCTAGAAACTGCAAAGACAACAAGCTCTTCCCAACTCCAAGAGGGCCTAGTACCAGATTAGATGAGCAAACAGGGACACCTCCCGTTATCTCGTCTAATCCAGCAACCCCCCAGCTCACCCTTTTATTCGTATCACAAGGCCAAACTTTGCTAGCTAAGGATTCTATCCTTGGATATATTGCAATACCAGAGGGTGTGATCTCAAAGTAATGCTTGCCGGGGATAGGATCACCTCCCCTCATCTTGAGTACCTCTATCTTCCTAGTAGCACTACTGTTCAGGCTTGACAAGCTAAGATGAATGATGGTGTCGCTTATTGCCTGTTCCGGATGAATGAAGCCATCCATCCTGTATTGATCTTCAACCATCAGGGTGGTGCATCCAAGCATGAATAGCGCCGAACTCAGATTGAAAATAAAGTTTTGTACGGCAGCTGCATCTCCAGTGAGGGTGAAAAGACTTCTAAATGAGTCTATTACTAGAAGTTCTACTCCCTGTTCGATCACTGTGCTCCTTATCTCGGCAAGAGTCTTATCTAAGCCCTCTTCTTGCAGCAGCTTTTGTATATTCAGAATCTGAAGGGTATTACCGAGCAAGGCATCATCAAAAAAGGCCAGGGTACTAAGATGTGCTATAAGCTTAGCGTTAGTCTCAGTAAGGGCAGTAAGCATAACTACTTTCTTGCCCTGAGATGCATGGTGAAAGGCCATCTGGGTAACCAATATAGTCTTGCCAACGCCTGGAGGACCTCCAACCAGCACAAATGAACCCTTAGGTATACCCCCACCAAGGAGCACATCAAAGCCAGGAATACCCGTACTTATCTTGTCCACCCCTACCCTACCTTGTAAATTAGGCTTGCAGTGTCGCAAACATTATAAACACGTAGCAAGGGTACAGATCTAGATCCAAAGCATAAACTAAAAGCCAGTTGCCGCAGTTAGGAAAAGTAAGGGGCATGGGAAAGACCCCACGCCCCGGAGGATTACATCTGAGGAGTAGTGAACTCGCCAGCTGACTGTGCTCTAGCCTCGTGTATACCTTCCTGCACTTCTTCTATGAGCTTGGCGCAGAAGGCCGGTAGGTCATTAGGATTCCGGCTGGTAATAATACCCTGATCGACAACCACTTCTTGGTCAACCCAATTACCACCAGCGTTCTTTATATCGGTCTTCAAGCTAGGATAAGACGTGAGCGTCCTTCCACGAACTACATCGGCCTCAACTAGGGTCCAAGGACCATGGCATATAGCTGCTACAGGCTTTCCGGATTCTACGAACTCCCGCACAAGCCTTACAGCATCCTGGTTCATGCGAAGTTTATCGGGATTTGCCACCCCACCCGGCAGCACGAGAGCATCGTATTCGCTAGCTGAGACCTGATCCACAGTTTTATCTACCTTGAATGTATCGGCCTTATCCATACCGTTGACACCCTGGATTTCGCCCGACTTGATAGATATAAGATGAGCCTCTGCGCCCTCTTGGGTAACAGCCTTCCAGGGTTCAGTCAGCTCTACTTGCTCGACACCATCAGTAGCAAGAAATGCAATCTTCTTCCCTTCGAGTTTGCCAGCCATTCAGAAACCTCCTTCCAAACTGCAACCTTGACGCTAGCTAAGCTCGCAACTCTTATGCCAGCAGTCTAGGAAATCTCTGAAGTAGTCAATTCAACTCTCGGGAATATGGGCTTGGGCTCTCCAACAAGAGTACCGGGTTGCAGTCCTCCCCAGGCAGCTACATCAGGCCACTTAGTTTGAGAATCTGCCCCGATGCCTAGCTGCTCAAGGATCTTACTTGAAGTCAAAGGTAGAAACGGAGACAGATGCACAGCTATCACTCTCAAGCTTTCAGCCAAAGAATAGAGCACAGTATCTAGACGCGATGAAGCCGCACCGTCACCATTCTTCTCCTGCCGAGCAAGTAGCCAGGGCGCGCTCTCCTCTACATACCTATTAGCTCTAGTCACCAAGTCCCATATGGCAGTTATGGCTGCCCTTAGGTCAAATTCGTCCAGATACTTATAAATCTTTTCAGGGATGCCCTCAGCTATCTGCCTGAGATCTTGCTCTAGATCGGTGCTGTCGGATGGAGATGGCACCTTACCCTCCCTATATCGCCTGATCATGCTAACTGTTCTGTTAAGGAGGTTGCCTAGGTCATTAGCTAAATCGGCGTTATAACGCGTTACTAGTCGATCCCAAGTGAAATCCGTGTCTTCCGTTCGAGACACTTCCCTCACGAACCAATAGCGCAGAGCATCGGTACCGAATCTTTCAACGATACTAATAGGATCTATGACGTTTCCAAGAGATTTGCTAATCTTCTGACCGTTAATGGTGAGATATTCATGCACATAGATCGTAGTGGGCAGGGGTTCACCCGCCGAGAGCAGCATAGCAGGCCAATAGACAGCGTGGAATCGAAGTATGCCCTTGCCTATCACATGAGTTCTATGTGGATTCTCGAGCCAGTATCTCCGATAAAGCTCTCCATCGTAGGCATAATCTAGTGCGGTGATATAGTTGCCAAGAGCATCGAACCAGACATACATTACCTGATCTGGATCATCCGGCACCGGTATACCCCACCCTCTGGCTCTGCTACTAGCTCTAGATATACTGAAGTCCTCGAGCCCGCGTCTAATAAAGCTAAGCACCTCATTACGTCTCGTCTCGGGCAGAATACGCAATTCGCCAGACTCAATTATTGATATAAGGCGATCGGTGTATTTTGAAAGACGGAAGAAATAGTTCTCTTCCTCAACCAGTTCTGGACGCGTGAGGTGTTCCGGGCACAAGCCGTTGACCAGCTCCTCTTCCGAGTAGAACTGCTCACAACCAACACAATATAGTCCTTTATAAACCCTCTTGTATATATCCCCTGATCGCTGACACGCACGCCACAGCTTCTGCACTCCATCTATATGTCTCTTTTCACCAGACGTCCTTATGAAGTCATCGAAGGACACAGCCAGGGGTTCTCTTAGCGCCTTAAACAACTCCGCATTGCGGTCAACTAACTCCTTAGTAGAAATCCCCTCTGCCTCCGCAGCCTGTACATTCTTGAGGGCGTTGTCATCAGTACCTGTAAGAAAGCGCGTGTCATCCCCTATCAACCTGTGGTATCTAGCAAGAACGTCGGTCTGTACCAGTTCAAGAGCAAATCCGATATGAGGCTTGGCGTTTACGTACGGTATAGCCGTTGTAATGTAATACCGAGAACCGCTCACCTCAACACCTCCATCCATTACTCCATTACTAAAATCAAAATGGCCCTCGCCCTAGGGACGAGGACCACTCGTGGTACCACCCTGGTTCTCCTGCAGCTTACACTGCAGGACTCTGAGGCCATCTAACTGGCCTACAACCCTATAACGCGGGCGAGACGTCAGCACCTACTCATAGCTGTCAAAATCACTATTTTCGGATAGCAGCTCCGAGGCCATGTCGGACGAGTCAGGTACCGGACTCTCAGCAACCCGGCTCTCTGTGACCTAACTAAACCGTCCTACCGATCCTCTTCTCAGCTTTTAGATCTTTATTAGATGTTGTTTCTCGATTGTAAGGCGATATAGATCGAAAAATCAAGGAAGGGTGATCGCTGTCTACGCGTGCGGCGATCACCCTTTCGAGCGCCTGTGTATTTGTGTACTGGCTACGAAACGTTCAGATCAGAAAGGGGACCAGCAGCTTGTACCGTAAAGGTCTCAGTAAAGGGATATCGTTCAAGTACTCGACGTATATCCTCCTGGGATACACTTTCGATACTATCAACGATCTCGTCAACGGACATAGCCTTGCTCTTGGCCACGTACAAGCTCGCCAGCTCAAACATCCTGCGGTGAGAAGCCTCCCCACCAATCACGATATCCGCGACGGCCTTCACCTTCGCCCGATCTAGCTCATCCTGATCTACACCGTCTTGCTGTAGCTTCTGCATCTCCTGCCTAACTACTCTAAGGACCTCCTCAGCCCTATCAGGAGAAGTACTGAAGTATGTAAGGTAAAGTCCCGCGTCATCAAAACCGTAATACTCAGTCTCGATTGAATCGACCAGTCCTTTCTGTGTGACTTCCCAGAAGAGACGAGACCCAGTTGAATCCCCTAGTACAGAGGCTACGAGTTCAGCTGCCCAAGTATCATCCTCATCCTGCTTAGGCGCACTCGAAGCTATAGCTATATGTTCCTGCTGAAACTGAGGCTTGAGATCAACCCTCACTTTTGGAGTTGGTTTGAACTCCACCTTCTGATGCCCCTCCTCAGAAGGTTCCCATCCACGCGTAACCTCTTCCAACATTGGGAGCAGTTTGTCCCAATCAAAGTTGCCTGCTATACCAAAGATGATGTTGTTAGCCCCATATCTTCTTTGATGGTACTCACGCATCCTGTGTACGGGCATGTTGCGAATGGTATCCTGAGTTCCCAAAACACTGTTACCTAAAGGATGAGATTCGAAGAAGTTAGCGAAAAGCTGGTGTATAAGCTCATGTGCTGGCTGATCCTCAGAGCGCGCTATCTCCTCTATGATCACGCCTTTCTCTGTTTCGAACTCTTTCTCGTCAAGAGCAGGACGCATCATATCGGCCAGCAGGTCCACAGCCCTAGGGAGCTGATCACCAAGCACTCTAGCATAGTACACAGTGCTCTCTACCCAGGTAAAAGCATTGAATTCAGCTCCCATCTCCTCGAACTCTCTGGAGATATCGACCGCTGACCTTCTTGTAGTGCCTTTAAACATCATGTGCTCTAGAAAGTGGGAAACACCAGCTATGTCTTGGGGCTCATCTCGAGACCCTGTACGCACGTGGAAACATATGGCTACGGATTCCACTCCGGGCATCCTCTGCCCTACAACCGTCAGACCATTGGGAAGTTTCTCGACTCCTAGCAGCTCATTAGACCTTACTGACATTTTCACCCACCAAGCTTTCTTTTGTACTTGGGCCTAGAGCACACAACACCAAATTGGAGCTCAAAGGCCATTCCCTAACAACCTTGTTCACCTGATCAACAGTGACAGCATCTATCCTCTCACGTATGTAGGAAAGTGGCTTTATCCTGCCCTCATACCACCATGAGGTCAAGAGAGATCTAAGCCTCGCACTCGTGCTTTCGCCGGCCATAAGCACATGGCTTCGAGTTAGCGCTTGGAACCTTCTAAACTCCTCCTCGGACACACCCTCGGAGTCTAACTTGTGCAGCTCCTCCATCAACACGCTATAAGTCTGAGAAGCCCTTTCAGGAGTAGTCCCTGCATATATTCTCCATGAACCTTGATACCTACCGGGAGAATAAGATGCGCCCACCGAATATACCAGACCTCTTTTCTCACGCACCTCTACAAAAAGTCTGCTACTCATGCCTCCACCCAAGATTTCGGCAGCAATAATAGCAGCGTAATAATCGTCATGTCCGAATGGAACACTCGGCGCCGCACCAGCGATATGTTCTTGCTGAGTCTGCTGATTTTCCACATACAATTGTGGACGAGGGTGAGGTGGCCCTATCTCGGGAGCCTTGGTCCCAGGTTTCCAACCTCCAAGAAACTTCTCTACCAGAGATCTGAACAGATCCCAATCTAGGTCCCCAGCTGCTGCACAGACTGTATTGGCAGGATTGAAGTAAGATGCATGATATTCCCTCAAGTCAGCAGAAGAAAGGGAACTGATAACATCCGGCTCCCCTGTTGGCCTCTTAGAATAGGGATGTCCCTCGTAGTAGACCCTCCGTAGCAGATCCCGAACCTTTACCATAGGTTCATCCTCTTCGCGCCGAAGCTCCTGCAATATGGAAGATCGGGTCTGCTCCATTTCATCTTCTGGGAAGCTTGGGTTCTGAAGTATGTCTGCAAATATCTCCAGTGCAGGTTCTAGTCTGGAGCTAACCATCACTCCCGAGAGCCCTATAGTTTCGGCATCCAAGGAAGTACCGTAGCTCACTCCCAAGGAGTCAAGTGAATCGCTTATCTGGCGAGAAGTCCTGTTGGTGGTACCTTCTAGGAGCATAGTTTCGGTGAAATGGGCGAGCCCACTTTTATCATCAGGATCATAAGAACTCCCAGCTCCAACTATAAAGCCTAGAGCCAGAGATCTAACACCCTCGAGTCTTTCTCCAAGAACAGTCAAGCCATTAGGCAAAACATCCTTATATTGCTCGGGCATAGGAACAAAAACTCCAATCGTTGATCATTCAGAAATCTAAAGGTGCTTCCATTAGCAAAAGTGTAGCCGTGTGTTTTTAAAATGTCCAGTGGATGGTAATACAAGCAATTCTTTTGGAGATCTACACCGCATATCGTGCTAAGAAGTCAAGTCTAGCATTGATCTGATCATGAGGTATGGGTAGGTAAGGCCGAAGTTCATCCAAGGCATACTCCTGTTCGAGAATCTCATCAGTTCCTAGAATGCGCGAGGTATAATCAGCTATCTCTTGCAAAATCCAAAGGTAGCTGTAAAACTTGAATCTCTGCAGCAAGCACCTATTCCTTCCAGTTAGAGACTTGTACACATTCCAGAACATCGGCCAATCTAGATCGATATAAGATGACAGATCTCTTTCTGGGGCACCCATAGAGATGCTGCTCCAGTCAACCAGATATATGCGATCGTCATCCCCAGGGATAAAGTTGGCTAGATTAGGATCGCCATGGGTTAGCACAAAATCATCTTGGTCTTTGGCGAGAATTCTTCCCAGAAGGCTTGTATAGCGTGCTGTATCTAAAATGTCGTCAATATTCTCTCTTATAAGCTCTTGGAGCATACTCCGAATTCGACCACCCTCAGAGCTACTGTTGATGGCCCTAAGGTTATTCCCTATCCTTGACTCAAAGGGGTTTTCAAATATGTCTCGCGTTGGGATCAAGAGCTTAGTTGAGTGCAGCTCAGCAATTATTTCAACAACCTTGTCTAGAGGGATTTCTTCCAACAAAGTAGATGGCTGCATTTTATCGTACAAACTATTGCCGTTCCCAATAAATGGATAAAGCAGAACACAATAGGATCCATATTGGGCCAGTGGGCAACCATCAAGAGTCTCAACAGGAACAACAGCTGATTTGAACCCTGAGTCATGCAACATTCGAACATGTTCAACGAACTTACACAACGCTGTATCTTCAGCAATCCTTCTAAGCTGCAATAAGAAGCTCTCTGTAGCGGTTACAACTTTGTAACACCATGAATCCTCTCCTTTTGGGAGGAATTCAATGTTCACAACAGACAACCCATAGATCAGGCTAATAAAAAGCGTAAGATCTTCGTGATCAAGGTCTTTTGGTCGAAACTTCAAGTGCGAAAAACTCCAGTAACTTCACAAATGCTTTTCCATCTCAGTAATCTCACAGCTATAACCATGAATCAGTATGGTATATTCGCGCGTAGGTAAAAAGCCTTTGGCTAGGTAGAAGCTTTTAGCGGGAGCATTTCTGCTTTCCACCCTGAGCTTGATCACCTTGGCATCTGGGAAATTCTTGATCCCTTCTTGAAGAAGCTGAGTGCCTATACCTTTACCCTGGTGGCTGGGAAGAATATATATCGCAGATAGCTCCACTTCGGAAGAGTCCTGAAGAGGTGTAAACTCAGCAAAACCTACTAAGTGGCCTGCATCCTCCACAACGAGCAGGACATTATTCCTCATCCTATAATTCAGCGACTTATCCGAATAAGCCGTAGCCAGAAACTCGGTCCTTATATGCTCCGGGATTATGTTCTTGTAGGTATGGTGCCAGGTAACTTCTGCTACATGCCTTACCGAGGGTATATCTTCTTGCATCATCCTGCGGATTTTCAATTGGAATGCTCCTGACATATTGCAGCACAGATCTTGTATTCAGATCATTCAAGCTTATAATAAGCTCAATTCACATGCACATGTTTACTTTGCACCACCCTAATCTTTGAGGGAATTTTATTCCAAACACAAGGGAGGTAATAGTTTGACCAGAGATATCAAGTCTTTGATCGCTCAGATGACCCTGGAGGAAAAGGCAAGCCTATGCTCAGGACTAGGCTTCTGGGATACCAAACCCATAGAGAGACTAGGAATACCTTCTATAGTCATGACTGATGGCCCTCATGGACTACGAAAGCAAGTCCCCGGGAGCCAAAACTTCTTCGACAGCGTGCCTGCCACTTGTTTCCCAACAGCAGCTACTATAGCCTGCTCCTGGGACAGATCTTTAGTAAGAGAGATTGGCATCGCCCTGGGAGAGGAATGCCAAGCTGAAGGTGTATCTGTGATTTTGGGGCCTGGAGTAAATATAAAGCGTTCTCCTCTATGCGGACGCAACTTCGAATACTTCTCAGAGGACCCATTTCTTTCTACGGAATTAGCAGCCAGCTATATAGAAGGCGTACAAAGCCAAGGGGTTGGCACGTCCATCAAGCACTTTGCCGCTAACAATCAGGAACACCGCAGGATGTCGGTCAACGCAATAGTTGACGAAAGGACCTTACGAGAGATCTACCTGGCGAGCTTCGAAGGAGCAGTAAAGAAATCCAAGCCCTGGACGGTAATGTGCGCCTATAACAGGTTGAACGGCGATTATTGTTCTGAGAACCACTACCTGCTCACGAAGGTTTTGCGAGAAGACTGGGGATATGAAGGATTAGTAGTTTCTGACTGGGGAGCAGTCAACGAGAGGGTAAAGGGACTCGAGGCTGGCCTAGATCTGGAGATGCCCGGTAACGGCGGCGTTGGAGATCGCAAGATCATTGAAGCAGTTTGCTCTGGAGAGCTATCAGAAGAGGTTTTGGATAGAGCAGTTGAGCGTATCCTGAAACTAATCTTCCAAGCCGTTGACAATAGAAAGGAGAACTTCCGGTACGACGCTGACGCTCACCATCAACTAGCAAGAAAGGCTGCCAGGGAAAGCATGGTTCTCCTCAAGAACGATAACTCTATCTTACCCCTTCGGAAAGAAGGAACTATAGCAGTTATAGGAGCATTCGCCAAACATCCCAGATTCCAAGGAGGAGGCAGTTCACACGTCAACCCCACTCGGATCGACATACCCTATGATGAGATCCAAAAGGCAGTAGGTGATTCCGCCAGGCTACTCTATTCAGATGGTTACCAACTGGGAAGCGACGAAGTAAACCAGTCCTTAATCGAAGAAGCCAGGCAAATTGCCTCTCAGGCGAACGTAGCACTAATATTCGCAGGACTACCTGAGAATTATGAGTCCGAAGGTTATGATAGGGTCCATATGTCGATGCCTAGGAGTCACCTGGAGCTTATTCAAGCAGTCAGCGAATCTCAGCCAAATACTGTGGTGCTGCTATGCAATGGTGCACCCGTAGAGATGCCTTGGCTGCATGATGTACCCGCTGTGCTAGAGTGCTACCTGGGAGGGCAGGCTGTTGGTAGCGCTATAGCTGATCTGTTATTTGGGGAGGCTAGCCCGTGCGGCAAACTCGCTGAGACGTTCCCACAAAAGCTAAGTGACAATCCTTCATACCTCAACTTCCCAGGCGAAGACGACAAAGTAGAGTACCGCGAAGGTATATTCGTTGGATACAGATACTACGACACAAAGGAAATCGAGCCTTTGTTCCCATTCGGTCATGGTCTGAGTTATACCACGTTTGAGTATAGTGATCTATCCGTAGACAAGAAGAGCATTAAAGATAACGAGGTCGTTAACGTACAAGTAACTGTTAAGAACACTGGCAAATTCGCCGGGAAAGAAATAGTACAGCTCTATGTAAGCGATCTAGCTTCAAGCGTTAGAAGGCCAGAAAAAGAGCTCAAAGGCTTTGAGAAGGTAGAGCTACAGCCTGGAGAAGAGAAAACAGTCAATTTCACGTTGGACAAAAGGGCTTTTGCATACTACAACGTGGACCTTAGCGATTGGTACGTGGAGACAGGGGAATTTGAGATCTGCGTAGGGAGATCCTCTAGAGATATTGTCCTTACCGAGATCATCCACGTCGACTCCACACAGGTAATACCAAAGAGGTACCATCGCAACTCATTGATAGGGGATCTGCAGGAGGATCCTAAAGCCGCTGCTCTCTTCAACCAAATGATGCAGCAGGGATTGGCGAACACACCGTTCGCTTCATCAGGAGAGTTCAACAGCGAAATGATAATGGCCCTTCTAAGGTATATGCCGCTTAGAGCACTTGTGAACTTCAGTGGTGGAGCCTTCAGCGAAGATGATCTTAATAACTTATTAGACCAGCTCAACTCAGCTAGTTAATAAGACGCACAAGGGGTGCACGGGTGGATATCAAAGATTACTTTGCATCAGAGCCCAATACACCAGAGGTACTATCCAAGATACTGGTAGAAACTGACCAGCTTGGGTTTACCATGGGTTCGGATGTCGTAACGGGCTCGCTACTACGTGCACTAGTTGCTTCAAAGCCGGGAGGTAGATTCCTTGAGATTGGTACTGGAACTGGAATTGCTACCTCCTGGCTACTACAAGGCATGGATCAAGATTCTATCTTGATAACTTTAGAGAAAGAGGATAAATTCGCCTCCATAGCTCGTAAGTATCTTGGGAACGATCCCAGAGTCACATTCCACTTAGTAGATGCAGGAACCTGGCTAGAGCAAAACCAGCACGAAGAGTTTGACCTAATATTTGCTGACTCCTGGCCAGGTAAATACAGCCACTTAAACGAGGCTTTAAGCATACTCAAGCTCGGAGGCATCTACGTAATAGATGACATGCTGCCTCAACCTAACTGGCCGGAAGGGCATGAGGCAAGCGTCAGATGGTTGCTAAATGAGCTTGCAAGCAGGAGCGATCTTGTTATTGCAAAGCTAGCCTGCTCTACAGGTCTGGTATTGGCAACCAAAGTTACCCAATAAACTGTCAACATGCGAACAGTCTACTTTTGTAGTAGAATCTCATTGGTCTAATCCCAAGCTTAGATTCCTTCTAAAACCCTTTCATATCCGTACACTGTGGCATAAAGAGTGCTAGGCCCCTTGTGGCCTCTGTTCAAAGACCGCTTCACCTTTTTTGCCTTTACATCTAATAGTTCGCAACAACTGAAAAACAAAGTGGAAGGAGGCGCAATTATGTTATGTAGGTTCAAGTTGCACTTGTTCCTGGTACTCGCACTTGTTGTCACAGCTTGCGGTGGCGGTGGAACAGCAAGCACTCCGCAACAGGGAAGCTCGGGCAACCAAGGGAAGGTGACTATTAGGCTATCAACCTGGGCGGGTGTAGATGAGTCCAAGGAACTCCAGGCCATCATAGACAAACTCAACTCCAAATCCAATACCTACAAGATAGTACATGAGCCCCAGCCAGCAGATTACTACACAAAGCTACAAACGACTATAAGCGGAGGTAAAGGTCCAGATCTGATGTGGCTCTCTCAGGAATACGTTCCTGGGTATGCTGAGCGGGGCGCGCTCATGGATCTCACTCAATGTGTGCAGGAGCACAGTGATAAGCCAGCTGCCAAGCTGGATGACTATTTCGAGAGCATACTTGACGTCGGCAAGTTCGAGGGCAAGCTGTACGCACTACCCTGGATATCTCAGCCCGTAGTGCTTTACTACAACCCTAAGTTGTTCAAAGAAGCTGGTGTGGAAGAACCTAACGAGAACTGGACATGGGACGACTTCAAGGCAGCGGCAGCCAAGCTAACAAATCCCAAGAAGGGGATATATGGGACAGCTTTCAACGGTTGGCCGCCTATCCAGATGTTTATATGGCAGGCTGGCGGGGACGTAATAAGCGAGGATCTGAAGCATTCTCCAATAGACTCTCCAGAGGCCATACAGGCGGAGAAGTTCTACCAAGAGATAGTGTATAACCCCAAGTATGCAGCGCCCGAGAACATAATAGCCGAACAAGGATTCGCAGATCTCGCCAAGAATGGCAAGGTGGCGATGTTCTTCGGTGGAGCTGCAGATGATCTAGATTACGCTCATGCGAAAGATCCAAAGTTTGCTGAGATGAAAGCAGCCCTAGTTCCTAAGGGTCCCAAGAGCAGGACTACATTCGCCTGGACTGGGCTAATGGCCATCAATGCCAAGACAGCTAATCCTGAAGCTGCTTGCCAAGCTTTGCTTGACCTAACTGACGGTATCCATCACTGGAAGGTACTAGCGCCCAGGAAGTCCTTGGCTAATAAGGAAACAATAATTCAAGCTGTGCCTGAAAAAGCTAAATCGGCCGATGTAATAATCAAAGCAGCACAGGATATGAGAACGTTCAGGGTAGTTCCGCAACAGTCCGAGTGGGATACCACTTTCTCAGAAAAGTTCCTCGACCCGCTCTTCCACAGGAAAGGCACTCCCGAGGAGCTGGCTAAGAAAGTCAGGCCTGAGCTCGAGGCCATATTGCAGGGGCCATAACAAACTGACCCCTGCTCACCCAACCAAAGCAAGAGGTGGCAGATATGTTATCCGACTACGCTCGCACTCTAGCGGACTATCTAATTGCCGCAGCACTGATAGGCAGTGCGATGTATCTAACCTATAACATTCTCAGGAAGTTTGGCGTCAAGCCTGAAACAGCTTCTGGATATACGCTGATTGTACCCTGGCTACTGGGGTTCATAATATGGACCGCCTACCCAATTCTGGCATCCCTCTACTACAGCTTTACAGATTTCAACGGTTTGCAACCTCCCAGATGGGTGGGACTGGAAAATTATAAGAACCTTCTGGAGAGAGGTTCTTATTTCTGGCCTTCTCTTAGAATGACACTGCTATACGGAGCTATAAGCCTGCCTATAGGACTCACATTAGCTCTGTTGATAGCGATGGTGCTAGCGCGAGAGGATGTGCGCTTTATAGGTTTCTGGAGAACTATGTTTTATCTACCAGCGGTTATACCTACGGTAGCTACTCTGGTGCTATGGATATGGCTGTTATCGACCAATGGACTGGTCAACCAAATACTGAGTCCAATATACAACCTGATTGGGATGGAGAAGCCCAGTTGGTTTACAGATCCCACCTATGCTCTACCCGGTCTCATAATCATGAGTCTCTGGGGGGTATTTGGCGCCAATACCGTGATCCTGTTAGCAGGTATAAAGAACATCCCTAGAGAGCTCTATGAGGCTGTAGCCATAGATGGCGGAGGGGCTTGGGCTAAGTTCTGGCACGTTACCCTTCCGATGGTGAGTCCAACGCTGTTCTACACGCTGGTATTGGGGATAATAGGCGCAGTCAAGACGTTCGAACCAGGAGTATTCATCAACTTACCCAGAGCCACTGGTACATTCCTACAGGTACTTGTATATCAGTACGCATTCGGCACAAGAGCACTAATGGGGTATGCATCTGCTTTGAGCTGGCTTATGCTTCTGATCATACTTATCCTTACGGCGCTGGTGTTCAGAAGCTCCGCCCTCTGGGTCTACTACGAAGGGGAGAGGAGATAGAACCATGGCGACTACGACAACAGCAAGAACAAGCGCTGCCGAGAAGCCTACGTATCTATATAAAGTACAGAGCCTTGCCGTCAAAGTCCTCGTTTACATGGTTCTGCTACTTGGTTTGTCAATAGTCATCATCCCTATATACTGGATGATTGCAACTTCACTCAAAACCGATACTGCCCTGTTTCTCATACCGCCACAATGGTTTCCTGACCCAATACAATGGAGCAACTATATAGAGGTATGGCAACTAGTTCCACTAGCACGATATTTCGCCAACAGTGTATTCGTCACCTTACTGGCCATATTGGGTGAGATCATTACCTCAGCGCTTGTGGCTTATGGCTTCGCACGCTTTAGGTTTCCTGGTCGAGGAGTGCTCTTTAGCATCATGCTGGCGACCATGATGCTCCCAAGCATCATTACGCTAATACCGTCATTTATCATATGGGCCAGATGGCTAGGAAGATACGACACTTATTCTCCCCTCACCGTTGGATCACTGTTTGCATGGGGACCAGCCTACATTTTCTTGTTGAGGCAATTTTTCCTCACAATACCCAGGGACATAGAAGAGGCAGCCATCATAGATGGAGGGAATTTATTGCAGATATTCGGATACGTAATGTTGCCCTTGGTCAGGCCGGCACTGCTAGCAATTACCATACTCAGCTTCACAGGTAACTGGAACAATTTCCTCTCACCCCTAATCTACCTGAGCACTCCGGAGAAATTTACTCTACCGCTAGGCCTGTATCAGTTCAACAAGTCACTGGCTGGAGGATCCGAAGCTCCCAAATGGAACATGATGATGGCCATGGCTGTGCTCATGACTATACCTATAATAGTTCTCTACTTTAGAGCTCAAAGGTACTTTATAGAAGGAATTACCGTAGGTGCTGTCAAAGGCTAAGATACACAGACACATATTCCCGAGAAAATACGCAGAAAAACGCAGAAACACTTGACAGCCCAGGAGCTGGTGTGTTACATTCTTTTCAGCTTTACAAAAACAAACGCTGCGAAAGGGAGTAGTAGGGAAGAGGAAGCGCTCAGAGAGCCGAGGGTTGGTGTGACTCGGACGCTGTAATCTCCCGAACTCGCCCTGGAGCGGTCGGCCTGAAATCTTAGTAGGGTCGAACGGTTAGCGCCCGTTAGCGCATACGAGTGGTCGTCACTAATAAAGTGGCGGCAACAAGGGTGGTACCACGGGAAGCCCCCGTCCCTTGAGGGACGGGGGCTTCTGGCTTAAGAGCTTTGAAATGCTTGGAATACAGGTACAAACACAAGTTGATATCATCTTCGCCTTGCAGAAGGCTATCCTTAGCCTTCTAGTACTAGGACTTATTGTGCTCCTTAGGGTCGCAAATATCTTGGGAGGCTGACATCAAACACATAAGTCGCTTAGATAAGAAAGCCTCCCAACAAAGGGAGGCTTTCAAGTTATAGGCACCAAATATCTGAAAGGGGACGGAGGACATGGCTATTACAATTGATAAACCCAAGATAGAAGAAACTAAGAAGAAGGAAACTAAGAAGCTTAGTGGCGCCAGGATCATGTGCGAGGCCCTCGTGAACGAGGGAGTAGAAATCATATGGGGTTATCCAGGCGGAGCCATAATGCCGTTCTATGATGTATTGCCTGAGTATCCCTCAATCCATCACGTACTAGTTCGTCACGAACAGGGCGCAGCCCACGCAGCAGATGGCTATGCCAGAGTGACTGGTAAGGTAGGTGTGTGCGTAGCTACATCAGGCCCTGGCGCAACCAATCTTGTAACTGGCTTGGCAACAGCTTACATGGACTCCGTACCCATAGTAGCCATAACTGGACAAGTAGCTAGACCTTTCATAGGTCATGACTCGTTTCAGGAAACCGATATAGTAGGGATAACCTTGCCCATTACCAAGCACAACTTCTTGGTAACATCGGCAGACTCCCTGGGAGAAGTTATCCACGAGGCATTCAGGATAGCTCGTGAAGGCAGGCCGGGCCCAGTGCTCATAGACGTGCCTAAGGACGTGCAGTTCGAGGAGGGGGAGTATACTCCCCCCGAGAAGACCTGGGAGGAGCGCAACTCCGACAACGGCTCTGCATATACAGATGAATATATAAGAGCCGCAAGAATAATCGACTCAGCACAAAGACCACTCATTATGGCAGGGCACGGAATCATCATTTCTAAGGCTTATGATGAACTTCGTGCATTTGCAGAGAAAACCGGCATCCCGGTCATAACCACCCTGCTAGGTCTGAGCGCATTCCCAGAGAACCACCCATTGGCACTAGGAATGCCCGGCATGCATGGCCCTGCTCACGTGAACTTGGCTATAGATGAAGCAGATCTGATTGTAGGTGTAGGATTGAGGTTTGACGATCGAGTAACTGGTAACCTCAAAGAGTTTGCTCCGAACGCGCGATTTATACACATCGACATAGACCCGGCAGAGATAGGAAAGAACATAAAGCCGGAAGTGGGTATAGTCGCCGACGCGAAGGAAGCTCTTGCCAAGCTGACGGAGCTGGTGTCAAAGAAGGAGCATTCCGGCTGGCTTGAAGAGATCAAACGCCGTGAGAAACCGGAGCGCTCTGTTATGAAGACCACCAAGATCAGCCCTTATGATGTCCTGAAGGCGATCAAGAAGGCCACCAATGGCGAAGCTCGTATCGTAACTGACGTGGGGCAACATCAGATGTGGGCGGCTCGCTTCTATGGTTGGGAAAAGCCCAACAGCCACATATCTTCGGGCGGATTGGGAACTATGGGCTATGCGCTTCCGGCTGCCATGGGCGTGAAAGCAGGATGCCCAGAAGATCCGGTATGGGTGGTGGCTGGCGATGGTGGTATCCAGATGAATATCCAAGAGCTGGGTACTATTGTCCAAGAAAACCTGGATATAAAGGTGGCCATCATAAACAATGGCTATCTAGGAATGGTAAGGCAATGGCAAGAGTTCTTCCATAACAGGAATTACTCCGAGACCAGGATATCATCACCCGATTATTCCCTGATAGCCACGGCCTATGGCGCTAAAGGACGCAGGGTCACTCGCAAGGAGGATGTAGAAGCAGCAGTCGAGTGGGCCATGAGTCAACCCGGCTGCGTGATCCTGGACTTTGAGATAGAGCAGGAAGCTAACGTCTATCCAATGGTCCCCTCAGGGGGATCGGTCAAGACCATGATCCTGGACCCGGAGGCAAATGAATGAGTACTCAAGGGAGAACACTCGTAGCGCTGGTACAAGATCATCCTGGAGTCCTAACTCGTATATCTGGACTCTTCCGCAGGAGAAACTTCAACATCGAGAGCTTGGCAGTAGGCCACTCGGAAAAGCCAGGCGTTAGCCGCATGACTATAGTAGTCAACGGAGATGCCTCCGAAGTGGATCAGGTAGTAAAGCAGCTATCCAAACTCATAGAAGTCATCGAAGTCAAAGACATAAGCGAAGGGGCTCCACTCCTGCGAGAGCTAGCCCTGATAAGGGTCGCGGTAGATGGAACCAAGCGAACAGAGGTCACCGAGCTCGCAAAGCTCTTCGGAGCCAAAGTTATAGATATCTCTCATCATTCTATAACCCTGGAGATGACAGGCTCGGAATCTAAGGTAGACTCCTTGGTAAGGCTACTCGAGCCATTTGGAATAACTGAAATGGTGAGGACTGGCAGAGTAGCAATGGCAAGAGACATGGCAGATACATCTTCGGCTGAGAGAAGCGCCATCAGCGCCTAAAAATTTCGATAGAGGGAGATTTATGGCACAAGTTTACTACGATGCAGATGCTGACATAAACGTTATCAAGGATAAGCTCATAGCGATCATTGGCTATGGCAGTCAAGGGCATGCGCACGCTCTAAACCTGCACGATTCTGGTTGCAATGTAATAGTAGGACTACATGAAGGTAGCAAGAGCGCAGAAAAGGCTCGGAACGACGGTTTGGAAGTTAGATCCGTAGCAGAGGCAGCAGAAGCTGCAGATATTATCATGATGCTCATCCCTGACACTATACACAAGAAAGTGTATGAGGAATCCATAGCGCCAGCAATGAGAGCTGGAAAGACGCTGATGTTCGCACATGGTTTCAGCATCCATTACGGACAGGTGAAACCTCCCGCAGAAGTTGATGTAGTCATGGTAGCCCCAAAGAGCCCCGGCCACATTATGCGTAACCTGTTCACTCAGGGAATAGGGGTACCAGCACTGCTGGCTGTATATCAGGATGCTAGTGGTCAGGCCGAACAGACAGGCTTAGCATATGCCAAAGGACTAGGATGTACTAGGGCAGGGGTGCTAAAGACCACATTTAAAGAAGAGACTGAAACTGACCTGTTTGGTGAGCAAACAGTGCTCTGTGGTGGTGTTAGCGCACTGATCAAGGCCGGATTTGAGACTCTAGTAGAAGCGGGCTATCAACCCGAAATAGCTTACTTCGAGTGTCTGAATGAGATGAAGCTCATCGTAGACCTGATCTATCAGGGAGGGCTCAGTTACATGCGATACAGCATAAGCGATACCGCTGAGTACGGGGACTACGTAGCAGGGCCCAGAATAATCGATGAGCATGTCAGAGAAAACATGAAGCAGATCCTAAAGGAGATTCAGGACGGAAGCTTCGCACGAAGATGGATAGAGGAGAACGAGAAGGGTAGACCTGAGTTCGAGAAGATGAGAGAGCAGGACAGGAACCACCTCATCGAGCAAGTAGGGCAGAAGCTTAGGGCAATGATGAGCTGGACACAACCACAACCAGCTAACAGGTAGCAACAAATGTAGTACCGGCCCCAGGAGGCAGGAAAATGACACAGTACAGCTATATGTGGCAGGACGCACAGGAATTCGCAAGCATGATCTGGGCCTCATTAACGGAGACCCAACAGCAGGAAGAGGATCAGGATCAGGAAGCTGAGTGCACGCAAGCTATTGCATGGTGTTACGAATAGGAGGCACAAGTGAGCGAGATAGTAAGAATCTTCGACACAACATTGAGAGATGGGGAACAGTCACCAGGAGTAAACCTTAGCGCTCATGAGAAAGTGCTCATAGCTGAGCAGCTTGTCAGACTTGGGGTGGATATCATAGAAGCTGGCTTTCCCATATCCTCTCCCGGAGACCTCGAGGCCGTACGCCAGGTAGCCAACACAGTCAAGGGTGTGGTAGTAGCAGCCCTGGCCAGAGCTAACAAGGCGGATATAGACGCCGCTTGGGAGGCTGTAAAGGGAGCAGAGCAGCCGATGATCCATACATTTATATCCACCTCTGACCTACACATTCACTATAAGCTGCGCAAGACAAGAGATGAGGTGCTCGAAGCAGCCGAACAAGCGGTAAGATACGCTAAGCAGTTCACAGAAGAGGTCGAGTTCTCAGCTGAAGATGCCTCCAGAACAGATCCTGACTACCTCTGCAAGGTGTACGAAGTTGCTATCAACGCGGGTGCTACAGTAATAAATGTGCCCGATACCGTAGGTTACGCTGAGCCAAACGAGTTCTCGGCACTGATTCGTACCCTCTACGAAAGAGTTCCCAATATCCACAAAGCCGTCGTAAGCGTCCACTGCCACGATGACCTGGGTCTGGCTACCGCGAACACCTTGGCAGCTATTCGCGAAGGTGTTGGACAAGTAGAAGTGACTATAAATGGCATCGGAGAGAGAGCAGGTAATACCTCTCTTGAGGAGGTGGTGATGGCGCTGGCAACGAAGCCGGCAGCCTTCAACAACAGGAAAACGCGTATCAATACTCGTGAGCTAGTACCTACTAGCAAGCTTGTCAGTCAGCTAACC
Source organism: Thermobaculum terrenum ATCC BAA-798 (assembly GCF_000025005.1). Lineage (NCBI taxonomy): Bacteria > Bacillati > Chloroflexota > Chloroflexia > Thermobaculales (SeqCode) > Thermobaculaceae (SeqCode) > Thermobaculum (SeqCode) > Thermobaculum terrenum. The sequence goes on from NC_013525.1 coordinate 203,729, forward strand.
GGCATGGTAGTGCAGCCCAACAAGGCTATAGTGGGAGCCAACGCCTTCGCTCATGAGGCAGGTATACACCAGGATGGCGTGCTCAAAAACCCGCTGACATACGAAATCATGACACCAGAATCAGTCGGTTGGCAAAACAGCAAGATCGTTTTGGGTAAGCATTCCGGTAGGCATGGCTTTGCATCCAGGCTATCGGAAATGGGTATACAACTGAGCCCAGAGGAGCTGGATATCGCTTACAACCAGTTCAAGCGCCTAACAGACGAGCGCAAGCATATAACAGATGATGATCTAGTAAATCTTATAAAGAGCGTTAGAGCCAGCAGGCAAGAAGTTAGCATAACTTAGGTTTGACCACCTGGAGGACAAAGAGTTGACGGTCAAAGCAGAACAAAAACCTAAACCAATACCTACCGACCTTGAGACGAACTGGTGCTATTTCAAAGGGGAGATCATGCCTTTGGCTGACGCCAAGGTGAGCGTAGCTACCCATGCCTTAAACTATGGCACAGCATGCTTTGAAGGGATAAGAGCCTACTGGAATGACAACCAGCAGCAGATGTATGTGCTCAAGATGAGGGAGCACTACCAGAGATTCCTCCGTAACTGTGGCCTCATCAAAATTAAGCTAAACCAAACAGTGGAAGATCTTTGCAATATCACACTCGAAGTTTTACGCAAGAACCAATACAAGCAGGATGTATATATCCGACCTCTAGCCTTTAAGGCTACGCCCACCATCAAGCTTATGCTCAGTGGGCTGGAAGACGAAGTAACTATATACACCTTCCCTATGGGGAACTACGTAGATATATCGTCCGGGCTAAACGTCAGTATCTCTTCGTGGCAGAGAATCAATGATAATGCCATACCGGCTAGAGGCAAGATATGTGGCGCTTATGTAAACAGCGCACTGGCCGTAGATGATGCTTTGCAAGCTGGCTTCGATGAAGCCATATTCCTTACTAAAGATGGTAACGTGTCTGAAGGCAGCTCTTGTAACCTCTTTATCATTAGAGGTAAGGAGCTTATAACTCCGGCAGTCACTGAAGACATACTGGAGGGCATAACGCGTGCCGCCATTATTGAGCTGGTCAGCGCAGAAGAAGATCTGGGGTTGAGAGTAATTGAGAGACCGATCGATCGGTCAGAACTTTATCAGGCAGACGAAGTCTTCTTCTGCGGCACAGGAGTACAGGTATCGCCTGTTACACGTATAGATGACAGAGCTATAGGTAATGGCACTCCAGGTAAATTCACCTTGGAGATTCAAAAGCGTTACTTTGCCGCTGCCCGGGGAGACAATGACAAGTATATGCACTGGGTCACGCCAGTTTACTAAAACTTACACCTTCCCTATTTGCTAATCTAGATCAAAACATAAATGCAAATCGGAGTTGAAAGTTGAGCAAAGCTTATAACATAGCAGTTCTGCCAGGAGACGGAATAGGACAAGAAGTCGTGCCCGAAGCTGTCAGAGTTCTTAAGGCCATAGCTGATATATATGGGCATAGTTTCCAGTTTGAGGAGATGCTCGTAGGTGGCGCAGCCATAGACGCGTATGGCACACCGTTAAGAGACGAAGATCTAGAGAAGTGCAAGCAGGCAGATGCAGTATTGTTTGGGGCAAACGGTGGCCCTAAGTGGGATAACCCTAAAGCAGAGGTTAGGCCCGAGCAGGCATTACTCTGGCTTAGAAAAGGCTTGGAACTGTTCGCCAACCTGCGCCCAGTAAAAGTCACTGACTCTATGCTCGACGCTTCTCCACTCAAGCCCGAGCTGGTAAAGGGGGTAGACTTAGTCGTCGTCAGAGAGCTAACCGGCGGCATATACTTTGGCCAGCCATCCAAAAGATGGGAGGAAAACGGCCAGAGACATGCTGTGGATACCCTCTACTACAGCGAAGAGGAAATACGGCGCGTCGTACGTACAGCATGCGACATAGCCATGAGCAGACGTAAGAAGGTTACCAGCGTCGACAAAGCAAACGTACTATCCAGTTCCAGGTTGTGGCGAGAAGTAGCCACTGAGGTAGCCCAGGAATACCCAGAGATAGAGATGGAGCACATATTAGTAGATGCAATGACTATGCATATAATGCGAGCTCCCAAGAGCTTCGATGTAATAGTAACCGAGAATATGTTTGGCGACATCCTTACGGACGAGGCTGCCATGCTTACTGGCTCTATAGGGCTGCTGCCATCTGCAAGCTTGGGAGCAAGAGTCAAGGAAAATGGGATACGCCCAGGGCTCTACGAACCTATCCACGGCTCCGCTCCAGACATAGCTGGGAAAGGCATAGCCAATCCGACAGCTACCATTCTCAGCGCTGCCCTAATGCTCAGATACTCGTTTGGTCTTGAAAATGAGGCCTCATCTATAGAACAGGCTGTATCCAAGGCATTGTCGGAAGGCAAGGCAACAGCAGACATCGTACGTGATGGCAAAGCACTCTCAACCCGAGAGATGACCGACGTAATAATCAACTACATCTACGAGAACTCCAAGTCTACTACGGGAGTATAAGCCTCTTTGAAGGAGATCCAGAATTGAGACAGATAAAGATCTATGACACTACTTTAAGAGATGGCTCTCAAATGGAGGGGATTTCCTTCTCTGTCGAGGACAAGCTGAAGTTGACAAGGCGCCTCGACGAGCTTGGAGTTCATTACATTGAGGGGGGCTGGCCAGGTTCCAATCCTAAGGACGCCGAATACTTTGAGAGGATGAAGAACATTCCTCTCAAGAATGCTAAGCTGGCAGCTTTCGGCTCAACGCGAAGAGCATACGCATCCGTTGAGGAAGACCTGAACCTGAGGATGCTGATCGAAGCTGGCACTCCAGTCATAACTCTGGTAGGCAAGAGTTGGGACATGCAGGTACACGTGGTGCTAGGTTGCTCGTTAGAAGAGAACCTAGCTATGATCAAAGATTCCATAGCATTCTGTAAGTCCTACGGCAAGGAAGTATTCTTTGATGCAGAGCACTTCTTTGACGGATACAAGAATAATCCTGACTACGCTATGCGATGTATACACGCGGCTATAGAGGCTGGGGCGGATGCTGTAGTGCTGTGCGATACCAACGGGGGTAGAATGCCCGAGGAGATAGCGCAGGCCGTTGAGAAGGTCGTAGAAGAGACGAGAGCAATAGCAGCGACAAGGCCCTTTGACGTCGGCATACACACCCACAACGACTCTGAATTGGCAGTAGCCAACACCTTGATAGCCGTGCAAAAAGGCGCTACCCAGGTCCAAGGGACTATAAATGGCTATGGTGAGCGTATAGGCAATGCTAACCTCTGCTCGATAATAGCCAATCTGGAACTGAAATACGGTTACCACACTATTGGCCGAGAAAAGGTAAAGGAGCTTACGTCTGTCTCAAGGTACTTCGCTGAAGTAGCTAACATGGCTCATGACGAAAGACTACCCTATGTTGGGGCAAAAGCCTTTACACATAAAGCTGGGCTGCATGTCAACGCTGTAGCCAAATCGGCTGAGACTTACGAACACCTACCACCTGAGCTAGTCGGAAACACCAGGCGAGTAACTATATCCGAGCTGGGTGGTAGATCCAACGTACTCATGAAGATGGCTCAGTTCGGACTGGAGGCGCATACCTCCTCGGAACAGGTAAGACAGGTGCTCGAAGAGGTAAAAAGGCTTGAAAAAGAGGGTTTTCAATTCGAAGATGCTGAAGCCTCATTCGAACTGCTGGTTCTTCGAGCACAGCCAGACTATGAACCACCATTTAGGCTACTGGATTTCATGGTCGTATCCGAGAGCCGTAATGGCGGCGAGTTTCTGTCCGAGGCAACTGTGAAGATCAAGGTAGGTAACGAAGTGATGCACACAGCGGCAGATGGGGACGGCCCTGTAAATGCCTTGGACAGGGCTATGCGCAAGGCACTTGCGCCATTCTATCCAGAACTTGATCCAGTACACCTTACGGACTATAAGGTACGAGTATTGGATAACGAATCTGGAACTGCTGCTACAGTACGCGTATGGATCCAGTCCACTGACGGTAAGAGCACTTGGAATACCGTTGGTTCTTCAACCAACATTATTGAAGCTAGCTGGTTGGCGCTTGCTGATAGCTTGGAGTATCCACTCCGATCAATCAGCAAGCGTAGGCTAAGATAATCAAAATCATCTTCTGGAATCGGGGGACGCTATGGCACCAAGGACACTTGCAGAGAAGGTTTGGGAAGATCACGTAGTACGTAGATCACCAGGAGAGCCTGACCTGCTTTATATTGATCTGCATCTCGTGCATGAAGTTACATCTCCTCAGGCATTCGAAGGGCTAAGGCTCGCAGGGCGTAAAGTCCGTAGGCCAGATCTAACTCTGGCTACGATGGACCATAATGTACCTACGACCGGCCTTCAGTTTGGAATAACAGATCCTATTTCTAGAGCTCAGGTAGAGGCTCTGAAGAAAAACTGTGCAGATTTTGGAATCAGATTATTTGGGATGGGAGACCCCAGACAAGGCATAGTCCACGTCATAGGTCCTGAACAGGGACTGACACAGCCTGGAATGACCATAGTTTGTGGAGATAGCCACACTTCCACACACGGAGCTTTTGGCGCACTAGCTTTTGGAATCGGGACCAGCGAAGTTGAACACGTACTGGCTACACAATGTCTCTGGCAGCGAAAACCTAAGATGATGGCCATAGAAGTAAACGGAGAGCTGCCTATAGGTGTTACCGCTAAGGATATTATCCTTGGCATCATCGAGAAAATCGGCGTAGATGGTGGTAATGGCCACATAATCGAGTATAGAGGCGATACCATCCGCTCACTCTCGATGGAACAGAGAATGACCATATGCAACATGTCCATAGAGGCCGGTGCGAGAGCAGGAATGATAGCGCCTGATGATACCACTTTCAAATACATTGAAGGGAGACCCCATGCCCCCAAAGGCAAAGCATGGGAGAAGGCGCTCGAGTATTGGCAATCCCTGCCTACGGATGAGGGAGCCCAGTTCGATAAAGTGGTGAAGCTGGATGCAAGCCAGCTTGAGCCGTACGTGACATGGGGTACAAACCCAGGACAGTCGGTGAAGATCACTGGGAGAGTACCCGACCCCAGCGAAGCTAAGACGCCTGCAGAGAGGGAAGCTATGGAGCGGGCACTTAAGTACATGGGGCTTGAGCCTGGCACCCCCATGACAGAGATCAAGATAGATACTGTCTTCATAGGCTCTTGTACCAATGCACGTATAGAAGATTTAAGGGCTGCAGCTAAGATCCTTAATGGACGCAAGGTGGCTAAAGGCGTGCGTGCAATGGTTGTACCCGGCTCCATGCAAGTCAAGGCTCAAGCTGAAAGAGAAGGACTTGACAAGATATTCAAAGAAGCTGGGTTCGAGTGGAGAGATTCTGGATGCTCAATGTGTCTTGGTATGAACCCAGACATACTGGAGCCTGGCAAGAGAAGCGCATCCACCTCCAACCGAAACTTCGAGGGAAGACAGGGACCGGGTGGTAGAACCCACCTTATGTCTCCGATTATGGCTGCAGCTGCAGCTGTTGCCGGCCACCTGGTTGATGTGCGCGAATGGGAGGTTAAATAACCGATGAAAGCTATCAACAAAGTAGAGGGCATAGTAGCACCCCTCGACAGACCTAACATAGATACCGACCAAATAATGCCTAAGCAGTTCCTGAAGAGAATCGAGCGTACAGGCTTCGGTCCATTCACATTCTATGACTGGAGAAAAGAGCCTGACTTTATTCTGAATCGACCAGAGTACCAGAACGCTAAGATATTAGCCACTGGACCGAACTTTGGATGTGGTTCATCCAGGGAACATGCTCCCTGGGGACTACAGGATATGGGGTTTGATGTGATTATAGCTCCAAGCTTCGCGGATATATTCCGAAACAACTGCACCAAGATTGGTCTACTATGCGTAGAGCTTCCTGAAGATCAGGTCAGGGAGATTATAAAACTTGCTCTAGATAATCCGGGAATAACTGGCAAGGTAGACATGGAGGCTCAGACCGTCGAGGTTGGAACCCTGAGGGCCAACTTCAATATAGATCCATTTGTCAAGCATAGACTTCTCAACGGGCTGGATGATATAGGGCTAACTCTGCAGCATGTAGCTGATATAGATGCTTACGAGGCAAGAAGACCCGAGTTCAAGCCTGTTACTATATTGAGCTAACCTTGAATTTATAACTAAACCTAGTCCGAACATGAGGCAGGGGAGATATATCTCCCCTGCCTCATTATGTGAGGAGTCTAGAGAAAGGCTTTGGTTACAGCACCCTCGGAGGCTGAAGATACTAGAGCCGCATACTTGGCAAACACACCAGATGTGTAACGAGGGGCAGGTGCTTTCCACTCCTGCATTCTAGCCGTGATCACCTCTTGAGGTAGGTCTACCTCCAGTTTCTTATTATCAAGGTCTATGGTTACTATATCTCCCTCTCGTAGGGCAGCTATAGGACCACCTACTGCAGCCTCAGGAGAAACGTGTCCCACCATCAGTCCACGAGTAGCCCCACTAAACCTTCCATCAGTAAGGAGTGCTACCGAATCTCCAAGGCCTTCACCTACTATCGCGCTAGTGACACCTAGCATCTCCCTCATCCCAGGACCACCTTTTGGCCCTTCATATCTAATCACTACAACATCTCCAGGATTTATCTGCTTGTTGATTACTGCATCCATGGCATCTTCTTCACAGTCGAATACTCTCGCTGGGCCCTTATGATATGTCCTACCACTCGCAGCTATCTTTACCACTGCGCCTTCAGGTGCGAGATTGCCCTTGAGTATCACTAGCCCGCCCACTGGACTCTTAGGATTATCAAGGCTCAATATAACTTGCTGGCCAGGTTTCCTCTCCTGAACGTTTGCGACTTCCTCGGCAAGTGTTCTGCCTGTGGGTGTTAGCTGACTACCATCTATCTTACCGCCTTCGATAAGCCTCTTCAGTATCAACTCTATACCACCAGCTTCATAGACATCGACCGCTGTGTACTTACCAGACGGCCTCAAGTCAGTGATAACTGGAGTATTCTCACTTATCTCATTGAAGTCATCTATAGTCAACTCTACTCCTGCCTCTCGCGCTATAGCCAACAGGTGTAGTACTGCATTGGTAGACCCTCCAGTTCCGGTAGCAGCAGCGATGCCGTTAAGGAAAGCTTGCCTGGTGAGTATATCGCTCGGCTTTAGTCCTCTCTTGAGTTGATCAACCACCAATTTACCTGCTTCGTAGCAAATCCTCTTCTTATCCGGATGAGGTTGAGGGGTAGATCCAGACCCAACAGGGGCTATACCCAGGGCTTCTATAACTGTAGCCATAGTATTGGCAGTGTATTGCCCTCCACAGGCACCAATACCTGGGCAAGCTACCTTTTCAAGCTCGGTAAGTTCTTCATCCGTAATCTTGCCAGCTGCCGCCGCACCTATGGCCTCATAAACATCCTGGATGTTCACATCTCTACCCTTGTATTTGCCTGGATAGATAGTACCTGTATAAATAAGAAAACCCGGTATATCCAACCTCGCTAGGGCCATAGCTCCAGCTGGGATTGTTTTATCACAAGCCACAAGGATGACCATGGCATCAAACATATGCCCTCGCCCCACCAGTTCTATGGAGTCGGCAATCACCTCACGGCTTATCAAGGAGGCCTTCATACCTTCAGTGCCCATAGTGATACCATCGCTTATAGCGACGGTGTTTACCTCTACAGGCACAGCTCCGGCATCTCTAATCCCTCGCTTGACATGTTCTGCGAGCTCTCTATGACCATAGTTACAGGGCATTGTCTCTATCCAGCAGTGTGCTACTCCTATAACGGGCTTATGGAAATCCTCGTCGGTCCATCCTATGGCCCGTAGCATGGATCTGGCACCTGCCCTCTCACGCCCCTCAACTATGGTTCTGCTTTTGTGCCTAGGATCAAATCCAGTCGATGCGTCGCTCATATGCAGCCTCCGAAGATCTTAGAAATTTGAGGTACAGGTTTATTGTACAAGTTTTACTCTATTTGAGGACTAAAAGTCTAAACTTCACACTCCCCAACTTCTACATGATGCAAACTAGACAGGCAGAGACTATGATCTATCAAAAAGGATATTCAGCGTCTATGAGTTCTCCGCCTGATGGTATAGAGCTGTCTCATTGGGAAGAGCGCAGAAGTATACATAGTCGTGCTAATCCGACCCCGCTGATTATACTCTCATTGATCATAATAGTAAGCTTATCTGGAATATTAGGCCCTATGCGCCACAGAGCGACGTCTCAAAACAACACTTCGGTGCTGGAGATCGAAGGTCCAAGGTTCATACGCACAGGAGAGATCTTTGAGATGAGGATACACATAACTCCAAGAACGGAGTTGAAGAACACTGTGCTAAGTGTATCTGCGGATTTATGGAAGGATATGACCATAAACACAATGTCTCCAGCTCCACAGGAGGAGTCCTCCGAAAATGGCAACTTTAGATTTTTGTTCGGCAACCTCAGCAGTAATAAAGAGTTCCTAGTAAAAGTAGACTTGCAAATAAACCCCAGCTTGAGGGGGCAAAACCATGGCACTATCAGATTGCTTAGCAACGGTGCAGAAATCAACAGAGTTGACTACTCCATAATGGTGTGGCCGTAAGATGGACATAGTCATTAGAGCAACAGTTATATTCTGGGGACTTTATATTCTCATAAGGCTACTTGGGAAAAGAGAGCTTGCACAGATGACTCCCTTTGAACTTATAGTGCTGGTCGTGATGGGAGATCTTATACAGCAGGGCATAACTCACAACGATTTCTCACTAACCGGGGCGCTTATAGCCATTACGACATTCGGCTTTTGGGCAGCAAGCATCTCCTGGGCAACATATCTATCTAGAAGGTTCGAGCAATTCTTTGATGGTAAGCCTATAGTTATAGTCAGAGACGGTCGATATATAGAACCTAACATGCGAAATGCCAGGGTGACGCGATCAGAGGTAGAGTCCGAGATGAGGTTAGCCGGTATAGCTAACATATCCAACGTGGCGTGGGCCATAATAGAACCTAAAGGCAGAATAAGCTTCATACAAAGCCAGGGCGATCAACAGTCACAACAAAGCCAGTCAGAAGAGGACATGGCAGGTACAATGTGACAGTCAACAGGAGGTGTCTCATGAACAGCAACCCCAAAGTCACTAGGTGGCCAGGCGATACCCCTCCAACAGACGAGCAGATACAACAGATTATGAGAAGGGAAAACCTCCCATTTTATACTTGGTCGAATTCTCCTGGCGACGTATATGCTCCGCACTCTCATTCTTACCACAAGGTATTGTATGTGGCTAAAGGTTCCATAACATTTGGTTTTCCAGAAACACAAACCAAGATCGAGATGCATCCAGGTGATAGACTCGATCTACCCCCAGGCATCGTACATGATGCGATCGTTGGGTCTGAGGGAGTAGTATGCATTGAGGGCCACAGATACGATACCGGTAAGGAGAGCTAGGCATGCAGCAGGACCATAAGTATAAATGCGACGTCTGTCACTCCATGTTCCGCACACTCGAAGAACTTGAAGAGCACGGACGACAAGCTCATGAGGTCTCTAGTCCAGACTATCCCTGCCCTACCTGCAATAAGAAGTTTGCAACCCTAGAGGAACTAGAGAAGCATCGCAAGAACTACCATCCGTAAATCTCTCTAGCAGTCCATCCATACTTTCTGATAACCTGCTGACAGTAGATGCTGTCATAACCTTATTATGGAGGAGTTGGGCATGCCCTTCTTTGATCTGTCACTAGATGAGCTACAGAAATACTTACCACCACGACAAGAACCTTCAGACTTTGACAATTTTTGGAATAACACCCTCCAAGAAGCCAGAGCTATTCCCATCAACGCCAGGTTTGAGCCTATAGATTTTGGTCTGCGCAATGTAGAGACTTATGATGTCACTTTCAAAGGTTATGGTGGTCAGGATATCAAAGGGTGGCTGCTAAAGCCCAAAGGGCAAAATGGAAAGATCCCGTGTGTTGTGGAATTTATAGGTTATGGTGGAGGACGAGGATTCCCTATAGACTGGCTAACGTGGAGCAGCGCAGGGTATATCCATCTAGTAATGGACACCAGAGGGCAAGGCAGCAGTTTCCTAAAGGGTGATACTCCAGACGATCCAGACGCTGCTATTGATCCCCAGTTTCCAGGATTTATGACAAGAGGAATCCTTAGCCCTACAACATACTACTACCGTAGAGTATTCACCGACGCTGTCAGAGCAGTAGAGGTCGCAAAGCAATACCCAGACGTAGACTCAGATAAGATCATAGTCACAGGCGGAAGCCAGGGCGGAGGTATAACGCTCGCGGTTGCGGGGCTAGTGCCAGACGTGTTTGCTGCGATGCCTGATGTTCCATTCCTATGCCACTATCGAAGAGCTACTGAGATCACAGACTCAGCACCCTACATAGAGATCTCAAAGTACTGCGCGGTACACAGAGACAAAGTCGATCAGGTATTTAGCACACTATCTTACTTCGATGGAGTCAACTTTGCAGCAAGAGCAAAATGTCCTGCACTGTTCTCGGTTGGCCTAATGGATGAGGTCTGTCCACCGTCCACTGTATTTGCTGCTTATAACCATTATGCTGGCCCTAAAGAGATCAGGGTCTATACATACAACCACCACGAAGGTGGAGGCAATTATCAGACTCTAGAGAAGATTAAGTTTCTACACAATTTGCTTGACGAATAAAAGCAGGAGTGAGCGACTTGAATGTTATAGGGTTCGGATGGAGATTCCCAGATTTTCCTACAGATGGTAGTAGCTTCTCTGATTTCACTCAGCAGATACGTGAAAACCTAGATGTACTGGTTAGCTACAACTACGACAGTGCCTGGGTTGCAGACCATTTTATTCCCTGGCCTGATTGGCAGGAAGAAGATACGCCCACTATAGAATGTCTTACTACGATCTCCTATTACTCAGCGTTATACCCTCAGATCAAGTGGGGATCCACCGTATTCTGTCAATCTTACAGAAACCCAGCGGCGCTAGCTAAGGCCTTCGCACAACTCTGTGCACTCAATCCAGGAAAATACATATTCGGCATAGGAGCGGGCTGGAAAGAGAAGGAATACATTGAATACAATTTTCCTTTTCCTAAACCATCAGTCAGGATAACCCAAATGGCGGAAGCTATACAGATTGCCAAGCTATTGTGGACGCAATCTAATGCAACTTTTGAGGGCAAACATTACAGAATACATGAGGCTACGGTCAACCCTAAGCCTGACCCGCTGCCACCAATTATGGTAGGTGGAGCTGGAGAGAAACTCTCTATGAGAGTAGCTGCTCAGTACGCAGACTGGTGGAACCTATCTGGGGGGAGTATAGAAACCTTCAGGCATAAACTCGAGGTGCTACGAAGACACTGTGAGGATGTTGGAAGGAGTTACGACAGTATAGTAAAGAGCTGGTCAAGCTCCTGTGTGGCTGTAGCAGACAGCTCGAGCCAGGCAGAGAGAATAGCCAGAAGCAGCCCCTTCTACAGCGAAGACAGCGCGATCTTTGGTACTCCCGATGAAGTGGCTAGGCAGGTGGAAGCACGCATATCATCCGGAGTGCAGCACTTTCAGCTAAGATTTGCAGATTTTCCAAGCACCAGAAGCATGGAACTCTTTGGTAGGGAAGTTATACCTCGCTTCCTACCATAAAATTACTAAGCAGCACTCAGTACTTTACAGCTCTGGAGCATTTTCTTACATTCCAGGGCTGTAATTATATCTTCGCGGCAATAATAATTATTAGACCTTATTGACTATTTGGTGCATAATTAGCCATAAATCCAGGTATACAAAAACAAAATGTTACAGAATGAAGTACTGATTATAATCCTGCTGGCAGTATTAGGAACAGCCACAATATTAGGTATATCAGCAAGCAAGAGAACGAGGACCTCGGATAAAGAGAGCTCAAAGCTGGTATCAGCAACTGCCTTAACTCACTTAGAAGCATGCCTAGATGCAGCAAATATACCCATGTTGATAATAGATCAGAACCTCAGCATATCTTATGCTAGTAAATCGTTACAAAACTTGATCAACTTCGTCCCCAAAGCCTTAATAGGGGCAAGTTTATTAGAGCTAATCCACAGGGAGGATCAAGAAACCGCTAAGGAGCTAATACTTCAGCAGAATCAAGCTCATGAGGTTTCACAGGCTGACGTAAAACTACGTAGGGCCGGAGATGGCTGGATTAGGGTTAGAGCTTACTCCGGCAGGCTGCCTTCCAATCTTATATTGATGCTAATACAGGATGTCTCGCTAACAGAATCTCTAAGAGTGCAGCTAGAAATCGAGCATGCAAAGATAGAGATAGCAGAAAGAGTTGCAAACCTGGGACTATGGGAAAGAGATACATCTACGGGTCAAGAGGTATGGTCCGATCAGACCTTCAAGATTTATGGACTCAAACCCGGATCCCTGGAGCCAAGCTATGAGTATCTACTTAGAATAGTACATCCGGATGACAGGGATCGTGTCGATAGTGCCTATAGGGACTCTATAAAGGCTTTAAGCGCATACGACGTTTCTTACAGAATACTACTTCCAGACAGCAGTATAAGAGTAGTACACAGTAAAGCTCAAATAGTAAAAGGGGCTGATTCACACCTGCTACTTACAGGCACGGTTCAGGATGTGACCGAGCAGAAGGTGAACGAAGAGAGTTTACTTAGGCAAGCTCTCCATGACCCATTAACTGGTCTTCCAAACAGGGTAATGCTAGGGCAGCAACTCGAGAAGCTCCTTGCCTCCAACAGAAGCCGCAGCATTGCCGTCTTGTTTCTGGACCTAGATAACTTTAAAGCAGTAAATGACAACCTGGGACACCAAGCAGGAGATTCTCTGTTAGTTGCAGTCGCCCGCAGGCTCAGTGCTAACCTACGCCCAACCGACTTTGCAGCGCGATTTGGAGGGGATGAATTCACTGTAGTGGTTACAAAGGTGAAGAGCATCGACTATGTCGTATCAATAGCAAAGCGGATCATCGAATCCATCAGTCAGCCATTTGATATAGCTGGGGAACGCGTATATACATCCACCAGCATAGGGATAGCACTATGCTCCTCTTCAGAAGATTCCGCCTCATCACTACTAAGAAAAGCTGATATTGCTTTGTACAAGTCAAAGTCACTGGGAAGAGGCACTTATGTCATCTTTGATCAATCCATGGAACAGGAAGCCTCAGAGATACTGGAACTAGAGCGCAACTTGAGAACGGCCATACAAAACGACCAGTTCATAGTGCATTATCAGCCCATAGTGGACGCTGCCACAGGCAAGGTAGAAATGATAGAAGCTTTGCTCAGGTGGAATTCTCCCAATGGGATTTTAAGTCCCGACAAGTTTATCCCCATCGCTGAGGAAGTTGGATTAATCAACACACTAGGAGAATTAGTGCTTAATAAAGCATGTGAGCAGACTGCATATTTGAAAGCAACTACCGGAGCTAAGTTCATAACAAGTATAAACGTATCTGCAAAACAACTTAGGCAACCTCACTTCACTAACAATCTAGAATCTATGCTTCACAAGTATGACTTACAGCCAAAAGATGTACAGTTGGAAATCACCGAAAACGCACTGGTAGAAGAGGTAGAATGCATAACGAACGCGCTTAAAGAAATCAAGACTCTAGGAATAAGGATAGCAATAGATGATTTCGGGACTGGGTATTCAAGCCTAAGCTATCTCAGAAAATTGCCAATTGATCTCATCAAGATAGATCAATCATTCGTCAAAATGCTACCTAATGATGAGGAACATAGAGCAATAATTTACACAATTATCTCCTTAGCTTGCTCCCTTGACCTGGAAATAATCGCGGAAGGCGTAGAGGAAAAGTCACAGAGGGAGATCTTATTATCCATGGGCTGCAAGTTCATACAGGGAAATCTAATATCTCACCCAGTTGACCTAGAGAGCATCAAGCTAATATTAGGCCACACATCCCCCAAGTGAAGCAGTAATTTCAAGGCTCATAGAAGAAGCAACCCGCGTTGGGAGTATCCCCAGCAGAATGTACAATAATTTCGATGGCACCAAATAAAATCTCGCTTTGGAGCTCCACATGTTGGAAGAAGAAACACTGTTCAAGGTTGAGAGACTAGGCATTATCATGTCTCCAGACCCTAACATCCCTGAGGAAGTGGAAGGAGTACTCAATCCGGCTGCTGTACGAGGCAGGGATGGCGAGTTGTACTTATTTCCGCGCGTAGTAGGAAGAGGAAACTACTCTCGCGTGGGGATAGCACGGGTGATATTCGACGATGATGGTTTACCAACTTCAGTCGAAAGGCTGGGATACGCATTGGAGCCCAAAGAATGGTATGAGCTCAGACCCGAAGAAAACACTGGGGGATGCGAAGATCCAAGGGTCACTTATATACAAGCCATAGACATGTTCGTTATGGCTTACACAGCTTGGGGCCCAGGGGGGCCGAGAATAGCTATTGCTGTAAGCGAGGATCTTTTTCACTGGGAGAGGCTTGGGTTACTGAACTTCGAACCAGACCCAGATCCCGTATACCTAGTCGACTTTGATGACTATCACAACAAAGACGCAGCTTACTTCCCCCTACCAGTACTAGATCCTGATGGAAAGGAGTCCTTAGCTGTACTTCACCGTCCAGTATATGACGAAGAGGATGTACCTAAGACTATTTTGGATCCTAGACCTAGTATATGGGTTTCCTTCTGCTCCCTGGAAGAAGTTCGCAAAGACCTCAAAGCACTTCAAGTAGTACGTAAGCATAAGGTAGTAATTGACCCTGAGTACGAATGGGAGAGTCTGCGCATAGGTGGAGGCACTGTACCAGTAATGACCCAATTCGGTTGGATGCACGTGTATCACGGTGTCTCAGAGTCTGGGGATTCAACAACCGGCAGAAAGTACTGTGCGGGATTATTATTCCTAGACAAGGAACATCCTGAAAAGACAATTTTCAGAACTGATCGCCCCATATTGGAACCTCAAATGGACGAAGAGAAAAGTGGAGTCGTACCTCACGTAGTATTCCCCACAGGTATCGATGATAGGGGCAATGGACAATACGACATCTACTATGGCATGGCCGACACGCGTATAGGAGTAGCAAGGCTGACTCTGCCAGAGAGATTACCTGCAAACTAGGGGCATGAAAGCTGCTAAAACTGCTACCATAAAGCAGCATGTTTGTAGATACAAGTCGTGAATTACTAAGAGAATCTAGATTTCCTAGAATCAGTTCTAGGTTTGGGGGAGATAGTGTAACTACCCTCCTAAGCAGGACGCTGCTCCCCACATACTTCTTCCTACTACTGCTCTACTCTAATACTCCGTCAGGGCACCCCGCTGCCCAAATATCCGAAATGTACAGGGCTGTTCTGCACACTCCTTACATCCCAATGACGACCATGCTGTTCCGAATATCACACATACTGATCATGCTGTGTCTGTGGAGCAGCTACATAGCTAAGATAAGAACTCTCAGTTACGAGAACAGCAGGGAGAACTGGATACTGGCAATTGCCGTAACGCTACTAGCGGTTCTAACCCCACCTGTAACCTCTAGAGATGTGTTCTACTACTCCATCTCCGGAGAAGTGACATCTATTTACAAGATGAACCCATATTCAACTCCACCATCAGCTCTGCCAGCAAGCCCTCTATATGGTTACGCTGATTGGAAATTTCTTACATTTCCATATGGGCCTATCTGGACAGTGATATGCGGTGCTGTAGTGTTCATATCTGGTACAGGCCCCTTTGCCTCGACGTTTACCTTCAAGATCCTGTGTGGCAGCACTGTTCTCCTATCGGCCTTCCTAATTCAAAAGATATCAAGCAAGATCTCGCTACAGCCTTCACATAAGGCCGCCATGCTATACGCAATGAACCCAATAGTGCTTGTAGAAGCAGCGGTAAACGCCCACCTAGATGCCTTCATAGCACTACTACTGGTACTTACAGTGTTACTGCTGATTAGTAACAGGAAGCTACCAGGGTATTTGGCGTTATGTGCATCTGCTTTGATAAAGCCCACTACAGTTCCTCTACTAGGGTTCTTTGTAGCGGCACGCATGCAAGAAGAATCTAAGTTACTCAGCAAAGTATTCCAGCTAGCTAAGTATCTAATTGTAGCTGCTATATTAGCATTCATCACTTACTATCCTTTCTGGCATGGAGCTGAAACCTTTGGTTTTCTATCCTCAGAGAGGTTTAGTCCATCAGGACTCATACCCTTGGCAGTAGTAGCGATAATGTTCTTTAGAAAGTTCGCATTGCCTTGGGCAGCGACCACTTCGGCATTGGCCAGCTTGGCGCTAGTGTACTGGAGCCTTAGAAAGGGTTTTGAATTACTGCTAGGAAAAGCAAGGGGCTATAGAAAAGAAGTTTTGATATGGGGTACTTTCATGTTCTTGCTGCCCGTATGCTTCTACACAGCATACCCATGGTACTTACTGCCAGCCTTGGCATTGCTATCTATAACTCAGCTCTACAGCCAAAGATACAGCAGGCTGCTTTTCTTGATAGCAGCCTGCTGGTTTACGGTCTGGACAGTAGGCACCCTGTTCTTTATGAGCTTACCGTGCTGCCAAGGATCACCCCTTCAGGGCACCTGATAGCAGACCTCTCAGGAAGTAACGTCCTAGAAGTACATAGACCACCAGAGTAGGAATAGCTACAAGTAGAGCCCCTGCCATCTGTACGTTCCAGAGCGTATATTGACTTCCTGCTATATTCTGCAAAGCTACGGTCACAGGCCGTTGCTCTGGAGAATTAGTGATTATTAACCCAAACAGGAACTCATTCCATATAGATGTGAACTGCCATATCGCCACCACTACGAAGCCAGTGACGGATAGCGGGAATATGATATGTCGATATATGCCGAAAAATCCCGCACCATCCACCTTGCCAGCCTCAACCAGCTCTCCAGGTATACCCGCATAGTAGTTACGAAATATTAGCGTAGTGATCGGTATTCCATACACCACATGGGTAAGTATCAATCCAGGGATGGAGCCATAAAGTCCTATCTTCTGAAGTGTTAGGACCAAGGGTATTAGTATGCTCTGGTAAGGAATAAACATTCCGAAAAGTATGGCCGTAAATATAGTATCTGCTCCCTTGAATTTCCACTTAGAAAGCACATAGCCATTCATGGAGCCCAAGACGCTGGAGATGACAGTTGCAGGTATAACGAGCTTTATGCTGTTTAGGAAGCTTACATCAAGCCGTTCCCAAGCGGCAGCAAAGCTATCAAAGCTAAGGGAAGATGGCAGAGCCCACATACGGCTTATGCTAACTTCCTCAAAGCTTTTCATTCCGGTGATAAGCATCAAATACACTGGCAACAGGTAGAAAACCGCAAATGCAATCATGACCAGGTAGATGATGATCCGCGAATATCTAATTCTTGGCAACTGCATAGGCTTGGTACTCATCTCTCAGTCTCCGATCGCATGTTGTATATCAAGTAGGGAATGATCAGCACCGAAACCAGTAAGAGCATAATTATCGCAACAGCTGCACCCTCAGCATACTTGTTGCTCTTGAACGTGGTTTCGTACATGTATATGCCAGGCACATCCGTGGCGAAACCAGGACCACCACCCGTCTGCGTGATTATGAGGTCGAAGATCTTGAGAGATATATGACCCAGGACTATCACTGCGCTCAGAGTTATGGGCTGCAACAGAGGAAGAGTTATCTTTCTAAATATCTGCCACTCACTAGCCCCGTCCACTCTCGCGGCTTCTTTTAGGTCCTCGGGAATGCCTCTTAGCCCTGCAAGATACATAGCCATGGTGAATCCGGACATCTGCCATATGGCAGCCACTATAACAGGGATCATAGCCACAGGAATGCCTACAGGTATCCTTAGCCAGTCTGGTCGCCAACCGCCTCCCGGCCACACATAGGATGTAGTGCTCCAGTTCTGGTATACATGTAGGCCAAACATGTGGAACAGCTGATTCAGGCCATGAGGCTCTTGTGGAGTACCGGGAGAGAAGAGCCATTGCCAAGCAGTACCTGTTACAACAAAAGATAGAGCCATAGGGAACAAGTACACCGTACGAAAGAAAGACTCCCCTTTCACCCTTGAGTCAACTAACATGGCCAGTAGAAGCCCTATTACCAGCGAACCTAACAGGAAAAACAGGGTAAAGACTATCGTATTTCTGATATCCGTTTGGAACCTGTAAGATTTGAAGACATTTATATAGTTCTCGAAGCCAGCATAACTCAGATCAGCTACGATACCTCTCCATCTACTGAGCGACACCCAACCAGTCCAGGCGATAAAGCCATAGACAAACACTGCAATAGCGATAACAGACGGAGAAATCATCAGGATACCAATCAGCTTCTCATTGAGCTGAAGCGACTTCTTAGGTGCGGCTCTCTCTGCAGACTTCTCTACGACTGAAGTAGTAGCTTCTGCCATACTCACCTCCTGAACAGGGGGGCTGGGATAAACTCCCAGCCCCTACCTACCAACTACTGAGACTGTAGCTCACTCGCAGCATCCAAGAGCATTCCCTTCAACTCTTCCTTATCTCTGTTAGCAGAGAACAGGTTAAGGGCATTATCGTAATCAGTCATATACGCCTCGTTTGCTGCGGCTCCATGGACTATGCTAGGAACAAGCTTATCTCTCTTGAACTCATCTATTGACCAGCGCAGGTAGACATCATACTTGCTCTTGTCGGCATCTGTACGAGCTGGAATCGACCCTTTCTTTGGATTGAAGGCATCCTGACCTTCCTTGGAGCCACAGACCTTGAGCCACTCTATGGCGTTCTCTCTATGAGGAGCTCCCTTGGGTAAACCGAAGCTGTCGCTTAGCCATAGGAAGGAGCCACTGGTACCAGGAGCTGGAGCCCATCCAAAGTCTTTATTAGGTTTAGCTCCCTTGTTGATAAAGTATCCCTCAGCCCAGTCACCCATTATGGTCATTGCAGCCTCACCATCTATAACACGCTGTGCGGCATCAGCCCAGCTCAAAGAAGCCCTATCCTCGTTAGCATAGTCCAACATCTTGTTGAGCGTGTCTATAGCCTTATCCAGGCGAGGATCGTTCTCCCACATGCTGGGATCCTTGAAAAGTTTAGGATAATCCTCCGGTCCGAATGTGGCCAATAGCACACTCTCAAAGAGGTGTGGCACTTCAAACTTATCCTTGCCACCTACCGAAAGAGGAGTAATACCCTTAGCTTTGAGCTTCTCTGCCACCTTGAAGAAATCGTCAATGGTCTTTGGAGGTTGTAGGTTATTCTTCTTGAATATCTCGATGTTGTACCACAACATATTCGACCTGTGGACGTTCACGGGTACAGAATATATCTCCCCTTTGTACGTTATCTGATCTAGAAGGGTCTTAGGCATTACCTTATCCCAACCTTCCTGCTTGAAGAGGTCGGTAATAGGCTCCATCTTGCCTGCAACCACCCACGTACCGATAAGTTCCTGTCCTGCGTGAACCTGGAAGCTGTCGGGAGGATCGCCACCCCTCATACGTGTAACGAGCACAGCCTTCGCGTTGGTACCTGCACCACCAGCAACCGTAGCATTGATTACTTCAACACCAGGTCGACGCTTCTTGAAGATCTCAAATAGAGCCTTCAAACCATCAGCCTCTCCTGGGTTAGTCCACCAGCTGAATATCTCAAGCTTGTTCTCTCCAGCACTACTTCCTTGATTGGCAGGTTGCGTGGGTTGTGCTGAAGCTGCAGGAGAAGGACTTGGAGACTGAGAAGTACCTCCTGTGCTGGCAGTAGGAGTACCTCCTTGTCCACCACAAGCAATGAACAGAATGGATGCAAATATAAGGAAAATACTTAAGATAGATATCTTACTGCGCACACTTACACCTCCTTATGAAAATATAGAAACTACGGCATCAAAAGTCCGCAGCAATATAGCACTAAAATCTATCCAAGTAAATAGGTCAGCAATTCTTTTGCCCAGATATAAGGGAACGATTTTCTGCCCATAAACCAGATGGGAAGGCTATATATGGTAGCGTAGGTGAGTCAGCGAGACACTTGGTCGGGCTGGAGACTAATTCTTGCGGAGATATTGATATTAGGGTTTTCTAGGTACCGCCAATCCCTTGGCTCCTGCAGCAGATTGCACGGCATCTGGATAGTACCGCTGTATTATATCTACAGCTATCTTGGCTCTTCTCACCCTTTCCCTGCTCATTAGAACAGCTACGGATTCCAGATGCTTGCCTACGGGATATATATTTGGGGCATTTCTTAATCCCAGCTTGATATAAACCGGAGACGCGATCCTTATCAACTCAGGAATCTCATACAACCTGACAAAGCCTCCCACATCATCAGGTACCTCCACATATATATCAAGCGGTATATCCACGGCTGCACGTATACTTGCTATCTGAGGAAGGGTCAAGTCTGTGGGGATATTATAGGTATCAGCTCCTAGATCCTGCATAAGACGGATTGATGCTGGATTGGCTGAAGCCATCATCACACTCATCTTAAACTGCATATCTGCTGGGAGTTCTCCTCCAGAGCGCATTTTGGCTGCGACCCACAGCACACCTTCATCAGCCAACAGGACACTCCTTATCCCATGGTCTGCAGCCCTCCTGATATCCTCTAGACAATAGATGAGCTGATCCTGACCTCGCGCACGTGGAGACACTACACCACCTGCGCTAGCAAGACTCATGGCACTAGTATCCCAGCTCGCGTTAGGCCTGGCAAATAGGCTCACCTCCATACCTTTGGCAGAAGCCAATGAGGCCATCTCATCTATCTCATCATCTGTTAGCATTAGAACCCCGCTACCCTGAGATACCCTATGTATGGTTACTCCAAGACGCTCAGCCTCCTCTATTACTGCATGCAAACACGCAGGGCCCTCTGTGCTTGGAATCTCAATTCTATATTGTGCTCCATCAGGGAACCTCTTAGTGCTAGTAGGAAGATCGTAAAGGTCACCTGGAGGCAAATTTAGACTTCTCAGGAACAGTCGTGTATCCTCGATGGAGCTCATGCCTACTGTACCTCAGGTAATTTTTGTGGAGATTTGAAGTAGTTAAACCTTTGGAACCTTGCTAGGAATACACAGGTTATCTCAGGATGAAACCTCTGAAGGTAAGATATTAGAGCATCTGGCCTGCCCAGGTTTGGCTCAAACATATCGTAATGCATGGGGATTATGGTGCTTATATGCGCCTCGGCCGCGAGCTCTACTGCCTCGCGCTCGTCCATATTCCCTACCAAGTTATTCTTTTCCCTGAAGTAGTTCCTCCCATTTATAGGGAGAAGTCCCACATCAACGTTCAGTTTTCTGAGCATATCCGCTAAGCCATCAAAGACTATGGTGTCACCAGCATGATAGATACGAGTATCGCCGTATTCCAACACGTAACCTACAAATCTATAGCCTTCTTGGGGATCACCAAATGTATAGGCATAAGGAGGAAACGACTCCCCATGCATAGCAGGCGTCACATGAACAGCTATAGAACCCAGAGATACGTTATCCTCTGGTTGAACACCTATTATTTGCTCCGATGGAACACCTATATCTAACAGTTGGCTGGATATAGGATTTGGAACAAGAAACTTGGCTTCAGGGGAGTTTTTTATCAACCCTGGGATAGTTTCAGGATCCAAATGATCTATATGATCGTGTGTTATTAAGACAGCGCTAGCTGGTGGGGCCTCCTCTGGCGAGAATGGAGGTGGGATAAGCCTGCCTTCAAATTCTGACAAAAAAGGATCTATATAGATAGTCTGATCATTGGTCCTTAACACAAAGCTGGCCTGGCCTAACCACCATATAGACACCATACCATCCGGTACTATGGCTTCCCTTATCTCCTCCGACAGCCCCATTACATTACTCCTCTGCACCTACAAGTTTATCTCCTGACCACATGCTAACACTTTCATGCCTTGAGCATCACCATATAAAACCTCTACACGAGGAATTATATTGCCGGTCTGTGGATCAGTTGTCTGGCTGAAAGTCCCCCAAGCCTTAGAAGTACTCCAAAAGCAGGCAAAGTTTTCCTTATTGATCTTAGGATCAAAAGTCATAGTATTACTATGCCCATCATAATAAAAACCACTGAGGGCTATGAGCAATCCCCAGCTTGCCATCGAACGGGCATAGTGATGACCACACTCTACCTCATCCCACGGGTTTCTCTTGAAGCCATCGTATCTATCCCTCGTAGCCCTGATGATCGTTAGCGCCTCATCAAGCAGTCCTTCATATATCATGAGGGTAGCAACTTGGTACTCCGTCCCTGACCAAACCTCGTCGGAGTATGGGAACGGGAAAGACGGTCTGTCGCCAAAAGGCCAGGTACACATTACCAATCCAGCATCATCTCCAAGAGCGTATACTCTTTGTGTATTTGTGTGGTTCCAGAAGTTAGGCTTGAAATTATAAGCAAATATAGATTCCAGAGCCCTGCTAATGTGTTCCTTGGGAAGCAAATATCCTAACCCGGTTAAGCTAGCCAATGTCTGACCAAAAAGCTGATCAGAAAGGCAACCGCTAGCATGCTGATAACGATGCTCATTAGGATCATCCAATTTCTGGATGTAATATTCTCCATTCCACAGCAGTTGATCCAGCTTTTTAGAACTAGCCTCAAAAGCCTGTGCATAGGAACTTGCAGACTCACTACCTAGATACTTTGCCATCTCCTCGGCTGCTCTAAGGGCTCCCAGAAACAAAATCCCAGTGAGTGGATTAGGACCGTAGAACTCTATATCGTAAGTGTTATGTTGTCTACCTTCAAGAATGAAGTCCTGGTCTTTATCCCAGTATAGGGAAGAATAATTGACGGCAGACTTAACCTTAGGCCATAGTTCCTTCAGGAAAGCATCATCCCCTGAAAACTTCCATTCCCTGTATACTCTTATCACTGTCCCCAGCTGACCGTCAGCCGCCGCCTCGTGGTCCCAAATCTGGCCTAAGGAAGTCAAACCCCGAAAGTTCATTTTCCCTTCCTGATTGGTCTCAACCAGAAGCTCGCTACGCCTCATAAGTCTTTCAAGATCAGGGAACAAGAAGGCTACAGTTTGAGCATAGTTCCAGACATGAGTGCAAGTCCCAGCACAGCACCCGGCATCATCAAAACACCCCTCCCATGCCATGAAGCTACCATCCTCAAGCCAAAAGCAAGTAGGGCTACGCAGAACAGTGATATTACTAGCTACTGCATCTATAACGTGAGTAGGAAGGGTACTATTGAACAGAGCATCATGAAAGCTGAGAGTAATAGATCTTAACTCGTCATACCTTCTGGCAAGATGCATTGCCACGTCCCAAGAACTGGAGAATCTTCTGGAATAGTGATTTCTAACTATCTCTACATCCTCAAGGTCTTCAGCATCACTATCCCAACTCTTTATCCTGTTAGGGAAAAACCATGAAAGTATGAAAACGAAATCCTTTACTTCGCCCGGAGCTATTGTCTCCATAGCAGCAATCGAGCCTGTATAGGTTTGTCCCTCCTCGGATGGATCTTCTATTCCCAAGTCCTCCAGCTTGCCATCAGTGCTAAAATCCCTCCAGAACTCCTCAACCGAATCGCAAGCCCATCTGGAGGGAAGCCAGACTCGCTTGAAAGTCACGTGGCTATTCATAGTTACCAGGGATAGATCTCCATATCTAAGGTCGTATAGAGGGTAGCTGTTAGAGCGAAGAAACAGACCTAATATACGGCCCTGACGTCGAAAGTCGTTGGCATTACCCCCTCTCTCTACAGAGAAACCACCAAATCTGTCTCGCCTTACTTCACCCACAGGATTAGTAATAGATGCAGCTATGGCCACATCTATCCTCTTAGGAGATATATTCTCCACCCTGTAGATCAAGTACGCTCCCGGTATGCCAGAATCCTCAGCATTCAGAGGAACAAAAGGGGTGAAGGATTCCAGAGTAACCTTTATAGGCAGATCAGAATCCTCGAAATAGACCCAAGCTATAGGATACTCACCTCGAAATAACGTGGAAGTAAAATGTGGAAGCCCTAAACCACTAGTAGGATGGTAGCCATGAGACTGGGTATGAGGCGGAGGGGGAAGAGATTGCAAGACCTTGGTAACTGGAGATTCGCCCTCAGGTCTTGCCCACAGAGCAAAATAAGTGTTGGGGAGAGAGAATCCCTTAGCTGGCCTATTGAATATCTCCCAATCCCTCAGCTCTCCCCTGGCTCCTAGTGAGACATTACCTGTGCCAATACCCCCAAGCGGGAAAGCCACAGCTGAAGCGCTTCCTGGGAATACCCTCTGAGGGTGCATACCGTAAAGCTCATCCTCTGAATAAACCATAACTCTCTATCCGGTTACTGGATTTATCTGTACAGTCTTTGTATCTGTAAAGAATTCAACTGCAGCAGGACCTTGTTCTCTAGAATGTGAGCTTGAAGACTTCATCCCGCCAAAGGGAGCGTGTGGATCCACGCCAGTTGTATCAGCGTTAACTCTCACCATCCCAGCCTCTATATTCGGTATGTAGGAGAGTATAGCGTTTATGTCTCTAGTGAACATAGATACACTCAGCCCATATCTGGAGTTGTTGGCAATATTTATTGCGTCATCCAGACCCTTGGCCTCATGCACCACAAGTACAGGTCCGAAGATCTCCTCCTGAGCAACTTTTGCATCAGGAGAGACGTTACGAATTACTGTTGGCTCGAAGAAATAACCCCTATCCAAGAGGGAACCCTGGGCCCTCTTCCCACCTAGAACTACCTCGCCGGACTTTGCCCCCTCATCAGCATAATAACTGACCTTGGAAAGGGCATCTTCTGATATCAGCGGGCCAACCGCACTATTGGCGTCTATTGCTGGCGCAACAGGCAGAGCTTTCACCTCTTCAGTCAAGTGATCAATAAAGCTATCAATCACATCAGCTACCACTACTACCCTACTCGTTGCAGTACACTTTTGCCCTGCATACCTCATGGCTCCTGAAGCTATTAGCCTTGCTGCCAATCGCAGGTCCGCATCAGGAAGCACGATAGCTGCGTTTTTGCCTCCCATCTCGAGCTGATATTTGATGTTACGCTGAGCAGCCTGCTGAGCTATACCCATACCAACGCCTTCTGAGCCCGTAAATGTAACAGCCCTTATTCCATCGGAGGCTACCAGTGCTTTGCCTATCTTCGACCCACTACCCAGCACAAGATTGATTACTCCCTGAGGGAGTCCAGCCTCGGCAAATATTTTCATCAAGTGCACAGCCACCATCGAGGATGTCTCTGCTGGTTTCCAGACAACGGTATTTCCAAAAGCAATGGCCGGTGATATCTTCCAGAGCGGTATAGCCACCGGGAAGTTCCAGGGAGTAATCACTCCCAGAGGACCTACTGGCTCACGCACTGTAAACTGGAGACTCCCAGGGACCTGTGACGGAATAACACTCCCCATTGGATGCACCGCTTCTTCTGCATAATAGCGGAGTATAACTACTCCTCTATCTACCTCTGCTAGGGCCTCTCCTATAGGTTTACCAACTTCTAAGGCTACAACTCGTGCAACATCTTGGCGATGTTGGGCTAACAAGTTAGCTACCCTGTGCATAAACTCTGCTCTACCAGGGCCAGGCGTATGCTTCCAGCCTTTGAAGGCGTTATTAGCCGCCTCTACAGCTCTCTGTACGGTAGACTCATCCCCCAAAGGAATCTTTGCCAACACCTGACCGAAATCAGAGGGGTTTACATCATCCTTATATTCCTCAGAGGTACTACTTATCCACTCACCGGCTATGTAATGAGCTAGAATCTCCATCACTCTCTCCTCTTAGGCAAACTTATCTTTGTGCACACTAATCAAACTGCCATAAACACTAAGACTGCATTGGGGCTCCCTGCAAACATGAGGGTAACAGGAAGCCCCGGTTATAGGCAAGAGGTTGCACTAAGCCGCTCGCAGAGAATTGTAAAGACTCCTAAGTCTTAGTCCTAGCGCTATCAGCAGTATGCCGAACAGTATCGCATACGAGGCTATAATCCAGACCACCGCCAGTGCACCAGAACCAGGGAATAAGAAGAGGATTATCCCAAAAACTATAGAGAGCAGTCCAGCTAACCCAAGCAACCATTCATTGGAAATCTCTCTACGAAGGCGTATCGCAGCTGCTATCTCAAATATACCTGTGACCACTGCCCAAGCTGCTATAAGATAAAGCAGAGCCAAAGCTGTTATCCCAGGCCATAAGATAGCAACTATACCAGCCGCTAATCCCAAAACACCTTCTATTACAAGAGCTAGCCAATTTCTAGAGTCACGAAACGCCGAGATGATAGCCAGGATACCATCTATGATGGCATAAGCAGCAAACAAGGCAACAAACACTAGCACTGTTATACCAGGCCAAATAAAGGCTAATATCCCAAATAGAATAGCAATGACACCTCTTAGAACAAGAGACCACCAGTTCCTGGCCAGGATCAACATAGAAAAACACCTCCTCAGATAATTGTCCTAAGGAGGTGTTAGCTGATTCTATGCCATGACAATAGTATTTCAGGCCGCACCTAGATCTAGCCATAGAGCTGCAACGCTCTTAATCCCTCCGTAGAAGTTATCCAGCAAGAACCACTCATTAGGGGCGTGAGCGTTTTCATCAGGCAGCCCCATACCCATAAGGATAGATGGTAAGCCAAGGATCTCCTTTAGGCTAGCCACCACCGGTATGGTGCCACCTGCCCTGATAAAAACTGCTTTCTTACCAAAAGCTTTCTCTAGAGCCCTAGCAGCTGCCTGGTTAATTGGATGGTCGATAGGCACTATAGCCGGTTTACCTCCATGCATCCTCTGAATCTCAACGCGCACCCCTGGAGGAGTTATCTTGCGTATGTACGTCTCCAGAAGATCTGAGATCTCTTCAGGATCTTGATCCGGTACCAAACGACAACTTATCTTAGCGTGGGCCTCAGCAGGTATAACTGTCTTGGAACCCTCCCCAGTAAATCCACCCCATATGCCATTTACATCCAGAGTTGGTCTTGCCCATAGCCTCTCAAGTGTGCTGTACCCTTCCTCGCCATACAGCTGATCTACACCAAGAGCTTGACGGAAGGATTCCTCATCAAAGGGTAGTTTTGAGAATTCTTCTCTCTCCTGAGAAGTCAATTCAACTACCTTATCATAGAATCCATCTACCTTGATCCTTCCTTTATCATCTTTAAGCGAGGCTATAATACATGCTATTGCCTCAGCAGGATTCATAACAGCTCCACCATAAGAGCCAGAATGCAGATCGGACTTCGGACCGTAGACGTCGACTTGAATATAGGATAGTCCTCTCAGGGCATACGTGATCGACGGCACCCCAGGAGCTATCCACCCAGTATCACTTATAACAACCGCTTCAGATGATAATCTGTCTTTATTTTGAACCAGGAACTCATCCAAGCTGGGGCTTCCAATCTCCTCCTCCCCCTCAATAATGAACTTCAGGTTGACAGGAAGCTTCCCATACTCCTCCAAAAGAGACTGCACCGCCTTTAGGTGCATCATGACCTGACCTTTGTCGTCGACAGCTCCCCGCGCATAGATCCTGCCCTCTCTTACTGAGGGTTCAAAAGGAGGAGTCTGCCAAAGGTCGAGAGGATCTGGAGGCTGAACATCATAATGCCCATATACTAGTATTGTTCTTCCAGAGTCGCTCCCCATCCACTCACCATACACAATCGGATGCCCAGATGTAGGGATCACCTCTGCCTTCTGAAGACCGATCGTAATCATATGCTCCTTCAACCACTGGGCGCATCTAGCTACCTCTGCCTTGTAATCCGACAGCGCACTGATGCTTGGTATCCTTAGAAATTCCTTGAGGTCTTCAAGATATTTATGGCTACTGGCATCTATCCTAGAGAACACCTCATCGCTCATAGATACATAACTCCCACCAATTACGACTCTGTTTTCTGATCATAATACTCGTTGATCTGTTCGTATACTTCCTCAGGAAAATTTAGATCTTTATAGACGTTACAAGAACCAGGATCCTCTGGATTAGGGCATATAGGGAAATCCTGCTGATCCTGCCACTCTAGTACCCTTTCCCTCTTCGGAGGGTTATAACCCCTTGATACAACCTGTTTATAGAGGCTTCTGGCATCCTCCTCCGAAAAGTCGGGATCGTTCTTAAGCAGTCGTACTATCTCATCCTCAGATAAGAAGTATCTAGCTACCATGACAAAGACTAACCTTCCATAGTGTCCTATATCCTTCCCCGATTCCAGTGAATCTATCAAATGTGCCATCATGTCATTTTTACGTAGTTCTTCTATACCAGGCATTGAACATTCTCCTAACTTGTTCGTCAGCCTTAGAGTTCGCAACCTGGATGCCACTCTAATGTCTTCCTAATCAAACTGGGGTAGCCACTCTTTCTGAGCATCAAACAGCTCATCGACCATGTTATCGATCTCCTCCAGTGAGCACACAGCTGCGGTGAGCGGATCCATCTTGATCGCCTGTTTCACAAGAGTTTTATCCCGATGTATATGACCCAACACCGCAAGTTCTTGCAAATTGACGTTTGTACGTATCAAACCTGCCAACTGAGGCGGTAAATCCCCCACATAACATGGATTGATGCCCGTGTTATCCACCAAGCATGGTACTTCCACGCAACAACCGTAAGGCAGGTTGGTTATCAGATCGTAGTTGGTAACGTTCCCATTGATTCTTCTCGGGGTATTAGTTTCTATGGAGTGGATTATCTGTGCTCCATACTCTCTGGATCTCCTGATCTCTATCTTGTCAGCTTTGAGCTGATCTTCTATATCCTCGTAATAATGGTCTGCAACTTCGAAGCAATGCTTGAGATAACCTCCCGTCTGACCAAATTTGAACCAACCATGCCTAGGATGGGTGAACTTGGCTAAGGTTTGCTCCAACACGTCCTGTCTCTTACGGAAATAAGGATAATACTCGGAAGCATGCCCACTGGACTCAGTTACGAAATAACCAAAGTGCTTCATTAGGTCAAACCTAATTGGATCAAGAGCATAAGTATCCGGATCGCTCATCTTCTCAAATAACAGTGGATAAAGGTCACGCCCCTTATGCTCCAACCTTAGAAACCAGGACATATGGTTTATACCGGCCACCCAATAAGATAACTCTTCGTAGGGCACTCCTGCTATGTGCGCCAGCTCCTCCGAAGTGCCTTGCACACTATGACAAAGCCCTACGAACCTGATAGATGACATAGAGCTAATACCCCAACACAATATAGCCATGGGATTGGTGTACTGAAGTATCAAAGCATCAGGACTTAACTCTTCCAGATCGTTGCATATCTCCTCTATTACTGCCAAGTGACGTAGCCCTCTAAATACACCACCAGGGCCAATAGTATCTCCCACGCACTGCTCAACCCCATATTTTCTAGGGATCTCTATGTCGAGCTCGTAAGCTTTGAGCCCTCCTACCTGGATAGTTATCACCACGTAATCCGCGTTTTGAAGCGCTTGGCTGCGGTCCGTGGTAGCCTCTATTACCATCTTAGAGCCTTCCTGCTCTACCATCTTCTTTGCCAGGGATTCTACAGCTTTCAATCTATTAGCATCAATATCCATTAACGATATGGTGCTGCCATCAAGCTCCGGATAAGTTAGTAAGTCGCCCAACAGATTGCGCGTAAAAACAGCACTGCCTGCCCCTATGAAAGCAATCTTTGGCACTTGGCCCCTCCTCTCTAATGGTCTTCGAGCACATTATCTCAAAGACTTACCTGCAGGAACAGTATATGCGGTCCGGGTTATTGACCATCACAGCGAAAAACTTGCAAACTTTGAGGTAATAGTATCTCGAAAAAAGGAGGATCCAATTGCCTGGACGTACCTTGGGTTTCGGCATTATAGGGGCAGGTATGATCGCCGAATATCACAAGAAAGCGATAGAAGCTAACTCGGATTTGGGAGCTAAGCTGATAGCTATAGGACATTACGATCCTTCCAAGTTCTCACAGATAAGCACCAAATTTGGCGTACCCTGCATCTCTGTACAAAACCTGCTAGCCCATCCCGATGTAGATGTAGTAACTATCTGTACCCCTAGCGGTCAACACGCATCCCAGGCTTTAGATGCTATGAGGGCAGGAAAGCACGTGTTGGTAGAAAAACCAATGGCTCTAAACCTGGAAGATGCTGACTCAATGATAGACTTGGCTCGATCTCAGGGAGTGAAACTAGGAGTAGTACTTCAAAGGCGTATGGATCCTACCTTTCAAGCAGTCAAGCAGGCTATAGATGCTGGTGATCTCGGAAGGTTGACCTTAGGATTAGTCAAGATCCCATATTTTCGCCCTCAAACCTACTATGATCAAGCAGCCTGGAGGGGTACATGGGTTCTTGACGGAGGTGGCGTTATCATGAACCAAGGTATACACCTGGTTGATCTACTAGTTTGGTACATGGGAGATCCCCAACAGGTAAGCGCCTATGCCGATACCTTAAGTAGGGATATAGAGGTTGAAGATACACTCGTGGGGATTATAAGGTTCAGCAATGGGGCAATGGCAACAATAACAGCCACGACCACTACCTCTCCAGGATTTCCACACACCGTAGAGATATACGGTACTCATGGTGGCATACAGCTTGAAGGAGAAGGCATACGCCGATGGGAGCTTGCCGAGCCTAGTAAGGCTCGGGTCAAAGCCCCGGGAGTTGCGGAGAACGCCTCTGCAGGTGCAGCAGCAGATCCAAGAGGAATAAGCACAGAGAACCATACTAGGCTCTTTAGAGATTTTATTCTTGCAATCCAAGAAAATAGGGACCCCTCAATAGACGGTTCAGAGGGAAGAAGAAGCTTGGCACTAACGCTAGAGTTGTACAAGTCTGCTGGTCTGTTACAGAAGTAGTATCATGGGTAGATTGAAGTGGCTGAAGGCAAGTAACAACCTGCATTGTCGTGCAAAGATTGCCCTAGAACCTCCAATCAGGAGTGCTGGAAGCTCTAAGTTAGACATCACATATAAAACGTTGTGAAAGGAGGATCAAAACATGACCACTGCTTCCGATAAGATAAGCTTTCTCAAGAGTCTAAGAGCCATAAGGGAGTTTACACCGCAGCCGATACCGGATGATGTCATAGACGATGTACTGGAAGTAGCAAGATGGTCCGGTAGTGCAGTGAACAGGCAGCCCTGGGAATTCATAGTGATAAGAGACAAAGACACATTGAAGAAGCTGGCTACCGTCGAAGGGCACGCTGGACATCTAGCTGGAGCTGCCACTGGTATAGTACTGGTTATGGCTGGAGAGAGTTTCGAACACGAAACATATGATGAGGGAAGGCTTGCTGAGAGAATAATGCTCGCAGCCTGGGCCCACGGAGTAGGAGGCTGCATAGGATGGTTCGGCGAAAACGGTAGATCGGAGGTGAAAGCCGCCTTGGGCATACCAGATAATAAATTTGTTAGGACAGCTATATCTCTCGGCTACCCTGACTACGAGGTCAGGAAGAATAGACCCAGGAGAGAGCAGCCAAGGAAGCCTCTATCTGAGATCGTACATTGGGAGCGGTACGGCCAACATAACAGATAACCAATTAAGGCAAGCACGAGCTATAATGCTCGTGCTTGCCTAGCTGTTTTGTGACGGCATCTTAGGCAGATAGCCATATATAGACTCTATGATCTCCCTCGCTTCCCTCTCACGTTCAGCTGAATAAGCAGTGTTGTCATTGGGATCACTTACAAGCCATATACCATAAGGGAGTATAGACCTGATGGACTGTACGTACTTGTCCTCACCTACTCTCCGCCTTTCGCATTGAGCTAGATTTATAACGCTCTCCGCACTCATCTGCGTTGGCAGATTTCTAGGTTCTCTACCCGTTATCCTCAGCATAGAAAGCGATATCTGGTTGGATGGAGACCCTCTTCTAACAAAGGTCTGATACATCAGCTCAAAAGCTCCACTTGAAACTAATGCTGGAGTCCAAGAGTTAGTTGCCGTAAAATCCTGTTGCCTCGTCATAAGAAGATAAGAAGCTTCATCCTTCTTCATCTCCCTGATCAAATCAGAGAAAGTGACCATGGTTGGCCTGCAGGCATTATCCATATGCATCCAGAAGGGTATTTGTGTCGGCGGCCAGACAGGAGTTACCTGTATATCCAATCTGCATGAAGATGCAGATATAGACTCCGGGCCAGAAGCACAGTTCATCTTGAAAGCTTTCCACTTATGCTTGAAGTCATCCTGGAAAGCTAGCTGATATGAGTACTGCCAGGTCGCAAGTATGGTTTCCCCCTTGGGGATGTTCTGATCAATCCAATTCTTCATATCCAACACGGCAGGATTTATATCGGTGGCCACTGGATTGTCATTAGCAGTATTAGAAGCTATGCCATTTGCCAGAATCCTGGTTTGTACTCCGGTTCCCCATATAAGGAAAAGTATAAGTACGCAGGTAAGAGCATAGTTGAGTAGGTAATGCGAACTCACGAAAGCTATGACCTGTGATCTAGAAGGTATACCTTTCAGGACTATCTTCCAGTCCCAATCCTTTAGTCTGGAAAAGAATTCTGGAGCAGCTATGTACAGGCCGGCTAGGGAAGCATAACCTAATGCTTGCTGGATCATCCACTGCCTGATGGATATCTCCATCACAAGAGCAACCAGAGAAACCGGCACCCATAGAATCCCCATTGCAAGCAAATATGCCCAGTTTCTGCTGCCCTTTATGGACTTCCATATGGCGAACAACCCACCTAGTGGAAGGACATACCACAGAGGCGTACCACGCATTACCTGGTTGACAAGATACTTTGCAGTAGACTGATCTACTCTCAAGTCGTTCACCTGGGATAACATGGCTAGAGAAGCTACAAGCGTCCATCCAATTACAAGAACCCAGGCGCATCTTTCCCTATTAGCTTGCAAATATATCGCTAGCTTATGAAACACCCCCAATCTGTAAGCCAAGTAGAATACCATAACGGCAATTAGAGATACCGCTACCACTAGATATAGAAAGTAGACTGGAACCTTACCTAACAGGAACACGCTTTGACTTACATTCCACACCCACACCCACCAAGGGGCACATATAACTAGCACTCCCAAGTAGTGCAGCAACACATCTTTTAGAGTCCACCCCAGAAGAAGGGCGGCTACTACAGCTGTAGGGAGAACCACTATGCTGGTTTCCTTAGTAAGGATCATCAGTCCGAGCATAAAGCCCGAAAGCAGACTTAACCAGCTAGATCTGCGATCAACAGCAGTCAGTACCAAATAGGCGGTGAGCAGGTACTCAGTAAGAAGGAAGGCATCTATGTTGAAAGCCTGAGATAAAGTACTTGTATACCCAAAGTAAGCTAGGAAGAGAGCAGCCACTAACGCCTCTCTAGTCCCAAGCAGCCTCTTTATCAAAAGATAGAGAAGCAGGGGATTCAGCAGCGCAAACAATCTCACTGCCCAAGCCAGCTGGTCTATATTCTTGCCCAGCAGAAGCATGATGAAGCCCAAAAAAGCAGGAAACACAGGGCCACGAACGACTTGTGGGTCACCCTGGATATCTACATACCCCTTACCACTTATGATATTCAGTCCGTGTAGCAAGTACCAGGAAGCATCAGGCGGTACCCTCCAGGAGTGGGCAAACCAGAGCAAAGGCGGTAATGAGAGTACTAATACCCCCCAAAAAGCCAGTTTGTTGTAGTTAGGAGAGACCCTAGCCGCAGTCCAGGGCTTACGAACTTTATCGTACTTGTCCCTCTCCTCAATGGTTTCAGTCTTTCCTAACAGCTTCTCACCCCCAGTAGAAAGCTCAAATACTTAACGCCATTATAAGCAATCAGGTTCATCTGAAAAGGTATACAATAAATAGATTATAATAGTTGCGTAAATTAACAATCCGTCTTACTGGTAAGGGCAAAACATTAACTGATAATATTAGCTCGACATATTCTTTTGTCGCTACAAGGGGGATTTCTACTTAGGATGTTATATAGCGTAAGAATAGTAGGAGTACTAGTAGCTGTACTGTTTGCCTACTACGGTATATCCAAATATCGCAATGGGCAATGGACCAGGTTTGACCTAACCCTAGCACTATTAGTTTCTGCGGGGGTTGCCACTGTTTCGATATTTCCTCCTGTAGGCAATATCTTGATGTCAGCGTTTGGGCTGAAGAATAGGCTATTCGCCATACTGGTATTTACAAACCTCCTGTTGTTTGGGCTCTTCTTCTACGCTCTGAACCAGATAAGATCCATAAACATGCGCAATATAGATACTATCAGGGCCTTGGCAAAGCAAAAGTATATGGAAGAGTTTGGCTTTGCCAATCGAGAAACGGGCAACGCGGCTTCCGGTAATCAAGGCAAGATACTGGTAACTATCCCTGCCTACAACGAGGAAGTGGCCATACAAACTGTGTTACCACGAATTCCATCTGAGTTGCTAGGGTACAGACTAGACACCCTAGTCATAGTAGACGGAGCTACAGATAGAACTGAAGAGGTCAGCCGCAAGGCCGGAGTCAGCGTAGCTACGCACATAATCAACTGTGGCGGGGGCGCTGCTCACAAGACGGGCTTTGATATAGCCAAGATGATCGGTGCAGATATTGTAGTCAATATGGATGCAGACGGTCAGCATAGACCAGAAGAGATAGAACGCTTGGTAACACCGATAATCAACAACCAAGCAGACTTCGTATGGGGCTCGCGCTTCTATGGGTACTATGAAGAGAGAGGAAGCATACGCCATGCTGGGGTAGTCTTCTTCTCACGCATGATCTCTATACTCATAGGTTTCAAGGTTACAGATTGCACTAACGGATTCAGAGCTATTAGAGTGCGTGACCTTGAGAAGCTACACCTCAAGGAGGAGCAGTTCCATACTACGGAGATGATAATAGAGGCTGCCAAGAAGGGGCTGAGATTAATGGAGGTTCCAATCTCCGTACTCAAGAGGGCAGAAGGAGAGAGCAAGAAGCCAAAGAGATTAAGATACCCTCTCGGTGTACTGCGTGTGATAGTACAAACTTGGTTGAGATAGCATATTCTGGAGGTTTTTAAACATTCAATTGAGCATACCTATAGTAGAGAAGATACGAGGGCAAAAGCTTATCTCTTCGCGCCAGGGGGTAGGAGCAGGGTCAATCTACCTGGCGCTTTCTTTGGGAATAACTGGTGTTTTTACTTACGGATTTCAAATACTATCCGCTTATTTCCTCAGGCTAGAGGACTATGGAGTTATAGCTACTTTATGGTCAGCAACCTTTCTGGTGGCTCAGATACTTTGGATAGGTATCACCCAGACTTTGGCCAAGTACATACCAGAAAGAGAAGCTAAAGCCGAAAGCTGGCTGCCAGTACTACGAAGTGTTAGACACCTTCAATATATAGTTCTAGCGATCTTCATACTAGTAACCCTTGTTACATTTCCGCTACTGACGGAGAGAATATTTGCCCACAAACCGATCATTACTGCTGTGTTCATAATGGCAGTAGCTGGGTATTCTTTTAGTTACTTCAAAAGAGGTGTGCTTAGTGGTTACAAGAAATTCTCTCATGTAGGATTGATGTTCATTACTGAGTCCTGCAGTCGGCTACTGCTTAGCGTAGGGTTGCTGTTGATAGGATTAGGGTTAACAGCTCCAGGTATCGGAATAGCCATAGCTCCTTTCCTCAGCGTGCTACTGGTCAGAACAAAGATAGACGTCCCACAAGCCGGCAGCTCAGAGCACTTTAGCATTGGTAAAGCGTTCAGGTTTGCTACTCCAGTGTTGATCTGCATGGCATGTGCCCAATTACTGGCTAACGGCGGACCTATAATGATAAGTGCTCTTGGAGGACCTAACGCTCAAGCACAAGCAGGATTGCTACTCGCAGGTTTGGTTCTGACCAGGATTCCTCAATACGTATTAAGCCCTGTAATGAGCAATTTGCTCCCCCACTTAAGCGAGATGATAGCCAAAGGTGATCATAGAAAATTCAACAATTTCGTAAAGATAGCTGCTTTAGCACTTGGAGCAATGGGCGGTATCCTTGTAGCAGGATTTTGGCTAATGGGAACTTTCGCTATGTCCCTTATGTACAAGCCAGAATACAGGCTTAGCAGAGGGTTGCTGACTGTATTAGCGCTGGGAGCCGCATGCTACCTGTTCAATGAGTTCATGAACCAGGTGCTCTTTGCTAAATCCAGGACCAGGCTTGCATCCCTGAGCTGGATACTTGGCATAGTGGTCACCCTTGCTGCCACCTTAATGATAAGCGCCGATCCGCTACATAGGGTGGCATATGCACTAGCTATAGGCACCTTATCCACATCTATCTTTCTAATTCTAAGCCATCTAGTCACACGTCCCTCGCAGATGTAGAGTATTCTTGGCACACTTCGTGTTGAAGGTTATACTCAAACATCAAAGGAGATCTAATGCTAGGGCCAGGAATACCGATAGGTCGTATATTCGGTATAAGGATCTATATAGATCCTAGCTGGATATTCATCTTTCTACTTGTCACTTGGAACTTAGCAGCCGGTGCATTAGCTGTCGTACATCCTGAATGGGGCACTACCACTATATGGTTAGTGGCAATTGCAGCTTCTTTGCTGTTTTTTGGATCGGTGCTTGCTCACGAGCTTGCGCACTCCCTCGTTGCGAGATCTCAAGGAGTCCCTGTCCGAAGAATAACCCTCTTCATGTTCGGTGGAGTAGCAGATATAGAAAGAGAGCCACCATCCCCTAGAGCTGAATTCCTGATTACGGTAGTGGGACCATTAACAAGCCTGGTACTAGGTATCGTATTCCTGGTGATAGGCACAGCAATAGCAGGTATATCGAACCTGTCGATATATAATCCGGAAGGCTTGCTGGCCCAGCTTAATCCTCTATCAACCATATTCCTATGGCTAGGCCCTATAAACATAGTGCTTGCTGTGTTCAATTTAGTCCCAGGCTTTCCATTGGATGGAGGGAGGATACTAAGATCCATCATCTGGGCCATATCTAACAACTTAAGACTAGCTACAAGAATTGCGTCATTCATAGGTCAAGCAATTGGATGGCTAATGATATTGGCGGGCGTAGCGATGATATTTGGGGCTCACATACCATTTTTCGGGACAGGACTGGTTAGTGGTTTATGGTTGATCTTTATAGGGTGGTTTCTTAGCAGTGCGGCATCTCAAAGCTATAGGCAGCTGGTCATACACCATATATTAGAAGGCGTACCAGTTAACAGGATCATGCGGACGGACATCCCCACGGCAAGTCCCTATATGACCATAGAAGATCTCGTGAGGCTTCTGCTTATCAACTCAGATGAAAGATCGTTCCCAGTAGTTGAGGAGGACAGGCTCGTAGGACTAGTATGCATCGAAGATCTGAAGAAAGTGGCTAGGGAAGAATGGCCTATAGTTCCCGTAAGTCGAATCATGACTCCCAGGGATAAGTTGATAACTATAGGGCCTAATGATGATCTAGCCAAGGCCTTTGAGCAACTTGCAAGAATCGACGTCAACCAACTTCCAGTGGTTGTTGGTGATACCCTTGTGGGACTACTACGTAGGCGCGACCTACTACGATGGTTACAGATACATTCTCAAATAGCCAGGTAAGACATTAGGCTGTTGCTTCTGCAGGTAGACTCTCCTCTATACGCGCACCTAGAGATCTAAGCCTCTCCACGAAGTGCTCATAGCCACGCTCTACCCACTGCACACCACTGACTTTACTTACCCCCTCAGCACACAGAGCCGCTATGATAAGTGTTGCACCAGCCCTAAGGTCAGGTATGGTAAGATTAGCAGCCCTTAGAGGGGTAGGGCCATAGATTCGAGCTGCGTGAAAATAGTCTGGAGAATCATCCTTTTCATTCCACTCATAACCGCAATCAGGCACCGGAGGATTAAATAACTCTATGTGAGCCCCCATAAGGTTTAGCTGTTCTGTATATCCAAGCCTGTTGGGGAATATAGTCTCATGTACTAAACTGACTCCACTTGCCTGAGTCAGGAGGACAACAAAGGGAGCTTGCCAATCGGTCATAAACCCAGGATGAGGCCTTGTGATTACATTAACTGCTCGAAGGCTCTCACCTCGACGTACGCGAATACCTTCCG
This sequence comes from Thermobaculum terrenum ATCC BAA-798, assembly GCF_000025005.1. Lineage (NCBI taxonomy): Bacteria > Bacillati > Chloroflexota > Chloroflexia > Thermobaculales (SeqCode) > Thermobaculaceae (SeqCode) > Thermobaculum (SeqCode) > Thermobaculum terrenum. The sequence goes on from NC_013525.1 coordinate 241,864, forward strand.
GGTCTGCCTCAATCCTGCACCCAGCTTCTTTCATCTTGTCAAGTAAAGCCTGCATATGATCGGGGTTAGCTCCTGACAGGTACAGATCGCCATCTGTAGCCGCCGCCATTATTGCGAAGGTCCCAGCCTCTATCCGATCCGGCATTACCGTGTGATGAGTACCACCGAGTTTGCGTACTCCATCTATGACTATTGTCCTAGGTTCAACTCGCTTTATTCTGGCACCCATAGAGTTCAGCATATCTATCAGGTCATCAACTTCTGGCTCTTGCGCGGCATTGTATATAACTGATCTTCCTTCAGCCAGCACAGCTGCCATTATCTGGTGCTCTGTACCCATATGCGAGTTCTTGTTAAATCTGTACTCGCATCCCCTCAACCTATCACAAGTAGCGTTGTAATAAGCACCATCATAATCTATACAAACACCAAAGTGCCTAAGTCCTTCTACAAGTCTATCAACCGGTCTATGCCCGATCCTGTCGCCTCCTGGATTAGGCACACTAGCTTCTCCACATCTAGCCAGCAAGGGCGCCATTACCACAAATGAAGCCCTTATTTTAGCGGCCACGTCAATACCAAACCTAACAGGTCGAATATCCTTAGCTCTGATCCTGAGAGTATTAGGGCCATTCCAATTCACCTCTACCCCTAACGTCTGAAGTAGAGCTGACATGACGTATACGTCGCTGATATGAGGCACATTAGAAAGATGTACCTCCTCCTCAGTTAGCAAAGCAGCTGCCATCATCTTAAGAGCAGCATTCTTAGCCCCTGCTATCCTAACCTCTCCTCTAAGGGGTACTCCCCCTTCTATCAGTAGCGTGTGCAAAGTAACCCCCTTTTATTAACGTGAACAATAACCTGGCTAGTTTGTCATATTATTACTATCGCGGTCAACCTAAGTAGACTATTCGCAATTTCTGCACCTAGCTAATACGTTAGCACATATCTTAGTATTCTTCCCTTAAGCTACATTCACCATGTAAGGTAAAACCCAAATTTATAACTGGTTCCCTAAGCTATTAACTCTCTTCATCCCCTGCAAGATACTCTAGAAGTATTCGATTGGCACGATCAAAATAATCTTCAGGCACCAGCAGTCGATGCATAGAGGCCACTCCCACAGCCCATCCACCCAGATGAGCTCCTACTGGCTGTACCATTACTGGTACACCTTGTCGTCTGAGCAGCTCAGCATACATCTCGGCTAGAATGGCATCTGAAAACGTACCGACAGCAACCAGCTTCATTTCATTGCTCTAATATGCTAATAAGCTCTTTAGCCTTAGAAAACTTATCTGCCGAGACAAAATTAGACTGATCATAGATATATCGAAGCCAAGGGAGGCATTTCCTGCCCGAAACACCAACCCATATGAGCCCTGATTTCAGATTCCTGGGAGGTATATATCTGCCCACAACTGCCCGAATATACTCAGATATCCAGAAAGCCAAATCCAGGCTATCCACCACCAAGCTGGTTACAGGATAGCCTCCTAGATTTAGGCCAATAAATCCCCTACTGTCCCATAGCCCTCTTATAACGTGCCTAGATTCGTCAGGAGATAACTCAGACACCAGCTTTATGTCGACAGACGCAGAACTACCCAAGAGGTATAAATCTTTCTCGCTCCAACGTGTGGACATGAATTAGAGTCCGGAATCAGGTCTCAACAAGATGTGGAGGAGGCATACCCGCACGCAGGTTACGCAGGTAGTTACGCACCTTACGATTTGCAGGGTCTATATCTAGAACTCGAAGGAACAATTTCTCGGCTTCGTCTCGACGCTCATCTCGCCAAAGTAGTAAAGCCAGGCTAGTCATTATCCAAGGCTCTTCGGGATCCAAATCCAAGGCCTTATGCCAAAACCCTTCAGCTGCCTCCACCTCTCCTTTACGAGCCAGCAGTGAGGCTAACTCATGATAGGCATATGTACTCTCTGGGTCTAATTCCACTGCCCTGGCGAAAGACTCTATAGCATCACTGATCATCTCCATCTCACGACAAGCCAGACCACGCCAGAACCACGCCTCATACCAATCTGGCTCTTCCTCCAAAATTTCGGAGAGTATCTCCAACGCTCTTTCAGGATCTCCATGATTCACCAGGTAAGAAGCTTCTTCAAACATATAGTGAAGGTTCTGTACGCGGTCCAGCTCTTCCAATGCAGATCTAACTTCAGAAGAGTATGGACCGTTAGGATCCATCTCAAGATAGAAGTTCCACATCTCTTTGGCACGCCAAGGAGCATCCATAGCCTCATAAACGTAGCCTAGCAACCTATAGGATGGAGCATACTCTGGATCCAAACGCACCGCTTCCATGAGATGGCTATATGCCCTCTCGAGAAGTGCTTCCACCATTTCAGGCTCGCTCACAACACCTGATTCAATTAGGTTGCGATAAGCAGCAGCCAATTCAACTCTATATTCCGCCTTTTTTGGAGAAATCTCTACTGCTTGCTCAAAAGCTCGAGCAGCTTCTTCAAATCTGCCTTCATCAGTATGTCTGCGACCTGCCCTAATAAGTCTTTTGGCACGCGATTCACCATCTCTAAGATCGAAAATGGTTACCTCGCCTGAGTCAGTGTTATCAAAATAATTGTCTGACATGTTGTTCTCCAAAGGCATGAACCCTTCTCTCACGCATTATACTCTTGCTGTAACCCAAGCTCAATTGTGTGATCAAAAATGATCTGTAATGATTTTGTCGTCTTTTGGGCAAAGATACCAGCTTTGTTTGCAAAAGGCACTACATGATACTCAAACTGATGTATACTGCTTCGGGTTCGGGAAAAGAAGTGCTCTGTGGAGATGAAGACAGAATGCTAACACTAAATGACATATTAGAGGCTAGGGATCGCATATCCCCCTATATTGAACGAACTCCTTTAAAAGAAAGTCATACTCTAAGCAATAGATTAGGAGCAAAGGTCTACCTTAAGCTTGAGATGTTCCAAACCACCGGTGCGTTCAAGATAAGAGGAGCATTCAATAAGATGCTCTCGCTCAGCCCCGAAGAGAAGAATCGCGGAGTGGTTGCAGTTAGCGGAGGCAACCATGCTCAGGCTGTGGCTTACGCAGCTTCAAAATTAGGCATTAAGGCCACAGTTTTTATGGCTAGAAACACTCCAGAAAACTATATAGAAGCCACTGAACACTATGGTGCACAAGTAGTACTGACATCAGATATAGCTGAGGCATTCAAATTGGCTGCTGAAAGACAGGCGTATGGAGAGGTCATGATACACCCATACGCTGACAATCAGGTTATGGCGGGGCAGGGCACAATAGGTTTGGAAATACTTGAGGATCTACCCCAAGTCACAGATGTAATCATCAGTATAGGCGGAGGTGGATTGATATCCGGCGTTGCAACCGCCATAAAGAGCCAAAAGCCGCATGTGCGTATCTGGGGAGTTGAGACAGCGGGGGCAGACAGCATGTCACAAGCACTTAGGGCTGGGCATCCCATAGAACTACCTGCCATTACCTCCATAGCTAAGACACTAGGAGCTCCTTCGGTCTCGGAGAACACGCTCGCTATAACTCGAAAGCTTGTAGAGTCAGTAACTGTAGTAAGTGATAAGGAAGCTTTCCAGGCTTTGGAATTTCTGCTAGAAAGGGCGAAAGTGCTTACAGAACCCGCAGCCTCATGTACGCTTGCGGCTGCAGAAAGGCTTCGTAGCGCTTTTACACCTCAAAGCACACTAGTATTGCTGCTATGTGGCGGGAACGTGTCCCTGGCTGATCTATGTCATTATAGACAGATGTTCAGTGTTGAGGATAAGAAACATAGGTCCCAGTTAGAACATCACGAAATATCTTTATAGCTTGATCGTACTCATCATCACTGATTCCGTAATGAGTCACTATACGCATCTTTCTCCCACCATAGCTGCTTATACGCAACCCTCGGCTTTCCAGTTCAGAAATAAGCTTAGGGGGAGTCCAGTCAGGCGATACAAGATCAAAAGCCACTATGTTAGTCTGTACCGTTTCTAGATCCAGGCGTATACCGTCAAGATCTACTATACCTTCAGCGATTTTACGGGCATTTACATGGTCCTCATGAAGACGGTCTATCATTTTCTCCAGAGCGACTATACCTGCAGCGGCTATAACTCCTGACTGGCGCATCGCTCCTCCAAGAAGTTTTCTTACTCTTCTGGCCTCTCTTACAAAGCCCTCACTACCTGCCACAATACTTCCAACTGGCGCTGACAATCCTTTAGAAAGGCAGAACTCTATGCTATCTACAGGCTTTGCCAACTCCTTTGCAGGGACTCCCAAATAGATAGCAGCATTGAATATCCTGGCACCATCCATATGTACAGGCACATTATGTCTATGAGCTACATCGACTATACCCTCTATCTGTTGCAAGTTGAGTACCGTCCCTCCACACCTGTTATGTGTGTTCTCAAGACACACAAGCCCAGTTCTAGGGAAGCCCAGTCGTTCGGGGCGTATAGTTTCCTCTACCTCAGATGGATTTAGCTCTCCGAACCTGCCGTTGTGCACCGATCGATATACTAATCCCCCTAGGGCAGCCCCACTACCACTTTCGTACCAGAGGATATGGGATTGATCTCCCATTATCACTTCTTGTCCCCTCTCGCAGTGCACTAGCATTGCACATAGGTTACCCATAACGCCGCTAGGTACAAATAAAGCTGCTTCCTTACCTATGATCTCAGCAGCTAACTCCTCCAACTTGTTGACCGTAGGGTCTTCTCTGCTCTGATCATCGCCGACTTCGGCTTCCGCCATGGCCTTCCGCATCTCTTCTGTGGGTAGAGTGACTGTATCACTCCTAAGGTCTATTACATGCATTTATCTCTCCTTTGAGATGTAAATTATAAACCTCTCATATCATATAACTACTTTTTATGATTCCCGTTATTCGGCGCCAGATGACGTCATACTTCCATCTTATTAGATATCCTAATAAGGAGTACAAGTATCATGAATAGTTGATGAGGTGAAGAACAGTATGTCTGATTGTTGCAACAGAAATATTATGGAGAGGGATATTTGCCCCTGTGATGGTATAGATCTACTAGATGATTCTCAAACCGCTCCCGAAATTCAAACTCATCCAATAACTCGTAGACAAGTCTTAAAGTACATGGGGGGCTTCCTCCTTACGGGGTTTATTGCTGCTTGCGGGCAGGCTGGCGGGCCACAAGCACAGAAGAGCCCAGTCCCCACAAGTATAGTCAGCAGTCAGCCAACCGCTCCTTCCAGAGAAGGACTGACAAAGCTGGATCTAGCGTTTTGTAGCCAGGTGCTGTGTATACTGCCCTTCGAAGTAGCAAGACAGCAAGGGTACTTTGCGGATGAGGGTTACGATGTAAACCTAATATACATGAAGGGTGGTGCGCTGGCTATAAATGCTCTCATTTCAAAGAGCGTCGACTTTGTGGGTACTCCGATGGATCTAATTGTTAGATCGGTGGATCAAGGCCAGCCGGTAATAATGGTTGCTTCAACCTCCAGGTTGCCATTCTTCGCATTAGTAGTATCGCCTGGTAAGTCTTCAGAGATCACCAAGATTAGTGACCTGCAAGGCAAGAGAGTAGGGGTTAATAACCTTGGTACTACAGATGATCTTCTATTGAAGGCGCTACTAGCAAAGAACAATCTGGATCCCAATAGTACAGATAGCGTGGCGCTTGGTCCAAATCTATACGACGCCCTGCTCCGGGGTGAGGTAGATGCAGGGATGGTGCAGGAACCTGCACTGACTTTACTCTCCCAAAAGGGTGCTAGAGTACTAGTAAATTTCATGGACAGGCAGCAGACAAACGAGGTACTAGGTGGCGACTACCAGTTTATGGGGCTAAACACAAGGCCGGATGTGCTTGATTCCAAACCAGATGTGGTCGAAAAGCTGGCCAGAGCACTGGTAAAGGCTAATCAGTGGATACTGAACCACACAGGGTCCGAAATCGTAAAGGCTGCCCCACAAGAGCTAGCGCCCGGGGATGACATCCAGATCTTTGCAAAAGCTCTTGATAAATACAAGGAGAGCCTTTACCCAAGCGACGGCGTGATAGAAGAACATGCCGTAAGAAGAGTAGTAGAAACACAGAAAATTTCTGGGTTGCTAAAGAACGAGAATATAGATATAAGCACACTTTACACTAATAAGTACGTGGAGGGCTAATGCGAGCAAGCACCGCCGCTACTAGCACGAAGTTACAACCCCCTAGAGTGGTTTTCAAGAACATTACCAAGAACTTCAGATCCAAGAATGGTGATATTTATACAGCTCTCGGTGGTGTCGACCTAGAGGTACCTGCTGGAAAGTTCGTGGCAATAGTGGGCCCATCGGGTTGCGGTAAATCTACACTGCTGCGAATACTCTCGGGGCTAGACAGGCCAAGTTCTGGAGAGGTAATGATTAACGACCAAAGAGTAGCGGGTGTCATGCCCCAAATAGTAGGCTTTCTACAGCAACAGGATACTCTTCTCCCATGGAAGACTGTATTTGAAAACGTAGCTCTAGGACTCAGATTCAGAAAATTCCCTGCGGAGGAGATTAAATCAAGGGTAGAGGATTGGCTGCGGAAGGTAAATCTGTATAGGTTTCGCAATCACTATCCGGCCCAGCTTTCTGGGGGTATGCGCAGGAGAGTGGCTATAGCTCAGACACTTATTCTTGATCCCCCCTTGCTCCTGATGGACGAGCCTTTTTCATCACTGGATGCACAGACCAGATATATGATGGAGATGGACCTGCTGTCATTGGCTGGATCTGGTGAACGAACTATCATATTCGTAACTCACGACCTAGAAGAAGCTGCCTCCATGGCAGACACTGTAGTCGTTTTGGCTGCTGGTCCTCACAGTAGAGTCAAGGCAATCGTCGATGTAGATATAGAGAGGCCAAGAGACCTACTTGCTATTAGATCCGATCCAAGGTTCGGTCAGATAACCCGCTTCCTATGGGATCAACTTTACGAAGAGGTGAACAAGTCCTATGGCAAGTGAGCAGGTATCTAATATAAGTGTTGCGCAGAAGCAGGAGAGCGGGGAGAGTAAGTACCTATCCGTATATATCCTTAGGTGGGGATTGCTGCTAGTATTTTTGGCGCTATGGGAGCTAGGAGCCAGAACAGGTTTTATAGATACATACTTTTATAGTTCCCCTAGCAGGATAATAGAAACTCTCATTCAACAGTTCAGCACCGGAGCCATATGGAAACATCTAGCAGCTACCATGCAGGCAGCTATCTTTGGACTTATATATGGCTTCATAGCTGGCGCAGCTTTAGGATGGCTTGCTGCTAGGTTCAAGACGCTAAGCCAGATAGTAGAGCCTGTAATGACACTCTTCAACTCAGTGCCACGCATCGTGATCGCGCCTATGATCATCATGTGGCTGGGAATAGGAATCGCCTCCAAGATAGCTGTGGCTTTTATACTGGTGTTCGTAGTGCTTTTCTTCGCCGTGTACACAGGTATTAGAGAGGTGAATAAAGATCTGATCGATCGAATCAGGCTTCTAGGAGGAAACGAGAGAGACATTATACTCAATGTCTATGTCCCCTCTGTTGCGGCATGGATCTTCTCAAGCTTGAGACTTACAGTAGGATTTGCCTTTACGGGAGCTATCGTTGGTGAGTACATGGCATCCAGTAGAGGTCTGGGCTATATGCTCAACTTTGCACAGAACAGTCAAAACGCCGACCTAATGCTGTCGACAGTAGTTCTTATAATGGCTATTATCATGCTTATATTTGCCCTTTTGGGTCGGCTTGAAGCCCGAGCACTTATCTGGCGGGAAGACAGGTAGAAACTTAGCAAACGCATAGTTCTACATGAGCCGATGCACCTCTACTTGCTCATGCAGGATCTCGGGCTTGACGCTTTATTAGATTGCTTACTATTATGTTAGTGGTCGTGCTAGACGGGGAACTAGCGGTGCCCTGTACCCGCAATCCGCTATAGCGGGGTCGAATTCCCCTTCGCGGTCCGGCCCTTTAGGACTGGCTCCGCCAAGCGGCGATGATGGTTGGGTCCCACACGGCGGAAGCCCGCGAACCCCGCCAGGTCCGGGAGGAAGCAACGGTAAGCGGTCACTTCCGGGTGTTGTGGGGTAGCCTAACCGGAGCTAGCTAGCGAGAGCTAAGCTGGAGGGTCGAGATCAACAAGGGGTGCACGACCTATTTTTTTGTCCTTCATGCTCTCGTACAAATTCATGAAAGCTTTAAGGTACGTTCGGGCACATCAAAGAACTTTACCTTCCTTTTTCAGCCTGGAGCTAAGAAAGCTTGATGTTCTAGGAGCGCTAGGTGCTGTATCCTTGACTCTGCTTGCGGTAGCCCACATGGTAATCAAGGGCACAGCTGTAGGGCTGGACTCAGCAGTCTTCTTCTACCCTATGTATCATTACCTAGGAAGCTCCCTAAGATCCGGAGAGATACCAGTTTGGAATCCATTTCTGTTCTCTGGCTTCCCTTTCGCTGCAAGTCCGCAATCAGGCTGGATGTACTTACCAGCTATGGCATTTTTCACACTACTGTCTTTATCAGAAGCAGCCAAAACGTACATCCTTTTTCATTGGGTGGTTTCTGCTATCGCCGTATACGTCCTCGCACGCGACCTAGGATTATCCGTATCAGGTAGTGTACTAGCATCCGTGGCCTACTCGATAAATGGCTTCAGCTATGAAAGAACAGTATGCTGTTTCGCCTACAGTGGTGTATACACATGGGTTCCCGTAGCCCTCCTTGGCTGTGAGCGTGCAATCAAGACTAGAGAACTTTTGAATAAGTGGATTTGGATCGCAATCTCCAGCTTCTCTCTGGCACAAATCTTCTCCGCATGGCCAGGGCAAGGTTTCTACTATGGATTCCTGTTGATAGCAAGCTATCTGACATTTAGGATCTTGGTCTTCCCAGAACATAGATCGGGCATTATTGCGCGCATCACACAGCTACTATCAACCGGAATAATTATGGGTATACTGGCCTTTGGGCTGGGAGCCGCAGACATCCTCCCTAAGCTAAGCTTCCTAAGCCAATCTAACCTTGCCAGCGGCTACACTCTGCAACAAGCTGGAGTACATAGCGGATGGACGATTCTTGAATCTCTTTCCCTGCTGGGCCCTACTACATGGTACTTAGGGGTTACCGTATTTTCGCTAGCATTGGCCGCACCCTTCTTAGTGCGTACTAGGTACATGACTCCATTCTGGATAGTATGGATGTTTGCTTGCTTAGTCTTAGCCAGCAGATCTCAGACCCTGTTGCACCTCATACTGTATGAGTTTCTACCCATGTTCAGATCTCTCCATCCCCATGATCCTGAGCGGATAATGATGACTTTCTATATAGCCCCATCATTATTGGCAGGATCAACAATAACATACTTATTACAACTAGACAGAAAGCGGATCAAGCGAAAGGTTTACTGGCTAATCTTGGTCCCACCCATTTTATTAGCGTTCATAACTGCTTATGCAGCCTCACAGATAACAATATACGTTTCCATCATATTGCTCGTATTCTCAATAGGACTTGGGATATATATAGTAAATCCAAGCGCTCAAAATAAAATACTTCTGACTTTACTGGTCTTAGCCTGTGTGTTCGCAGACCTATACATAGTCAACAACCATGTACAAGCACAGCGACTGCAGACCCGTATGGTCTACGCACTCCGAAAGGTTAATCTAGAGAGTTACTACAGTTCTACAAAAGCTGTTAAGTTTTTGAGGTCTCAAGGCCCTAATTACACATTTAGGTTTTTCGGATACGACCCAAGGCTACGCTGGTTCCCTGGCAAAGCCGATCCAAGTATTCCGCCCCCCGGGATCCTATATAGATACCTGTGGATGGACTACAGAACCAAAATCCTGCTAGTTAACAACCGAGCTCTCGTGACTGGTATTCAAGATATCCAAGGGTACAATCCTCTACAACTATCGAGTTATGACTCCTTTTTTGGAGTAATAAACGGCCAATCGCAGGAATATAGAAGCACTTACGTCTTACAGAGAGGGCTCTCTTCACCTCTACTGGATCTGCTCAATGCGAGATACGTGATCACTCTAAGGAGCTTCGGCCCCAATTTTCCGGAATACGAATCTCTAGAGAAAACCTCGAGATTGGTATATGAAGATTCAACGATTCGTATATGGGAACGCCAGACGGCATTGCCCAGAGCATGGATAGTACATTCCTGGCAGAATGCCCCATACGAAGAGGTTCTACACATCTTGGCAAACAACGCCCTAGATTTCAGAAAGATAGCACTGGTAGAAGGTCTTGAAAGCCACATACAAGACATAAATCCTTCAGATGACGCCGTAACTATAGATCACTATTCACAATCTAGAATAACACTAACCACTAAGTCTCACTTGCCAGGAATGCTTATACTGAGCGAGGTTTACTATCCCGACTGGCGAGCTTATCTAGATGGAAAGCCAGTGAACATCTACCGCGCATACGGCTTACTACGTGCTGTAACCATTCCGGCAGGGGAACATAAGATAGAGTTCAGGTATGAATCTAAGTCTTTGGAGTACGGGCTTATAATCTCTATAAGCTTTTACCTGCTGGTAGCTTCCTTGCTACTGTCGAAATTGTTAACATATGCAAAATCCAGGACTATGGATAACATAAGGGGTAGGAGTATTGATATTAGAAACTAGTGATCTTGAATATATCGACTGTAACCTATGTGGAAGCAAGAGTCACTCATTGTTTCTGCCAGCAAACACTGACTTCTCACAGATCTCAGCTAACGCTCTAGCTTGTACAAGCATCCACCATAGCAAACATGGACCTATTGTGAGGTGCAATAATTGCGGCCTGATATTTGCCAATCCCAGACCTTCTCCACAGAAAATAATCGAGATCTACTCACAAGTAGAGGATCATGTATATCTTGCCGAAGAAGAGGGACGAGTAGCCACCTTCAAGAACAACCTTGCTGAGATCTCCAGATATAAAAGAAAGGGCAAGTTGCTGGATGTGGGATGCCACGTTGGCACATTTTTGGATATAGCTAAAGACTATGGCTATGAGGTCTACGGGCTTGAACCATCAAAGTGGGCAGCTGAGTATTGCAGGAATAAGAGAAACATAGAGGTACAGGAATGCGGCCTTTCTGAGGCAAATCTGGAGGATAGTAGCTTCGAAGTAATAACCATGTGGGATGTTATAGAGCACCTTACAGATCCTTATAAGGAACTCAGAAGAGCAAACTCGTTGCTAAGAGACGACGGCATTTTGGCAATCACCACTATGAACGTAGATTCCGTGTTCGCCAAGGTATTGGGGAAGCACTATCCTTGGTATATGCTAATGCACTTATATTACTTTACGCCAGACACAATGGAGAAAATACTTGGAAAATCAGGGTTCAGAATTCTGGAAATCAAGCATCACATTAGGGTTGTTAGCCTAAGATATCTCTTCTCCAAGATAAAAGCCTACAGTCCAGCAGCCTATAGAGCTGCTCATACCGTTGCTCATCTCCTAAAGATACATGATCTTAAGGTTCCTTTGAACTTTGGAGATATCATGACGGTCATAGCCAGAAAGATATAGGTGCAGCGGAGAACAAAACATTATGTCATTTCTGGTTCCGTATCTGAACAAGCTGGAACAGCTAGGTAACAAGATTAGGGTTCCACTGGCAAGACACATAGGAATCGCAGATCTGCTAAAGCAAGTCTGGAAGGAAGCCTCGGAAGATCACTTGGGGGATTTTGCAGCCAGCCTGACCTATCATGGCATATTTGCCATTTTCCCTTTTCTGACTTTCCTAATATCTATGCTGGGAATATTTGACAAAGTGCTGGGCGTATTTGACACCTCTCAGCTAATAAAAGACTTCTTATCACGCCCCCAGGTCAGGCAAGCTATACCAGTAGAGGTCATAGATTTCGTACAGCAACAGATAGATAGACTTATAGGTAACATAAGACCTGGAACTTTTACTACAGGTGCCATAGTATCCGTACTCTTAGCCCTATGGGGAGTATCGGGGGCCTTTAGGTCGATCATGGAATCTCTCAATGTAGTGTACGAGATAAAAGATTCAAGACCGATCTGGAAGAAGTACCTTATATCGATAATGCTATCTGTTATTGCTGTACTATTACTGCTGAGCGCAGGCATACTAGCAGTCTTTGGACCTAAGATAGCAGATTGGCTGGCTCGTACCACCGGTCTAGGAACGCTCTTTGCCTGGAGCTGGAAGATAGCTCAATGGCCCTTGCTTATACTTATAGCTCTATTAGCCTTTGCACTTATCTATCACTACGGCCCAGATATCAAGCAGCCACTCAGACTCGTAACACCAGGCTCGATCTTAGCCCTTCTTGGCTGGCTAGTCTTCACACTTATATTCTCCTTGTATGTAAACAACTTTGGTAACTACAACAAGACCTACGGAACGTTGGCCGGAGCCATATTACTGATGCTTTACATGTATTACTCCTCTTACATACTCCTAATGGGTGGCGAGGTCAACCATGTCGTAGAGACCTACAGCAAGACCAGCGAGGAAGTTAAGCAAAGCGTATAAATAAAAGCGTATAAATAACAGTCCTCTCGGCTTTCTGCCTCCATGTGGTATACTGCCAAGGGAATGGCACAAGCTGTAGCGGTAGACACCACAAGGAGAAGAAACCTGGGACTGCTAGTTGTGGGACTGGTGGCAGCTGCCGCCATCCTCTATCTGGTGGTCTCCAACTTCTCGGCCAACACCGTCTACTACCTGAAGGTCTCCGAGCTGCAGTCCTCCTATCATGGGGGACAGGTCAGGGTGTCAGGCAAGGTGTTGCCTGGCTCCATCTCCAGGCAAGGAGACAAGCTCAGCTTCACAGCCTATGATGGTTCTGGCAGGATGAGGGTGGAGTATCAGGGTGTGGTGCCGGACATCTTCAAGGACAATGCTGATGTGGTGGTGGAGGGCACCTATGATGGGCAGGTGTTCCATGCCCACACCCTGCTTGCCAAGTGCCCCTCCAAGTTCCAGTCCAAACCCTCCCAAGGATATGCCCAGTGATTTCCATATCACATAGAGAAAAACCTCTTGTACATGTATGTTTTCCAACAAACCCTCACAATCGATGAGTGACCCCGTACCTGTTATAGAAGCCCAAGGTATAGGAAAGCTTTATAACCGACGTTGGGCACTAAGGAACGTAAATATCAAAGTCTTTGCTGGGGAGAGGGTTCTATTATGGGGACCAAATGGGTCTGGCAAAACATCTCTGCTAAGGATTTTGGCTACTCTGTCCAGAGCCAGCAGGGGGGAGCTAAAGCTCTTTGGACTTGAAGCGATAAAGTACAAGCGTGACCTACGAAATAGAATAGGTTATCTAGGTCATAACCTAACCCTCTATGACGACCTCACTGCAAGGGAAAATCTCAACCTGTACTCGAAGCTTTACTCAGTAAAGAACCCTGAAAACCTCTACATGCCCTTGATATATACTTTTGGCTTGGTATCTTTTCTAGATTCCAGAGTGCGCAACTACTCCAGAGGCATGCAACAGAAGCTAGCGATCGTCAAGGCCCTGATTCATCAACCAGAAATACTACTGTTGGACGAGCCCAGCACAGGACTCGATGCAGAGTCTACTCACAAACTGGAAGAGGTTCTTGCCCAGTACGATGGCACGATAGTCTTCAGCAGCCACGACCTTGAATTTGGATTAAGTGTAGGCAATCGTGTATTGGTATTATCTAATGGAAGCATAATAGCAGATAAGAGCGTACAGGAGATCGACTCAATAGATCTACAGCATCCCACACAAAGGCATAAACTAACCATCCAACCATGAAATTTTGGCAACAAGTCCTAGCCTTAGTTCACAAAGACCTGGTTCTCGAGATAAGGCGAAAAGAAATCATTATCTCAATGTTCGTCTTTGCCCTCCAGATACTTGTCATATTCAACTACGCTTTCGATCTTCGGGTAGAAAATGTAAAATCAATAGGACCCGGAGTAATCTGGGTGTCGATATTCTTTAGTTGCGCAGTAAACGTGGGGCGTACCATATTTCTCGAGAAAGAGCGCGGAGGTTGGGAAGGTCTTATAACAGCCCCCTTGGAGTTAGGGGCTTTGTATGTTGCTAAACTTATAGGAAATATCCTTTTCATGTTGTTTGCAGAAGTCCTGATACTACCGATGTTTGTGGTGTTGTTCAATCTGCAGGTTATTACACTGCCTATAATAACTGTCTTGATATTAGGCACTATAGGGTTTGCATCGATAAGCACTATGTTCGCAGGGCTTCTAGCTAGTACCAGAGCAAGAGAGATCATGCTGCCAGTACTTATATTCCCAATACTTCTACCCGTAACCATAGCTACTGTGGAAGCCACAGCTAATCACTTGACTGGCACAACAGCTATGAACAGAGCTCCATGGACGGGCCTTCTAATAGCCTTTGATGCGCTATTCATATGCGCTGGTTACATATTATTTGATCAAGTCTTAGAGGAGTAAGACCTTGGCACAAATAACAGCAGCAGTACAATCTACACGTTATTATGGCTGGGTAGACAAGCTGAGCCAAGTGCTAGCGTTTGTTACCTTGCCACTCATGGCACTAACTCTTTACATGACATTGATATATGCCCCCACAGATGCCACACAAGGTGACGTGCAACGTATCTTCTACTATCACGTTCCCACCGCATGGAACGGCTTCCTGGCATTTTTCCTAGTGTTTGTGGCTAGCGTCGTGTACCTCTTCAAGAGCAGTCGCTTTTGGGATGCATTGGCGCGTGCTTCTGCTGAGGTGGGTCTTGTCTTTACAACCATTATGATCATCACCGGATCCCTTTGGGGCAAGCCAGTATGGGGTACATGGTGGAGTTGGGATCCAAGAATGACCACCACTCTAATCCTGTGGTTCATCTACCTTGGATACCTCATGCTAAGAGCTTATGCTCCCAGCAAACAACAAGGCGCGCGCTATGCCGCAGTGCTAGGGATAGTTGGTTTCGTGGACGTACCTATAGTCTATATGTCTACCAAGTGGTGGAGAACCCTCCACCCACAACAGGTCGTAGAGCCTGGCCAGGTTAGCATGCCTCCCGAGATGCTACAGGCATTTATGGTATCTCTCTTAGCTTTCACCTTGCTCTTTATATGGATTCTTATCATAAGAACAAGAATAGCGCTAATAGAGGATGAGCTAGA
The DNA here is from genome assembly GCF_000025005.1 of Thermobaculum terrenum ATCC BAA-798. NCBI lineage: Bacteria > Bacillati > Chloroflexota > Chloroflexia > Thermobaculales (SeqCode) > Thermobaculaceae (SeqCode) > Thermobaculum (SeqCode) > Thermobaculum terrenum. Next base: position 257,051 of record NC_013525.1, read on the forward strand.
AATCAGGAGTATAGAAAATGGATAATTTTGGATTTCTTTTCGCTGCATTACTTGTCGTATGGATAGGTATCTTCGTCTATATCTACTACATTGGTCAGAAACTCAACGACCTCCGTCAGCAACTATCGGAAGTTGAAATTCGAGAAAACCAAAATACGAAGGAAGATCAGTAAACGTTGGAGTATCTGAAGATCTATGAACGCTGCTAGATGGCTGGTAGCTGGTATACTTGCCGGCGTCTTAGTACTACTGATATTGTTCGGCTATGGACTTGCTAAGCAGAGGGAAGGAGATACCCTCGAGCAAGGAGCTAGGATCGTATCTGTAGGCGGAGATGTGCCCATAGAGCCTCACCCAGCACCAGACTTCACTCTAAAGGGTTTTGATGGGAAGCAGGTAAAGTTGTCCGATTATAAAGGTAAGGTCGTAATAGTTAACTTCTGGGCCTCCTGGTGTCCACCGTGTGCCGAAGAAGCTCCCACGCTCGAGTCAGGTTGGCAAAAATTCAAAAATGAGGGCGTGGTTTTCCTCGGCGTTAACTTGTGGGATGATCCACAAAATGCTGAGCAATTTATAGAAGATAACGACCTGACCTACATCAACGGCACTACTAAAACTGGCACAGCTACAGAGTACGGCCTGACAGGTATACCTGAAACCTATGTGATAGACAAAAATGGGCAAGTAATACGTCGGTGGAGAGGACCGCTGACAGATCATGAACTTGCAAACTTGGTTGAGGCTGGACTAAGCTCGAAGTAGTTGCATGTTAAGGAGTACGGAGTGCGTATAGTATCCCTGCTGCCAAGTGCTACTGAAATTGTTTGCTCCCTCGGGCTCATAGATAGCCTGGTGGGAGTTACACATGAATGCGATTACCCTCCAGAAGTAATGGGTAAGCCTATACTTACCAGGTCGTTGATAGATACTACTCAAGACAGTTATTCGATAGATAGGCAAGTAGTAGAGAGCCTACATGAGCACCGCACACTATACGCACTAGATGAAGAACTACTTAGAGAGCTATCTCCCGATCTAATCCTGACCCAGGAACTATGTGACGTTTGTGCAGTGTCGTATACCGTTGTAGAGAAGGCTGCACGCATACTACCCGCTGAAACACCAGTAGTATCCCTGGAGCCTAACACGCTATACGATATACTTGAGACCATCCTACTTGTAGGCAGGCTTACCGGTACGGAAGCAAGAGCACAGAAGCTGATAGATGAACTGATAACACGCATCAGAGCGGTAGAGTCTAAGGCCTCGTCCGTAGCCCACAAACCCAAGGTATATTGCATGGAATGGGTAAACCCTCCCTATAAATCTGGCCATTGGATCCCTGAGATGGTTAGGATAGCCGGAGGAGAAGAGGTCTTTGGTCTTGAGGGCATCCCTTCGAGCAGAGCTTCTTGGGAAGAAATAGCTCAGGCTGCACCTGAAGTAGTAGTAGTAATGGCCTGTGGGTTCGATGCCGATAGAACCGAGCGGGAGCTGATGCTAATCAATGAAAGGGAAGAGTGGCAATCGCTGCCTGCTGTTAGGAACGGTAATGTATGGGTATCCAACGGATCGGCTTACTTCGCGCGTCCTGGTCCAAGAATAGTGGACTCTCTTGAGATGCTTGCGCACGCCATACACCCAGAGTTGTTCCCAGAGCCAGACAGAACTCAATTCAGAAGATTTAGACCTCTGGCTGCCGCATCTCTAGTCTAGGCATAGAAAATGCGTTCACCTCCCTGAAAACAAGGGAGGTTAGCACCATGAGCAGAGCCTACACAGCCTTAAAGTGGTTTACGATAGGCATTGTATTATCTATACTCTTTGCTCCAAGAAGTGGCAGAGAAACTAGATCGATCCTGCTTAGCAGATTAAGAATGCATGGAAATGCATCCCAAGTGAACGATACCCCTGTAGTCAATAACCCTCGAGAGAATACACAGCAAGCTAATACTAGTGAAAAGAGGGATCATAGGAATATCACCAGGGATCCTTTAGCAGAGATTGAAGATAAAGCTCAATCAGCACAAGAGCAGCTTGATAAACAGGTTAGAGACAACGTAAGCCAAGCTATAGATCAGGCGATCGATGAGACTCAAGGTGAAGTTGAAGCCACCCTGGAAGAATCAAGAAGGATCATAAAAACAGAAGAAGATTCTATACAGGAGAAGCAAGAGAATATCAGAAGCCAGCTAAACCAGATGCCTAGGCTGAAGGATGATCATAATGAACAAAGCTAGTATCTTCTAGGCATCCATAATATTTTTGTATTTATCCTCCTTGATGGAGGATCTCCAGCGGTCTTTTCTTTCGAGCCCTTCCAAGGAATGAATAGCTCCACGGATAATCTTTTGTACAGTTAGTTTGCTAAGACCAAGAACCTGAGCAATCTCTTCGTATGAGTACTCGCGGGATTCCTCGTTGAGTCCATAACGCATCTCAAGAGCAAAGACCCATGTGTCCTTCAGCTTGTCTTTATATATGGGCAACAATCTACTTACCTTCTGCTTATTTTCCTCAGATATCTGTTTGGGATTCGTTTCCAGCCGAGGCATCTGCGAACTTATCTGAGTGGCTCCACATCTAAGGCATCTCCAAACACTACCTCTAACATTGATCCTCTGCCATACATGACCTTTTGCTGACCTACACCCCATAACAAAACACCCCTTTCCTAGGTATAAATTATCTATGTATCTTGGAGCAATTGCACAGCTAAGGGGCATTCAGGAGCAGGGAATGAATGATCACAGAAGAAGTGGTGTGTTACTTCACCTAACATCAATCCCCACCAAGTACTCTATAGGAGATATGGGGCCCAAAGCTTATGAATTTCTGGATTTTATTACAAGTAGCGGGCTAAGCATATGGCAAATGTTACCGGTAGGTCCAGTTGGAAAATCTAATTCTCCGTACCAATCCTATTCGGCCTTTGCCGGCAACCACCTACTGATAAGTCCAGATCTGCTGCTCGAGGAGGGAATACTGGCAACAGCAGACTTACCAAAAGAGCCTAATACCAAGCATCAGCGGACAGATTATGCCCTCGCAAGAAGGATAAAGTCACTCATTCTACAGAAAGCCTTCTCAAGGTTTACCCCTACCAAGGATTTTGAGTCCTTTTGCGAAGAATACAGCTACTGGCTAGATGATTATGCAATGTTCATGACACTCCTTGAGCTGAATAATGGTAGGCCCTGGAACCTTTGGCACACTGATATCTCCAGAAGAGACAAGACGACGCTAGAAAGATTAAGTAGAGAGCATAAGCAAAGGATAATGTTCCATAAGTTCGCCCAATACTTGTTCTTCAAGCAATGGTTTGAGCTAAAGAAGGCATGTAATTCTCGCGGCGTTAAGATCCTAGGAGATCTGCCCATATTTGTTGCTCATAACAGCGCAGATGTTTGGGCTCATCCAGAAATATTTAAGCTCAAACCAGATGGTAACCCACGCATGATAGCTGGTGTTCCACCGGACTATTTCAGCAGCACCGGGCAGCTATGGGGCAACCCCCTCTATGACTGGCAGATGCTAGAAGCTCAAAATTATTCTTGGTGGATAGATAGACTCAAGTGGTCACTTAAGCTCTTTGACATGGTAAGGATAGACCATTTCAGGGGTTTCTGCGCTTGCTGGGAAGTACCATATGGAGAAACAACCGCAGTAAATGGTAGGTGGGTAAAGGTTCCTGGGGCAAAGTTCTTCAGAACAGCCATAAAAGCTTTAGGTTCACTGCCTGTAATAGCTGAAGACTTAGGGGTTATCACTCCGGAAGTAGAAGCGCTGCGTGACAAGTTTGGCTTCCCGGGCATGAAGGTACTACAGTTTGCATTCACGAACCCACAAAATCAGTACTTGCCTCACAACTACGTAACCTTCAACTGTGTAGTGTATACCGGCACGCACGACAACAACACTACACTGGGTTGGTGGGAAGAGCTAGACAGCAAACATAAATCTATAGTTAGAAGCTATGTAGGGAGAAAAACTGGAAAGGATTTAGTATGGGAGCTTATTAGAATGGGGATCTCCTCGACTGCAAAGTATGCAATTTTCCCGCTACAAGATTTTCTAACTCTCGGGTCAGAGGCGAGGATGAACATCCCTGGTACAGAGTTCGGAAACTGGGAATGGAGTTATCCTGAAAGTGCGCTATCCGAGGAAATTGCAGGCAGAATAAAGCATCTATGCAAGCTGTACAATAGGGTACCTCCAGAGGAGAAAGAGCAACAGATTACAAATCCCCAGTAATCACCTGGCGAGAAGAACCTTGCACTACTATATCTATTCTCTGATATTTAGATAAACCACCTTCAGGATCCAAATATACTCTGGCAGTACCATTAGATAGAGGAGTGAAGGTGGCTGCCATCACCCTTCCATCAGAGCCAACAAGCCAAACCTCATATGTGCTGTCTGGAGTCAGATTACTTACCATCAATACCCCTTCGCGGCCATCCTGACTCAGATATAGCTTGGCTCGCACATCGGTACCCTGAGCACGGAGGTCCAGAGTCTGCACGTTATCGCTTGTCATGAGAGCTACCATGTGCTCATCATAGTTGTGCTGCTCCGCCAAGCTTTTCTCCAGAGTCCAAGCTCTGGCGCCTAAGAGAATAGCTACAAACAACAGCACTATAGCCACACCCCAAGCGACCACGAGCTTTGAGGTAAAGTTTGATTGCTGTACTTGCACAGTTTCTCCTTGTCTACTGTTCTTTACAGCTTGAGGATTGATCCTCTTCATAAGCCTGCGATTGAAACCCGTCGGCAGATCAAACTCATCGACTGATAGATTTAAGGCATCTAACACGGGTGTATATGAGAGCAATTCAGACTTACACTTGTTACACGCGAGTATATGAGCTTTGATCTCCTCAAGCTCGGAATCGTCCAGAGCCCCAAGGGCTAGAGCTGGGATTTTATCCTCTACAACTTCACAGTTCATTCGGAGGCCCCTGAGCTAGTTAATATCTGCCTAAGCTTCATCATGCCCAAGCGCATTCTCGTCTTGACGGTCCCTGTCGAGGCGCCAGTAAGTTTAGCTATCTGCGATATAGTCATACCGCCATAGTATGCAAGCTCTATGACTTCCTTCTGTTCGCTGGGGATTAAAGCTAATGCTCCTCTTACCTCTTCTGCTTGTAACTTTCTGACAACATCCTCTGAAGGGTCCTCATAACCATCCGGCAGGATATCGAATTTCTCGAAACCTACCTCATACTTTTGCTCACTGCCATGTCTACCTCGTAAGTTGTCGATAGCCGCATTGTGAGTTACACTAAGCAACCAACGCCTGAGATCCCCACGCTTGGGATCGTACATATCAGGCTTCTGCCATAACTTTACAAGCACATCTTGAAGTACTTCCTCAGCCCATCCCTGATCACCTAATATACGTAGCGCCAGAGAATAAGCTAACCTGCCATATCTATTGACGACTTCTGCCAGAGCCTGATGGTCTCGCTCTTTTATTAAGTACAAAAGATATTCGTCGTCGTGATCAGAGTAGCTATTGCTCTGGTTTGCAGAGTCTTCGTTATCTATTAGCTTACGCAATTCTCTCTTCAATCAAGTCTTCGTTTTCAAACTTTCCTATGTATCTTACTCGTACATCAAGTGAGCTGACAAGGATAAAACCGTTTCCAATTCCACACTCGTATTAAGGAATGCAGGGGATACAAGCACCTGTTTGTACAAGGCAGAAACTGAGAAGCCAGTAAAGTTCTTTTGCAGGAGGAGATACATGAAGACTTGGATTAAACCTCTTATAGCACTTCTAATCCTATTGCTAGTCGCAATGCCTTCCAAAGTGTCAGCTACCACGAATACTACTCATAAAGTGGAGGTTGATGACAACTATTTTGAACCCAAAACTATCACCATACGTGTGGGCGACACCGTCGAGTGGGAAAACGAAGGTCAGAATCCCCATACAGTAACTGCTGACGACGGTAGCTTCGACTCAGGAAACCTTAATTCTGGAGATAGCTTTAGTCACACATTTACTAAAGCAGGTAAATATGCTTATTACTGCAAGTATCATGGCGCCGCAGGCGGTGTAGGTATGGCAGGCACTGTAGTAGTAATGTCTGGACCTGCCCAAACGGGAGCTGGGGGTATGGCTAACCACGAGAGCTTACTCCCCATTTTGTTGCTGGTAGTAGGGGTAGTCATACTCTATCTAGGACTGAGATTCAAATATAACCGCATATCATAATTATTCTGGGAGCACCTATTCTCTTAGGTGCTCCCCAAACCAATCCAGTATACGTTCGTACATATCTCGGACGTAGGATTTCTTATCGATGCCGTGCCCTTGCCCCGGATAAACGACTAACTTGGTTGTCACTTGGTGTTCCCTTAGGGCTCGGTACATCTCGTAAGCCTGTCCTACAGGCACACATGCATCCTTTTCTCCATGAAGTATCAAGGTAGGAGTCTTAGCACTGCTAACCCAGTTAACAGGAGAGAATTTATCAAAGCGGCCACCTAGCTTGTATGGATCATCTCTGTAGTAGAGCTTATCCCAGGTAGGAATATTGGTAACGCCATGAAAACTCCTCCAGTTAGCAATACCAGCTCCCATGACTGCAGCTTTGAATATGTCTGTTTGGGTGATCATCCAAGCTGTCATGAACCCGCCATAACTCCACCCAGCTATGGCTAATCTGCTTGGGTCAACATATCCTAACTCTAGTAAATACTCTATACCTGAGATTATGTCTTCCTTATCCATACCCCCCATATCGCCTAGGTTAGCTTCTGCAAAGGCGGTTCCCCAGCCATAGCTACCTCTGGGATTAGGCAAGAAAACTGCATAACCGTTCGATACCAGGACAGGAGCCAGAAAGTAGCTGCCCAAAAAGCTATGATGGTACATGGAGCTAGGCCCTCCATGTACGATGGTCACTAGGGGGGGTTTTACCCCGCTAAAGTTTCTAGGGTGCAAAAATATACCCTGTATATCTAAGCCGTCGCTGCTTTTCCAGACTATGGTCTTGGGTTCTCCATTGTACTTAGATCGTAGATCTGGAAAAACATCTGTAATCTTTTTCCACTCACTAATATCACTATCAGAAAGGGCAAAAGACCATACATCAGGAGGTGAAGAATGCGACTCTTTTATTAGCACCCCAAAGTTCTTGTGTCTATTCAGAGTAAACCGAGCGCACCATCGATGGGACACCATGGATTCTTCCAACCAAAGTCTGCGTCTATTACCATCAAGAGACAGCGCTAATAGACATGCGTTGCCGTTCTCATAACCTATGGCCAGCACACAAGAAGAGTTCAACCAACGTACTGAGCAGAAACTTCCTGGGTAGTCCTCCGTAAGAGACCTATACATACCACCTTGTAGATCTACCACACATACCTCACCTCCAACGCTACCCCTGTCACTAAAAGAACCCTTTATGAAGGCTATATGCTTCGAATCCGGAGAGGGCGCTGGATTTGCTATTTGCTTATCTGGTGAGTATAGAACTTTATATTCGCTTGATGAAGCATCAATTAGAGCAAGAAAAGGCTCATACCAGCTCCATTCATATGGATATCTTGAACATACAGCAACTAAGGCAGAAGAGTCCTCCAGCCACTCAAACTCCCATACATGCAGCCCTTCAGGTGATAGAGGCTCAGCATCTCCACCTGATGAGGCTACCTTCCAGATTCGAGTCGCCTGATCTTTTTCTTCAAACACCATGGGGGAATCCTCATGTGGATTCCTACTAACTTCTAATAACAGACCTATATATCTTCCATCTGGGGACCATCTTAGGTCCAAAACCGAACCTTCCAAATCCGCCAGCTTGATAGCCTCACCACCGTGAACATCGATAGTAAAGAGATCAAATCTGGCCTCTTCCTCTCTATCTGAGATAAAAGCTAGTTTATTGGAGTCTGGACTCCAACGTGGGCAGGCATCCGCCCCAGGACCACTAGTAAACTGTTTTGATTCTCCAGTCGTTATGTCAGCCACATAAATGTGGGAAGACCTAACTTTTAACTCTTCCCTGTAAGCATCTCTGATTACATAAGCCACGTATTTGCCATCTGGAGATATCTGCGCATCCTCAACATGCCTTAGATTTAACACATCCTCTATAGTCCAATCAGCTTGACCCATTCAACAACACTCTCCTAATTAAGATACTAAGGCCAGGGCGGATTCTTAGGTGTCCTGTAGTCTGGATGCTGCTCCAACTCTTGCAGCCACCAAGAGAAGTTATACTCTGGCCTGAAACCCAATTTCTCCTCAGCCTTACTTATTGGGATGAATTCGTGAATTGGATATAGCCTCTCAACTCCTCTCTCTTTCAACAAGTTGACAGCATCTTTGTAGTATTTATCAAGCACAGGCAAAGGATTCTTCCTAAGCTGAGGACCATCTTCTTTGGTAAAAGGCACTTCTGAGGCTATATTTAGCACTTCCCATCTTATCTTACCTGCTTCCATAGCCTGGATGGACTTGAGCACAGCCTGAGCAACATCTCGAGGATCAACACCACCATAGAGTAAGCGAATACCGTGTCTGAAGAAAGGTTCTGGAGTAAACATACCTAACCTAAGCGCGACAGCTGGCACCCCATAGCGACGCACATAATATCTAGACATCTCCTCTCCAAGAAACTTAGTTAATCCATAGATGTCACTTGGGAGAAGAGGCATGTTCTCACTTAATGCAACTACAGCATCCTCCCTTGGAGGACGTCTGCTTTCCCCGTAAACAGATACGGAACTACAGAATACAAACCCTTTGATTCCAGCCTGGGCTGATGCTTCCCAGACATTAAACGTGCCTGTCAAGTTTATAGAATAGAATTCTCTTGGGCTACGAGTAGAAAGATGTATACCATGCAAGCCAGCAGCGTGGACTACAAAATCCACACCTTCCATAACAGGGGACAGAGCATCCGCATCCAAGATATCTATTTGGTGAAATTCATATTCAGACTCAATCGGTTGTATATCAACGAGTTCCAGATGATATCCAGCACCTGCTATTACAGGTATCAATGCCTGTCCTAAAGTGCCAGCCGCCCCAGTAATTAGTACTTTAGACATGATTCGCTCATCCTAGTTCATCGGATATCGTTTGTATAAAACAACTATCATGGAGTGTAATTTAGCAGCATTTACAATAATAAATCCAAACCCATTCACTAATCTCTATTTGAGAATAAGGATAACAGTATGAGGTTTATTGGCATAGACTTAGCGTGGAGCCTGATAAATGCTGACAGACCAGAAACAGGTGCAGCAGTTATAGATGAGTCCGGCAATATTCTATCGCAGGCCAACCTAAGTACCGACGAATCAATATTGGATTTTGTGCTCAGCAACATCGATCAAGAGGGCGCAATCGTAGCTATAGATGCTCCCATAGTTGTGCCCAACCTTGAGGGATCAAGAAGATGCGAGATTGCGCTTCAGAGCATGAAGATACCAGTCTACCCATCAAATAGAAGTCTCCTTGAGAAAAATCTGGGAGGCATAAGAGGAGAGATCCTCACGCACAAGCTAGAGATTCATGGCTTCAGGATTCAAGATAGTATAAGTCCCGGCGAGCCCACAAAGGCAATAGTAGAGGTTTATCCGCGAGCCACTATTAGCAGATTGTTTGGCAAGGTACCTAGTTATAAGGGCTCCAAGGCCAAGAGATCAGTCCTAGCTCACGGAATACTACACCTCAACCGGCTGATACAGGAAGCGCTTGATCCACCAATCAGGTGGATCCGTTCTCCTATTGAAGACCCAGCGCGACTTGAAACGCTAACTCCTCGACAACTAAAGCATATAGCAGATATCTTGGATGCGGTGCTGGCTGCCTACGTTGGCTATTTAGCTTGGAAGGAAGACGGCAGAGTCGAAGTCATAGGCGATGTCCACGAAGGCTTTATTCTTATACCAACGACTCACGAGAGACTGCCACAACAGTCCCAGATAAGAACTCCTAAATGGCTTGTATCCGAATACAAGCAACAGGCTATCAGGTTCTTCAAGGCATTAGTTGATGCTGATATCGCAACCCTAGAAAGAATGTTACCTCAGGATTATCAAGGGGTCGAACTATCCAACGGCAGAACCCTGAACATAGAGGATACTTACAAGACCGTCAGTAGCCTACGAGGGCTAGGATTGCACCTGGATTTTGAAGATATAGTCGGGGAGGATTCAAAGATATGTGTAGTGTACCGCATATCCAATAGATCAACCGGCAAAGATGTAAGATGTATGTCACTATTACAATTTAGACAGGATAAGATTCAAAAGGCTTATCACAGTCACGAATTGAGACACATTGTAGAGGTACTTTTGGATAATCCTGCAGAGGAGGTTACCCATGAAAGAGATAGTACCAAGCATTAGTAACCAGAGTAAGGCTTTGGTCCCACTCAAGTCCGCCCTTAGGACCAGCTCACGTGGACTGCTTACCCGACTGATATCAAGTAGAGTAGGTGTCCCGGCAGCACTAATAGCAGGCGGAGCGATAGGAGGAGCTTTAGTCAGCAATACTGTAAGAAGATTAATAATAAATGGAAAACAACCTCCTGCCCACGAGAAAAGGTCCTTTATCATACAGATGACCAGGCTTCGAGTAATAACGCCAGGACTTGGGCATGAAACCTTAACCTACAGAGTAGTAAGAGCTGATGAAGAGTAAGTGTTGACAAACCTTACTCTTTGTTGCTTGGGCGAGGTATAAATTCATCAAAGTTCGCCATTTCAGGAATAAGGCGAGCATAGGCGCTATTGTAATAAAGCAAGGGATCGCCTACAGATCCCAGCGATAGTTCCTGTACCTCACCAAAGAAGACCGTGTGATCTCCCTGCTCCACAAAATCTGTAACACGACAGTCTAGCCAGGCTAAGCACTCTTCAAGGATGGGAGCACCAGTGGTGGCAATCTTCATGTCGATATCAGCAAACTGGTCAGGAGGTCTGTTTGAACTTGCAAATCTCCTTGCTATCCATATTTGATCTGCCCTAAGAATATTGACCCCAAAAACTCGCGAGCTCCTGACAGCATTATTAGTGGTCAAGCCACGTGTTATCGCTACCATCACAATGGGAGGTTCTAATGATATGGATGTAAAAGAGTTAGCTGTCATAGCCCAGGGCTTACCATCCTCAAGCAGCGTGGTAACCAATGTAACCCCAGTGACAAACTGCCCCATTACCCGCCGAAATAGAAAGGGATCAATAGGCACTATCAACTCTCCTGAGTGTTTCTGAGCAAACAGAACTTCAATTATCGTCTTAGATAAATCTTAGGTTGGGCTAACCAAAGTGTCAAATTAGCATCCAACCTGCATTACAGGCGAGACAAAACGAATATCATAAGCCTTAGTTTATCCATCTCAAGCCTTACCTCTCCCTCCTGCCTCCATAAATGTTTGCATAGATCAATAACCTTTCTCATAAGGCGAATCTCGCTTGTGATAAATATTCCCCTAGCACCTTCCCGTGCTATTCTAGCCGACTCCTTCAAAGTATCAGGATATAGATGAATGTTATCGGCATGTGAGCCTAGAATATGACCAAAGGGTAGATCCGCATAAATAACATCTGCAAAGCCGCTATTGAGCCCCGTACTCCGCATGTCACCACGTAGCAGGTCTACTTTGCCGGTCAAGCCAGCTGCATAGACATTTCTGCGAGCACATGCAAGAGCTTCGGGATCGATATCCACTCCTACTACCGCCTTAGCAGGTAGCATCTCCAACCTTTCTATAAGGATAGTCCCCGAACCGCAACCTAGGTTGACTATTACATCCCCGGCAGAAGGCTCAGATAGCCTGGCCATTACATAAGCAACAGTGCTATTGATGGCACCAGGGAAATCGCATACCCTCCAGGGACGTACAGAGAGAGGCCTGGGAGTTAGCCTAATGGATACCTCAAAGCCGTCCCCACGGACTATAGGTTTACGCACTCTGAGGAATAAATCCCCATCCTGGGAAGGTATTAACCCTGTCGATAACTCTAGCTCCTTATATATCCTCCTGAAGACAGGAGAATCGCTACCTGCAGCGCTTATCCTGAAAGTTTTGAAACTCCCCTCAGGATGTAAACTCAGGACACTCTCTATCAGGGTAAGCAGCTGGCTGAAGTTTTGGTGCCCTAATAGCGCGAGAGGCCTTGGCACTTCAAACAGCTTTACTACGAAGGCGCTACCAACGGAACGCAGCTTCAATAGTTGTCTGGGGTCACCATAGAAATTGAACTGGAAATTGCCGCTTTTTACATAGGGATAGATCTCCTCTAGATTTACCAACTTTTCGTGTAGCTCCTCGAGTACGAAAGGTTCCAGTCCCGGGACAAATTCCACCTCATAGAAGACATTCTGAATGGGAGCGGGCTTTAACTTGGAAGGCTTAGAGCGCTCGCGCTTCAACATAGTACTCCGAGTATTAGTACGTCCGTTATGAGGAGCACCATAGTAAAAATAATAGCAGGGTCGGAAATCCAACCCTGCCCAGTACAAAATTCAAAAGAATGCTAGCCTTTAGCCCAAGCGTTAGGCCTTTCCTTCTGCCTCATACTCTCGAAGAAAGCCCTCAAATAGCCTAAGATGTCCCTGCTCATCATGGAGTATATCTATGACCATATCTTGAGTCACCAGATCTACTTCTTCAGTCTCATGTAGTATCTGCGTGTAGAATTCTATAGCTCCCTTCTCCGCCTCTATTACCCCTTTAATGACATGGACGATATCTGTCTGGTTCTCTGGAGGCTGTAGATAACTCTGCTCAGGCTTGAAGTCCATGGAGCCAGGCACCACACCGTACAACTCCTTTATTCTAGAAGCAAACATCTGTGCATGCCCGAGCTCTTCCTGTATATCTTGAGATAGAGCTTCAGTGATCTCTCTTGCCCTCACACCGTCCGGGTTGACGGAGTTGGTTATGTAATTCATCACAGACTCAATTTCCATCCAATAAGCCTTGGTTAAGAGCTGGATTATCTTTTCTCTCTTAGCAGCATTTTCTTCAGCATATATGCTGTGAGAAGAGGTAGTGTGCATAGCCATGTGTGGACCTCCTAATAGCCTTAAAGGCAAAATTAATCTTCCGCCTGTCGTAACAGCAATTACGATGCCCAGGCAGCAGGATTAGTCAGCCTGTGACACAAAAAGGCATATGCCATAGATGCTTCAACCATCTCCTCAATCGAGATCCTTTCCTGGTTAGTATGAGCCAAGGTCTCATCACCAGGGCCAAAACCAATACTTGGTATACCTGCAGCCACTAAATGTCCCGCATCGGTTGCAAAATCCCAACGCTTGACCTCAACCTTCCTAGAAAAGGACTCACTTAGAGCCTCCTGAGCTATTCTTACGAGAGGATGCTCCTCATCTATCAGGAAGGGAGGAAAGTGTGCAGGCACATTACGAGTTGCCCCAGTATAAGTAGTAAGGGTAATATCCTTTACTTTAATCTCACCCCAAGCTCCATCTACTAACGATTTTTCTAACAAGGAAGCAAGCATCTCTTTGATCTCATCAGGCGATCGCTGGGGTACAGTGCGCCAATCTATATGCAGTCTTAGTTCGGACGGGACAACATTAGATGAAGTCTGATCTGCATAGACAAGTGTTGGGGTAAAAGTCTCACTACCCAGGAAAGGATCTTCGACCCTGTCTAAATGCCTAAGAGCAGCGACAAAGTTAGCCATAGAATAATGAGGGTTGATACCTTTATCCGGCATGCTAGCGTGACAGGACCTGCCTCTAAAGATAGCTATTATTTCTATGCGGCCTCTGTTTCCCCTTCTAAGAGTGTTGCTGCTAGGCTCACCTACGATAGCACAATCCACACGCAAGGATTTGCCCAATTCTATCGATCCGAGGCCACCAACTTCCTCCTGTACAACACCAACAACATATACGTCTCCATAGATTGGCAATCCCGCCTCCCTAGCAAGGAAAGGAGCATATACCTGCGATGACGTAGGACCTTTTATGTCCACAGCACCTCTACCACACACGTAACCATCACGTATCTCTCCAGAGTAGGGATCATAATCCCAACTAGACCTGTCGCCGATATCGACATGGTCCATGTGTGTGTTCAGCATCACCGATTTCCCAGATCTATCACCCTTTATCAAACCGATCACATTACCGACCTCATCTTGCCACACGTCATCGTATCTCAGAGCCTTCATCTCGCTCATTATTAGCTCTGCAGCTTGCATCTCCTGACCGGGCAAGCTAGGAGTTTGAATAAGACGCGAGCAAAAGTCAGCAATTCTATCTCGATGAGAGGCCGCAACTTCTCTTAGCCTATCAATAGTCATTTCTTACCCTCCTACTTGGGGTTGCAAACCGCTTGTACCAAAGTGATACACTTTGAAAAAGATATTACATGATCTTTACAGGAGCTTCCCATGCGCAGTTTCATAGCTGAAAGGCTTCAACAAGTAAAGCCCTCCGCCACCATAAGCATTGCAGATAAGGCAAAGCAGCTCAAAGCAGATGGCAAGGATATAATAGACCTTTCTGGCGGCGATCCCCACTTCCCCACTCCACAGCATATAGTACAGGCCGCGTTTGAAGCCATAAACCGAGGTGAAACTCACTATTCTCCAAGTAGAGGTACCCCTAACTTGCTAAGGGCAATACAGAAGAAGTTCGCATCCGAGAACGGCCTGGAATACTCCCTGGAAGAGATAATAGTGACACCTGGTGGCAAGCACGCTATCTATGCCACGCTTGTGGCTACGGTAAATGATGGTGATGAAGTACTACTGCTATCACCTGCGTGGGTAAGCTATGAGCCATCTGTGTATTTAGCAGGGGGCAGACCAGTATATATACCCCTGGAGCCGGAAGACTACAGGATAACCCCAGAGATACTCCGCTCTGTGGAGGCCCCAAGAGCAAAAGTGCTTATATTCAACACGCCCAACAATCCTACTGGTAGAGTGGCTACTAAGGAAGAGATCGAAGCTGTGGCAGAATTTGCCATAGAAAGAGATCTGTTGGTGATCTCTGATGAGCTCTATGAAAAAATCCTATTTGATGGGCACGAACACATAAGTATAGCAACGCTACCCGGAATGCGAGAGCGCACAGTTACTATCAATGGGGTTTCCAAGAGCTATGCAATGACGGGATGGCGATTGGGGTATCTTGCGGCTCCCAGGCAGATAGCATCTCAAGTACTCAAGGTACACCAGCACTCCGTTACCGCCGCAGCTACATTTACACAGGAAGCAGCTGCCTGTGCACTCGAGGGTCCTCAGGACGTAGTAGAATACATGGTAAAAGAATACGAAAAGAACAGAGCTCTAGTTGTAGAGGCTCTTAATGCTATACCTGGGATCGAATGCAAAGCTCCGGAGGGAGCATTCTATGCATTCCCCAAAGTGGATGGTGACAGTATAAAATTCGCGGATGCTATGCTCGAGAAGGCAGGCGTAGCTCTTACACCAGGCATCGCCTTTGGGCCTACAGGAGAGGGTCATGTAAGGATCTCCTTCGCGACTGATTACAACCTTCTAGAGAAAGCTTTCGACAGGATGAAGCGAGCTGTAGTTGGGCGATAAATCAAGACCAATTTCTATATTCCATCCCAGGATAAACAAACCCCGATTCTACCCGCTGCTGCGGATATTTACCGAAATCATCCTCCTGAGATACAGATTAACGATGCGCGGTAGGCTTAGGATAGGACGGGGTTTTATATGTAATCAGCGTTTGAGGATATCAGGACCTGGAAAGGTGGTGATAGGCGACTGGGTAAATGCCTGGGCTCATCAGGAGCCCACTATGCTCATCACCGCCGATAAGGAGGCAAAGATCATAATAGGCAACAACGTCAGATTAAACGGTCCCACCCTAATAGCTAGTCGACAGATAGAGATAGGAGATCTTTGCATTCTTGGTTCAGCTGTAGTATTCGACACAGATTTTCACTCCGTTCATAAGGACAGAAGTACGAACCGAGATGCACCGGTAAGAAAATCTCCTATAAAAATAGGCAAAAACGTATGGCTTGCCGGCCAGTGCGCGGTACTTCCTGGCGTGCATATAGGGGATGACTCGGTAGTAGGGTTTAGGGCCGTGGTTACTAAGGACGTCCCCGCAGGTGTAATAGTGGCTGGTAACCCAGCGAGAGTCGTAAGAGAGATCAGCGAAGAGAGCAGACATTCATGAGATCACAGGTCGTATAGGCTACCTGATCCGAGTTCGGCCTCGGATCTTTCCCTCAGCCCTTGCAAGATAGCTTGCACTTCGCCTCCACTTACCCCAAATCTATGCAAAGTAAATCTTGTAATCTCAAGCGCAAGCTCCATCTCGCCGAGCACTACATGGGATACTCTTCTATGTCTAAGGTAGTCTCTTTCCTTAGCACTTTGGGCACGAGCCACGATATCTATGTTCGGATTGAGAGCCTTAGCGTTTTCAACTGCTATACGGGTAGCGACTGCATCAGATATAGCTATTATCAGTATACGTGCTGACTCCACATTGGCAGCACTTAGCACACTCATGTTGGCTGCGTTACCAATTATTGCCGGGATACCCCTTCTACGAAGCTCTTTGATAATCCTGGGATCTTCCTCTATAACAACGAAGGGGAATCCCCTTCTCCTTAATGCAGCTCCAACTACTGCTCCAACCCTGCCATAACCACATAGCACAGCGTGACGCCTATCTGGGAGGTCAATGTCAGGTGTTGCATACTGAGTGGGTTGTGGAATGTTATTGGCAGATATCAGATTGTTAACAAAACTTACAATTGGCGCTCTGAGCCTATAAATAAAAGGATTAATTATAACGCTGATGGTGGTAGTGGCTAACATCAACCTAAAGGAGTTTTCAGAAAGAAGTTCCAGATCACGACCTATAGACGCTAGCAGGAATGAGAACTCTGCACACTGTGCCAACAGCAAACCCACCAGTACAGAGGTCTTTATAGCATAACCCATGGCGAGCATGATACCTGTAGATATCAACGACTTAACAATCAAGATCAACACTAACCCCAGGACTACCAGGTGCCAGTCAGAGATGATCATCCTCGGATCAAGCAGCATACCTATGGAAACAAAGAAGAGCGCTGAAAAAACATCCCTTATCGGGACGATATCTCCCAGTATTTGGTGAGAGATCTCAGACTCACTAACTATCAGCCCAGCGACAAAGGCTCCCAGAGCTACTGAGAGTCCAAACATCGAAGCCCCCACAGCTGCTATCAATGCTACAGCTGCGGTCGCCAGCAATAATACTTCTCGATTACGCAAGAGCGCTAGCCTATTCATGAACCAAGGCAGAACAAAGAACCCCCCACCAAAGGCAATTACGAGGAAGCCAAAAGTTTTGACCATTGAAAGAAGTACCGAGTTGTTGTCTGTACCTACAGAGGAAAAGAGCGGCATAACTGCAACCATGATAATAGTCACAATATCCTGTATAGCTCCCCAGGCTAGAGCTATACCTCCATGATCTGTAGAGCCTTCACCACTATCCTCAAGCACTTTGCTTATAACTACGCTGGAAGAGATAGCTACCACAAACCCTAAGACAAGTGATGTGCCTGTATCCATCCTTATCAGGCGCCCGATAGCCATGGCTATGAGAATTACAGCCAATACCTGTAAAGGAGCACCAATAAGCACTAACTTGCCGTAGCTTAGGATCTCCTTGATAGATATGTGCACCCCAACAGCAAACATAAGAAATATCACACCTATATCAGCCAGCTGACTGATGATCTCCACATTGCTTACTGGACCAGGGGTAAAAGGGCCAATTATTATGCCCGCCAGTAAGTAGCCTATTATTGGACTCTGCTTGAGCGCTGTAGAAACCAATCCACCAATTGCAGCTACGGATAAAGCTAGTACTAGGTTGGTTAACAAGTCAGCTTCATGCATGTAAGCTTTTCCTTTCCGCTGGGCTATACTTGTATGAGCATGAATCCTCTAAGCGGATTTAGACTATGTAAGATATTTGGCATACCTATTTACGTAAACCCTACCTGGTTTCTGGTGTTTGCCTTAATCGTCTACTCGCTGGCAAGCGACAGGTTACCGGAGTTCATACCAGGATCGAGTAATCTATTTTACTGGTTGGCAGCTATAGTAGGCACTTTGCTGTTCTTCCTGTCTCTTACTGCCCACGAACTGGGTCACAGCTTGGTGTCAAAAAGTTTTGGTATTCCTGTCAGATCCATTACGCTTCACATGTTTGGTGGTATAGCCCAGCTTGGGAGCGAGGTTAGAAGAGCAAGAGAGGAGTTTTGGATAGCCATAGCTGGGCCGATAGTAAGCTTTGCGCTATTTCTGACTTTTTGGGGATTGTCAGACATCATTACATCAAGTATGCCTGCAATAGGATCCTTTCTAAGCCTACTAGCATTACTCAATATAGGGGTAGCCTTATTCAATCTGTTCCCTGGTTTTCCCTTAGATGGAGGAAGGATACTTAGGTCAATCGTATGGGGTATAAGCGGCAACTATATCCGTGCTACGAGGATCTCAGCGCTAGGAGGCCAATTGTTTGGTTACCTGCTTATAGCTGCTGGGGTTCTATTTGCCATTCTGGATAGATATCTGGGATATCTATGGATGGTCCTTTTAGGAGCTTTCATTATAATTCTGGCCAGACAAAGCTATAGACAATCACTAACTTATCACAAATTGTCCAACATCAAGCTAGCGGACGTGTACATACCGCTTGTCCATGTTGAAGAAGATACTTTAGTAAGCGATCTCTTTACGGACTATATAAGGTCTTCTGGAAGACAGTTTTTTATAGTGGACTTCCATGGTGAACCTGTAGGTTTACTCACACCTTACGAAATACTCCGATTGCCGCAACCCTTCTGGCATATCACACCAGTAAGATCTATCATGATAAACTTAGCTTCTGTAGGCAGATTACCTGCCGATTTATCTTTGTTTGACGCTATGAACTTGTTCGAGAGAACAGGGCATAATCTCTTCTTAGTGATTGACGATGACCGAATAGAAGGAATAGTCACAAGAGACACTGTTGTACATGTTCTTGGCAGAACAACGTCGAGGGTATAATGGGGACGAATAGCAATTAGTAAAAGGCAGAGATCTAACCTTGAGCAAAGAAATGGAGGTTTTCCCATGGAAGAAGATGTGAGAAGAAGGCTATTGAAAGGCCTTTTGGGTCTAGTATTGGGGATCGTTGCAACCTGGTTGGCTGCCTACATAACTGATCTGATACTCGGCCCCGAAGGCGAAACTAAATCCTAGGAAGTCGCTCCTTAGCTACACATATAGAAGATTCTAATCTTAACCCTCTGAGGTTAGACCCAAGAGCACATCTAGCTTTAGATGTGCTCTTAACTTTGTATGGATCTACAAGTAAAATCTGATAACCTTCTACACCGTCAGTTGGAGCCAGAAGCTAATGAGCGGTATAAGAGTAACCTCATATCAGGGAGTAGATCCAAGGAGATTTATTGCTGGCTTTTTGGCAGGAATAAGTATCGTATTATTCCTGCTACTCATCTTTGCGCTATTAGTATTTACTGGTGGCTTTTGGGAGACGCTCAGAGATGTCTCTTTCCAGATAAGGAGCGGACACTCATTCTGGAGCTTACTCCTCCAGTCGCTTAAGCAAACCCTACTGTCATTTCCATCTTACCTCTGGAGCGCCAGAAATGGTTTCTTTGTAATGGGAATATTAGGCATCATACTCGCCTTCATAGACGAGACAGGTAATAGATTGAGGTTATTATGGGCCGAAAATCTGGGTTTGGTAGTATTAGTAGCAATTTTATCCTTTTCCACAACTACTGGTGCTTTTATCTGGCAGGAAAAGGCAGTAGAGAGACTAGCCAACAATCCTGGCTTATTCTACGACCTGCGTAGCCTACTAGTATCAAATACTACTTGGCTGTTTATGGCTATACTTACATCTTTGGCATTTTCCTATCTGATATGGATATCCTGGATATGGTGGCAAGACTTCTGGTGCAGAGTTTTCGGCACACACAGACCTACTGGGGAGACTAATACAGCAACATCATTCGACACCTCAACTTACTCAAGAGGCAATAGTAGTTCAAAGATTGGTATAGCATTTGTCTTGCTTGCTGCTATAGCAACTGTAGCCCTTTTGAAAGCTTACTCTTATCACTCTTCCAAACTAATCACCTCAGAACTATGGATCACAAAGGACTCACCAAGAGGAGAAGTTTTATTTAGTTTCAAGCAAGATCCTGAATTTGTAGTAGCCTCCAATGTTGCAGGGAGAGGAAATGTTAACTTCGATGTTTTGACTAAGAATCAAAACTCGATAATCCAAAATAACACGATGAAATTATCCGAAAGTCCAAATAGCTATAGTAGTGTAAAGCTGCCCTTACAAGGCAATGCTCCTGGCGATTTCTTGGTAAAGGCATCTTTGATATCGGGAGAAGGTGGACTCATCAGGTTCGTAGCAGTTGATGGTAGCACCAGCTTGGCATTGGTATTAGCAGTTTTGATCGGTTTTTGTGTTTCACTAGCGATGACTTCTTTACTGGTGACCTTTTTATCTTACAGAGCAAGAGAATCTAAACACGCCCTATAAAGGAATGTCACTGAAAAATGATAAGCAAATTCGTTAGATCTGCATACTCACAAACTAAGCTGATTTTGTTCGGCATTATAGCTGTGGTTGCCTTACTATATGCAATCCTAAGAACTGGTTTGAGCTTTACCTTACCTCATGCTCTAACAGACGAGAAAAGCAAAATAACTTCTAGTAAATCCTGGCCCATGGAAGGATTCAACCCGGCTAGAACAAGAAGTGTGAACTATGAATTATCTCCGCCACTTAGACAGATCAAAGTAATATCCTTGAGAGATGATGTTGGCACAGGATCTCCACCAGCTATAGCAAACAACACTTTATTCATCGACTCTAACAAATCACTAAGAGCTATAGACGAAAGGAAAGCCAGAGAGCTATGGGCATTGCCCTTAGCAGGAGAATATCTATCACCAGCGCTATACAAAGGATTAGTGATAATTAGATCCGAGAGTGCAAATCAAGGCCAAGTATTAGCCTTAGATGTACAAACTGGGAGAATTAGATGGGCATTTCAACCTCGTAGAATAAGCAGCGCAAGTAATGACTACTGGGGAGGACACATCACGTCTCCAGTAATAGTGGATGACGAGGTCTTCATAGGAGCCGGGAAAGAACTCTACGCACTAGATGCGGGCACCGGCACAATCTTATGGGAATACGATATGGCAGATTATGTATCCTCATCTGCTGCAGTAGACAAAAACAAAGTTGTAATATCAGATGCCCAATACTTATATGCAATAGACAAAAACAATGGCAAGTTGATCTGGAAGACACCTATCAAGTTTTCAGTATTCTTTTCCCCAGTGATCGCTGAAGGATATATCCTAGCAACCAGTGACAAATCTATAGTTGTAGCTGATCTACAGAGTGGCAAGCAAGTGTGGACCAAGGCAATTGCAGGTGAAACACTGATACCAGTTGGAACAGATGGCAAACTAGCTTTTGCGAAATCATCTTGGACTCTGAGAGCTTTCGATTTGAAAACGGGAAGGGAACTTTGGGCTTATAAAGATGGCAACTTTGTCTCTATGCCTGTGATAACCAAAACTAATATCTTTGTTGTAAGTGGAGTATCTGCGCAAACCCACATAAGGTGTTTGGAGAAAAGCACGGGCAAAGTTTTGTGGAGCCTTTCCTATCCAAATTTATCGAACGCTTCCCCTGTGTTATCGGACGGCAAATTATACGTAAGAACCTCTAAAGGGCAGGTAATAATTTTCTCTCCTCAGGGGTAGAAACTCACCTAATAAGGTCTTGACAAGAGAAAAAAGTAGGCTTATATTTTGCTCCATCCTATGAGTCTAAAATTAGACCCATAGCTGGAAATAGAAACTGCTGAGGGTTAGGGTAGTATGGCTATGCTAGGTATATTGCCAAAGGGCAAACTTGCCCGTCGCGAAGCTCTCTGGTTTTGGTTCTTTATATCTCCATGGGTCTTTGGTTACTTAGTGTTTACTCTGGGTCCCATATTAGCGTCCTTTTACTTGAGCCTCACCAGGTACAATATTGCTTCTCCGCCTAAATTTATTGGTCTAGCTAATTATCAGCTATTACTACAAGATCCCATTTTTTGGAAGTCACTCAAGGTATCAGCTTATTACACCTTCTTGAGTGTGCCGCTAGGAATATTCTTCTCTCTAATGCTGGCAGTACTACTAAACCAAAAAGTGCCAGCATTAGGCGTATTTAGGACTTTATTCTATTTGCCTGCAATTCTGCCTGCCGTAGCAGCCACATTATTGTTTGTTTGGCTACTTAACCCTGATTTCGGAATCGTAAATTATGTCATAAGATCACTGTTTGGCACCAATGGTTTGATCCCACTCGGCTGGAATGGACCAGATTGGCTAGGGGATCCTAAATGGGTTATCCCTTCCTTCACGCTAATATCGCTATGGGGTTTCGGCGGTCCCATGCTTATCTACCTATCAGCGCTTCAAGGAGTTCCCACGCAGCTCTATGAAGCTGCCATTATAGATGGCGCGGGTAGAATCAAGCGTTTCTGGCACATAACTATTCCCATGATATCCCCAGTGATTTTGTTTACCTTCATTACTGGGATTATAGGGTCCTTCCAGGTGTTTACACAGGCCTGGGTAGTCAATGGAGGTACGGGAGCACCGGACTATTGGTCAATGTTCTATGTATTGTATCTCTTCCTTAATGCCTTCCGTAGATACAGGATGGGGACTGCAGCTGCACAAGCATGGCTACTTTTCCTGGTAATACTTGCACTAACCATTTTGTTCCTATGGGCTTCTAGGCGATTTGTCTACTACGAGACTTCTGAAGGTGGAAGGTTCTAAGTCCGTCGGAGGGGTGAGAAGCTAATGGCAGAGATAACTACTAGACCAACAGTTGCCAGGCCACAGGTAAATTTCTGGCAGAACAAGAAATTTCAAGATAGAG
This sequence comes from Thermobaculum terrenum ATCC BAA-798, assembly GCF_000025005.1. Lineage (NCBI taxonomy): Bacteria > Bacillati > Chloroflexota > Chloroflexia > Thermobaculales (SeqCode) > Thermobaculaceae (SeqCode) > Thermobaculum (SeqCode) > Thermobaculum terrenum. The sequence goes on from NC_013525.1 coordinate 280,038, forward strand.
CCATCACTATAGGGGCTACTATTCTATGCATAATCGGGGTTATCATAATCCTGTTTCCCGTTGCATGGATGCTATCAACCGCTCTAAAGACCAGAGCGGAAGTAGCCAGGTTTCCACCTACATGGATACCAGCGGATCCTCAGTGGATAAACTTTAGGGATGCTCTCTTCTCTACTGAGAACCCATTCCCTACATACTTCAAGAACACTATGTTCTACGCCTTAATGGCTATGATTGGAGAAACACTCTCCTGTGCTTTCATAGCCTATGGGTTCGCACGCCTCAGGGCTCCGGGAAAGGATATACTCTTCCTGCTGGTACTAGCTACTATGATGTTGCCCTGGCAGGTAACTCTGATCCCGCAATATGTTATGTTCGTAAAACTTGACCGCATGCACTTTCTTGGACTTGACTGGATAAATAGTTACGCCCCCCTAATTGTGCCCAAATTCTTTGGTAGCTCCTATCTAATATTTATGTTGAGACAATTTTATAGGGGGTTGCCTAAGGATTATGAAGAAGCTGCCATTATGGATGGAGCAAACTACCTAAATATATGGGCTAGAATCATATTGCCTCTCTCTAAACCTGCGCTTGGAGCTGTAGCCATCCTAAGCTTCATGTATCACTACAACGACTTCATGGGACCATTGCTTTATATAAATGACAACGCAAAGTATCCCGTATCTTTAGGTTTGCAACAGTTCCGAGCACCTTTTGGAGGAACAGCTTGGCATCTATTAATGGCCGCCTCTCTTGTAACTGTGTTACCTCCAGTAATAGTCTTCTTTGTGGCTCAAAGGTACTTTATACAGGGCATAGTCATCAGCGGAGTGAAGGGCTAACACTTCGCTAGAGACTTGAGAAGGGGGTGATCGATCGGGTTGCCTTCTGCTATGCATATCAAAAGAAAGTGACAACTACGCTGTATAAACCATAAGCCTTCTAATTATTCGAAGGAGGGGTAGTGTTAATGCCAAAACTCACTAACTGGTATACCAAGTACAAATTTCCAGTTTTGTTTGTGTATCTAATGATAGTAGCGTTGATCATTGCTGCATGTGGCGGAGGAGCTGGATCTAACACCCCTACTGCATCGCAACCAGCAGCTAGTACAGGCGAGATGGGGGCTAGTAATACCCCAGTTCCAACCATAGTTGCTACACCACCTGCCATCGCAAGACAGGCCACAGGCGTTCCAGATATACAATGCAAGCCTGATCAAAAGCAACTAGTGTGGATGGTCCGTAATGGTCCGGTAGAGAACCAGTGGGAGGCCAATATAGTTCGCCCTGAGTTCCAGAAAGCTCATCCTGAGATATGTCTGAAGATTCTTAGCATAAACCAGGATGATATAGCCGTTAAGCGCCAGGCAATGATTGCAGCCGGCGAACCTCTACACGTTTGGTCGCCTAACTGGGGTGGTGATGGGTTTGCAAGCGACCGCATCCGTGGTCTAATCGCTGATCTCACCCCTTTAATTCAAAGGGATAATTTTGATCTTAGTGTGTTTGATCCGAACGTACTCAAGATCTATCAGATAGATGGGAAGACCTGGGCGCTACCTTTCCTGACTACAGGATCTTTCGTCTACTACAACAAGGAGCTCTTTGATAAAGCCGGAGTACCATATCCACCTACTAGTTGGGATGATACGAGTTGGACTTGGGATAAGTTCATTGCTACCGCTAAAAAGCTTACCAAGAACACCAACAACCTGAACAAGGCACAGTTCGGTGCAGCTAATGGTTTGTGGCCACCTGTTGATGCTATAGGAGCCCTATGGGGCTATTGGATTATCCCAGACGAAGCTCAACAGACTGGTTTCTCCGATGGTGTACAGGTTGTCAACGATAGAACCATAAAGGCCTTCCAGGCAATGCACGACCTGGTATACAAAGATAAGGTTGCTCCTAACAACGCTGCTGTGTCTGCTCTTACACAGTTAGGTGGAGTGTTTGAGTCTGGACGAGTAGCCATGTTCATGACTGGTGGTTGGGGGCACTGGTCATATCATCCGTTGATAGATGACCCGAACGGCTTCTGCTGGGGTGCAGCGCCTCTTCCAATGGGTACTCCCGATGCCAAGAGAAGAGCCGTGCTCTTCACGGATCCGTGGGTCATAACAGCTAACCTCTCCCCAGAGGAACAGGATCTCGCCTGGACCTTCATTAAGTTCCTAGTAAGTGAAGATCAGGCTCGTAAGTATATGGAAGCTACTGGCACTCCCCCAACGCAAACCAAGCTCATGCAGGAGTACTATAAGCAGTTCTCCAAGTGCATGAAGCCTGAGGATATGAAGGAAGTGTTTGAGGGTGCGTTCTCTCATGGTAGAGAGTCTTCTAACCACCTGCTGGTGAAGTTCGATGAGCTAAACCAGATCTGGGACAATGGTCTGGCAACTTTCTGGAACAATCCAAATGCCAAGGCCGAAGATGTCCTGAAGAAGATAGAGCCTCAGTTCAATAGCGCCCTCAAACGCATCAAGGCTGAAGAAGGTCAGTAGTGTTAGCTATACTCTGACAAATCATGTAGTGAGGAGGGATAATTGGAGCTTATCCCTCCTCACTCCCTTTAAGGCGTAATTTAGAAAGGGGTAGTATGAGAATAAAGGTCCGTGGGATCATATTGATAATGTTTTTTATGTCGGGAGTCACCTCGCTAATTTATGAGGTGAGCTGGTTTCGGCAACTCAGCTTGACCCTTGGAGTTAGTGCCTATTCAGCAGCGGCAGTGGTAAGTGCATTTATGGGAGGTCTAGCGTTAGGAGGTTGGTTAGGAAGCAAGATCATAAAGAGGGTCGACGCAATCAAATTCTATGCGTGCTTGCAATTACTAATAGCTTGTTGCGCTTTCCTTACACCTGTTGTTTTCAAGTTCATGCCTTCTATATACACCAGCCTATACAATGAGTACAATCCCGATTTCTACTTATTCAATCTTCTTAGATTTGGGCTAGCATGTATGGTCCTTCTTTGGCCGACTACACTTATAGGAATGACCTTCCCAGCGGTTAGTCAGGCTTATACGATATACAACCAACGCGGCAAAGATCTTGGAAGTCTCTATTCAGTCAACGCTATAGGATCAGTACTAGGAGCTCTATTATCTGGACTAGTACTTATAAGGCTCTTAGGCACTAGAGATACTATTTTAATTTCGGGAATTATAGATCTTATGCTAGCTGCGTTAGCTTTCGCTATTTCCTCTAGGATAGTGAAACAGAACAAGGACCTAAGAACACTTCAAGCTAATCCGCAAAATATAGATCTATATCCAAAGAGATTGGTCAATATAGCTTTTTGGGGATTTGCATTATCTGGCTTCGTATCCCTTGGCTACGAAGTAGTATGGTTTAGGATACTATCCAACTTCACACTCAACTCGGTATATTCATTCACCGTCCTTCTCTCAATATTTATTCTGGGACTATCGATAGGTAGTTTTCTAGCTTCAAGGCTAGTAGATTCTGCCAAGTCACCAATATCTGCTTTTGCAATTATCCAGCTTGGCATAGGGGTATCAGCAGTTTTATCTCTCTATGTATTCCACAGATTACCAACTATCCTACTTAGAATAGGTTTACCTTCCAGTGCTTTACAGGAGATAACCATCGAAGTCATAGCGGCTGCACTTACTATATTTGTACCCACAGTTCTCATTGGTGCTACTTTTCCTTTAGCAGCCAGGATCTATACCAATAGCAATGTGTATAAGATAGGTAATCCTGCCGGTAAGTTGTATGGAGCTAATACTGTATTTTCAATGATAGGTTCCCTAGTAGCAGGTTTCCTACTCATACCTACTATGGGACTACAAAAATCTGTTCTGATGCTAGCCCTAGTAAACATTCTCATAGGCATAGCAGCATTATTACAAATAAGCGATCCCCCCAAAATAGAAGCTTATGCTTTGCTAGGAACAGCAGCCATAGGAGCCTTACTTCTACCGCAGGGAGTTTTTCTAGGATTTAGAGAAGGCACCAACCCTTACCTCGTGTACTACAAGGAAGGTGTAGATGCCAACGTATCAGTATTCATAGTACCTAATCCGCCGCTGAAGATCTCGTTCGTCAATGGTAGAAACGAAGTGCCAACAGATAGATATAGCATGAGAGCTTTCTACCTTATGGGACACTTACCTGCATTACTCAAACCAGATGCCAAATCTGCTCTAGTACTAAGCTTCGGTAACGGCATAGCAACAGGAGCTCTATCCAGACACAAAATACAGCATATAGATGCTGTCGAGATAGTTGCACAACAAGTAGAAGCAGCCAGATTCTATCAACCTGAGAACAGAAACGTGTTGTCGTATCCTGGTCTGAATATAACAATAGAAGATGCTCGCAATTATCTACTCAGGTCAGATAAAAAGTACGACATAATAACTGCAGATGCTACTCATCCCACAAACAGTAGTAGTTGGGCCATGTTCACGCAAGAGTTCTACAAGCTAGCTAGATCTCACTTATCACCGGATGGTGTTATGGTGCAGTGGTTACCTATCCACGATATATCCAAAGAAGACTACATAAGTATCATCAAGACATTTCAAAGTGTGTTTCCACACACAACTCTATGGTACGTGGGCAGTACGCATACGTTACTTGTGGCGACCCCCCATAAGTTATCCACGCAGGAAGTTCTGGCTCTTGATTCGTTGATAGATAAAAGAGGCATAAGAGATGACTTGATAGACTCCAGAACTCTTGTTAGCAATTACCTAATGAATGAAGATCAAGTTAGAAAGTACAGTTCATCGGGTAGTATAGTCACTGATGATAAAGCCTTCTTCTTACCAGCAATGGACGACGGGGTCATATTGCAAAGTTTTCAATTAGCGAAATAGCTGTACGCAAGGTGGCCTATAGGACCTGTTATCAAGTAGAAGGGTCCTATAGGCCACACAAGTAGAGGATTACATAGTCTTTCTAGACTGGGATTCGCTTAGAGACCAAACTATTCCCGTGGGATATTGATATTGCTCCAGCGATTCCTTCTTCATGGTTATGCTGTATCCTGGCGATGTAGGAGGCATGTAATTACCATTTCTGATAACTACTGGATCGACAAAGTGCTCGTGAAGATGGTCAACGTATTCGAGCACTCTGTTCTCAAGTGAGGCGCTCACGTATATGTAGTCAAATATTGATATATGTTGAACATACTCACACAAGCCCACTCCACCAGCGTGAGGACAAACAGGAATTCCAAACTTGGCTGCCATGAGTAGTACAGCCAGCACCTCATTTACCCCTCCAAGCCGACAGGCATCAACTTGACAGTAATCAATAGCGTTAGCCTGCATGAATTGCTTGAACATAACTCTGTTGTGACAATGCTCACCAGTAGCTACACCCACAGGTGCTATCTCTCTGGCTATCCTGGCGTGCCCAAGAATATCATCCGGACTAGTGGGCTCTTCAATCCATACTGGATTGAATTTGGAAAGCTCCTTCATCCAACTTATTGCCTGGTCGACATCCCAGACCTGATTGGCATCCATCATTAGCGCACAATCATAGCCTATTATGTCCCTAATTAGGGATGCACGCCTTATGTCATCTTCAAGATTAGCGCCCACCTTCATCTTGAAGTGCGACCATCCTTCTTCCACGCATCTCCTGCAGAGAGCCGCAAGCTTATCATCAGAGTAGCCCAGCCAGCCCGCGGAAGTAGTGTAAGCGGGAAAGCCCCTCTCAAGCATCTCGCGTTCCCTTATGTGCTTAGTGGGTTCATTAGACTTGAGTATTTCAAGAGCTTCCTGGGGAGTGAGAACATCTCTGATATACCTAAAAGGAACACAGGACACTATTTGTTCTGGGGTCATGTCAACTAACAATTTCCAGAGGGGTTTACCCTCGGCCTTTGCATATAAGTCCCAGACAGCATTTACCAGCGCGGCAAGTCCCAGGTGTATAGCTCCTTTCTCGGGACCTATCCAGCGTAGTTGGCTATCACCAACCAACCTGTACCAGAAGGTACCCATATCCGAAGTTATGTATTCCAGGGTTAGCCCACGTATCAGGTAGCTGAGTGCTTGAATAGCGCTTACCACTATCTCATTGCCTCTACCTATGGTAAACGCTAAGCCGTGTCCTTCCAGACCATCAGGGCTATCGGTTTTCAGTATCACATAAGCTGCCGAGTAATCTGGAGAGGGGTTCATAGCATCAGAACCGTCGAGATTTCTAGACGTAGGGAACCTGATATCATAAGTCTCTATATCAGTTATAGTGACGGACACTTGCGGCACCTTCCTTACAAAGTGGATTGCAAAATTATATATGATCAGCCTATTTAGCCGTCATTCCACCATCAACTACCATGGCCGCGCCTACGATCGATCCGGCCTCATCAGAAGCCAGGAAGGCTGCCATGGCAGCTATCTCCTCAGGCATCACGAACCTGCCATGAGGCTGCCGTGCTTCCATAGCAGCTCTCGCAGCCTCGGGGTCAGGGTAATTAGCCGTTATGCGCTCAATCCAAGGCGTCAGAACGGTGCCCGGACAGATGCAATTTATACGCACACCTTCAGATATATGATCTATAGCAGCCGCTCTAGTAAGAGCCACTATACCCCCCTTAGATGCGCAATAAGCAGCCCTCTCCGGGACACCCACAAGGCCAGCCACGGAGGCAATATTTATTATGGAACCACCACCAGAATTCCGTATAGCCGGAATCGCGTACTTCATGCCAAGGAAGGTTCCTTTGAGGTTTATGGCTATTATGCGGTCAAAGTCTTCTTCAGATGTCTCGGTGGTGGTCGCAGCTACACCCACTCCAGCATTGTTGACCATTATGTCCAATCCCCCCCATTCGTCCACGACATGATTTATAAGTTTATGCACTTCTTCTGCTTTACTCACGTCAACCCTATAGGGCTTTGTGTTATCACCGAGCTCTTTGGCAACTATTTCTGCAGCTTCCAGATCTATATCAGCTATGACTACTCGGGCTCCTTCCTGAGCGAATCTGCTAGCAATAGCCTTACCTATCCCTGATCCGGCCCCCGTGACTATAGCCCTCTTACCTTCAAGCCTCATGGCTTATCACCTCGTCAATCTAGTTTTATCTGGTATGGTTATGACTCTATTGGTTAGCTGTATCTCACCCACCCTTACACGAACCTCATCGCCTTCTAGCAGCGTAAAGTCCTCATCGGGAACGATCCCTGTACCGGTCATCAGAAACACGCCGTAGGGAAAGGACATAGATTTGCCCAGATAGGCCACCAATTCTTTCAGGGTTCTTTTCATCTGAGCAGTATTAGTTTCGGCATCAAACACACAGCTGCCCGCTCTGTATATAGTGAGGCGTATATCAATGCTGCTGATCTCTCCCTCAGGGCTTATCTTGATTCCCCTGCCTATCGCACACGATCTCTCATAAACCTTGGCTTGTGGAAGATACAGGGGATTACTTCCTTCTATATCTCTCGACGACATGTCATTACCTGCAGTGTAACCCACTATCTCCATTTGGTTATTGATCAACAGCACCAATTCAGGTTCGGGAACATTCCAGGCGCTGTCAGACCTTATGCCAACAGTACCCTCATCACCAACTACCCTCCAGCCAATGGCCTTAAAGAACAATTCAGGTCTTTCTGCATCGTAGACATCATCGTATATATCACCCCTCTCGGACTCAGCCTTTCTTGCCTCGCGGCTTCTTAGGTAAGTCACCCCACTGGCCCAGACTTCTTGATTAGGTTCTATAGGGGCCAATATATGTCCATCAGCTTCTTGACCTGTGGACAGGCGGTAAAGCACCTCTTGTAAATTGGCGGCAGGAACCTGCATGAGCATCTCTAGTTTGAATGCCCTAGGCATATAGTATCCATCAAGGGCCCACCTAGGGCCGTCATCATCCCAATGTCGTGTAAGGATCATACCTAGTCTCCTATATTCAGCTTGATCTTTCTACTGGCATCACTACTGGATATAAAGGACTGCCATTCTTCAGAAAGGCTACTACATTCATGGCCCATTTATATCTTAGTTCCTTCTCGGACTCCTCAGAGTACCAAGCCACATGAGGAGTGATTATGATCTTTGGGTGATGGATAATGGGATCTCCAGCTACAGGAGGTTCCTTAGGTAGCACATCTAGAGCTGCACCTGCCAGATGACCGCTATCCAGAAAGTATATTAGATCCTCCATATTCACCAGCCCACCACGAGCAGTATTTACCAGGTAGCTTCCAACGGGCATCAGGGCAAGAAACTCTCTGTTGACCATGTTGCTCGTTTCTTTCGTTAGCGGCAGGTGTAAAGATACCACGTTACTCTTCATGAATAGATCTCTTAGATCTACTCTGTCAACGCCCTCTGGCCATGCGTTAGCAGGCAGATAGGGATCATAACCTATGACTCTTCCAAAAACATGCAACATCATGCTGGCCAGAGTTCTACCTATTCTGCCTAGGCCAACAACCCCCAAAGTTAGACTACTTATCCTGTGAATCTCCCCGGTCGAAAGGTAGTGCCATACCCCTTCCCTAACTTTCCTATCTAGGAAGCATACATGCCGCAGTAGGGACAAAATCATTGCTGCTGCATGCGACGCTACCTCGTGCACACCATAATCAGGCACATTGGCCACCCATACGCCTTTCTCCTTAGCTGCATCTAGGTCAACACTATCCACCCCCACCCCTGCCCTGCTTATTAACTTCAAATTAGGTAAGGCATGGATGACATCAGAAGTTATTGGAGCATACTGTACCATTAGCGCGAAAGCATCTCTAGCGGCTAGAATGACTTCTTCCGGTAACCTGCACTGAGCAATAGATACTTGACACCCTGCTTCTTCCAGCAAGCGCTGCTCGTCCGAGAGATCTGGATATTCTGCATCTGTTATAAGAACTTTATAGACGGACACCCTTAAGACTCTCCTCTGGCCGCAGCTGATCCCTCTTTGTTTATGTTCTCAAGAGCTTGGTCTACGTCTATATTCCCAATAAGCGCTTGTCTGACGTTCTGCCAGATAACGTCTTCAACAAATGGATAGTTTTTGTGTTTAGGCGGTAACAAGGCGAATTTGCTAGTTTCTTCCAGTAATGACCATCTTCTGCTCTGTAAGGTACCAGGTTCGCATTCACTCTCTGCATCTTCAAGAGAGTCCTGCCTCGCAGGCAAAGTCCCAAACCTGGCCTCAAAAGCCTGCGACTCTCGAGATGTTAGAAAACGCAGGAGCTCGACAGCAGCCGCTCTATCCTTTACTGTGACAGGTATGGCAAAGGTATGGCTGCTAGAGTAAACCTTGCGCCCAGCTACGCCTTGAGGATACATAGACAGGTCATACTTACCTACTATCTTGCTCAGTTTGGGATCTTCGTAAGTATAAAAGCCTCCAGGCCAATCGGTACTCATCGCCGCTAATCCCTCTCGAAAGCACTGGGCTACTTCGTCATAATGCCAGTCTGGAGTTTGTGGTGGAGCAGCTCGGGTGTAAAGATTCTTCAGCAAAGTGATAGCCCATTTGGAAGCCTCAGTAGTAGCATTTGGTTCTGGCAGTTCAGGATTGGGGAAAAGATTACCTCCGGCCATCGCAGTCAACTCGAAAAAGTGGCCGAATAACCCAGATTCCTTCCCAGGGAAGACAAAGCCATAGAAATCTTCCTTTCTAAGCGCCACCGCAAGCTCGTACAATTCTTCCCATGTTCTAGGAGGGGTACTTATCATGTCCGATCTGTAGTGTAGTAACTTGACGTCAAGATTCCTGGGTATACCATAAAGCTCCCCATTAATTCGTGCTAACTCCAGGGTCATGGGATTGAACTTAGAGAGTTCATCTATAGACCATACATCATCCACTGGGGTAAGCCACTGCATCTGACTTGGAGCATACTTAGTGTGGGTGGATATCAGGTCGTAATCTGCAGTACCCTCACTAAACTCCCTAGCAATCGTCCTGTTAAGCTCCGGATGAATAAGGGTGGCTACTATCTCTACCTTGATGTTGTGAGCATCCTCGAACTCCCTAAGGCGTGTGTAAAGAGGATCATACATGGGCCCACCCACAAACAATACTCTCAAGGTCTGCATTTTCCCCCTCCAAACTTATCTCTAGATATATTCCCGCTAATTGGATTATCTTATTGATTGTCCGGTTTCTGGTCAAATTCTAAAACGGAGGCGATGCATTGGAGAAGCAGCAAACACTCCCTCTAAGGCCATTGGGTAGTACAGGATTACAAGTTACGCCGATATGTGTGGGCTGTGCAGAGCTAGGCAACATGCCAGAGACTTTTGCCTATTCGGTAGAAGAAGAAATAGCCCTGCAAACTATTAGGGAAGCATTCAAAAGCCCAATAAATTTCATGGATACAGCTGCAGCCTATGGAGACGGTGAGAGCGAGCGGCGTATAGGTATCGTTATAAGAGAGATGGGCGGACTCCCACCAAACTACGTGCTGGCAACTAAGGCAGATCGTAACTTACAGACAGGTGACTTTAGCGGAGAGCAGATCAAGAGATCTATAGAGAGAAGCCTAAATTTATTGGGGCTGGATAAACTCCAGCTCGTATACCTGCATGATCCTGAGCACTCTACGTTCGAATACATAACATCGAAAGGCGGAGCTATTGATACCCTAGTGGCTTATAAAGACCAAGGGGTCATTGAACATATAGGCATCGCGGGCGGACCTATTGACATGATGATACGTTACGTAGAGCTAGATGTGTTTGAGGCTGTAATAACTCACAATAGATATACCTTGATCAACAGAAGTGCTGAACCATTGATAGACCTCGCCCATAAGAAGGGCTTGGCAGTTGTAAATGCAGCTCCCTATGGCAGCGGTATACTTGCCAAAGGGCCAGATGCCTATCCTAGATACGCCTACCAAGAAGCCCCTGACAAGATATTGAATAGAGTAAGAGTTATAGATGAAGTTTGTAAGAGATATGGCGTGCCGATAGCTGCTGTGGCTCTTCACTTCTCTCTAAGGGATCCAAGAATAACATCCACCATTGTTGGTATGAGCAAGCCTGAAAGAATTAGGCAAACTATAGACCTAGTAAACACTCATATACCTGCAGGGGTCTGGGAAGAACTTGAACCTCTAGATTATGATACAGAGGATCCTGAAGCAAACAGATGGAAGTGATCCCATACAGGATACCTAAAGCTTGTAAATCAAACATCGAGAAAGGTGGAATATGATGAACAATCGGATATCCTGTCATCTCATTACCTGGGGGAACGATCTATTGACAGGCATGAAGGAGGCCTCAGAGTTAGGCTTCCAAGCTTGCGAGACTTTTACTCACCAAGCACTGGAATACGAAAACAGGGTAGAGGAATTTAGGGAACTTCTAGGATCTTATGATCTGGAGCTGTCGGCTCTGTATGGAGGTGGTAGATTCAGTGATCCCTCCAAAGAGGCAGAAGTCATTGCCTATAACACTCGAGTAGCGCAGTTTCTATCGAAGTTAGGCGTTGACCGCATTGTATTTGGCCCAGGAGGACCTAGGGAAGGCAAGACCAGCCTTGAAGGACTGAAGCAAATGGCAAAGACAATCAACGAAGCTGCCAAGAGAACGTACGACTTAGGGGTGCTTGCATGCGTGCACCCACATTTAGGTACTGAGCTTCAGGATGAAGATGAGCTCGATGCCGTAATGGAGATGACAGACGACAGATACGTCTTCTTCTGCCCTGACACGGCTCACCTGACGGCTGCGGGTATGAATGCGGCAGAGATCATAAGAAGATACGGGAACAGGATGAGATACATGCATCTTAAGGACCTAACCCCCGAGAATCCTGATCCGAGCGTATTCACAGCTTTCTCTGGGACGGAAGCTTTGCCTATATTTTGTGAGCTAGGGCTCGGGACGATCGATTTTGTTCCGATAATGCAGGCGCTACAAGACGTAGGATACGATGGATGGCTTACCGTGGAGATTGACCAGTCAACCAGTACTCCCTACCAAAGTCTGAAGCAGTGTCGAGACTTCGTGCAAGATAAACTTGGAATATCTATAAGGTACAGGTGATCGATATGAGCTTCAAGATAGGCATAATAGGCTGCGGCAGGATCGTGGAGGAGGGGCATGCACCAGCACTAAGTAATATGAGGCATGTTGCTGAGGTGGTAGCCCTGGCGGATCCTAGCCCTGAGCGACGGGCAACTATAGAAAATGTCCTCAACTATAAAGTAAGTGGGCAATATAGCTCCTGGAAAGACCTACTAGAGAATACGCCAAATCTGGATGCAGTACTTATAGCCCTCCCGCATCACCTCCATGAACCGGCTATCACAGATGCAGCTAGATTTGGCGTGAATGTGATATCTGAGAAACCTTTGGCTGCCACATTGGAGGAGGTCGATCGTATAGGAGCAGTCATTAAGGAACATAACGTAAAGCTGGCAGTCATCCATAATTACACTTACAGCCGCCCCATGAGATATGCTCTAAGAGCAATTCAGGAAGGCCGTGTAGGAGAGGTATTTCTTGTGAGGAGTGAGGGTCTTGCCGGTAGTCACTACAAGGGCAAGGATCCTTCTAATCCCGACTGGAGAACGCAGTCCACAAGAGGTGGGGGCGGTGTGCTCCTGGACAATGGTTACCACAACATGTACGTAGCAGAAGCGGAAGCTCAAAGCCCAGTAATAAAGGTCTACGCAAGGGTCGGGCGTTATGTACGAGAGCAAGATGTGGACGATCTTGCTGTAGTGATGCTCACCCATGAGAACGGCGCTACTACCGTAGTTGAAGTAGCTTGGGCGGTCAATGGAGGTGGAGCATTCGTACATGAAGTACATGGAAAGCTCGGTAGTATAAGATTCAAGATAGAAGCACCATTTGTCGAGATATATGAAAACAAGATAGGACAATGGCTGCCTCTAAGCTATGCCGACGATAACTTCCAAGAGGGTTTTCATGGTGTGCTACAAGATATATTCAACGCCTGGGCACAAGGCGAGGACGCTCCCACAAATCTAGCCAAGGCAAGGCATAATCTAGCTATTCTCAGGGCTGCATATCTATCGGCTCAGCAGGGAACTGTCGTAGATCTCAAAGACGTAGAGCGCTAAGACTTCTTTGATAGCTGGGACGTAAATATATTTACGTCCCAGCTATCATGTACGTACTATAAGATTCGTTTCTTTCAAACTATTAACCTTGGTCATAAATCGATTTATAATATTCCCCACGATTGTGCTGCATTTCGTAAGGTTTGCCATAATTAGCAGATAAGATATACAAAATTTATGTTAGATGATAAAATAACGGCCAAAATTAGATACAACTTGACACCTGGGACTATTAGGAATATGAAAGGGGAGCTATGTTCAAGCAAGCAGGAAAGAGCCTGAGGGTAGCTATTTATTTTATGGTGTTCTCCGTATTCTGTTTTGTTTTATCTGGATGTAGTGTTCCAGGAGTTGCACAAGTACCACCTACACCAACCCCACTACCTCCACAGCCAGAGGTCGAGAAGCCCATCTACACCGTCAAACGAGGTGATATAGTTGAGCTTCTTAGGCTTACTGGCAGGGTCTCAGCGGTAAACGAGAAGGATCTACAGTTTACGAAGTCGGGCAATGTTTTGAAAGTCAACGTCGAAGTAGGAGACAAAGTACGTAAGGGACAACTACTTGCGGAGTTGGACCAGTCGGACCTTGTTAAGCAACTGGAGCAAGCACAGCTTGAGTTGGATCAGGCAAACCTAGCGCTACAGCAATATCAAAATCAACACCAGACAGATGTGGCTCTGGCCGAGCTAGACCTCCAGGAGGCACAACTTAAGTTGGAGGCGGCTACGAGTGAGCTAGATAGAAAACTTGCTGAGATAGCTGTAAAGAGAGCACAAATCAAGCTAGATCAGATAAAGAAAGCTACCAATGAGGAGCTTCAAAAACAGGTAGCTCAAGCCAGGTTAAACTACGAAAGGATAAAAGACCAAATAGACGCCGGAAGGATCTATGCTCCTTTCAACGGTGTTGTCGAGATCGTGAATATAAAGCCGGGAGATCCAGTGCAGCCATTCCAGTCAGTCATGACCATAATGGATCCTGGTGAGAAGGAGATACGAGTAGACAATACCACTAGCGCTGAGCTCTCTCAACTTAGTCCCCATCAGAAGGTACAGATAAGGTTTCTGCGCTATTCCGACAAAGTGGTAAGTGGCGAAATCAGAATGCTACCCACAGGTGATCAGGGCAGTGGTGGAGCAATACGTATAAGCTACAACCCAGATGGACTAGACGTAGATATCGGTGATATAGCAAATATCACCGTCATATTACAACAGAAACGCAACGTACTATGGCTTCCTCCGCAGGCTATCAGGACATTCCAAGGTAGGCAGTTTGTGGTAGTGCAAGAAGGAGACCGTCAACGGAGAGTGGATGTGGAACTAGGTATACAAAGCCAGGATAAAGTTGAGATAACAAGTGGTCTGAAGGAAGGCCAAAAAGTGGTGGGACAATAGAACTAACCCAAGAGGAGAGGGTTGTCCGTGTACTGGCTGCTTAACTTACTAGGTATCGTCAAGATAGCCTTCCTGAGACAAAAAAGTTATCTCGGGCTTGTGCTTGCTCTGCTTGCAGGGTTCATAGTTGCCATCACCCTAGTGGTAAGCATCCCTCTATACGCTGATGCGGTAGGCTATAGAATCCTGCGCACAGAGCTTCTGGAAGAACAGGAAGGTAACCTAAGACCCCCGTTCTCCTACATGTTCATGGCTGTAGCCTCAAACGAGCAAAGAGTGCCAATATCTGGATTCAGAAGCGCAGATGAGTACTTTACTAAATACGGAGCCCGAGACTTGGGCTTGCCACCGCTAGTTTATGTGAGATACGTAACCACCGATAAGATACGCTTACTTGCACCTGAAGGTACCGCCTACAAAGAAGAGAAGGGCGAGGAGCAACTTGAGTGGGTAAGCGTGGGATTTGCCAGCGGCCTGGAAAAGAAGGTCAGGATCGTAGAGGGAAGATGGCCCAAGATCGCAAGTAACGATAGCAATAGCCCAGTAGAGGTTCTAGTACATGAAGGTTTGGCTGACAAGCTAGGCCTACATGTTGGCGAGAACTACATAGTAATGGAAAAAGGCGTTGGAGATAATTTACTTAGGCTGCCCATAAAGATATCTGGTATCTGGGAGCCTATAGACCCTTCTGACTCATATTGGTTTATTCGTCCTCAGTCCCTGCAGGACGTGCTCATGGTTCCGGAGCAAACCTTTTCACAGAGGATACTTCGTACCCATCCAAACGACGGTATATACATGGCGCTGTGGTACTACGTACTGGATGGGACCTCAGTTCGTAGCAGACACGCTCAGGAGTTGATTGGCCGTATGCAAGGGGTAGAGCGTCACGCTGCGACCCTTCTGCCCGCAGTTGAGCTTAGAGTATCTCCAGAAGATGCCCTTACTGAGCAACATACACAAGTAAGGTTCCTTACGTTAAGCCTAATAGTATTCAGCATACCGATACTTGGGCTTATAGCCTATTTCATCATAATGATCACTAGTATGGCAGTACAGAGACAGCAAAACGAGATCGCGGTACTACGTAGTAGAGGTATCTCAAGGTCAGGCATATTAGGCATTTTCTTGTTGGAAAGCTTAGGGCTTGGAATACTGGCACTAGTTCTCGGGCTCGGCCTCGGACAGTACACAGCGCTAGCAATGGGATGGACCAGATCTTTCCTCGACTTCATACCTAGGTACGATTTCCCTGTGGAGTTGTCTCCAGAGAGCATCAGGGCCGGTACTTGGGTCATGGTATTGACGCTGATAGCCAGCGTGGTTCCCGCAGTAGGTGCAGCAGGCCATACTATAATCTCGTACAAGAGAGAGCGCGCCAGGTCACTTGGAGCCCCGTTTTGGCAGAAGATATATCTGGATATTCTGTTGCTCATACCCGCCTGGTATGGATATCAACAGCTCAAGCAGAGGGGCACAATCTCTTTCTTAGGAGAAGGGTTACCTTCTGATGATCCATTCAAGAATCCATTACTCATACTTACTCCCGTGCTCTGGCTTCTAGCATTAGGGCTCCTTAGCATGCGTATTCTACCGATTGTATTGGGGTTCATCGCGCAGCTTATCGGGAGGTTAAAAGGCATCTCCAGTGTTATGGCTCTTAGGTACCTGACACGTACCCCCAGGGCGTATTCCGGACCTGTCATGCTTATAGTCCTGACTCTTAGCCTGGCTACTTTCACCGCCTCCATGGCTAAGACCCTAGATCGACATACTTACGATCGCGTCTACTACGATATAGGCGCCGATATGAGACTAGCAGATCTAGGACAGAGCACTGAGCCTTCCTCCGCAGGACCCGGGGGTGGATCATCACAACAACAGCCCGAACAGCAGGACGAAGGCACTCCCAAGTGGCTATTTCTGCCAGTGACTGAGTATCTGAAAGTACCTGGAGTCGAGAATGCCATGAGGGTAACGAGAAGCGATACGGAGGCAGTCGTTGGCAACTCACGTCAGCGTGGCACATTACTAGGCATAGATAGAATGGAATTTCCCAAGATAGCCTATTGGAGAGATGACTATGCCACTTATCCTCTGGGATATCTAATGAATGCATTAGGCACGTTCGAGGATGGGTTATTGGTTAGCCGAGACTTCATGCGAGAGCAAGGACTAAGCATAGGATCTAAGATCACACTTAACCTCTGGGATGTAGAAGAGTCTAAGCCAGTCCCATTTACTATAGTGGGTGAGCTAAATTACTTCCCGACGCTTTATCCTGAGGACGGGCCATTCTTTGTAGGAAACATCGACTACATATTTCAAAGAGAAGGAGGGGAATTCCCCTATGAAGTATGGCTTAAGGTAAAGCCGGGTACCACCAAGGAACAGATCGAGCTATCCACAACCAAGCTTGGATTCCGAAGTATAGTAACGGATGTAGCTCAGCCTGAGATAGAATCAGATCAAGGGAGGCCGGAGCGCCAAGGATTGTACGGATTATTATCGGTAGGGTTCCTTGCCTCAGCAATACTTACAGGGCTTGGCTTTCTTTTCTACTCGATAGTATCCTTCAGGCGAAGGTTCGTAGAGCTAGGGACCCTCAGAGCTATAGGGCTATCGACTGGTCAGATGGCTGCGATGCTAGCCTGCGAGCAGCTCATTATCATAGGACTTAGTGTAGTTATAGGAACTGTCCTGGGAGTGCTTGTCAGCGATATGTTCATACCGTTCTTACAGGTGAGTACCGGGGAACATCCACAAACTCCACCGTTTCTGGTGCTTATAGCTTGGGACAGACTGATGCTTATCTATCTTATATTTGCTGTGCTGCTTGGTCTAGCGCTGGTCATGCTGGCAATGCTGCTACTTAGAATGAAGATCTTCCAGGCAGTGAAGCTAGGGGAGTCGGTATGAGTGAGCCAATTATAATATGCGAAAACTTAGTCAAGATCTATAAGCTAGCACAGGTTGAGGTCCTAGCCCTACAAGGATTAGATCTAACTGTCGAGCGAGGCGAGGTCATGGCACTTGTCGGCCCCTCGGGTTCGGGGAAGACATCCCTCATGAACGTTATTGGTGGACTCGACAGACCTACCGCTGGCCGGGTGGTGGTGGCTGGACAGGAGCTGCTAAAGCTTAGCGACAGGCAGCTGAATCACTACAGAAGACACGTGGTGGGGTTCGTATGGCAGCAGGTAGCTAGAAACTTGGTGCCTTATTTGAACGCAGAACAAAACGTGGAGTTGCCCATGCTAATGGCAGGCATCAAGCCAGCGGAGAGAAAGGCTTGGGCTAATGAGCTCCTTGAGGTAGTGGGGCTTGGAAATCGCAAGAAGCATAAGCTGGCGCAGCTGTCTGGAGGTGAGCAACAAAGGGTAGCGATAGCGGTTGCTCTAGCCAACAAGCCCCAATTACTATTGGCTGACGAGCCCACAGGAGAGCTGGACTCAGCTACGGCCAAGACTATATTCGATATCTTCCATAAGTTGAATGAAATGTATGGGATAACAGTTGTAATAGTATCCCACGACCCCCAGATTTCACGCCACGTATCTCGTACTGTAGCAATAAGAGATGGCAAGACTAGTACCGAGACTCTAAGACAAGTAGTCGAAACAGAGAAAGAGGATGAGGCTAAGGAAGAACAGCATCATTTCATAGAGTACACCGTCTTAGATCCCGCAGGGAGATTGCAAGTACCAGAGGAGTATAGAGAGCTATATCGTATCGGGAGAAGAGTGATACTTGAGACCCTACCAGACGGTATAGTTATCCGGCCCGTGCCAGGAGAAGAAGTTACTACGGTTCAGCCTCTGGTAGATGAAGATGAACCACCGCCTAAGAAGCAGAACTTAGTATCACGTATAAGAAAATTCCTACCGATGGGAAGTAAAGGAGAGAGTGAACAGAAATGAGGCCCGAATCAAGTTCCCAGACACACCCTGATAGCTGGTTATTGGACAAGGATGGGTTTAAACAGCCTGCCATACAGGTTGTAGACGTGGTTCGGAAATATAAGGTAGGCAGCGAAGAGGTGCAAGCTCTCAGGGGAATAAATTTGACTGTGCCTGAAGGACAGTTCGTGGCTCTGATGGGACGCTCGGGCTCAGGGAAAACAACATTGCTCAACATCATAGGGGGGCTAGATAGACCTACAACTGGAGAGGTATTTATATCAGGACAATCCCTTAGCAACCTCTCTGAAGGCGAGTTAACTAAGTTGAGGCGTAGCCAATTTGGTTTCGTATTTCAGTCATTTGCGCTTATACCGATACTGTCTGCTGCTGAGAACGTAGAACTCCCCCTAAGGATAGCCGGCAAGTATAGCCTTAGAGAGCGTAAGCAGCGAGTGATGGAAGCCCTATCTCTTGTAGGGCTGGCTAAGTGGGCTGAGCACAGGCCATACGAGATGTCTGGAGGCCAGCAGCAAAGAGTTGCTATAGCTAGGGCTTTAGTCACGAGACCTAAGATACTGATTGCTGATGAGCCAACGGGAGAGCTGGATAGTAAAACTGGACAGATGGTCCTAAACCTTCTTAGAAAGGTTGTGGATGAATCGAAAGTGACGTTAGTAATGGCAACTCACGATCCAGCGGTAGAAGAGTATGCTGATGTACTCTATAGAATGCAGGACGGACAGATAATAGACACCCTCATAAAGACTATGTGAGCGCTTCATCGATAGGTTATTATTACTATTGCCTATTCACAACTAGGACAACCATATAACTCATAGGAGACCATACGGTGACACAAGAGTTTTTTAGTCACGGCATGAGCGTTGAAGTCCTCCAGATCCATAACCCTCTTGCAGAAGATGAGGACGATCTGATAGTCCAGGGGTACGTAGTTGACCACAATGAGATAGGGCTCCTACTGGATGGAGTCGAGGGTGAAGATGGAGGCCAGATATTCATTCCATGGTCTAACATAGCTCAAGTCATAACAATAGAGTTCGAAGAAGAATCCGGAGAAGAGGAAATTCTTCCCTAATAACCTGGCTCTTTGGCCTGTACGATAAATGTGCCCGTCATTATCTGAGGGTGAACATCGCATCTGAAGAAGTAGTTCCCAGGTCTGTTTGGAGCTTTAAACCGATATGTCGTGCTGCTAGGGCCATTGATTATCTTTCCCACAAATATTTTTTCCTTAGCAGTTTTATCAGTGTAAAAAGCCATGTTGTGAGGAACAGAGTCTTCGTTTTTGAACTTAATAACAACCAACTGTCCGGGTTGCACAGTTATAGTCTTCACATCAAACGCGAGTCCCTTCGCAGTAACAGTAATGGAATACTCACTACCCGTTGGAGGCGTGCTGGCAGCCGGACTCGGCGATATCTCCGTGACCGTTGGAGTGGTAATTGGGCTAATCGATGGCACAGGGGTGGGACTGGCTATGTGTTCCTCTGTGGGAATAGGCGTAGGCATGGAAATAGTAGTAGGGACAATCGAAGGTAATCCCTGAGATACTGGCAAGGTAGGGGTAGCCTCACTAGACGCTCCGCAGCTAATAAGAGTTAATGACAAGAGTACTATCTTTAGTAGTCTCTTCTTCATGAAATCGGACCTCGTATCTACTTCTATGCTATCTCCAATATTTACTACGAAGTCTGAAGCCTTTTTGGTTCTAAGCTCACTTCTTCTTGAATGGATTCAATCAGCCTCAGGATAGCCTCATGGTGACTTCCCTTCCAATAGATCTTCCCACAACCACGGCATCTCCTGAACTCGTCGTAGTAAAGTATGGTCTTTGGCAGTAGAAGATGAATGATCTCACGCTTAGGGACATCTATCAGTAGATCATTGCAGTGCGCACACCTACCAAAAGGATTGATCTTATCAAGCAGCTTGAACTGCTTTATCACTTCTATGATCTGCCTCTTCGGTTCGGTTTCTCTCACATAATAACCTCTGAAAACTATTTTTCTCTTCAAGAGCCCAATATCCCTTGTAAGAAGTATTCTGCCATCGGCCTTTGAGGCAAACGCCAGATCCAGATCTGAAGAGTCGGGATCATAGATAGTATCGAATCCTAGCATCCTAAGATAACCAGCCAACTTGCCCAGATGAGCATCTAGAACAAACTTTGGATTTGGATCTAGATCAGGCTTGAGATGATGACCCAAGGATAAAGATCTGAATTCTGGATATACACTTATCCTGTCACCACACTTGGGAACGTAGGAGAAATCTATGATGTCTCCATTAGCAACCAGCAGGTCAACCTCGGTATGGGGTACGCCTAAAGACTCTACAAGGTCTTTGATCGACGTCCTTCTATCGAGATCTATCAGCCAATCTTGTTGCCTCTTGTCAGCAGGTAGGAAATCGTTTAGCTCTGCGTAGAACCTAAGAGTAACTTGGCAAGGAGTATTTTTATCTGGCGTATCAGGAAAGTTGCTCATTGGAGCATCTAATTAGGCAGCTGC
Organism: Thermobaculum terrenum ATCC BAA-798; assembly: GCF_000025005.1. Taxonomy (NCBI): domain Bacteria; kingdom Bacillati; phylum Chloroflexota; class Chloroflexia; order Thermobaculales (SeqCode); family Thermobaculaceae (SeqCode); genus Thermobaculum (SeqCode); species Thermobaculum terrenum. The sequence continues at coordinate 300,930 of NC_013525.1, forward strand.
TAAGCCACCCCCATCAGGATACGCATATGATGGTTGTATAGATTTGCGTAGTGGCCACCCCGTGCCAGCAGCTCTTCATGAGTACCATCCTCAACTATTCGACCTCTCTCGAGTACTATTATTCTATCAGCGTTCCTGATCGTCGTGAGCCTATGAGCTATGATAATACTTGTTCGATTCTTCAGAATTCTTTGCAAAGCATCCTGGATTAGTGCTTCGGTAGCAGTATCTATGCTTGAGGTAGCCTCGTCTAGCACTAGAACACCCTTGGGGCTGAGTGCTATAGCCCTAGCGAGTGACAGAAGCTGTCTTTGACCTATAGAAAGATTCTCTCCACCTGGCTCGACCAGGGTATCGTACTTCTCGGGAAGCTGTTCTATAAACTCTGCAGCGTTCGCTTGTTCCGCAGCTCTTCGAACCTCCTCAAAGGATATCGAAGAGTCGTATAGCCGGATATTATCTGTAATCGTGCCTGCTATACATATGGGATCTTGAGGCACAACCGTGATGGCATGTCTAAGTTCATCAAGTTTGAGGGTCCTTATATCTTTGCCATCTAGCAGGATCTGTCCCTTTTGAGGGTCGTAGAATCTTGCGAGTAGAGAAACCAATGAGCTCTTGCCAGCACCAGTTGGACCCACAACTGCTACGCTCTGTCCAGGCTTAATATGGAGATTTATTCCCTTGAGTACCGGCTCCTCAGGGTTATAGCCGAAATAGACATCCCTGAATTCTATTTCTCCTCTTACCTCACCTAGAGGCACAGGCTTTTGAGGATCCTTAATCGAGGGTTCAACGGACAGGAGCCTAGCTACCCTTTCAGCAGCAGCCAGGGCTATCTGTACGTTGTTGTATTGCTCAGATAGTCTTAGAACAGGTTGGAACGCGCGCTCCGTGTACTGTACGAATGCCACGAGAACACCTAGCGAGGCCCAGCCTGCCAGCACACCCTTACCACCCCAATAGAGCAACGATGCTAAGGCTACAGCCGTTATTATTTCCTGGACTGATAGAAACTGAGCGCTCTCCTTACGCTGCCAGAGCAAAGCTCTCCTGTACCTAGCATTGAGGTCCTGATAGCCTGCCATGCTTCTCTTCTCATTGCGAAACAGCTGAACGAGCAACATTCCCTGAATCTGCTCGTTCAAGTATCCACTGACCATAGAGTTCAGACTGCGCTCCACATCCGAGGTGCGTCTTATACGTCGCCTGAAGAAGACCGTGATTACCGCTAAGAAAGGTAGTATTGCCAGTGCAAGCAACGCTAACCGCCAGTTCACCAGGAACATAGCCACTACCACAGTGACTAAAGTGACACTATCTATTAGTATCATCACAACACTGGTGGAAAGCAAAGAGTTGAGGGCATCAACATCGCCAGTAATCCGCTGCACTAGCTCCCCAACACTGTGCCTATTGAAGAAATCCATATTCTGCTTGAGCATATGATCCAGCATTCGCTTTCTGAGATCAGCCAAAGCCTTCTGACCACTGCTCTGCAATAAGTATGTTTGCCCGAACTGGAAGCCAAAACTCACCAGGACTGTGATGGCATATAGTATAGCCAGAGGTAAAAGATCACTTGTATCTCCAGTCCTTATTGGACCATCTATTACCAATTGAAGGAGGTAAGGAGGAACAGCTGCAAGTACTGCCACTCCGCCAAGCATAAGCAAAGCAACTAAGATAAGCCGCCAGTAAGGAGCCATAGTGGTTATGATCAGCCACAGCAGAGCAGTATCCTGTGATAACTGGCGTACACCTACCCTTTCTCTTTCCTGCACATAAGTCTTGCTGCTCATCTGGCGGTCTTTACCTCTCTCCTAGTATCTTCTATCTGCACACCCGCACTAGAAACAGCATCATCCAATCTGTTACTTCTCTCTCTATGTTGATTGGCATACATGTTAGCGTAGAGCCCACCCAACTCCACCAGCTCTTCGTGAGTGCCCTGTTCTACTATCCTGCCGTTATCCAACACCAAGATCACATCGGCATGCCTTACAGCCAGGAGGTTTTGAGTGACGATAAAAGTAGTACGCCTATAGCCGTTAGTAAGATCCTTGCGTGTTAGACCTTGTATTATTTGAGTAGCAGTATGCGCATCTACACTTGCAAAAGCATCGTCCAAAAGCAGTATCTTAGGCTTTCTAACTAAAGCTCTAGCTATAGATGTTCTCTGTCTTTGACCACCTGAAAGGCTACTGCCACCTTCGCTTACCATGGTATCTAGGCCATTAGGAAACTGAGGCATATCATTGACCAACCTAGAAGTGTTGACTGCATATTCCAAATCCTCTTTTGTGACTTTCTCAAGCCCAATGGTTATATTCTCTCGAATGGTCATCTCAAACAAAAACGTCTGCTGCGGGACAAGGGCTATAGCTTTTCGCAAGGAATCTAGCTTGATCGTCCGAATATCTCTATCATCTACAAGAACACACCCGGAATCTGGATCTTGTACTCGCGCTATCAGAGAAAGCAAAGTTGACTTGCCAGAGCCGGTAGGTCCAACTATACCAACCGTACTACCAGCTGGAACCTCAAAATTCACATCCTTCAGCACCCATCTACCGCCTGCTCGTACACCAACATCCCTCATAGCAACGCTACCTTTTATGTCGACTTCGGTAGCCTCTGGCAAATCTTTTACATGTGGCTCATGCCTGAGCACCTCGGCAACTCTCGCGGTTGCTGCAGCACCCTGCTGTAGGCGTTCGTAAGCAGAGCTCATCTGGATAGCAGCATTGCTGAGGAGGTTTAGATATACCACAAACTGCACGAGCTCTCCTAGAGTTAGGAGGTTTCTTATTACCATGAAGCCTCCTACTCCTAGGACGACCGCTGCACTCAGTCGCACTACCAGTCCTGGTAGCGGGCTGAAAAGCCCGCTACGAAGTGCGAACATAGTGTAGCTTCTAGCATAAGCTCTGTTTACATCCTCGAAAGCTTCGACGACTTCCCTCAGTTGGGAATAAGCCTTGAACATTCTTACAGCCCCCAGGTGCTCCTGCACGAACGCCGACAACCTTCCAACATCGTGCTGCACCCTGTCAAAGGATCTCTCAAGGAAGGGCCCATTGAATATTTGAACCATCATTATAAGTGCTAGAGATATAAAAACTAGAGCAGCTAACGGTAGGCTGGAGCTAGCCATCAAGACTACGCCTACAAACAACAACACCAGGGAATGGAGCATCATCTGGAAGCCCGCACTAAAGAACCTCCATATGTAGATGAAATCCATGGTTCCCCTGGATAATAGATCACCACGTCCAAAGAAAGCGTAGTTCTTTTGGTCCAAAACTAGTAGTTTCTGAAAGAATTCCTGACCCAGCTCATAGGTAACCGTAGCTGCCATATTACCTGTGAGCATACGCAATAGGTATCTGAAGACAGCAACGGTCACAGAGAGTGCGAGCAAGCCAATTGCGTAAAAGATGATAACGTCCAGCCTAACGCCCTTCTTGAGCTCATCCACCGCGTGCCCTAAGACAAAAGGGCTAAATGCGCTGGCTGTTCCTCCCACAGCTGCTAAGAATAGACACCCTATGATCCAATGACGGCGGCGTGCTATATAAGGCCACAGAAAGGTTATGCTTGATCCTCTCATCTCTCCTGCTCACTACAACGAGAAAGAAGAGAGCACCCCGAACGCTAATTTCTCGCTGCAAATCTTTTCAAAAATTATTGTTTATCTCCAAATTATTCGGGGTCTGCAAACATTCTAACATAGATGATAACTTACGAGGGTAAATACGTTGGAAATTGTACCTTTTATCTATTGATTACATGGTGAGAGGTGTGCTCATGGTGGTCAACACCGCTGTGACCACAGGGATCAGCATGCACGTTTACGACCTCGAGTCTGGGGATATCATGGAACAGTTTATGTCTAACATCCTCAAGTATCTTATGGCTAGCGTAAGTTGGGAGATCCTCATCAACGGTAACATGCATCTCAGCCTGTAAATTATGCCCAAGCCACCTTACTCGTATATCGTGAACATCCTGTACACCTTCGACGCTGCCTGCCGATCGCTCTATAGCATCCAATATCGAAGGATCTACGGCATCCATAAGCCTCCACCACATCTTGAAACCTACATCCCTTAGTATGAAGATTATGAAGAACGCAATAACCAAGCCTACTATGGGATCAATCAGAGGAAAACCCAGTATCACTCCCAAAGACCCGAGAAGCACAGCAAGAGATGTAAGGCCATCGGCTTGCGCATGTTTGCCATCAGCTATCAGTGCCTCCGAACCTAGCTTCTTACCAGTACTGATTCTGATCCAAGCTGCTAATTCGTTCCCACAGAAGCCGACGAGCGCGGCGAGAGCTACTAGCAATGGGTACCTGACCTCATGAGGACGGAAGAACTTGAGTATGCTTTCGTAAGCAGCTATAAGCGCGCTTGCAGCAATGACAAGTACTATAAAGACTCCAGCTACATCCTCGATCCTACCATAACCATAGGTATAGCTTCTATTAGGTGGACGCCGACTAAGAGATAAAGCTAGCCACAGGGGAAGAGACGTTAGGGCATCAGAGAAGTTATGTATAGTATCCGATAGCAGAGCAACACTCCCCGATGGCAGATAAATAGCTAGCTGCAGTATAGAGGTCAGCAGAAGAACCAGTAGTGAGATCTTTAGAGCTTTTATACCTTCTTGGGAAGAGATCACCTCGATATCGAAGTTTTCAGACTCGTCTCCATGAGTATGCAGATGCAGCAAGTCTGCTAGCCTATGAATGATGCCTGAGTGCTCGTGGGAATGATCTTCACCCTTGGTGCTCATATCTACGCTCCAACAGCTTACAGGAAGCATATACCTCTAGATAGGATCAAGTAATACAAAAATTATGCCAAGGATGTTATATCTTCTTAAGGGCTGTGTAGGCCGCTTCTATAGTTCTATCTAGATCTTCGCGAGTATGAGCAGTGGATAAGAACCAGGCCTCGAATTGGCTGGGCGGTAAATAGATGCCTTGCGCCAGCATATTTGAATGGAACTTAGCAAACATAGTGGTATCGCTTCGCTTGGCATCTTGATAGTTAGAAACTGGATAGCTGGAGAAGAAAATAGTTAGCATGGAACCTGCTCTGTTGATAGTAACCCCTACACCAGCATCCTTCGCGGCATCTTGGAGACCTTTTTCTAGATATGATCCCATATAGTCTAGGCGTTCATACACACCTTCATCCTGTTGTAGTATATGAATGGTCTTGTAACCTGCCGCCATTGCTATAGGGTTACCGGACAGAGTGCCAGCCTGATAAACAGGACCGTTAGGGGCTAACATGTTCATGATCTCTGCAGTCCCACCATAGGCACCAACGGGAAGCCCTCCGCCTATTATCTTCCCCAGAGTTGTTATATCGGGTTTTATATCAAATAGCTGCTGTGCTCCACCTAACGATAGCCTGAACCCAGTGATAACTTCGTCAAATATAAGGAGTGCACCATATTTAGATGTCAGCTCGCGCAATTTCGCAAGGAAATCTTGCTTAGGTAGCACGACTCCCATATTACCTGCAACAGGTTCCACTATAACTGCAGCTATCTCATTGCCTCTTTCTTGGAAAAAGGTAGTGACATGTTCAATGTCGTTGTAAGGCAAAGAGGCTGTGAGGGAAGCTATCTGATTGGGCACTCCAAGGCTATCTGGTTGCCCTAGAGTCATGGCACCCGAGCCAGCTGCAACGAGAAAGAAATCTGCATGTCCATGATAGCAGCCATCAAACTTTACTACTAGATCTCGCGAGGTTACAGCTCTTGCCAAGCGTACCGCGCTCATAGTAGCTTCGGTTCCAGAATTGACGAACCTTACTACATCTACGCTCGGAACAAGACTAGTAACCATCTCAGCAAGCTGCAGCTCATATTGATTAGGTGCGCCAAAACTCGTACCTTTATCCACAGCTTCGTGAATAAGCCTCAACACTTCGGGGTGGGCATGACCAAGGATCATGGGACCCCAGGATCCAACGAAGTCTATATACTCCTTGCCATCTACATCAAATAAACGAGAGCCCTGCGCCTTGTCTATAAATATAGGTTCTCCTCCTACAGCTCTAAAAGCCCTAACCGGGCTGCTCACTCCACCAGGCATCACCTTCTGAGCACGTTGGAACAATTTGGAGGAGTTATTTGCCAGGATTTTCATGATTTACCCCCCACATGTCCGCGAAGAGCCTCTTTAAGTCCTCGTCCTCTACCTGCTTTATCCATATCGTGGGATTGTGAAGTATGGCATTGACTATGGACTTGCTCATCGCATCTATTACATACCTCTGTTCATCAGTGAGGTCCTTTAGTATTCCGAAGGTTTTCTCTAGCCTATCTTTACGGATCTGCTCTGCCTTGCCACGCACATCTCGGATTAGAGGAACAGCTAGCCTCTCATGCTGCCACTTGAAGAACTCCTCAACCCAATACTGCAGCTCCTTGTGCGCTAGACGTGCTGCCATCTTCCTTGCATGCCTGTTTCTATTACATATCTCCTGTATATCGTCCATATCGTACAAGCTAACGGAAGGCAGACTACGTACTTGGGGATCTACATTCCTAGGTATAGCGATGTCTATTACTAATAACTGTCGATCTTGCTTATATCTGACTGCATGCTCCAGATGGCTGGTAAGCACTAGGGGTCTAGGAGAGAGCGAGCAAGTAATCAGTACATCAGCAGAAGCCAGAGCAAGATCCATATCTTCTATCGGTACAGCTTCCCCACCTATGTCTTCTGCTAGGAACTTAGCTCTTTCGTAGGTTCTATTGATTATAGTTATCCTCTTGACGCCAGCCGATCTAAGGTTTCTAGCAGCTAATCTTCCCATCTCTCCAGCGCCAAGCACTACTACGCAGAGATCCCGCAAGCTGCCAAAGCGAGACCTAGTCAGCTCCACCGCAGCGTGCGCAACCGACGTAGCACCCCTTCCTATGGGCACTTTCGTTCTTACATCTTTGCCTGCCTGGAGGGCATACCTAAACAGGGTATTCAGTACAGGACCAGTGGTATCCAGAGAAGCTGCCTTTTCCCAAGCCTGTCTGACTTGCCCTAATATCTGGGACTCTCCCAGCACCACTGAATCAAGACCAGCAGCTACAGACATAAGGTGGTAGACGGCTTCGCGATCAGATTTCGTGTATGAATGAGATGTTATCTGCTCCTCAGGAGCATTTACCAAGGAGGATATGCAGGAAACTACGTATCTATGGTCAGGAGACGAATCATAGATATATATCTCTAATCTGTTGCAGGTCGAGAGGACCACGGCCTCTTCAAACCTTTGATTGAGTTTGGCAAGTAGAGTCGCGATATCAGGATCAGACAGATATAGCCTCTCCCTGATATCTGCGTTAGCTGTAGTATGATTGATTCCCGTTAGAAATATACCACTCAACTTCGTATTACTAACCAGCAGTCGCTAAGGAAACATAAAACTATCCTAGCAATTATACCTTGAGAGGATATTGAATCTAACTAAAAGGCCTGCCTGGCTAAACCACGCTCGGCAGATTCCCTGATAGCGCGTATATTCTCCTCTATTGAGCCTTGCCCAAATATAGCAGATCCAGCTACCAGCACTCTGGCACCGGATGCAGCCACCGGCTCAGCTGTATTCGGATCTATACCACCGTCAACCTCAAGCTCTATATCATAGCGCCTATCGTCGATCATCATACGGAGTCTCTTTAGTTTCTGCAAAGAGGTTGGGATGAAATGTTGGCCCCCGAAGCCTGGATTGACGCTCATAACAAGTATTAGATTCACGAAGGGCAAGATCTCGTCAAGCATGAATGGAGGTGTTGAAGGATTGATAGCTACACCAGCTTTAGCACCCAGATCCCTGATCCTCATGACTGTCCTATGAAGATGCACGACTGCTTCATAATGAACAGTGATGATGTCAGCCCCAGCACTGACAAAATCGGGGATATATCTATCGGGATCTTCTATCATAAGATGCACATCCAAAGGCAGAGATGTACTGCGCTTTACTGCTTCAGCTATGTACGGCCCCATGGATATATTGGGCACAAAATGACCATCCATAACATCATAGTGGATGTAATCAGCACCTGCGGCTTCAGCTTCTTGTACCTGCTCTCCAAGCCTCGTAAAATCGGCCGAAAGTATAGAAGGGGCTATCTTGAGCTTTCCCTGTTTCACGTGAAACATACCCTGAAATCCACTCCTTACAACAAATTACTCTCTATATCTTAGCGAAAGGTTTCACGTGAAACGTGAAATTAGGCGCCAGCCAGGGCAACCTCAACAAGCTCTGCTATTTGCGATGGCGTTTCAGCTATATGAGCGTTGGCACCTTCAAGAGCTCGAATCTTGCTCTCTGCTGTACCACTACCACCGCTTATTATCGCCCCTGCATGTCCCATTCTACGGCCAGGAGGTGCAGTGCGACCCGCTATAAAGGCAACCACGGGCTTCGTCATCTGTCTTATGTATTCTGCAGCCTCCTCTTCGGCGTTCCCACCGATCTCTCCAATAAGTACCACGGCGTGCGTCTCGGGATCATCTTCAAACATCTCTAGCACTTCACGAAAGCTTGTGCCCACAATAGGATCACCACCTATACCCACGACCGTACTTTGTCCTATGTCAGCCGCTGTAAGGGCAGCCACCGCCTCATAAGTTAGTGTGCCAGAGCGGGATACTATGCCTACTGGCCCACGCTTGTGTATATTGCCTGGGATTATACCTACCTTGGCTTCCCCTGGCGTAGTCAGCCCTGGACAATTAGGGCCTATCAGTCTACTACCCTTCTCCCTGACATAATGGTACATCTTTACCTCATCAACAGCTGGTATGTGCTCAGTTATGCACACTATGAGGGATATTCCAGCTGAGGCAGCCTCGTAGACCGCATCAGGGGCAAAAGGTGCAGGAACATAGACTATCGAGGTGTTAGCGCCCGTGGCCTCCACAGCTTCTCTTACAGTGTTGTAGACAGGAACCCCACAAACTTCCCGCCCTGCTGCTCCTGGCGTCACACCAGCCACTACGTTGGTTCCGTACTCAACCATCTGCTGGGTATGAAAGGATCCCTCCCGACCGGTTATACCCTGCACAAGAAGCCTCGTATTCTTGTCTACCAGTATGCTCACGCCACATCTCCCCACTTAGATTAATCGGAGTTATCTAGAGACCGTGCTCTTGGAGGCAAGTTCAACAGCCAGCTTGGCAGCTTCTTCCAAAGAGGATAGGGATCTAAGTCCTGCATCCTCAAGTATCCTATGACCTTCCTCCTCATTGGTTCCTACCAACCTGACCACTATAGGCACTCCTCTTTTGATGTTTCTAAGCCCCTCTACTATCCCACGAGCCACATCATCACATCTCGTTATGCCACCAAATATATTGATCAAGACCGCACTTACCTTCTCATCAGATAGAATGATATTCATCGCAGCTTCAACTTGATCAGCATGCGCTCCACCACCTATATCGAGGAAGTTAGCTGGACTACCCCCATATAGCTTTACGAGATCCATGGTAGCCATTGCTAGACCAGCTCCGTTAACCATACATCCGATGTTACCATCGAGCTTTATGTAGCTTATACCTACTCGAGAGGCCTCTACCTCAGCAGTCTCCTCCTGGCTTAGATCTCTCATCTCAGCTATATCTGGATGTCTAAATAGAGAGTTATCATCCACGACGATCTTGGAATCCAGCGCTATCAGATCACCAGAGGAAACCTTGGCCAGGGGATTTATCTCCACAAGACTAGCTTCCACATCCAGAGCACATCTGTAGAGAGACATTGCTATTTCTACGAAAGTCCTAACGAGCGAGCCCTCGAAACCCACTTTGTAGGCTAGCTCTCTTGCTTGATAAGGCTGTAGTCCTAGCCAAGGATGGGCGGGCACTCTCAAGATGCTATCAGGATGTTCGCGAGCAACCTCTTCTATATCTACCCCGCCTTCAGCACTGGCAATAAGGGTGAAGGTTTTCAGCTCCCTATCTAACACTACGCTGAGATAATATTCTTTTTGTATATCGGCAGCGGGAACAACCAAAAGAGCACTAACAGGGCGGCCGCCTATATTCATGCTTAGTATAGTTGGAGCTACATATTCAAGCTCTCGCTGCGAGTTTACCAGCTTTATACCGCCAGCCTTGCCTCTCCCTCCAGAATGCACCTGAGCCTTAATTACTACAGGATAACCAAGAGAAGAGGCTGCCTCAACAGCCTCTTCCACGCTTCTTGCCAATATTCCGGGTGGGATAGGAATGCCATGTTTGGCAAGTATTTCCCTTGACTGATACTCATGTAGGTTCATCCCCAGTTCCCCTCGTGTAAACAAAAATGATAAGGCCAATATGGCCAGCGATCTTCTGAGGGTATGATAATCCCATCTCAATGGGTTGTCTATCGCTCAAGTTGAGGAATATTTGCCGAATTACCTGGCCGGGATAGCTATGTAAAAAGTGGTACCATAACCTGGCTCTGACTCAAACCATATACGCCCGCCGTGAAGCTTTACGAGCTCTGAAGATATATAGAGGCCTAGACCGAGCCCTCCGCTACATTCGGCTCCCCTGTAAAATTTCTCGAATATATGAGGGCTGTCCTTAGGCTGTATACCTTTGCCATAATCAGTAACCGTCAGGTATATATCATCCATATCCTCATATGCTTCCACTAGCACTGCTTTGTCTGGATCTGAGTTCTCTACAGCATTGCGTAAGATATTCTCGATCACCTGAGACAGTCTTACAGGATCTATGTTTGCACGCAGCTCGTGTGAAGGCATCTTTATGTCTATGTTTCGACCAGGAATCGATGACCTTACTTCTTCCACAGCTTCCTGTACTATCATACGTAGGTCATGATCGCTTTTGGTAAGCTTTATCCTGCCTGAAGCTAATCTAGAGGTATCTAACAGACTATCAACCATATAGGATAATCTGTTAACCTGCGAGATTATCATGCCCAGTAACTTCGATTCTCTATCGCTCAGGTCGCCATTTCTCAGCAGTGTCCTCTCCAGAAGCTGTGTGCCTCCTTTAATAGCGGTTAGAGGAGTCTTGAGTTCATGAGCAGCTATGGATAGATAATCAATATTTTCATCGTATCCTGGAGAGGGGTCACTAAAGGCTACACTCACTACGTCTCCTATGTCAGCAACCGTGAACTCGATGCGTGTATTTGCAATGGTTGCATGTCCACTCTCAGAACGCGAGTACCCCTTCAGAACCCTATACAAAGACTCGCGGATGCTCGCCGGTAGAGCAGGATTTTCTAATGAGCCGTTATGATTATCACCTTTGCTAATGGGTAGCAGCATCGCACGGGCCTTGGGAGATGCAGCCAGAAGATTTGCATCACGATCAAAGACCAACAACGCTACCGGCATCGCCTCTACTAAGCTGTATATCCACAACTTCTCAGAAGTCTTCATCACCACCACCTTCTATCAAGTTCGAAGGTCACAGCAATAATGATGCCATCGATGTTGTACAAAATTACAAGCAATGATATAATCCACACGACCTAAGTTGAATACCGACAGATCTGAGGGAGGAGATTTTTATGGATATGCAGATGTCGCAGGAACAAAATCAAGCGCAAGAGATGACTATAAAAGCTTCTCCCTCGCTGATAGAGGCAAACTACATACTTAGTTTGTCCCTACCAGAGCTGCGACAGACGATACTAAACGAGCTAAGCCAGAATCCTGCTCTCGAGCTAGTGGACCACGAAACTTGCCCCTTTTGTGGCGAAGTCATGGTAGGTGGCAAATGCGAGAACTGTTCTCGGGAAGACTCTAAAACAGATCATACTGATACCGTCAACGAGGATCTGGATTCTCTGTACTATGAAAGCTACTCAGCAACATCGCGTTCGTTAGTATCTGATGATGAAGATGACTTTGACCCCATGTCCATAGTGGCATCCGAGCAGGATTTTCATGAATCACTGAGGTCGGATCTACATTCAATACTCCCTGAAGAAGACTACGAGATAGCTGACTACCTAATAGAGTCCCTGGATGAGAATGGTTACCTTAGGCAACCGCTGGATGCTATAGCTCGTGAGCTGGGGAGGGATGTGCAGAGGGTAGAATGGGTACTACAGAGATTACAGGAGATAGCACCCGCGGGTGTAGGTGCAAGGAATCTTCAAGAATGTCTACTGCTCCAGCTGAGATATCTGGAGCAAGAGGGAGAAATCATACCCGAGTACGTAAGAGCCATCCTAGAGAACTATATCGAAGAGCTGGGGAGTCATAAATACGGCTACATAGCTAGGAAGCTGAAGACCTCTCCTGAAAAAGTAGCTGAAGCTAGGCAGTTCATTAAGCAGAAACTATCTCCTTATCCTTCACTTGATCCTGCAGTTGGACGTACATGGAAAAGCCCCTCCAGGTCCACTTACATCTCTCCTGATGTCATCATATTTGAGAGAGAAGGCAAGCTAGAGGTAGAAGTGGTCGAGGGTAGGCAGTTCGAGCTTCGGTTAAGTCCAGCATACCAGCAGATCGCAAAAGACCTGGAAGCACATCCGAACTCTTATTCGGAGAACGAGAGAACTCATATCAAGGAGTACATCTCGCGTACGAAGATGTTTATTTCGAACGTAAACCAGCGCCGCAAGACTATATACAAAATAGCCTCCGCTCTGGTCGAGCTGCAAGAGGATTTTATAAGATATGGAGTCAGACATCTAAAGCCTCTAACTAGAGCTATGCTCGCAGACTACATAGGGGTACATGAGAGCACAGTCAGCCGCGCCACTGCTGGCAAATATGTAATGTTGCCTAACAGGAAAGTTATACCTTTTTCAGACTTCTTTACCGCTTCACTTAGCATCAAAGACGTGATCAAAGAGATCATAATGAGCGAGGATAAAGCTCTGACCGATCGACAAATATGCGATAAGCTACGTGAGAGAGGAATAAGAGTAGCGCGAAGAACAGTGGCCAAATATAGGGCTGAGCTTGGCATACTTCCTTCTACTCTAAGATAAAGCTGGAGTCAACATACTAGCCTTACTTCCTAAATATAAAAGCTAAATATAAAAGGCACGCTTGTCTTTGTGCCTTACAAGCTTGAGACAAGGTTGATCTAGAATTTACTTATAGATACATCTTACCCTTATATACCCTTTGCTGGTGTGTTCACAAATTAATAGCCTTACCATGGTCCAGTTAACTGCCTCCAGTACCCTACACAAATCTTCAGGGGACACCAGCAAGTCTTCGATAAGATTTGCTTGGAACTTGGCTTTGTTATATGAGAAGGGATTTCTCTCGTACATATCTAACTCCTCAAAACATAGCTATCTGATAATAGCACTCTAGTTCTCATGAACACAGGTTCGTTTATAAAGAAAATATAAAATTCTGGGAATAAATAATCTTTTTCTTTCACTAATACACCATTGACCCTGTGTGTACAGCCCTTTAGCATCTAATGCTATGAAGAAGCTAATTACTTTTATGGTGCTATTTGTTTTCTTGACTTCTTGCTCGTGGGGTACCACGGGTCGAAATACCAGCAAGCAAGCGGTACAACCTACACAAACCTCTTATCAAAGAGGCACGAAACATCCTGAACCCACAAACAGTTCTCCTCGTGGGATTACTCCAGTACCAACAGTCACCCCAAAAGCGGGTCAACAGCAGCGAGTTAAGCGCCGAGATCTAGTGTTATTTCAATCTGATAAAGCTATCTGGAAGATGGATCCATCCCGAGGTAGTGCAGAGGTATTTCTAAATCTCACATGTAGAGAACTGTTGTTAAATCCCAGAACTCAAGATCTAACTTGTATACAACCATCGAAGAGCAAAAGCACAGGACTGCTCTTGATAAACCTGGAGACTCATAAATCTAAGGAAATAGTCTCTGATAATGTTATACAAGCTGCGTGGAGCCAAGACGGAAGGTACCTAGCTTATACCGTTACTAGAGATAGTAATCATGACAAAAAGCTAGAACTTTATCTAGACAGAAGTCTGATTTACATAAAAGATATAGTTCGCGGTAGCACAATAAGAGTTGGACCTGGGATTGATCCCGCATGGGACCCAAGAAAGCCTCAATTATTCTTTGCAACTCTCGGATCCAGACAAGGCAACAAGATAATGTCATACTCACTAGCTAGTCGAGCTTTCAAAGAGGTTGTAGCCATCAAAGATCTACCTAAGGATCTATCGCAATACGGAGTACCTTTTGCGACGAAGCTCAATTTATTGCGTCATCCTTCTATCAGCTATGATGGCTCAAGACTAGCCATAAGTGCCTATGGGTCAACTGCTCTCCTAATTACCTTGGATCTACATAAGCCAGATAAGAATAATATTCATGTTGAGGATTTCGCCCCAGAATCAAGCTTTGAGCATCTAGTATGGGGTCCCAATAGTCATAAGCTCGCATATGAAGTACTTACACCTTCTGGGCTAGATCAATTGGCTGTCTTAGACGTCTCTACTGGTAATAGAGAGATCTTTGGAGATATACGATCAGGTATAGGCTATACTGAGCCAGCATGGGCTCCTGATGGTAAGCATCTAATAGCGACCAGAACCTACAGAAATAGGGCTAAGGGCATATATATGATCACGCTCGGTAATCAGAGAATAAGGACTCTGAAGCCAGGGTACTACTCAAAATCCTTATGGATACGGGTTCTTACAAGGTAAGCTTGACATCTCGAGTATATTAGCCAATAAGCTTTAAGGTGATCTTTAAATCTATTCTGAGAGGTATATTATTTGGTAAGGAAGTTTGTACCTGTATTACTTCTTGTAACCTTTATATCTTTGCTTACCCTTGTGCAAGCCTCTATGCAGGCAATTGCACAGGATCAAGCAACGCCTCAGCCTACCGCAACAGTTAGCTTGACTCCCCAATCGGGCGGCAACTCCATAAGGGGCACCATCGCCGCTGTATCGGACACTGATGTCACTATCAATGTAGGTAACAGGTTGGTAACAATACCTGTCTCTGAAGATATACCTATCGTGCGCAATGGTAAGCCTTCGACCCTTTCTGAGCTACAGGCAACAGAAAATATATCTGTACAAAGGGATAAAAGTGGCAAGGTCCTGAGCATTATAGTTTGGACCTCCACACCTACTCAGGTCGCGCAACCTACGGTTGTGGCCAGCCCCACTGTAAGCCCAACATCGGTCTCAGCTACCCCTACCCCCACGGAAAGGATAGTTACTGGTACGATCACATCAGTGGGGAACAATAGCATAAATGTATCAGGCGACGATGGCAAAACGTACAACTTCTCAACTAGCACCGGCAACCTACAGATAACTAAGAATGGCCAGACCGTTACAGTAAGTCAGCTCAACGCAGGAGATTCCGTAGTTGTTACTCTCGACGCAAGTGGTAATCCCGTGAGAATAGAAGCCACGAGCGTAAATACCTCAGGCGGTGGGTTCAACCCAAGATGGGTATTATTCCCAATACTCATGCTTCTACCATTTGTGCTATTGTTGCTGTTGCTGATCAACAAACCTGCCAGTGCAGAAGAGAATGAATAACCCAAGGGCTTGCTTATAGCTTACATAGGATTGTTAGTCATCCTAGTACGGGATTACGTTGAAGCTATAACAGTGTTCCCCCTCGGCTAAGATCCGTTATTCTCTCTCTGGTAGGTCGCAGCTTCTCTCTTATATAGCTTATAGCTAGCTCGGGATTCATACCCTGGTATGTGAAGACATCGATAGCAGCATATTTTTCCTCAGACCAGGTGTGGATGGAGAGGTGAGATTGAGCGATCAGCACAACACCAGACACGCCATGAGGATCAAACTGGTGGAAGTACGAATGAAGTATTGTGGCACCACTGCAACGCGCAGCCTCGAGCATTATCTGCTCTAAAGGCTTGGTACGTTCCAGTATAGAGGGATCTTCTACCCAGAGATCATATAGTATATGCCGGAAGGACATATGTTAGCATCACCCACTAAGTGTACTGCTCTGGCGCCTGAAAGATCTGTTGCCGCATCTAGGGCAACCTTCTGCTTTCAATGCTTCTATAGTTTGCCATTTTTCGCCAGGAGCAATCTTATATGATGAGCCACACTTCGTACAAATATAAGTGCGTACCTTAGGTCTCACATCTCCGGTATAGATCTCTCTAGTATATCTTCCCTTAATTGTAGGCTTTGAGATGTGAGTAGCTCTAAGTAAGTAGATATCGCTTGCGCCAGCTAAAACGCTGGCACCTTCGTACCGATTGAAACTTGGCCTCACATCTGAGACGTATAAGTGCATATTGCAGATCTTTTCCATGATTTGGACCGATTCAGACGGAGGCTTACGACCAAAAGATAGAACCACTGCAGATCCTTCCTGCTTGACCAAGGCATCAACGGCTCGTGACAGGAAAAGTTCCAATCCTGTAAGTGTGTATGGAGGATCAATAAAGACCGTGTCGAATGTAGAAGAAATATATGTGGGGAGAGGATCTCTGGCGTCATGATCAAGCAGTTTGACCTCTATTCCCTCCTCATCACATGCGGTTTGAACATAGCTCAATATTCTATGATCAATATCAAGAACGGTTAGATCCACATGAAAACCTAGATAAGCTGCCAGCAGACCTACACATAGTGAGCCAGCATCATCATCTCCTATAAAGAGCACCCTCCTTCCAGCAAGTAGTCCGTGGTTGAGTGCGAACAGACACCTTCTAAGGTTATATTCAGGCAATATAAAGCTTTGATCTAAGCTGACGTCGACTTGAGGTCTATTTGCCCGATATAAACGCAGCTTATCGAGCAATGGGGAGAGTTCGTCCGGTATCAGCAGTCCAGCACCAGAACATGCTTCGCAAACACCAAGGAATCTGTAGGTTTGTCCTTCTAGTAGGCGCTTTCCATTATCCGTTAGTACTATACCGCCTTTACGCTCCAAAATTCCTCTGGATTCAAGTTCACGCCTTACAGCGGCCAACACCGGAATTGGAAGGCCGATGGACTGAGAGAGCTCTTTAGCACTGATAGGGCCACGTGCAGCGACTACCTGCAGGAGCCTAATTACCGCATCAGGGCCTTCCTTGAGCGAGGCCGCATCGGATACAGCACGCGCCAAGTCGCTGAGAGACGTATTTATCACAAAATTCCTTCCTATATGGACTGCCTACCCTGTAGGGCCCTGCTGAGCGTTACTTCGTCAGCGTATTCAAGATCTCCACCAACTGGAAGACCATAAGCAAGTCTAGTTATCTTCACGTTCAGGTTCTTCAGAAGGCGAGCTATATAGAAAGCCGTGTTGGAGCCTTCAAGTGTAGGATTAGTCGCGATTATAACCTCCTTCACTCCTCCACGGGCAACTCTATCCTTCAATTCCTGTAGCTTTAGTTTGTCAGGAGTGATCCCATCCAAAGGTGAAAGTAATCCATGCAGTACATGGTACAAACCTTTATACTCATTAGTGTTCTCTATAGCTCTGACATCCAAGGGTTCTTCGACAACGCATATAACAGATCGATCCCTTGATTCGCTAGAGCAGATCCTGCATGGATCCACATCTGTAATGTTGAAGCACTCTGAGCATAGGGTAGTCTTTTCTTTTAGCTCCCTAATAGCATCGGCCAAAGACTCAGCCTGCTCTTTGCTACTCCTCAGCAGCCAATAAGTAAGCCGGGAAGCTGTTTTCGGTCCTATTCCTGGTAATTTGGAGAATTCCTCTATGAGCCTCTCCACAGGCTCTGCCGTAGTATACATGCTTTCTTTGTCCTCGGAAGATCAGGAATCAAGTAGTAAGTTATGTTTATCTATAGCTATAAAATTATATCAGTCAATAGGCACAATTATCCTATCGATGTACAGCGATTAGGCTGGAAAAATCTAGCTAACCAACTTCTTACGCAGAAAGGCAATAGTTCTCTGCCAAGCTAGCTCACAGGCTTCCCTGTTGTATACCTGTGGTCTAGTGTCGTTACAAAAGCCATGCTGTGCTCCCTGGTATATATGGATCTCAACTTCTTTACCCAAGGACTTCAGCTGATTCTCAAATTCTCTTACCCTTTCTACGGTTATGCCTTGATCCAACTCCGCATAGTGGCCGAGCACCGAGGCCTGCAGCTTGCTCCAGTCCACAGGAGGCGCAGACGGAGGCACTAAACCGTAGAAAGGCACCACTGCCTTGACCACATCACCTCTAAGAGCAGCTATGAACAGAGCAAGTCCTCCGCCCATACAGTAGCCCACTGCTCCCACAGATGTATACCCAGCATGCTCCCTAAGATAATCCACTGCACCACTCATGTCTTTGGCTGCTGTCTCCATTTGAAGAGACATAGCAAGCTTCCTGGCTTCATCTGGCTCGGTAGTTGCTCGTCCATGATAGAGGTCTGGGGCTAGTGCCAGGAACCCTTCCGAAGCAAACCTTTCACATATGCTCTTGATATTGTCGTTCAGCCCCCACCATTCCTGTATTACTAACACACCCGGGGCTTTGTCAGTATCTGGCTTGGCAAGATAACCCTCAGCAGTAGTGCCATTGCTTGGAAAGGTAACCATCTCACCCATAATTTAATCTCCTCCAGAAATATCACTGCTTGTAAGCAAGTAAAAGACCATCTCTTAGAGGTACTATGCTATAGATCCACTCTGGATCATTTCTGACCATATCGATCATAACTCTTATAGCCTCGGTGTCTCTAGACCTTTCGGAAGGATCTAGTATCCTCCCATGCCAGAGGATGTTATCTACTATGAGCATGCCACCTTTCTTCAGCTTGCTTTTGATTACGGGCAGAGAATCAGGGTAAGCAGACTTATCTATATCATTGAACACTATATCGAAAGTATCGTCCGTATTTCTAAGGGTCTCAACCGCTTCCCCTATATGGTAGACAACTATGTTCTCGTATCCCATATTCTTTAGATGTAAGCGCGCCATATTTGACAAGTTTGAGTCCCAAACGGTGTGGTGAACCACCCCACCACCATTCTCGTGCACACCCCTTGCGAACCAAGCGGTGGAGTACCCGTAACCAGAACCTAACTCAAAAACCTTTCTAGCACCCATCACCCTGGTCATAAGGTAACAAAAATATCCTGCTGATGGGCCAATGATCGGAAAGCCATGGGCTTTAGCATAATCTTCCATGATCACCATATCACCGGTTCTCTCCGGCACGAGGGCATCCAGATATCTAGCTATACTTGGAGCAATCTCTTCCATCTACTGAACTCCTGCAAATAAAATATCGGCTATACATGCACAGGGTATCATACAGGAGGTAAAGAAAGCGGTATTATAAGCAATTAGATTTCCAAAGAGGTAAAAGCAGAATGCAGGAAGAGCAGGTTAGCGGGACAGAGGCTATCCGTGTAGTGATAGCTGAGGATCATGCTCTCGTGAGGGAAGGAACAAAGGAGCTCCTCGAGAAGCGAGGTATAAGGGTAATAGGGGAGGCTTCAAATGGCGAGGAGGCTGTAGAGCTTGCCCAAAAGCTCCAACCAGACCTGATCTTGATGGATGTAAGCATGCCAAAGCTAAATGGCATAGATGCCACGAAGATTATCAAGCAAAAACATCCAAATATAGCTGTTCTTGTTCTCAGTGCGTATGACGATGATCAGTATGTGTTTGCGCTCCTTCAAGCAGGGGCAGCAGGTTACATACTGAAGGACGCACATGCTGATGAAGTCGTGAACGCGGTGAAGGCGGTCGCTAATGGAGAGTCTGTACTTGCGCCTTCCATAGCCAAGAAAGTGCTTTCAAGGTTTACATCTCCTAGTACACAGCCTGAACATCCAAGCCCTGTTCTAACTGATAGGGAGCTAGATGTCTTAAGGTTAGCGGCAAAGGGAGAGAGCAACAAGGCAATTGCCCAACAATTACATCTGAGTCCCCGTACCGTTCAGGTACACTTGAGCAATATATTTAATAAATTTGGTGTTGCATCAAGGACAGAAGCTGTGCTGCATGCTCTCAAGTTGGGGCTTATAGACCTTTCGGAGTAATATATTATGGACAGAAGGTTTGCCAGGGTAAGGGTCCAGGAGCCATTGGAAAAGCCTCCGCCTGACTTTAGAACCGTAGATCAAACCACTCAAAAGATATTCACCCTCAATGCTATAGCTGCTGCTATAAGCAGAGAGGCCGACCTAGATAAGGTCTTTTATTTAGCCCTGGACTGGATCCTGGAAGTAACAGGTGCTGACGCGGGAACAGTATTCTTGCGTGATGAAGAGACAGGAGACTTGGTCAGAGTAGTTAGTAGAGGTATAAGCAACCTTTTTCTGACCGAGCAAGAAAGACATAGTTATGGTATTGGTCTGGCAAGCAGGGTGATAAGGGCGGAGTCACCCATAGTTCTGGACAACGTAGCTCGAAGCTCCATGATTAGCCCATCTAGCTACGGAGACGTAGTCAAGAGCTGTGTGGGCATCCCATTAAGGTCCGATAATAAAGTCGTAGGAGTCCTCAATATATTCTCTAAGCAGGTCAATAAATTCGAACCTGCTGATATAGAGCTACTCACAAGTATTGGTAACCAGATAGGAGTAGCAGTAGCCAAAGCGAAACTCAGTTCAACTGTTACCCAGAGCAGAGAGCAGCTGCAAGAGAAGATGCGTCAGCTGCAGGAGCTTTTGAAGATCAGTGCCACTTTCAGAGCTAACGCTCCTCTCGAGAAAGTACTCAATGCTATCTGTAACGCTATCAGTAGTGCGCTTGGCTTCAGACTAGTTGAGCTTAGTCTTCTGGATCCTACCACTGGGATGATGGTACCTGCAGCATTCGCAGGCTTCTCTGAGGAAGAGCAGCAAGAGCTAAGGAGTTTTGTGAGGCCTCCAAGCTTCTACGAGCGTATCATGCATCCCAGGTTTCAAATCTCAAATAGTTACTTTATATCTCACAAGGAAGATATCGAGCAGACGCTAGGCATGCAGTGGGCCTTTCTACCAAATATCAACGATGAAGAGAGAGGTCCAGATGAGTGGCATCAGAAGGATGCATTAGCTGTGCCAATCTACGATCGTGATGGCAACCTTACGGGACTGGTCTTTGTAGATGATCCCATCGATAGAAAAGTACCTAGCCTAGAGAAGATACAAGTGCTGGAGATGTTCGTGCAACAAGCCGGGCTAGCTGTAGAGAATGCCAGGCTCCTGAGCGACCTACAGAAGTCTGAAGCACAGTACAGGTTGGTGACCGAAAATGCAAGTGACCTCATATTCCTGCTTAACCCAGATGGAAGCATATCTTTCGCAAGCAGCAGCGCAAAAGCAATCCTTGGTTACCAACCAGATGAACTGTTAGGGAAGATGTTTGCGGATCTAATATCTCCTCAGTCCAAGCGCATAACACCTGAATGTCTAATAAACCCATCGACCGCAGACGAGCTGAGCATCAGGTGCGAGATAGAAGCCATAAGAAAAGATGGGAACTCAGTATTTCTTGAAATAAGCTGTACACCAGTGTTTGAAAATGGAGTATTTAGAGGCGAGCAAGGTACAGCAAGAGATATCACTGAAAAGAAGAGGATGGAAAGGGAAATAGCTCGCAGG
The DNA here is from genome assembly GCF_000025005.1 of Thermobaculum terrenum ATCC BAA-798. Taxonomy (NCBI): domain Bacteria; kingdom Bacillati; phylum Chloroflexota; class Chloroflexia; order Thermobaculales (SeqCode); family Thermobaculaceae (SeqCode); genus Thermobaculum (SeqCode); species Thermobaculum terrenum. The sequence goes on from NC_013525.1 coordinate 322,452, forward strand.
CAGAGGCAGCTTAGAAGATCCCAAAAGCGAGAGGAGCAGCTCAGCGGCTACGCTGCAGCTGTGATAGCTGCTCAGGAAGAAGAAAGACGAAGAATAGCCAGAGATCTGCATGACGATACAGCGCAAGCTCTAATTGCTCTCTCCAGACGTATAGACTCACTTAGAGAAGACCTAGGAGATCTTCCAGAAGCAGCTCAAAGAAAGATCGAGGATCTAAAGGCCCTTACAGATCAAACCCTTGCTAGCGTGAGAAGATTCAGCCGAGATCTAAGGCCTTCCATACTCGACGATCTAGGTCTAGTACCAGCTCTAGAGTGGCTGGTCTCTGAGAATGCTAAGAGATACAAGATAACCACCAGGCTGAAAATCCAGGGTGAGGAAAGAAGGCTACAACCTGAAGTAGAGTTAGCATTATTCAGAATAGCCCAGGAGGCCCTTAACAACACTGCCAAGCACTCTCAAGCTACAGGAGCTGCTGTAGAGCTAACCTTTGGAGACACATGGTGCAGGCTTACAGTTTCTGATAATGGCATAGGTTTTCAAACTCCACCCAATATATCTGAGCTTGCCGACCGGGGTCGCATGGGAGTTATGGGTATGTATGAGAGAGCTAACCTGCTTGGTGGTAACCTCTATGTAAGGACCGCTCCCGGACAGGGTACCAGAATAACAGTCACTGTTCCCCTGATAGAGTCCTCATTGTAACCGATATATCCACAAACCTACGTTAGATAGTTGTGAATATATTTTTATTTTGAAAAGAGGATGGGCAGACGTATTTAGTAGAGAGTGTGGATACGTGGAAAACAACTCAAAATGCACCAAATAAGCGGAGTTACCCGTGGAAATATATGTGGAAAAACCGGAGAGCTTTTGCACAATGTTTATAACTTTTGGGACACGTTTTTATATCGCTGAAAGTTATCCAGGATTTTTCCAGAGTATTTTCCACAACTCAGCTACATTTTCCACAAAGTTTTCCACAATTTCCACAAGTTATCCACAATCGCTAATCTACTGATGTTTAGATTATAGATGTCCTAAATTGTGGATTTCGCAAAACGTTACAAAATCTTTATTGGGTTATAATAGCTTCTAGGTTGCAGAGGGGAGTTCAAGAAAGGGAAGGGAGAAGTAGTGCATAACTTGGATAGTCGTGTGCGTAGCGGCACACAGTTTTTACACCAAAATGATGTAGCTCTTTACATAGACTGGGAGAACATCAAATATAGCCTTTGGAACAAGGATTCAAGGGTCCCGAATGCTACAGCTCTCAAAGAAGCAGCTTCAAAGTTTGGACGTGTAGTCGTAGCCAGGGCTTATGCCAATTGGCAGGAGCACCAGCACCAGCTTGATCCTAATGATCTTTATTCAGCTGGAATAGAACCTATCTATGTACCTACCAGGACATACACCTCAACCGACGCTGTAAAGACTAATAATCGCAGAAAGAACAGTGTAGATGTAAAGCTGACAGTGGATGCTGTGGACTTCTGCTTGAGTAATCCTAATATACATACATTTGTACTAGTGACTGGTGATGGTGATTTCATCCATCTCGTCAATGCTCTCAGGTCGCGCGGTAGAGAGGTAGTGGTAATTGGCTGCTCCTGGAGCACTAGTTGGCAGCTCACAAGCATGGCAGACTACTTTATACCATACGATATAGAGGTCGACCCTATATACGACAAGGTCGGTGAGGATAACACTGAGGACGTAGACCTGGAACATGCATTTAAGACCTTAGTAGAGATAATGCATGATATACGCAGGAGGGGTGAGCCAAACGTCTTCGCTCAGATTCGTCTTCTTATGCTCTCCAGGATGCGAAACTTCGATGAGAGGCACTATGGATTCTCTAACTTCAGAGAATTCATGAAAGAAGCTGAGAGGAGAGGCTTGATCAAGACCTACAATGTGGGTCTAATAGATCGTGCTTACCTTCCGGATGAGCAGCTGGAAGTTGATGTGCATACCCACATGAAAGGTATTCCCAGCAATGAGCTATCTGCTAGCGGAGCTAATACTGGATATGCCTCTTCCTATCCGTATAAGGAAGATGGCAGAAGCATGCTCATCAAGCTAATAAGGTACATCAGTGAGCTGGAGCGAAACAGTCCCTATATGAGCTTCAACTTCATGGTGGAGAATGCCGCGAACAATGGAATACTACCTATAAGCGTTTCAGAGATAGCTACTATGCTCAACATAGCTATAGATGATGGTATATTCAAGCGCGAGACCAAGACCATCTACAGCAAAGCTACGAATGATTACCGGGAAATAAGTGTGTTCCATCTCAACAGATCACATCCCCTGGTTATAGAGGCAACCGAAGAGGATATGGTCTCGAGCGAGAGCTGATTTCCTCATCCTGCTTTGCTGAGTTAGAATCACGTAGAAGCTCCCGAGCTCTCACTTCTTGCTGGAAGGTTGGGTATGAAGGCACAAATGCTTTCCGAGCAGTTATCAATCGATAGACGCCCACTTAAACTTGTAGAGGTGGACGAACCTTCTATTGGCCAAAAAGATCTGCTTATAAAAGTCAAGGCGTGTGGAGTATGCCATACTGATCTCCATATAGTTGAAGGTGATATACCTTTGCACAAGCGGCCAATTGTACCCGGCCATCAGATAGTAGGTGTGGTGGAGAAAGTAGGTGAGGCTGTCACACGCTTCTCCCCTGGAGATCGAGTAGGGGTACCCTGGCTTAACTGGGCATGTGGTAGATGTGAGTACTGCCAGAGAGGATATGAGAATCTCTGCGTGAACGGCAAGTTCACTGGTTGGGATGTTGACGGCGGCTATGCTGAGTATCAAGTCACAAGTGAAGACTTTACATATCATATCCCTGATGGATATTCAGACCTGCAAGCTGCTCCCCTACTATGTGCTGGAGTTGTGGGTTACAGGGCTCTAAAGCTTGCTAAGGCTGATAATGCTGAGCGAGTGGGCCTATATGGTTTTGGGGCTTCTGCTCATATCGCCATACAGGTGCTAAGGTATTGGGGAACGAGGGTCTTTGTCTTTACCCGTAGTAGAGAACACCAAAAGCTTGCCCTGGAGCTGGGTGCCGAATGGGCAGGTACTGCTAATGATGATCCTGGAGTGTTGATGCAGTCGTCCATAATTTATGCCCCGGCAGGTGATATCATTCCGCAGGCCCTTGGAGTGCTGGATAAAGGTGGGGTTCTGTCTCTAGCAGGTATATATATGACACCTATACCTCAATTAGATTATGAGCTGCTGCGCGGAGAGAAAGTTATAGTGAATGTTACAAATGCAACCAGGCAAGACGCTATAGAGCTTCTGGACCTTGCACCTAGGGTGCCGATACGTACCGAGATAGAGGTATATCCTCTAGAAGAAGCCAACGATGTGCTATTAAGACTCAAGGAAAGCAAGATAAACGGTTCAGCTGTTTTACAGATATCATAATGCTGATATAATCCAGCTTGTCATAAACTTTTGAGTTAGAGATAGGTATGTCACAAGAAGATATATATTCAGAGACCACGCAGCCTATAGACACATCGAGGAAACCTACGGGCAGCTCCGCTAGTAAAGCTCCTCTTAATGCCGATAGGATAGGGGTAAGTAGAGGTGAACCCTGGGTTGATGCTGTAAGGTGGGGAGCAGTATGGGCAGGACTGCTAAGCGCATTTGGTCTGTTCCTGCTTCTCTTCACCCTAGCTCTAGCGTTAGGATTTGGATCAACCTCGGTACTGGCGGCAATCGTGCTCTTATGCACCTTTTTTGGCGGTTTCGTGTCGGCACGTAGCTCAGGGACCTACAGCAGGTTTATAGGATTTATTCAGGGTTTTCTTGCTTGGATATTAGGAGTACTTGTATCCGTGCCTCTTACATACATAGCTATAGCCATTTATAGAGGAGATGTCATCAAGAATGGCTTGTCTCTCGAACCCTTCCTGGAAAGGCTACGTAACGATACCACCTATTTCGGTACATTTACGTTTCTCGGACTTCTCATCACAGCATTGTTGTCCAGCCTGGGCGGCATAGTTGGCACTTTGTCGGGCGAAGGCTCTGATGTTTCCTAATCTGGTATTGTAAATTGCAGTTGTCTGCATATTTTGGTATATTACAAGCGTGGTACGTTCCCCGATAGCTCAACGGTAGAGCGGGCGGCTGTTAACCGCAAGGTTCCAGGTTCGAATCCTGGTCGGGGAGCCGGAAGATAATCCTAGATACCTAAACCGAGCGGTAACACTACCGCTCGGTATTTTTTGTTTGCCCAATTATTTGCAAAGCATGGTGATATCGACTCGAACTAAGCTATCGGCTGTTGGCGATCAAAGGTTTATCTCTCTAGGCTGTATTTAGACTTACCTTGCGTGTTCTTACTCATCACCTGTAGCTATGGGTCTGCTCTCGTCGGTTATCCACTCGCTCCAGGAACCCGGATACAGCTTTGGCATCCCCATACCGGCGTGTGCAAAGGCGAGTACGTTATGGGCTGCGGTTACTCCTGATCCACAATAGAACACTATAGACTCTGGAGGATATTGCTCTGCAATTGAGGCGAATCTTTCTCTCAAGATTTGAGGTGGCCTGAAGAAGCCATCAGTATCTAGATTTTCGGTATATGGTAAAGAGATCGCGGTAGGTATATGACCTGCCTTTGGATCTATAGTCTCGTTCTCGCCCCTGTACCTATCACGTGTTCTCGAATCAACTATTTTGCAAGACCTTGAACCTATTGTTGCGCGGAGATCATCAGCAGAGGCTACAAGCTTATGGTTGTATTTACCATGAAACTCCGTACTAGCTCTACTCTCCTTCCCGGTGGCAACCGGGAGGCCATTTGCGATCCAGGCTCTAAAGCCTCCATCTAGGACTGCTACGTTGTTATGCCCTGCCCACTTAAGCAGCCACCAGAGCCTAGCAGCTGCCATTGCACCAGTCTGCTCATCGTAGGCCACAACCTGTGATTCTTGCGAGACGCCAAGACGGGACATGGTCTTGTCGAAATCTATTAGATCTGGTAGTGGGTGACGTCCTGTCTTGCCTGGTATTACCTTTCCAGATAGATCTTTATCCAGATGTGCATATACTGCACCTGGTATGTGAGCTTGGAGGTAATCCCTTAGACCTTTTTCAGGGTCTCCAAGAGTGTAGCGACAATCTATAAAGACCCAGTTGGGATCATGTAAGTGCTTTGCTGCCTCTTGTACGCTGATAAGTGTTTCGTAGGACATGGAATTTACTCCTACTGCTTTATTAGCTCTGTATATCTCTTACGAAACTTCTCATATTTGGGAGCTATTACCAACCTGCAGTAGGCTTGATTAGGATTGCGGCGGAAATAGTCCCAATGGTACTCTTCTGCCGGATAAAAAGCCTCGAAGGGTACAACTTGGGTCACTATTGGGTCTTGCCACACTTTGTTCCTGGTAAGCTCCTCAATAACCTCTTGCGCGATCCTTCGTTGCTCCTCATCACGGTATAGGATGATCGACCTATATTGGGTCCCCACGTCTTCGCCTTGCCTATTCAGGGTAGTGGGATCATGCACCGAAAAGAAGACCTCTAAAAGATCTCGGAATGAGATTTGGTTGGGATCAAACTTGATGTTAACGACCTCAGCATGCCCGGTTGTATCAGTACATACCTGTTCGTATGTGGGATTAGGTACATGCCCTCCAGAGTAACCGGGGATTACCTCTATCACACCCTTAAGGTCCTTGAATATGGGCTCCATGCACCAGAAGCACCCACCTCCAAGAGTAGCTTCCTGTATTCGGCTAATATTTGACATATTTACTCACCTCTATCAGTTGCATAATGTCTGGTCAATTATATGACTTGGTGGTGAATAGCACTCTATACGTCTCAGGATCCTAGCTTTGGGTTCCTGTAGATAGCCTCTCCATTAGCTATCTTTATAGTTAGCTGATTTAGGAGCTCAGCAAGTGCCTTGATAGCCCACTTAAAATCTGACTCTTCCATAGCATCAGGATCGATGTCTGGTATTGGGTTGAAGCAATCTATAAGAAAGGCCTTGTCCTCATATACAGCCCATTCCACCAAGTTTATATCGTAGCCAAGTTCTTTGACTATCTTAGATGAGTCCGACATAATGCTTTCTTCGAGCTCGTTGGGTATTCCTTGACTGCCGGGTAGATATCTCTTCTTCTGGAAGTCAAAGTACATAGGTATAACTTCCTCTCCTATAACCAGGCAACGAACAAAAAGATCCCAGTCTATGAGTTCTTGTACCATAACTGTTCTTGTCGATGTATGTCGGTAGTTTTCCATAAGCTCGTCTACTGAGTGGCATATATGTAGCTCAGACCACTCACCTTTTTCTGCGTCCTTCAATATGCAGGGTAGTCCTACTTCTTCTGCTACCTCGTACCAGTCAACTGGTAGCGGATGGCTTACTAGCTCTCGAGAAGGAGAATAATTTTCTAGAAAGTAGTGATTGGGTAGTAGCACAGTTTTGGGTGTTAGTAGACCTAGTTTATGAGCCAGAGATACCTGATGAAACTTATCATCTGAGGAAGATACAAACGGGTTGTTGATAACATAGACACCGCTTACTAAGGCGTGCTTGAGGTAGGCCTTGTAAAATGGAACGACGTGCGAAAGCCTGTCAACAATAACGGAATATCTGCAGTCTTCTCCCAGCTCTACTGCTCCTAGCCTGGCGATTCCCACGTCTACGTGTGAATAGTTGGATGTAATCTCCTGTAAAAGTGCACTGACTAGACTTTTCTCTCTTCCTACCAGAAGTCCCACTCTTAGTTTTTCCATGGCCTTCCTCCTGGTGATCTGGAAAATGGGCAACCGCCTTTAGGCGCGGTTACAGCAATTATTAGGCCCCTATTGTACTTGAGTTATTGTAGCCCGCCAGTGCAAAATGGTTCTTGAACTAATATCTGGTGGGTAGAGGTATGGCGATAGAGAGAGCTGGCACTGGTGACAAGCTTAGTGAGGATGTACGCCTCCTTGGAAGCATAGTTGGAGAGGTGCTCATAGAACAAGGCGGTCGGCGATTATTTGAAATAGTAGAAAAGCTCAGAACTACCTCTATAGCCTTGCGTACTAGGTACTCAGAGGAACTTCATCGTGAGTTAGTTCAAATAACCTCCGAACTTGATCCTGCGACAGCCTTTGATGTAATACGAGCTTTTAACCTCTTCTTTCTGGTCGTGAATCTTGCTGAAGAAAACCACAGGGTAAGGGTGCTCAGGCAAAGGGAGATTAGTAGTTATCCTGAGCCTCTGGAAGGTTCGATTAGAGAGGCTGTAAGAGATCTACGCAACGAGGATATATCGGATGAGCAGCTGCAGGAGCTATTAAACAGACTTAGGGCAAGGTTTGTCTTCACTGCCCATCCTACTGAGTCCAGGCGAAGAACGACCTTGATGCACCTTAGACATATATCTAATCTCATAGCCTTGCTTGATGATGCTCTCCTGACTCCCACCCAACGTGAGATGGTTATAGACAGGCTGCGGGAAGTAGTAACAGCTCTTTGGCAGACAGACGACTTTAGAGAAACCAGACCTACTCCTCTGGACGAGGTCTATAACAGCCTCTACTTTTTCCAGGAGAGTGTGTTCGAGATTCTTCCCTCTGTCTACAGAGAGTTCTCAGATGCCTTGAAATCGGTATATAAAGACTGGAATTTCCAGATACCTCCTGTCATTCAATTTGGTACTTGGATGGGAGGAGATAGGGACGGCAATCCTAATGTTACACCTGAAGTAACTATACGTACAGCGCGTCTCCAGAAAGGTGTATTGCTGAGGCACTATATATCCCAGCTCGACAGGCTTCGCAGGCATCTCTCGATGAGTGTTCGACGTGCTGGGGTGAGCGATGAGCTCATGCAGTCCATAGAGAAGGAGAGAAAGATCCTCCCCGAGGCCTCTGAAAGGATAGAGGAGAGAAACAAGAACGAGATGTATCGCCTGAAGATAGGCCTCATGATAGAAAAGCTAAAGAATACTCTCTCTGCTATGGAAGCTAGACAGAGGCCTCAGCCCGATGTTGCTTATGAGAGTGTAGAGCAGTTCTATACAGATATAGATATGATCGTCAATAGCCTGAAGCAGAACAAGGGAGACAGACTGGCTTTAGGCGCAGCAGAGGACTTCCGGAGGCTTGCTGAGGTATTTGGATTTCATCTTGCAAAGATAGATGTGAGGCAGCATAGCTCTCGCCACAGCCAGGCCATAGCGGAGGTGTTATCCTCAGTAGGTATATGTGACAGGTACTTGGAGCTCAGTAGCGAGGAGCAAGCTGAGCTCCTGCGTGAGTTGCTTAGAGACAATCGACCTATCATAGGTAAGGTTCACCACTTTTCACCTTCCACCGAAGAAACAATCGCTGTCTTTGATGCTATCAGAACCATCCAGGAAGAGATTGGAAAAGAAGCTTGTGACACTTACATAATAAGCTTTGCTCAATCTGCTGCTGATCTGCTTGAGATTCAGCTGCTGGCCAGAGAAACTGGTCTACTGTCGATATCTGAGGGTTGGAGCAGACTTCAGATAGTCCCGTTATTTGAGAGCATACATGACCTAAACGAGTGCGGTAATATAATGGCTAACCTCCTGGATGACCCTATATATAGATGCAACGTCAAGGCATGGGGTGACCACCAGGAAGTTATGATAGGTTACTCGGACTCCAACAAGGACGGTGGCTTCTTTACGAGCTGTTGGGAGCTCTACAAAGCTCAGAGGCGTCTGGCCGCTGTGTGCTCTGAGAGAGGCGTTACCCTAAGGTTGTTCCACGGTAGAGGTGGTGCTATAGGTAGGGGAGGAGGGCCAACACATATGGCCATACTTGGGCAACCTCCCGATACCATACATGGCGAGCTCAAGCTCACCGAGCAAGGTGAAGTTATATTTGCCAGGTATGGTAATCCTGCGATCGCGAAGAGGTATCTGGAGCAGGTGCTGAACGCTCTACTCAGAGTGAGCCTAAGCCCAACCGTTATAGAAAACCAGAGCAGAATAGAACCAGAGTGGCAGGAAGCCGCAGACACTTTGAGCACCTACTCTTATAGAGAGTATAGGAATCTAGTGTATGAGACGCCTGAGTTCGTAGAATACTTCCGCGAAGCTACTCCTATAGGCGAGATAAGCCTGCTACCCATAGCTTCACGCCCCGTCCGCAGGCAGAGTGGTTTTGATATCGAGCAGCTCAGGGCCATCCCCTGGGTTTTCTCCTGGATGCAGAGCAGGCATACCTTACCAGGGTGGTATGGTCTTGGGACTGCTATAGAGAAGTATATTGCTGGAGACGATTCTAAACTCAAGATACTTCAGGAGATGTATCAGAAGTGGATATTCTTCAGGTCTACATTGGACAACGCTCAGATGATACTCTCTAAAGCTGATATACACGTAGCGAGTATGTACGCGGGATTGGTGAGCAACCCGGATGTATGGAATAGGGTTTGGCCCAGGATACAGCAGGAATATGAAAGAACTGTCTACTGGGTAATCAAGGTAACTGGGCTCAACAGGTTGCTCGATAATGCGCCAGTGCTTCAGAGATCTATCATGCTCAGGAATCCTTATGTAGATCCAATAAGCTACATACAGGTAGCTCTACTACGCAAGTTGCGAACAATTCCTGATACTAAGGATCATAAAAAGGAACGCGAGAGTATACTGCAAGCAGTATTCCTCTCTATCAACGGCATAGCTGCAGGTCTACAGAACACTGGATAAAAATGCAGGGGGCAGGAAACTGCCCCCTGCAGCGGATCCTGGAAGTTTAGGACTGCATTTGATGCTGCTCGGGGTTCTCCCAGTACCAAGTCTCTGGGTCATATACCGCCGGTGTAGGATGGATCCAGGGGTTGACCCAGCCATGGAGCGTTAAATCCTCTCTTCTGGGAACGTTCTTCAAGCCGTTCTTGACCAGCTCGACTCTCGGCCAGTTGGCCACCACTCCCAGGAAGAACGGGCCCTGTTCTATGTGAAGCTTCATTATCTGCCACTCTAGTGAGATCCTCTTCATGCGGTCGACCTCTACTCGGGCCTTGTTGTATAGATCCCACAGGGTCTTGACCGGCTCGAAGAACTCCTTATCAAAGGGTCCTATTCTGGGTGGATTGCGCTTCCAAGGATTTATGTTCTTCTGTTGGTTCTGCTTGGGTGTTCCAATCACCTGGAAGAACGCCCCATGTAGAGGTGCCCAGTGAGCGGGCTCCACAGGTACAACCCATCCTGGATATATGAGTATGCTGTTGTCTCCCACCTCCCAGGTAGTAGTGCTCATCAGCTTGCCGGAGTTCCATCTGTCATCCCAGCCTGTTGGTGGTATGGGGTTGAGCTTGGCGTTGATACCTACGGCCTTCCAGTCAGCAGCGAGCTGCTCGTTCTTCCTCATGTGCTCGCCACCCTGGGGAGTGTCTGCCTGATAATCTAGGTAGACTACCAGTTTGCTACCATCTGGCATCTCACGCCAGCCATCACCGTCTTTATCGACCACACCTATCTCGTCAAGTATCTGCTTAGCTTTGTCGGGGTTATATTCCAGATAGGAATCCCTCCATTGCTCGTAGAGCTTACGGCCTTCATCGTTGATATTGAAGTTTACACCTTTGGGACTTAGAGTACCTGTAGTTACTTCGCCTGTGTCTAGATAGACTAGCTTCCTTACGGCTTCTCGGTTATAAGCGTGCGATAGTGCCTGCTTGAACTTGGGATTACGTATTAGCTCCCTCATCTTGGCATCGGGATAATCATGGTTGAAGAAGAAGATCGATCCCGTACCAGAGCCAGAATCCCAGAATATCATTTGATAATCGCCCTTCTGTTCAGACTGCTTCAAAAGGGCATAGTCTGCTGGCGATATAGGCTCAAATCCTCCATGCACGAAATCAGCTGCTCCCTGAGTGAACTTCAGCTTGAGCACTTCAGGATCTAGGATATTTCTCATGATTAGATTATCTATATAAGGCAGCTGGTTGCCCCATTTATCTATACACCAGTAGTAGGGATTACGCTCCCAGATGGAATACTGACCCTTCTTATACTCCTTGAGCTTCCATCCCGTCATGGTTGGACAATCTGGATTGGCTGTAAAGTCCACAGCCTTGCCCCATGGGAAAGCAAAATCCTCGGTCCAGTTCTTCTTAACATTGGGGTTGTATTTCTTGTGGAACTGCTTTGCATAATGCTTTGGTGCCATCCAGGTAGGACCTATGCCTCGGTTAACCCAAGCAGCCAGACGCTCAGGTGTAACAGGTGCCGGTGCGTCGAAGATCAGCTGTAGAGTATAGTCATCGATCTTCTTCATTTTACCTATGGTGCCCTTACCAGACCTCATATCGTCTGGTGGCCCCTCGGGAATCTCGTCATTAAGCACCATATCTTCCCACCAGAAGAGGATGTCATCTACAGTCCATGGATGGCCATCGGACCACTTTAGTCCTTCTCTGAAGTGGAAAGTCCATACCGTGGCGTCCTCATTCGACTCCCAACTTTCAGCTAGTCCAGGACCTATAGTGAGACCATCGTTAAGGTATCTCAGAGGTGAATGCCCGTACATCGACTCTTGAATGAAGTGAGTCGTACCCCAGTCATCAGAGCTGGAGTTGAGCATTTCTATCTTGCCGCCGTACTTGCCCTGCTGTACCCACTTATGAGGCACTACATATGGGTTCTTAGGAAGTCGCTGCTCAACAGGTGGTAGCTTGCCAGCCTTCACTAGTTCAGCAAGCGAGGGTGCCTCCTTGTACTCTCCCTGGTAGGTAACAGGGGTTGCTATGTAAGGTACATTTGGTACACCTGATGATGTACCAGGAGTTGCCGAAGCCGAAGGACTTGCAGCTGCCGTTGGTGAAGCGCTGGGGGCGCTTGGCTGTGGACTCATAGCAGCCGTTGGTGAAGCTCCTGGTGTGCTTGGCTGTGGACTAGCTCCCATGGTAGGAGAGGCTGCAGGCTGACTTGCGGATGGTGTGTTGGTAGCCGTGCTTCCTCCACATGCAGCTAGAACCACACCTCCTGCCGCCATTGCTGATAATCTCAGGAACTTCCTTCGGCTGATTCCGTGCTTCTGATGCATAAGCTTTTCCTCCGAGTTGTGGATACTTGCGAGCTTGACGCTAATTATTAGCCTAAATCTCGGTATTGTCAATACTAGACACGTACCTGTAAAAAGATGAATAACTCTTGATAGGTGGTAATGTATGAAACAGGAAGATAAGAGTCATATCTTACTCAGGATACCGGAACGTATATCTACTCGTAGGCTGGTGATTAGGAACTACGTGCCCGAGGATGCCACATCTTTATGGTTAGCAGTGGAAGAGTCGAGAGAATCGATTGAGCCATGGCTACGATGGCCTAGAGATGTAAGAAACGTTGATACGGCAAGAATCAGAATTCGCTACCTACAAGCCGAGTGGATACTCAGGGATAGGCTGGTTTGGGGATTATTCAGCAAAGAGGATCAGCAACTCTTTGGGGAGATAGGACTTGTTCATCCTGACTGGAGTGTTGTGAGCTTCCAAGTATCTTATTGGCTGAGAAAAAGTGCTCAGGGGCATGGTTACATGCGGGAAGCACTCAGAGCTATTACAGCTCTGGTTTTCGAAACCATAAGTGCCAGTAGAGTTGAGGTAAGGGTAGAATCTGATAACTTGAGAAGCAGAAAAGTCCCCGAGGCGTTAGGATACAGACTTGAAGGCGTGCTTAGAAGAGATCACGTAGGACTGGACGGTGAACTCACAGACATGTATGTATATGCATTGACTTCTGAGGACTATGAAGATATTAGATTGGGCAGTGAAGATCAATGACTTCACATTGATATGGGGCTTTCAAGTGTAGCCTTCACATCCTCCATGTGCAATAATTGCTGCTTGCATGCTGTTCCAAATAGGTACTTGCCGATCACTCCATCGCTACGCACTACCCGATGGCAAGGGATAAGTATAGGCACTGGATTGCTTGCAAGCGCTGTCCCCACAGCTCTGAGAGCTTTAGGGTTGCCTATCTTATTTGCCACCCAGGTATACGTTCTTACTTCCCCTCTGGGAATGCTCAAAGTTGTTTCCAACACTTTTCTTTGGAAAGCGGTCGTACCTCTCAAGTCAAAGTCCGACAAAGAACCTCTATATCCATCAAGATACTTCCTGACTTTGACCCTAATATCTTCACAAGCGTGTAATTCTGGACGTATCGATTTTTGGAACCTTCTTAGGAAGTAGTCTTCGAAGCTAGAATCATCTGATGCGATCGCGGTGGCCGATATTCCCAAAGGATTATAGGCCACGTAGAGACGCCCAATAGGTAAATCTATGCTAAAGTACTGATCTAGGTTCTCCATGATAGGTCGATCTTAGTGATAACGTGAGTCCTTTGCAACCCCGTCTACTGGATTAAACAAGCATACTTAGCTAAGAGAAATATCTGCTAGATCAGCTTTTGAAGCTCTTCGATAGACCTTTTTTCTCTTTGAAGCCAGTTATGAAGCCGCGTTGATATCTCTTCCCGACTTAGCTTGGGATGATCATAATGTCCAGCTGCACGTCTCTGCCTAAGAGCCTCGTACAGGGTCACAGCACAAGCTACTGAGATGTTCAGGCTTTGGACCATCCCCATCATCGGGATGACAAAGTTACCGTCAGCTAGTCTCGAAGCCTCCTCTGAGACTCCCCTCTGCTCGTTCCCGAATACTAGAGCGGTAGGCTTAGTGAGATCTAGAGAGTACAGGTCGTGGCTTCTTTGCGGATCCGCCAAGTAGGTTGTGTATATCGTCATCCCTTGAGATCTGAGAGTGTCGTAACAGTCTTGGATGTCCTTGTGCTTTATAATCTCTAGCCACTTTAGAGCGCTGCCAGAAACGTTCTTGCTGAGGTCTGGAAACTCCTCTATGGTGTATACCAGGTGCACTGCTAGTACTCCCACAGCATCACAGCTGCGTAAGACTGCGCTCACGTTGTGTGGATCATGAACGTTCTCGAGGACTACAGTTAGATCAGGTTGCCTTCTCTTCAGAACCTGGATCATTCTGTTGAGTCTGCGTTCCGTTATCTTTCTCGTAGTATTCATGCCAGATAATTTTACTGTAACCTGTAGCGAACTGCTGAATGGGAGAAATTTCCTGCTAAAAGGTTGACATGTCCAAATGCGCTTTCCTATACTTACAGCCAGATACTTGCCCGCGATGAGGATGAGTAGTACGTTCTGGCTCTGCCGATAGCGAGCTGGGGATGGTGGAAGCCCAGTACGGTAATCCAGGGCGGAACGCGCATCTGAGCGGTGGTCCGAAGAAAGCGCTTTGGCGCAAGTAGGACCTACTGGTTGGTTACCAGGCAAGAAACAACCAAGAGTGGCCACAGGCGTTAAATGTGGCAACTAGGGTGGCACCGCGGGAGCGAATAAAAAAGCTCTCGTCCCTAATGCTGATTAGGGACGAGAGCTTTTTTATTGGGAAAAATATTTTATTAGGGAGGTTTGTGTTATGGCTCTTTCACCGCTTGAGAAGATACAGGCTGTAGAGGTCCCCAAGTACCGCAAAGTGGCTCTGGCTTATTCGGGTGGTTTGGACTCGGCCCTCTGCCTGGTACTCCTCAGGGAGAAATATGGTGCCGAGGAAATTATACCTATAACTGTGGATGTAGGACAGGGTCAGGACGAGGTAGAACAGAGCTTCAAGAAGGCCGAGGTACTTGGAGTGGAGCCGCTGCTCATAGACGCCAAATCAGAGTTCACTAATGAGTGGTTGACCAAGGCTATCAGAGCCAACTCTAGCTATAACGGTTATCCAGTATCTACCTCCATGACCAGGCAGCTTATAGCCGCTAAGGTGGCTCAGAAGGCTGTAGAGCTAGGCTGTGATGCTCTCGCCGAGGGTTCAAGTGGCAAGGGCAATGACCAGTACAGGATGCATAAAGTCTTCAAGTACTTTGCTCCCCAGCTGGGAATAATAGTGCCCGTGAGGGACTTCGACCTCACCCGAACAGAGGAGATGGAGCTTTGTGAGCACTACGGAGTGCCTGTAACCGAGATCATCGTGGGTGGTGATGATAAGACTATGTGGTGCCGCTCCATTGCTAGCGGTGGAATAACCCTCGAGACCGAGTTACCTGATAACATCTGGCTTTGGTACACACCACCTCAGAAGGCTCCAGATGATCCCTACACCTTCACCATTGAATTCGAGGCTGGTATCCCGGTAGCTCTCAACGGCCAAAAGATGCCGCTTGAGGATATAATCGATCAGCTCAACGTTATCGGTGGTAAGCACGGTATAGGTAAGATCGATATGTTTGAAGACGGCATAATGGACCTCAAGTCCAGAGAGATCTATGAGGCTCCAGCTGCTACCATAATACTAACGATCCATCGCGATCTTGAGCAGTTTACGTTGACTAAGGACGAGATCCAGTTCAAGAAGATAGTGGATGCTCAGTGGGCCTACAAGGTTTATCACGGTGAGTGGTTCCACCCGTTGAAGAAGGCGCTGGATGCATTTATAGCGGAGACTCAGAGCGTGGTCAATGGTGAATATACCGTGCAACTCTACAAGGGCAACATTGATATCCTGAAGCGCAAGTCCGATACCGGCTTGTTCTTCCCGGATGTCAGATCTATCTCCAGCGCTAGCTTCAACCAGCAGCTCTGTGGTCCAACAGCCCAGATCTGGGGTCTGCCGTTCGAGCTGCTAGCTAGAAGGGAAAAGGAGAGCAAGAAAGTAGGAGCTGCTAGTGAGTAAGCTCTGGGACAAGGGCTACAAGCTGGATGAAACTATCGAGCGCTTCGAGATAGGTCACGATCTTGCCTTCGACAATGAGCTCGTCGAGGTGGATGTCTATGGCTCGATAGCTCATGCAGAGATGCTCAATCGGATAGGCATACTAACCGATGATGAGCTGCAGACGCTCAAACAAGGTCTTGGCAGGATCTTGGATCTCTATCGGCAGGGGCAGTTCTTCATGACCCCTGCCGATGAGGATATACATACTAAGATAGAGAACTTTTTAGTGCGGGAGTACGGCGATGTGGGCAAGAAGATCCATACCGCCCGCTCCCGCAACGATCAAGTTCTCGTGGATCTTAGGCTCTATGCCAAGGCCAAGATCCTTGAGTTGGAATCTGCGCTGTTGCAGTGTGCTGAATCTTTAGTGGAGTTTGCCTCTAAGCACGAGCATGTCCCAATGCCTGGCTACACTCACATGCAGAGAGCTATGCTCAGTAGCGTAGGGACATGGGCCGGTGCCTTCGCTGAAGCTTTGCTAGATGACCTCAAGCTACTTGAGACTGCCTATGAGCTTAACGATCAGTCACCCCTAGGGTCTGCTGCATCTTACGGCGTCCCCTTACCTATAGATCGACAATATGTAGCTGATAAGTTGGGGTTTGCTAAGGTCCAGAACAACGTGCTCTATGCACAAAACGCTAGAGGGAAGTTTGAAGCGCTGGTTGTACAGGCTATAAGCCAGATAATGCTGGATCTTAGCAAGCTTGCCCAAGATATACTGCTCTTTACCACTGCGGAATATGGTTTCTTCACTATATCAGACAGCTTTGTTACAGGTAGCTCTATCATGCCTCAGAAGAAGAATCTAAGCATGATGGAGCTTATAAGAGCAAAGGCAAATATGGCCCTTGGTTATCAACAACAGATGATGTCTGTGTTAAGCGGGCTCCCTTCAGGCTATAACAAAGACTATCAGGAGACCAAGAAGCCCTTTATGGAGGCTATCCAGCTAGCGTTAGATTCCCTTAAGGTTGCTGAGCTTACAATAAGTAACCTTAGCCCTAACAAAGATAAGCTGCTAGCTGCCTGTACTCCTGAGCTTTTTGCCACTGATAAGGCCTATGAGCTAGTACAGCAGGGTATGCCTTTCAGGGATGCCTATAGATATGTAGGCACGAATCTGGACAAGCTTGAGGGGGCCGATCCAGAAGAAAGCCTCAAGAAGCGTACCCACATAGGTGCAAGTGGTAACCTTGGGTTAAGCAAATTAAAAGAAAGCATATCTGCATCCAAGGTAAATGTCGATAAAAAGTACTCGCATTTGATGGAAACCTGGCAAAATTTACTATCCTAGAAAAAACGGAGGTATGAGAGAAATGGCAGCGACCCAAACAGGCACTTGTCCCGAATGTGAGGCTGAGATAGCTCTTGCTGATGTTGAGAAGGGCGAGATAGTTCAGTGTCCTGACTGCGGAGCAGAGCTCGAAGTACGTGATACAAACCCAATTGTCCTCGAGTTGGCTCCTGAAGAAGAGGAAGACTGGGGAGAGTAAGTTTCGCTAAAAGTCGGAATCCGTGTGGGGGAGCAGGTATTTTTCTGCTTCCCCAACATCAAGAAAGTTTTGGGAAGGGTTAGGTTTGAAGGTAGGAGTTTTACTGTCTCGAGTACGGGCTGAGGAGAAACTAATATTTGAGGAGTTTGATGCTCGAGGGATCGATGTGGAAAGGATCTATGATCCCGAGCTCGTGCTTGACATCGAGAGCCCGATCAATGGATATGATGTGATTCTCGAAAGGGCTATCAACCACTCTAGAGCAGTCAGCGCTCTCAGATTATTCAACGATTGGGGTATTCCCACAGTTAACACCTACGAAGTGGCTACTATATGTGGTAACAAGCTTGAGACCTCTGCTGCTCTTGCTCGTTGTGGTGTGCCCACTCCAAGGACTCTTATTGCCTTCACGCCCGAATCTGCACTAAAGGCGATAGAGAGTATAGGTTACCCGGTCGTACTTAAGCCCCTAATAGGATCCTGGGGAAGACTTATCTCATTGGTAAATGATCGATATGCAGCAGAGGCCTTGCTTGAACATAAGGAGATACTCGGGTCGTACCACCACTCAATCTTCTACATACAGGAATATGTTGAGAAACCTGGTAGGGATATCAGAGCGTTTGTGGTAGGGGACAAGACTATAGCTGCGATATATAGGTATTCAGATCATTGGATAACTAATACAGCTCGTGGTGGTCAGGCATCTAATTGTCCAGTTACTGACGAGATAAACGAGATCTCAGTAGCTGCTGCCAAGGCGGTCGGTGGAGGGGTCGTGGCTATAGATCTCGTAGAAAGTCCTGAGGGACTCAAGGTGCTGGAAGTGAACTACACTATGGAGTTTCGTAACAGCATACAACCGACTGGTGTGAACATACCAGCTTATATAGTCGACTATGTAATAGCTCGTGGGGAGGGGGCTCCTCCATGAGCTGGCAGCTAGATATTCTAAGAGAAATGCTCGAGCTTTACAGCCCTACGGGTTCTGAAGATCAGGTCTCCAGTTTTTTGGTTGATCTGTTCAGATCCGAAGGGCTTGAAGCTTATAAAGATGAAGCAGGTAACTTTATAGGCATTGTCGGTAGAGGCCAACCAGAAATTATGTTGTTAGGACATATAGATACGGTACCAGGCAAGATACCCGTCAGAGAAGAAGATGGCAAGCTGTATGGAAGAGGTGCAGTGGATGCTAAGGGCCCGATGGCAGCATTTGTTTGTGCTGCTATTCAGGCCAAGCGCCAGGATGGTGTTAATGCTACTCTGAAGGTCGTGGGTGCTGTGGGCGAAGAAGGAGACTCTCGAGGAGCGCGTTACCTTGTAAAGAACCACCTGCCTGAGTACCTGATTATTGGTGAACCTAGTGGATGGGATAGTATCGTTTTAGGATACAAGGGATCCATGCATGTACATTATGTGCTCAACAAGTCCATGAGCCACAGCGCAGGTCCTGAAAGGTCAGCAGCGGAGGAGGCACTGGACTTTTGGAATCATGTAGTTGAGTTTTGTAGAGAGCTTAATCAGGAGAAGAGGGTATTCGATCAGCTGTCACCATCGTTGCGCTCGATCAATACTTATAGTGACGGGTTTATTTCAACCGTAGAAATGGATATCAACTTTAGATTGCCCTTGGCATATTCTCCAGATGATCTGGGGCAGAGATTGAGGGACTTTGCAGGGAAAGGTAAGATATCCATTCTATACGGTGATCCTGCGTTTAAGGCAGATAAAAATACTCCTCTGGTAAGAGCTTTCATGCAATCCTTGAGGAGTGTTGGAGTGACCCCAAGGTTCAAGGTTAAAACTGGGACCTCTGATATGAATGTCGTGGCGCCGGAGTGGCGATGCCCGGCTATAGCTTATGGCCCAGGGGACTCCTCGTTAGATCATACACCGGAGGAGCATATTTATATATCCGAGTATGAAAAATCTATAGATATACTTGTAAAAGCATTGAAATATCTTGAAGAGGCGTGAGCAAAGTGAAGATCGGGGTATTGCTGTCGAGGATAAGAATTGAAGAAAAGCTTATTTTTAAAGCTGCTGAAAGACTAGGTGTTGACATAGTTAGAATAGATGACCGGGACTTGATTTTTGACCTGGGGAAGAAGGATTTCCCTGAGGTAGATATAGTCCTGGATCGCGGCCTGGTTCACAGCAGGGCTGAGTATACTCTAAGGATCCTTGAGAGTTGGGGTATTCCAACTGTCAACAGCTACAAGGCCACGATCACATGCGACAACAAGTTTTTGACCAACATGGCTCTTATCGAGCACGGTGTTCCCACGCTGCGTACTATGTTGGCTTACACCCCAGAGTCAGCTATAGAGGCTATTGAGAGGCTGGGATATCCAGTGGTTCTCAAACCCAATACTGGTTCATGGGGCAGACTGTTGGCGAAGATAAATGATAGGGACGCCGCTGAAGCCGTGTTGGAGCATAAGGAGATCCTGGGATCCTATCATCACTCCATCTTCTATATCCAGGAGTATGTCCAAAAGCCCGGCAGAGATATTAGAGCATTTGTGATAGGAGACTCTGTGATAGCTGCTTCTTACAGGCAGTCTGATCATTGGATCACCAATACTGCCAGAGGAGGTATATCCGCTCCCTGCCCAATAACACCCGAGATCGAGGATTTAGCTCTGCGGGCTGCCAATGCAGTGGGAGCTGAGATAGCGGGCGTAGATATAATCGAGACCCCCGAGGGCTATAAGGTTATAGAGATCAACGTGGGGGCCGAGTTTCACGGTCTGATAGAAACCACCGACCGTGATATCCCGGGAGAAATAATTTCCTACCTAGTATCTAAAGCCCATAAGTCTACCGTAGAGCCTGTTGCTTCCTAACGACTATGAGAACACATAGGGGGTAGAAATGCTTAAAGTCTCTATAGTAGGAGCTTCCGGATACGGGGGAGGTGAGCTGCTTAGGTTACTCTTAGATCACCCCGAGGTGGAAGTGGCTCAGGTAACGTCAGAATCCAACGCCGGAAAGTTCGTATACAAAGTACATCCAAATCTGAGAAAGCGCACTGACCTGAAGTTCGTTAGCTCCAGTGAGCTTGAGAAATGTGATGTCCTTTTCCTGGCATTACCACACGGGACTGCTATGGAGAAGATAGACCACTGGATGGAACTAGCACCAGTGATAATAGATCTTAGCGCCGACTTCAGGTTGCGTAACCCGGAGGATTATCCAAAATGGTATGGGCATGACCATACCCATCCAGAGCTACTTGGGAAGTTTGTGTATGGCATGCCTGAGCTGCATAGGGAAGAGATTAAGAATTCCAATTATATATCCAGTGGTGGGTGCCTCTCTACGGCGGCTATACTTGGGCTCTATCCCCTCTTTCAAGCAGGAGTAGTGGACTTGGATAAGCCTGTAGTGATAGAGGGGAAGACCGGATCCTCCGGAGCTGGCGGTGGGGTATCACTGTCCTCGCATCACCCAGAGCGTAGTGGTGCTATGAGGTCCTTTAAACCCACGGGCCATAGGCATACGGCTGAGATAGTGCAGGAGCTATCTTTCCACGGCAAGCCAAAGATTAGCTTCTCCGCTACAGCTATCGAGGCTGTCAGGGGAATCTTATCCACGGCCCATGTTTTCCTGAATAAAGAGATGGATGAGCGTGAGCTGTGGAGGATCTATAGAAAAGCCTATGCAGGCGAACCTTTCATGAGGATAGTCAAGGAGAGTAGTGGTGTGTACCGCTATCCCGAGCCTAAGATCCTGACTGGTAGCAACTACTGTGATGTGGGCTTTGAGCTTGATCCCGATAATGGGCGAGTTGTAGTGATGTCGGCTATCGATAATCTGATGAAGGGAGCTGCTGGTCAGGCTGTACAAGCCTTCAACGTTAGGTTTGGGTTTCCAGAAACCACAGCTCTAGAATTTCCAGGACTGCACCCCATCTAAGTGAACGGAGAATTATAGCAATGCTGGTTATCAAGATCGGTGGTAGCAAGGGGATAAACGTAGACAAGATCCTGGAGGATGTCCCCAATATCCAAGACAAAATGGTCATAGTCCATGGAGCTAATTACGAGCTCAATCAGGTCTCCGAGCAGCTGGGGCATCCCCCTCGTATAGTGACCTCAAGTACTGGGCAAGTTAGCAGATTTACCGACCGGCGTACCATGGAGATTTTCATGATGGTCTATTGCGGAAAGGTGAACAAGACCATAGTTGAAAAGCTCCAAAGACTTGGTGTAAACGCGGTCGGGCTTAGTGCCCTGGACGGAGGGATAGCCAAAGGTAGGCGCAAAGACCAGATAAGGGTTATTGAAGATGGTAAGCCGAAGGTGCTAAGAGGGGATTATGCTGGTAGTATTCAGCAGATAGATACTAGGCTCATAAACCTGCTGCTCGACAATGGATATCTTCCCGTGCTTACTCCGCCAGCCATATCTCACGAAGGTGAAGCAATAAACGTTGACGGCGATAAGCTGGCCATGGAGATAGCAGCCGCATTGCATGCTGACAAGTTTCTAATTTTCTCCGACACACCCGGTTTGCTCAGGAATTTGGAGGATGAAAACTCCCTCATAACAAGAGTGGGGCCTGATGAGATAGAAGAGGCCATGCAGGTTGCAGAAGGTAGAGCAAAGAAGAAGGTGCTTGCAGCAGGCGAGGCTTTGAAGAGAGGTATAGGACAAGTTATATTCGCAGATGGTCGTGTAGATGCTCCTATCCAGAAGGCGCTGTCAGGTATTGGAACAGTAATAGGCTAAGGGGAGTACCGATATGGATATCCAGCAGATAGAGAATGAAACCCTGGTTCCCATGTATGCCAAGAGAGATATAGCCTTGGTAAGGGGTGAAGGCTATTACCTATGGGATTCAGAAGGTAATAGGTATTATGATTTTGCATCAAACTACGGGGTCAACATTCTCGGACATTCTCATCCTGCTATCACAAACGCTATATCTCAGCAGGCTTCCACTCTGATCTCATGTCATCAGAGCTTTTACAACGATGTGAGAGCAAAGTATCTGCAGAAGCTTTCAGAGAAGCTCCCGGAAGGCCTTGACAAAGTTTTCTTCTGTAACTCAGGCACCGAATCCGTGGAGGCAGCCATAAAATTTGCTCGGGCCGCTACAGGTAGGAGCAGGATTATAGCTACAAAACGCGGTTATCATGGCAGAACATATGGTGCTCTTAGCGCTACAGCTGACAAGAAGTATCGAGAACCTTACATGCCTTTGGTACCCGACTTCGAGCATGTACCGTATGCAGATTTGGAAGCCTTGGAGAGAAGCCTCTCCGAAGACGTGGCTGCGGTTATATTAGAGCCTGTGCAGGGGGAATCCGGTATTTATCCTGCCCCCAAAGAATACCTTGCAGGCGTGAGGGCTGCCACACGCAAATTCGGTGCACTATTGATCTTAGATGAGGTACAGACTGGCTTCAGGACAGGCAAGTACTTTGCTTTTGAACATTATGACATAGTCCCTGACATACTGTGCCTTTCTAAGGCAGTGGCCAATGGGTTTCCAATGGGGCTTACCATAACCTCCAGAGATGTAGCTTCCAGGTTACCTGCAGGCACTCATGGTAACACCTTCGGAGGCAATCCATTGGCCTGTGCGGTTGCTTTGGTAGTGCTAGAAGAGATTGATAGAGGAGATCTTTTGTCCAATGCTGCTAATATGGGCGCCTATTTGATAGATAGGCTCAGATCTATGAACTCTCCTGTAGTACGCGAGGTTAGGGGCCTAGGGCTGATGATAGGGGTGGAGCTCAAGGATAGGCCCACAAAGTACCTTAGACTGCTACAAGAAAGGGGCTTTATAGCTCTGCCTGCGGGCGCTACGACTATACGTTTTCTGCCTCCCATCGTAATTGATCAACAAGCCATAGATGCCCTTATTGAGGTGTTCGAGGAGGTACTGACGGCCCAGAACTTTGTCAGAAGCTAGCTGTCAAAACATAGGAGGAGAGATATGGGTGGTGTTCCTGAAGAATTCCAGGTGGATTACAAACCGAGCTTCCCTGCGGATTACAGCCCTGGAATCGGCATTATTGGCTGTGGCGGCATAGTCAAGAATGCTCATCTACCAGCTTACAAGAAGTATGGGTTGCGAGTAGTTGGAGTATACGACGTATTGCCGCAGGCTACGGAAGGTGTGATCGAGACTTTTGGTGTAGAGAGGGTATACAACAGCTTGGAAGACCTGCTTGCAGATCCAGCTATAGAGGTAGTAGATATCGCCACTCATCCTGCTGAGAGGTTCGAGCTGATAAATAAAGCCCTTGATGCTGGTAAGCACGTGCTCTCGCAAAAGCCTCTTGCACTTACTCTAAGTGAGGCAAAACAGCTAGTTAGTAAGGCGGAGCACAAAAGACTAAAGCTAGCTGTCAATCAGAATGGCAGGTGGGCACCTCCATGGAGGGTGGCTACCCTTCTAATCCAAAAAGGCGTTATCGGCGATGTACTGTCGGTTACTCACCTATACGACATAAATTACTCTTGGGTCACAGGTACGAATTTTGATCTAATCAAGCATTTTGCCATATATGACTATTCCATCCATTGGGTTGATATAACTAGGTGTTGGATGGAGGGAAAGGTTCCCAATTTGGTCAGAGCTCGAGAGTACAGGACTCCAGTCCAACCACAGGATAGCCTTACCCCTTGGGGTATGTGGATCGACTTTGAGTATCCAGATGGCTACAGTGCCTTCATACGTGGTATTGGCTGTTCACAGACCTCTCAAGAAGGTCATTATTTCTGGATTCATGGTCAGGAAGGCACTATTAGAGGGAGTGTTTTAGGGAGTGACTACGTCGAGCTCGAAAAAGACGGTAGCTATCATAAATACGAACTCGAAGGGCAATGGTTTCCAGATGGTTTTGCAGGAAGTATGGCTGAACTTCTCTCCTCTGTGAGAGAGGATCGAGAGCCCTATAACTCAGCTTCTCATAATTTGCTCTCTTTGCAGATGGTGCTTGCGGCTTGCAAGTCAGCTGAGAGCTCAGGGAAGCCTGTGCGTCTGGAGGAGGTGGAGAATTGAAACTGGGAGCAATGGACTATCTATTGCCGGGCAAAACTCCTGGCGAAATGTTCACTCTTGCAAAATCCCTGGGCTTCCACGGAGTAGAAATCAACCTTCATAGAGAACATCTAAGGTCTGATAATGGTCAGCTTGTGCAGATCAAGAACGCGTCTGAAGCTACTGGGGTAGAGGTATCTTCTCTAGTCCTTGGAGAACATAACTACGGAGGAGTTAGCAGTTCTGATCAGGACGTTGTTTCTCAGGCTAAGGAAGATATAAAAGCAGCTATTGGTTGGGCCAGAGAGCTAGGCG
Organism: Thermobaculum terrenum ATCC BAA-798; assembly: GCF_000025005.1. Taxonomy (NCBI): domain Bacteria; kingdom Bacillati; phylum Chloroflexota; class Chloroflexia; order Thermobaculales (SeqCode); family Thermobaculaceae (SeqCode); genus Thermobaculum (SeqCode); species Thermobaculum terrenum. The sequence continues at coordinate 347,018 of NC_013525.1, forward strand.
CGAGTATTATACTTGTACCTTTCTTTGGTAAAGGGGAAATTATAACTCAGGGAGACTTTGAGAGAGCAGTAGAAGCCTTTCGGGAACTGTGCCCTGAGGCTGAAGCTTTTGGGATAAAGTTGTGCTATGAGGGTACCCTCCCAGCCCAGAGAATAAAGGAGATGGCTTCGGCAGTAGGATCGCCTGCTGGCTTTGGTTGTTACTTTGATCTGGCCAACGTAGTCTGGAGAGGACTTGATACTGCTACTGAGATCCGAACTCTGGGCTCCTTGGTATCTCAGGTGCATATAAAGGACTGCCTCGCTGGTACTGGTGATTGCCATCCTGGGCATGGTTTTGTAGATTTTGCAGAATCATCAAAGGCCTTGCGTGAGATAGGTTTCGACGGATGGCTAGTGCTTGAAACTCCAGCTTCGCCTCCTCCAATAGTTCAGAGAGATGCGACTTTCGCTCGTAAGTGGTTTCCAGAGGTGGGGCTGCCTGAGTGGCCTCAATTTGGAGCCTTTACTTGGGACTATCAACCTGAGGACTGGAGTAAGTTAGTAGAGGACTTTGTCAGTTACGGCCTCAAATACGTACAGCTATCAGGTCCTTTGCTCACAAGTGCTTTGGCCAGCGACTCTGGCTATGCTTCAGCTCTGAGCTATTTCAAGAACTCGGAACTATCGGTTGCTGCTATCGGGGCCTATCGCAACCTTGTAGCTCCGGATGATGGGAGAAGGCGAGAGAATATTGATTTCCTAAAGAGGTGTATCGAAGCTGCTCCTGGTCTCGGTACGTATGTAGTTGCTACGGAGACCGGTAGTTGTAATCCAGAGAGTGACTGGTTGCCTACTCAACTCAATAAGACCGAACAAGCTTGGAATATGCTGTTGGATGTTTTGGATGAGCTTGTGCCTGTGGCTAAAGAAAACAACGTAGTTTTGGCTCTCGAGGGCTATGTGAATAATGTGCTATATAACTTTTGCCAGATAGAGGCTCTAAATAGACGTTACGATGGCGATAACCTTCAATTGGTACTAGACCCTTATAACTATATCTCGAGCTATCTGCTACCGGTGCATGAAAGGCTTACACAGGGCTTCCTTTTCAGGTTTGAAAGTAGTTTTGTACTTGCTCACCTGAAGGATGTATCGGCTAAGGGCGCTGAGGTGGAGACTCCTGAATTTGGTGCTGGAGTTTTCAGGCAGCAACCTTACTTAGAGTTCTTGAGAACACAGAGGTTTGATCTTTCTCTGATACTTGAACATCTACCTATGGATCATATCCCAAGTGTCATAAAGCAAGTGCTTAGTATCACAGATCAAAATTAGCTTAAAGGGTGGCTTATGGAGAAGATCAAGAAAGTAGTACTGGCATATTCTGGAGGGCTAGATACTTCCGTCATACTTGCGTGGATAAAAGAGAACTACGGAGCAGAAGTAATTGCTTTTACCGCTGATGTTGGGCAGGGAGAAGAGGTAGAAGAGGCCAAACAGAAGGCTCTGGCCACTGGTGCTTCTAAGGCCTATGCGCTGGATCTACGCGAAGAGTTCGTCAGAGACTTCGTTTTCCCTGTCATAAGAGCGGCAGCCGTCTACGAGAACCAATATCTAATGGGTACATCGATAGCCAGACCTCTTATAGCTAGAGAACTAGTAAGAATTGCTCGAGAAGAAGGAGCCGATGCAATAGCCCATGGTGCAACTGGTAAGGGTAATGATCAGGTAAGATTCGAACTTACAGCATACGCCCTGCAGCCTGATATAAAAGTCATTGCTCCATGGAGGGAGTGGAGTTTTAAAGGCAGGACCGATCTAATCAATTACGCCAAGGAAAAGGGTATTCCGGTTCCGGTTACTCCGGAGAGGCCTTACTCTATAGATGCTAATCTGTTTCATATAAGCTATGAAGGTGGTGTACTGGAGGATCCATGGGTAGCACCGCCAAAGGGTATGTGGCGACTTACACGCGATCCTGAAGACGCCCCGGATGTTCCTGAGGAGATAGAGATTGAATTCGAAGCAGGTAATCCTGTAGCAGTGAACGGCCAGAGGATGGGGCCGCTAGAGTTACTACAGTGTCTCAATCAGATAGCTGGTAAGCATGGCGTAGGCAGAGTGGATATCGTCGAGAACAGATTCGTTGGTATGAAGTCTAGGGGATGTTATGAGACTCCTGGGGGAACATTGCTACACATTGCTCATCGAGCTGTCGAGTCTATAACTCTTGACAGGGAGGTGATGCACCTCAGGGATCAACTCATACCTCAGTACGCTGAGATGGTGTATAACGGCTTCTGGTATGCTCCAGAAAGGATCGCCCTACAGAAGTTCATGGATGATATTCAGCAGCGAGTTAGTGGTGTTGCCAGACTTAAGCTATACAAGGGTAATGCTTACGTGACGGGCAGAAAATCGGATGCTTCTCTATACGATCACAAGACTGTTACTTTCGAAGAGGATGAAGTGTATAACCAGGCCGATGCTGGAGGTTTCATACGGCTCCAGGCTTTGAGGCTGAGAACACACGCAGCTAAGAGGCTAGGGCCAGGAGAATAACAGTATACTTATATAAATACAGGAAAACTTCTCTTAAGGATTAGCATTGGCTACTGGTATATATAAGCACTTAGTACTACCCTTGCTAGATAGACTGGACTCCGAAACTTGGCACGAAAGGGTAAGGCACGGTCTACATACCGTGGAACAAGTGCCTTTGGGGCCCGAGTTCCTTGAGATCTTGGCCTGGAAGGGTAGACGTGTAGTAGATCCAAGGCTAAAAGTTAGCTTGGCTGGTGTGCAACTCGAAAACCCCTTAATAGTGGGGGCAGGCTGGGATAAATCTGGTATATCAATAAGAGCTCTATATGCGCTCGGTTTCGCAAGCGTTGAGGTGGGCACCGTAACTCCTAGACCGCAACCAGGCAATCCTAGGCCCAGGCAGTTTGTACTTAGCTCTGGTGTGGTGATAAACAGACTAGGATTCAATAACCCTGGAGCTGATGCGGTTGCGGCTAATTTGGAGTCATATAAATCCGACAACATACCAGTGGGTATAAGTATAGGGAAGAATAAAGATGATCCCGAGGACAGGGCTCCATTAGCCTATGCTGAAGTTGCTAGGAAGCTGTATCCTTACGGCTCCTACTTCGTAATTAATGTCTCATCCCCTAACACTCCAGGTCTCCGGTCACTCCAGCGAAAGGAGGCTCTACTATCTATAGCTCAGTCAGTGCTAGATGTCATGGACAGTTATGGAGCTAGAAAACCTTTATTTATCAAAATAGCGCCGGAACTCTCTTACCAGGAAGTGGATGAAATCCTGGATGTAGTATTACAGTTAGGGCTTGCTGGGGTGGTAGCAACCAATACTGTGGCGTTGGGAGATGTCAAGGCTAGATATGGAGAGGGGTGGAGACTACAGCCAGGTGGGCTCAGTGGGGATGACGAAGTGTTCAGGCATATGTCCACATCCAAGGTGGCATATATATATTCCCAAACCAAGGGGAGTATAGACATAATTGGCGTGGGGGGAGTCAAGGATGCTCACACTGCGTTGGAGAAGATCCTTGCCGGAGCTACGGCCGTACAGGTAGTGACTGCTATCCGCAGTGAGGGGCTTGCAGTAGCAGCGAGGACTAACCTGGGGCTTCTAGAATGGTTGGATAAGAACGGTGTAAAGTCGATAAGTAACGTGGTTGGAGCTAGATACGAAGATTTTCTAGATACCAAGTAAGGTAGCTGTAGCCCTAGCATGATCATTGGTACCTATAGCAACTCTGGTCCTAGTGGCAAGGTACAACAGGTCGACTTTTAAGCCTGCTTCTATTAGCTCTCTTAACACTTCTCCAAGGGCTCCTGGGCGATCTTCTATGTCTATCAGCAGTACATCTCTTTCCTCCCGAATCTTAAATCCGGCCTCTTTTATCACCCTCTTAAAACCTTCTATATCTTCTACGAGGGCATGAAATACACCTTGTCCCTCACAGAAAAAGCAGCATCCACCTTCGAGATTTATACCTGCTCGTCCTGCCGCCTCACATATTTGGGTTAGCGTTTCTGAGCTGTTATCGATCGCTAGAACTATGTCCTTAGCCATAGTTCGACTCCTCCGGTTACATGGGCTTAAAGAAGACTGCCCCCAAGGGCGGAAGTGTTATAGCTACGGAATAAGGGTGCCCATTATGCATGACCACCTCTGAGCTTACTTCACCCATATTCCCTATCCCACTACCACCATAAATTTGGGCATCCGTATTCAGCACTTCTCGGTACTTACCTAGATGAGGTGCTGGGATCCTGTAGTTATATCTAGGCACGGGTGTAAAGTTGAAAGCACATACTATGTGATTGTTACCATCGCCAGACCATCGTGCAAAAGATATCACCGAGTTCTCCCAGTCGGAGTAATCGAGCCAGGTAAAACCCTTGGGATCATGGTCGAGTCTATATAGTGCTGGTTCGTGCAAATATAATCTGTTTAAGTCCTGCAGCAATCTTTGCACTCCCTGGTGATAGCCGAACTGCAGTACCCACCAATCCAGCTGCCAGTCATGATTCCATTCAGATCTCTGCCCGAACTCGTCTCCCATGAATATGAGCTTCTTACCGGGGTGGGCCCATTGGTAGGCAAAGAGTAGTCTAAGATTAGCGAACTGCTGCCACTCATCACCAGGCATCTTGTTGACTAAGGAACCCTTGCCATGAACGACCTCGTCGTGACTAAGGGAGAGAATAAAGTTCTCGTTGTATGCGTACACCATAGAGAAAGTCAAATCGTTATGATGATATTTACGATATATGGGATCCTTACGAAAGTACTCTAGAGTATCATGCATCCATCCCATATTCCACTTGAAGCCAAAGCCCAGCCCCCCCAGGTAAACGGGTCTAGATACACCTGGCCAGGCTGTAGATTCTTCTGCTATGGTGATGGCTCCTTCGCCTTCCGCATATACGAGAGAGTTCATTTCACGTAAGAAATCTATGGCTTCTAAATTCTCTCTACCACCATACTTATTGGGCGTCCATTCCCCAGGACCTCTGCTGTAATCGAGGTAAAGCATAGAGCTTACGCCATCAACTCGGAGGCCATCGACGTGAAATTCCTTGACCCAGAATAGGGCGCTAGCTGTTAGAAAGTTACGAACTTCGTTTCTCCCATAATTGAAAGAAAAAGTCCCCCAGTCAGGTTGGAATCTCCGCCTGATATCCTCATGTTCGTACAGATAAGTTCCGTCGAATCTACAAAGGCCATGTTCGTCTACTGCAAAGTGTGCAGGTACCCAGTCTATGATCACACCTATGCCTGCCTGGTGACATCTGTCAATTAGATATCTGAGATCATCAGGTGTACCAAACCTGCTAGTTGCCGAATAGAATCCAGTTACCTGGTAACCCCATGATCCGTCATAGGGATGTTCCAGTAGGGGCATAAACTCCACGTAGTTGAATCCCATTCTTTTGACATAGGGTACCAGTTCATCTGCAAGCTCTCTATAAGAGAGCCATGAGCCATCCGGATGACGCTTCCATGAGCCGAGGTGAACCTCGTAAATGTTCATGGGCTTTTTGTATGGATTGTTTTCAAGGCGTCTTAGCATCCATTCTCTGTCTTTCCATTTGTAACCGCTCAAGTCATATATGATGGATGCTGTCCTTGGCCTTAACTCGCTGTAGAATGCCAGTGGATCAGCCTTTTCCCTCTCTATGCCATCGGCGCCATTTATAGCGTACTTGTATTTCTCTCCAACCTGGACTCCTGGGAGAAAGATCTCCCAGACGCCTGATGACCCAAGCACTCTCATTGGGTATCTGCGTTTATCCCAACCGTTGAAATCCCCTATAACACTGACGCCACGAGCATTTGGTGCCCACACTGCAAAAGAGACACCCTTGACTCCATCTATCTCTCTAAGATGGGCTCCCAGTACCTCGTACAGCTTTCTGTGGGTACCTTCTCCTATGTAGTATAGATCTAGCTCTCCTATAGTCGGCAGAAAGCGGTATGGGTCCTCTTGCACCCAAGTGTGATGTGCTGTTGAAATGCGTAGTCTATAGGGGAAGACCTCTGTCCTGGTAGGAAAAGTACCAATGAAGAAGCCGGCTTCATGTACCCTTTCAAGGGGTAGTATCTCTTCGTTTGTTTTGTAATCGAGGGCTGATACTTTTATGGCTCCCGGTACCCAGACTCTCAGCTCTATGCATCTCCTACCGTTCCTCTCGACCGGGTGCATTCCAAGTATGGAGTGTGGATCATAACACGTGCCATTTATGAGATCCTCTATCCTGCATGCGCCTTCTATTTGCATATTGCGCACCTCCGTTCCGTCAACCCTCGCTTATGATTCTGTTCTCGGGCTTTGAATAGGATACTTAAAAATTGCCATAGACGTGGGAGCTAACCTGTAGTTCTTAGCAACTCTGCGATTTAGGGTCTCCTGATATCTAGGGTTGCTAGTATCCAAGACCAGCTGCCATCTAAGTCCCGATGGGGGTTGTGGCAGGTAAAAGGTGATATTCCTCTTGCTCGCATTGAATATCACCAGGATGTTATCGTCAACACATTCTAGAGCTGACGCTCCCGACAGGAGCATACCAAAGGCTCTTATTTCTTGGTTCAACCAGTCCTCTTCAGTCATTTCCCTGCCATCTGGCCTTAGCCATGTAAGGTCCTTGGTGCCATAGCCTTCTATAATCTGGCCTTTATAGTATTCGCCTCTGCGTAACACGGGATGAGCTTTTCTGAAAGCTATGACCTGTTTAGTCCACTCCAGGAGTTCTCGCTGCCATTCCTCTAGATCCCAAGGTTGCCAGGTGGTTTCATTATCCTGACAGTAAGCATTGTTGTTTCCCCTCTGAGTTCTACCAACCTCATCCCCATGGAGGATCATGGGCGTGCCTTGGGAAACAAGCAGGGTAGTCAGGAAATTACGAATCTGCCTTCTTCGAAGTGACAATACTGCCTGATTGTCTGTTTCTCCCTCAAAGCCACAATTCCAACTAAGATTGTTATCAGTACCATCTTTGTTACCTTCACCGTTGGCCTCGTTATGTTTGGAGTTGTAACTGACCAGGTCCCGCATGGTGAAGCCATCATGGGAGGTAACATAGTTGATGCTAGCATTGGGACCTCTTCCCCCTGAGGCGAATATATCGCTGCTTCCAGATAGACGCCAACCGAGCTCTCTGACTTGACCTGGATCTCCTCTCCAGAAGCGACGGATGTTATCTCTGTATCTATCGTTCCATTCAGCCCATCCTTCTGGGAAGTTTCCTAATTGATAGCCACCTTCTCCCAGGTCCCACGGCTCCGCTATGAGTTTTACCTGAGATATAACTGGGTCTTGGCTGATGATATCTAAGAATGATCCAAACTTATCGAAGTGATGAGCTTCTCTTCCCAAGGTGGCTGCCAGGTCAAATCTAAAGCCATCGACATGCATTTCCTGGATCCAATATCTAAGGCTATCCATAATTAGCCTTAGAGAGTATGGCTCGGTTGTATCTAACGTATTACCTGTACCGGTGTAGTCTATGTAGAAACGTGGGGAGTCAGGAGATAACCTATAGTAGCGATCGTTAGCCATCCCTTTGAAGGACAAAGTGGGTCCAAAATGGTTACCTTCTCCTGTGTGGTTATATACGACATCTAATATCACCTCTATGCCTGCCTTGTGGAGCTTCCGAACCATAGTTTTGAACTCATGCACTTGTTGCCCCATAAAGCCTGAAGAGCTATATGCTGAATCTGGGGCGAAGAAACCGATCGTGTTGTATCCCCAGTAATTAGTTAGTCCTTTTTCAACAAGGTACCTATCGCGCACGAAGTGATGTACTGGAAGTAGCTCCACTGCGGTGACACCAAGATCTTTCAGGTACTTTATAATCTCGTGGTGAGCTAGCCCAGCGTACGTACCTCTGAGATTTTCTGGCAGGCCAGGGTGTAGCTGCGTGAAGCCTTTCACGTGGAGCTCATAGATGATCGTATCTTTCCAGGGAATGTTGGGCCTTTTGTCGTCTCCCCAAGTAAAGCTTGTATCCACAACTACCGACTTAGGTACGTAAGGTGAGCTATCTGTTTCAGAGGCTATCAGGTCCTGGTCGTCATGGCCCGTAATCCTATATCCAAAGACATCATCGGACCACTTTATATCTCCTGCTATGGCCTTGGCATAGGGATCTATGAGTAACTTGTTATGGTTGAATCTTAACCCTCTAGCAGGGTCATAGGGCCCATAAACCCTGTAACCGTATAACAGTCCGGGCCTTGCTTCCGGCAGATATACATGCCATATATAGTTGGTTTTATTGGTTACCGGAATCCTAACGCTCTCTTTCTCCTCGAAAGGATTATTGAAAATACATAGCTCTACTTTCTCAGCACCAGGAGAGAACAGGGCAAAGTTCACCCCGCTTCCGTCCCATGTTGCTCCTAATGGATACGGCTTTCCCGGACAGAATGTAAAATTCACCTCAGATTACTCTCCAGCAAGTTCTTGATAGATACTGCAGGTATGTCTACCCAGTCTGGTCTGTAGTCAAGTTCATACCTGAGTTCGTATAGAGCTTTGCGGAGTTTGAATAAATCGAGTAGTTGTCTGGTGCTTTGGTCATCCTGTGGGAGGAACTTGGTGTCTGATGAGTCGGCAGCATCAATGTAAGATCTCAAAAATTGGTTGCTTACTAGATTCTCCCATATGGAAAGAAGTGTTTTCTTCTCAGGATACTGTTTGGACAACGACATAGCTACGTAGTTCCAGGATCTGAGCATGCCAGCCACATCTACAAGGGGACTCTCGAGTGAATTCCTCTCGAATAACGGCTTTGCTGGTTCTCCTTCCAGATCTATGATCAGGAACCTGTCTTTACCAACTAGTAGCTGTCCTAGGTGTAAGTCCCCATGAATCCTTGTCTTTAAGCCGAGTTGACTTGGAGGATCTGGCTGCAGAGAGGTTGCTTCTGCAACCAGGTTCTTGAGTGATTCGTCTGGGTATTGAACGCGGTTGAGGGCTTCCAGCGCATTGTTAGCTTCATTTTGTACCGACTCAACCCAGTTATCGAAATCTTGTTGAGATGCTTGTTCAGGTTGTAGCCCTTCTATATCAGCCCTGGCTAGCAGGGAATGGAATTCAGCTAATGTGCTTCCTATGTTGCTAGCACCTTGTAGAGTTTCTGTTTCCTGATCTAGCCATGCTCCGGCTTCAGAATCTTGTTCAACATTTTCGAGAAAGAGTCTGGCTTTTTGCAGTGCCCAGGACCAGCAATCTCCCTGGTTGGGTACGTATTCGTGGAGCACTAATGCATCCACGTCGTAACCATCCGATGAAGATAGCTTGAGGAACGCCAGCAGTGAGGGGGTCTTATCGAAGCGCAAGTTGCTGAGATATCTGCCAAGCTCTATTTCTGGGTTTCTACCCTGCTCCAATTTACGATACAGCTTCATAATGCAAGACTCATCTAGTATTACAGAGGTATTACTCTGTTCTCCTTGCAGCGTCCTGCCCTCACCTTCGCACCTTGGGGTAGTTACCACTTCTGCTACGGCGTCCAGCCTGAATCCCGATAAGCTTTGATCATCTGTCAATAGCCGTAACAGGGCTTGCCTAGCATCTTCGAACTGCATGCCATCGGCGATCTCCGTCTGCTCTTCTTCTGGCTCAGCAGGCCGCAGATATAGTAGATAATCAGTAAGGTTGTTGCTTGCATCTATTGCGGTGACAACGCACAGGCATGCTCCGCCTGAATTTGGAACCTCTACCCATCGCTCGAACCTGGCAGACTGGAGATGCCTTGTATGGGCACCAAACCATCTATTGGATTCAAGATAGGCAGGTAGTTGTAGATCAAGCGATGCTCTTTCAAGTGCATCATGCAAGGCTTCAACAAGGTTGTTATACTTGTTGCTTATATATAGCTTGTTGTTCACGGTAACTGCTCCTGTGGTTTTAGCTCGAACCAATAGAACACGTGTGGTCCGAATGTAAGCAGGTATGGCAGCTCTCCTATCTGTGGAAATACGGTCTTCCCATACAGTTCGACTGGATATAATCCCTTGAAGTCGCTCAGGTCGAGTTCTGCTGCCTGGCAAAACCTTGAGAGATTACACGCACAGAGGATGGTAGTATCTTGATACTGCCTTATATAGGCAAGCACAGCTCTATTGGATGGTTGCAGGAAGCGTATGGATCCCCTCCCAAATACCGGGTACTTTTTCCTTATCTGTATTGTTCTCTTCATCCAATTCAGGAGTGAAGTTGGCACCTGCTCCTGAGCTTCTACGTTAACAGCTTCATAAGTAAATACCGGATCCCTTATTGGAGGCAGGTATAGTGCCTGCGGATTAGCTCTTGAAAATCCGGCATTGCGATCTCCGCTCCATTGCATGGGAGTACGTACACCGTCCCTGTCTCCCAGATACACGTTATCCCCCATACCTATCTCATCTCCGTAGTAGATGATAGGCGTTCCAGGCAGGGTAAAGAGAAGCAGGTGCATCAGTTGTATTCTTCTCTCGCTGTTGTCCAGTAGAGGTGCCAGCCTACGCCTTATCCCAAGGTTAAGACGCATCCTGGGGTCTTTCGCATACTCGTGATACATGTAATCCCGTTCTTCATCGGTAACCATTTCAAGAGTCAACTCATCATGGTTACGCAAGAATAGTGCCCACTGACATGTCTCTGGTATGGGGGGAGTGCGTCTTAGTATCTCCGTGATCGGATGTCGGTCCTCCCTGCGTAAGGCCATGTACATTCTGGGCATTATCGGGAAGTGATAAGCCATATGGCATTCATCGCCATTTCCAAAGTAAGCTACTACGTCCTCTGGCCATTGGTTGGCTTCAGCAAGGAGCATTCTATTAGGCCAGTTATCATCTACGAATTTACGCAGTTTCTTGAGGAATTCATGTGTCTCCGGCAGATTCTCGCAGTTGGTACCTTCTCTTTCGTACAGGTAGGGGACGGCATCTAACCTTAATCCGTCTACTCCCATGTCGAGCCAATAACCTACTATGTCAAGGATCTCTTGTTGTACCTTTGGGTTGTCGTAATTGAGGTCAGGCTGATGGCTGAAGAACCTATGCCAGTAGTATTTGCCTGCTTCCTGATCCCAAGTCCAGTTAGATCGCTCGGTATCTATAAATATTATGCGAGCGTCTTTATATTTATCGTCCGTATCGCTCCATACGTAGTAGTCCCTGTAAGGAGAGTTAGGATTGCTGCGGGCCTCTCTGAACCATTGGTGTTGGTCTGAGGTATGGTTCAGTACAAGCTCAGTAATTACTCTAATACCACGCCTATGGGCTTCGTCTAAGAAGACCTTAAAATCTTCGATAGTTCCAAAGTCTGGGTGAAGAGATCTGTAGTCGGAAATGTCATAGCCTCCATCCTTGAGGGGAGAGGCGTAAAAGGGAAGCAGCCATATGGCTGTAACACCTAGAGACTCGATGTAGTCAAGCTTGGCAGTCAGTCCTGGTATATCTCCACTGCCATCGTTATTTGAATCAAAAAAGCATCGGACACCTACTTCATAGATAATGGCATCTTTGTACCAAGTTGGATCATCATTCAAGTTGCTCATAGCTCATCACTCTATCCTAAAGAGATGTACTGGTTCATAGTTTGGATCTAGACGAACGTAATTAGCCGTGCCGTGCCATTGGTAGTAGGCATCAGTGATTAGATCGTGCACAGTATAAGTATCCCAAGGTGCGATGTGAAGAGCTTCACCATTGAGATGTACCGTGCATTCATGCCAGTTAAATGGATCAAGGTTAGCTATCACCAGGATACGGTTGCTGCCGTCCTCACTTATCTTGCTGTAAGCAATGATGTTTGGGTTGTCAGGGTAGTGAAACGTTAGATTAGTGTATAGCTGTAGTGCACGGTTCTGTTTTCTAGCTTGGTTTATCGTCTTTATGTATGGGATTATGTTCCCTGGAGCGTTCCAATCCCTGACTCTGATCTCGTATTTCTCAGAGTTTAGGTACTCTTCGCTGCCTGGATGTAAGGGCACGTTCTCTATAAGCTCGAAGCCGCTGTAGATACCATAGGTAGGAGACAGCGTTGCGGCCAAGGCCAGTCTTATCTTGAATGCCGGTCTGCCTCCTTTCTGCAGGTATTCTGTGAGAATGTCAGGTGTATTAGCGAAGAAGTTGGGCCTTAGGAACTCCACCTGTTCAGTATGTAGCAGCTCATGCATGAACTGCTCTATCTCCCACCTACTATTGCGCCATGTGAAATAGGTGTATGACTGGGAGAACCCTATCTTAGCTAGTAGCTGAAGCTTCTTAGGTCTGGTAAATGCTTCCGAGAGGAATATCACGTCTGGATGTTCTCTTTTTATCTCGGATATAAGCCATTCCCAGAAGGCTACCGGCTTGGTATGGGGGTTATCTACCCTGAAGATGCGTATGCCGTGCTCGATCCAGAAAAGTACCACACGCTTGAGTTCGTTCCATAGGCTAAGGAAATCTTCGCACCACATATCGAGAGCAACTATATCTTCATACTTCTTGGGAGGATTTTCGGCGTACTTTATAGTGCCATCCGGCCTCTTGCGAAACCATTCCGGGTGTTCCCTCACATATGGATGATCTGGAGAACACTGTATCGCCAGATCAAGCGCTACCTCTATTCCTAGATTTTGGGCTTCTCTTACAAAAGCATCAAAGTCTTCGATTGTGCCCAGTTCGGGATTTACAGCATCATGTCCGCCGTATTGATTCCCTATAGCCCATGGACTACCAGGGTCACCAGGTTGGGCCACTAGAGCGTTATTACGCCCTTTACGGTTAGTAAAACCAATGGGGTGTATGGGAGGAAGGTAGAGCACATCGAACCCCATATCCTTGATAGCCTCTAGCCTCTTCATGGCAGTTCTAAAGGTCCCGTGCTTGTGAGGATCGTCTGTTTGGGACCTGGGAAACATCTCGTACCATGCCCCGAACCTGGCCTTTTCTCTATCGACTATAACCCTGAGCCACTTATTGTACAGAGTGAGATCTTCTCTAGCTTCGTGTGATGATACAAGTTGTGCAAGCTCCGGCGTAAGAGCTAGATCTACTTTCTCCCTCTGAGTTGAAGCTTCCTGCAACCTGTTGATGTATCCTGCCAGCAGCACCTTGGGTTCTCCCACAGCTCTAGCCTCTGCCTGGCGTATTAGCTCAAGTCCTTCAAGGAGCTCCGAGCTCACATCCCTGCCGGCCGCAACCTTTCGGCTCAGCTCATGAGTCCAACTTATGAAGACTTCTGTCCATGCGGCTACCGTATACTCCAGCATCCCTATGAATTCGATAGGGATTTCCGCTGACCATTCGTCGTCATCGTAAGAGTACGACATGGGGACAGATTCCCATTCTTCTGAGCCCTGTCGCCGGTATCTAACCTCGGCTCCAAGGGTATCATGGCCCTCTTTTATGATGTCAGCAGTTACCCTTAGTCTGTCGCCAACTATGCGTTTTATAGGGAATCTACCGCAATCTATCTGTGGCCTTACAGATACTATACTTATTCGATAGAAGGGATCTGGTTGTTGATCTGCCATGATGTCGGCGATCACCTCCTGTAGGCAGTGTGTGCTAAGTTTCAGGATATCATAGCTTGGGTTGGCAGTAGCGCATATTCTAGAGCCACATTGGTATCGGGTGCAAGTGGCTGGCTTTTACGTAATAAACAAAAAGCGTATGGCCAGCTTATCAAGCTACCTGCCCATACGCCTGATGAAGGATATGCTTGGGATATAATTATACCGTAGACTTATTATCCTAGCTCTCGAGCATGAGAGAAGTAGGGTCTTCTATTAGCTCCTTGATACGCACGAGGAAGCGCACCGCATCACTTCCATCTACTATCCTGTGATCATAAGTAAGAGCTAGGTACATCATAGGCCGAACCACTACTTGTCCTTCCACCACAACCGGCCTTTCCTTGATTGCGTGCATTCCGAGGATACCTACTTGTGGAGGATTTAGTATGGGGGTTGATAGCAGGGAACCATAAATACCTCCGTTGGTTATAGTGAAGGTTCCTCCACGTACCTCTTCCAAAGATATAGTGTTATTTCTTACCTTGGTAGCAAGCTCATCTATCTCCTTTTCTATCTCTGCGAAGCTCTTGCGGTCTGCGTTTCTAATCACAGGCACCACTAATCCTTCTTTGGCGCCAACGGCTATGCCTATATCGTAGTGGTATTTCAGAATTATGTCTTCGCCATCTATCTCAGCGTTGAGATAAGGGAACTCCTTGAGAGCGGCAACTACTGCTTTCGTGAAGAACGACATGAAGCCGAGCTTGACGCCATACTTTTCCTGAAACCTGGGACCCAGCCTTCGGCGTATCTCGATAACGTTGCTCATATCACATTCGTTGAAGGTAGTAAGCATAGCGGCTGTATGCTGAGCTTCTACCAATCGACGGGCTATAACTCTACGACGAGTAGACATGCGCTCTCGTCTCTCCAGCTCTGATAGCTCCCTTGCAGGGGCTTCTGAGGGGGCAGGGGTGGTTTCCTTAATGGGCTGAGCTTCTACAGTTTTACTTGATTCCGCCTGTTGCGCTCCGGACGGAGCTTGCCTCATAGCTAGCACATCTTCCCGTGTGATTCTGCCGCCCGCTCCAGATCCCTCTATCTTTGAGATGTCTATACCTAACTCTTCGGCCAGTCTGCGTACAGAAGGTGTTGCCTTGGGTTGTACCTCTGTATGATGCGCAGCCTGAGGGCTGACTGCTTCCCTCTCTTGAGGAGCCTCAGGTTGTGATGGTTCCCTGGCCTGTGAAGGGGTTTCCGTGATTGTTCCAAGCAGATCACCTACGGAGGCAGATTCTCCTTCCTGTATAGAGATACTCTCCAGGAATCCGCTCGAAGGAGCTGGAACCTCTACGTTGGCCTTGTCTGTTTCAAGCTCAACGACTACATCCCCTTCTTCTACGCTGTCTCCTGGTTGTTTATGCCACTTTAGAACTGTAACATCGACTACGGATTCTCCAAGATCAGGCACTCTGATCTCAACTGCCATGTCTTACGGTCTCCCTTATTCCACTAATAGATATATCTGGAGCTTCTCCGAAAGCCGCCTTAATAATTCTGCTTTGCTGTACGTTGTGCAAAGTTACAGATCCCTCTGCAGGGCTAGCCCTGTCAGGCCTACCTATGTAACCCAAGTTGATGTCGGGATCGAGTATCTTTCTAAGCCTTAAGGCTATGTAGTTCCAGGCACCCATGTTGCGTGGTTCCTCTTGGACCCATACTACTTCCTTGGCTGCTGAGTATCTAGATACTACCTGCAAGATCTCCCTTGCCGGGAAAGGATACAGCTCCTCAACCCTTGCTATAGCTACGTGATTAGCCTCTCTGTATTCTTTGCTCGATACTAGATCGACATAGATCTTGCCACTACAGAGGATTATGCGATTAACCCTAGGGGCTATATCATCTGAACGTGGGTCATCTATAACTTTTTGGAATCTGCCATCTACAAGATCCTCAACGGATGCCATGGCAAGTGGATGCCTAAGCAGACTCTTGGGTGTAAATACCACAAGAGGCTTTGGGGACGACTTGAGACTGGCCGCCTGGCGCCTGAGTAAGTGAAAATACTGGGCTGCGTTACTTGGGTATACGATCCTGATGTTGTCGTTAGCTGCGAGCTGTAGGAACCTCTCGATCCTAGCACTGGAGTGCTCAGGGCCTTGCCCTTCATAACCATGCGGCAATAGCAACACTAGCCCGGACTTCTGCCTCCATTTGGCTTGCCCGGACACAATAAACTGATCGATCATCACCTGGGCGCCGTTCACAAAGTCCCCGTATTGGGCTTCCCAGAGAACCAAAGTTTCGGGTGCGTGGGTCGAGTATCCGTACTCAAAACCTAGTACAGCGTTCTCGGATAGTGGGCTATTGTAAATAGCAAAAGATGCCCTGGCTTGAGGTATTGCTTGCAGCGGGATATATCTTTGCCCAGTTTTCACATCATGCAAAACCATATGTCGTTGGCTAAATGTGCCCCTCTCTGTATCTTGCCCGCTGATACGAATGGGAGTACCGTTCATAAGTATCGTTGCGAATGCTAAGGTCTCTGCGTGCCCCCAATCTATCTCACCTCTCTCAAGAGCATCTCTTCTTCTTGCAAGGGTGCGCCAGAGCTTGGGATGTACTTCAAAA
The DNA here is from genome assembly GCF_000025005.1 of Thermobaculum terrenum ATCC BAA-798. Lineage (NCBI taxonomy): Bacteria > Bacillati > Chloroflexota > Chloroflexia > Thermobaculales (SeqCode) > Thermobaculaceae (SeqCode) > Thermobaculum (SeqCode) > Thermobaculum terrenum. The sequence goes on from NC_013525.1 coordinate 363,160, forward strand.
CCTTCGGGTAAGCTTAGCAGGGATTCATTTATCTCGGCGATTAACTCTCTAGATACTTTTGTCTCCTGCAAGAAGTGATCCTTCTCCGGTTCTAGGAGCTCCATCTCCGACTCAGGACTCCTACCATCCTCGACCTCTGCCTGCATAGCCCTGCGAAGCTTCCCCTCAACTTTGCTGACGAAGGCTTGTACTTCTTCAGTAGATACTATTCCCCTCTGTATTAGCTTTTGAGCGAATATCTCCCTGACTGTAGGGTGTTTCCTTATCTTCTCGTACATCAGGGGTTGAGTAAAGCTAGGCTCATCGCTCTCGTTGTGTCCGTAACGTCTATAACCGATTAGGTCTATCATAAAATCTTTACGGAAGGTTTCCCTATATGTTTCTGCGAGTCTGGCGGTTAAGATGCAAGCATGAGGATCATCTGCATTGACGTGTACGGTAGGGATCTCAAAACCCTTGGCAAGGTCTCCAGCGTAAGTTGTGGATCTACCTTCCGAAGGCTCTGTGGTAAAACCTAGCTGATTATTGGCTATGATATGGATTGTGCCTCCGGTCCGATAGCCTGGAAGACGCGATAAGTTGAGAGTTTCTGCAACTATTCCTTGTCCAGGAAATGCTGCATCTCCGTGAATGAGTATAGCTAGCGATGCGCGCTCATCCTGACGAGGTGGTCCAGGAAGGCTCCTATCTTCCTGGGCAGCTCGTGCCCTACCCTCGACCACCGGATTTACATGCTCCAGGTGGCTAGGATTTGGAACCAGCGTTATAGGGATAGTGCAACCCAGGTTGGTCTTCAAATTAAGGGTAGCACCCAGATGATATTTCACATCACCTGTCCAGCTATCGACACCTACATCCGTATTAGAAGTTCCCTTCGTGTGCTCAAGCCCGTGCTTGAACTCGGCGATGATCTTTTCATAGGGTTGCTCCAGGATGTGAGCCATGACGTTTAGCCTTCCCCTGTGGGCTATTCCGATGACGACCTCTCTCACGCCTGATTCCGCGGCTCTGGATATAATCTCATCCAACATCGGTATGAGCATATCCAGTCCCTCTATGGAGAACCATTTCTGCCCTGGGAAATACCTATGGAGGAACCTTTCGAAGGTTTCTACCTCTGATAATCTCTCCAAGAGCTTGCGATCGAACTCCGGGTCGTCACCAATCGCAAACCTGCGGCTTTCAACCATATCACGCAGCCAGTCACGCTCTTTTGAGTCTTGTACCTGGTCGAAGTCATAGCCTATGGATCCACAATATATATCCCTGAGCTTTCGATAAGCCTCGAGGGCATTCCTGCTCGTTTGGGCAAGTGGTCCCCCAACTACCGATGCAGGTAGTTTCTCAAGATCAGCCTCGGTCAAACCATGGGTATCAAGTTCGAGCTCAGGGTCTCCCGGGGGTGGAGTGCCCAATGGGTCTAATTGTGCAGCCATGTGTCCGTACTCTCTGGTTAGCCTGGCTAACCTGGCTGCGCCTACTATCTTGAGTACGTCTATCTCAGTGGGCAGCTCTGCTTGGGTTACTAACTCCTCAAGCTCTTCTGGGAATGGATTACCTACCCTGTCGAAGTACGCTCTAGTCGAAGGATCTACAGATGATGGGTCGGCTAAGTATCTGAGATATAGCTCGGCTACTAACCCAGCATTCAAACCATACAGTTTATCGTTCTTCCCCCACATATCACCCTACCTAAGTGCAAGCCGGCTTGCAGGATAGCGCTATAGGCATCCTGTGTCAATACCTGATTACAGCAAAAAGCTAGCCATATGAGATCTATTGCAAATCATACCCTTTACAGGACGTCAATGAGTGGTACTATAAGCCTAGAGCTCGTCATATGATAGTAGCCTAATAAACATAATAAAATTATACAGACTGTTGGTACGAGGGGAATAACTAATCGAGAGGGTATGTCATGAGCCTGGCTGAAGACATAAAAGCTATACCTGTGGGTAAAACGCCTGAGGTGATCAACGACTTTTCCATAGTGGCAGCGACGGTCAACGGCTCCGGAAGTCAGACATCTAACCTGACGCTGATCAGAGCCCTGTTTCGGATGGGGATTCCGGTCAATGGTAAGAATCTTTTTCCTTCAAATATATCGGGGTTGCCTACCTGGTACACCATTAGGGTCAATAAGGATGGTTACATAGCCAGGAAGGAACGAGCAGAGATACTCGTAGCATTTAACCCGCAGACCGCTGCTGAGGACATACAGGCTCTGCCACCAGGAGGGGTCTGCATATACCCTGCAGAGTCCAAGCTGCCTTTGGTTCGGGATGACATAGTATATTATTCTGTCCCAGTAAAGCCTTTTGTGGAAGCTACTGGGGCTGATCCGAAGCTGAGAGAGAAATTTGCAAGCATGGTGTACGTAGGAGCTTTAGCAGAGCTCCTGGGTATTGATAGGCAAGAGATTAGAGCGGCTCTCTCTCAGCAATTTCGCGGCAAGGAGAAAGTTGTTGATCAGAACTTCCAGGTGATAGTCTCCGCTGCTGATTGGGTCAAAGAGAACATAACCAAGAAAGACCCATACAGAGTGGAAAGGATGGAAGCTACAAGGGGTAAGATACTTATAGATGGGAACAGCGCTGCTGCTCTAGGAGCTATATTTGGGGGAGTAACTGTCGCAGCCTGGTATCCTATAACTCCTTCTACTAGCTTGATAGAAGCACTACAGTCTTATCTCCCTAAGTTACGCACGGACAAAGATGGTAACCATACATATGCCGTCGTACAGGCCGAAGATGAGATGGCGGCTTTAGGGATAGTTTTAGGAGCTGGCTGGGCCGGTGCCAGGGCTATGACTTCTACCTCCGGACCCGGAATCTCGCTGATGACGGAGTTTGCGGGATTAGGCTTCTTTGCTGAGATACCTGGGGTTATCTGGGATATACAGAGAATAGGTCCCAGTACCGGTCTGCCAACGCGAGTTTCGCAGGGAGATGTGCTGAAGGTCTACTTCCTTGGACATGGAGATACGAGACATGTCTGCCTGATCCCTGGAACTGTAGCCGAGTGCTTTGAGTTTGGCTACAAAGCTTTTGATCTGGCCGAACGCTTGCAGACGCCAGTGTTTGTGCTCAGCGATCTCGACCTTGGTATGAACCTTTGGATGAGTGATCCTTTTGAATATCCATCTGAACCTATGGATAGAGGCAAGGTGCTCTCTGCAGAGGACCTGCAACGCATAGGAGAATTCGCGCGTTACAGAGACGTAGATGGAGACGGAATTCCCTATAGAACTTTGCCAGGGACTGATCATCCACTTGCTGCCTACTTTACTAGAGGTTCTGGTCATAATGAGTACGCTCAGTATAGCGAGAGACCGGATGACTGGCGAAGGAACATGGAGAGGTTAAGGCGTAAGCATGAGACGGCTCGCAAGTTAGTCCCTAAGCCAGTAATAGAGTCATGGGCTGATTCGAGTGTAGGTATAGTCAGCTTTGGATCAGTACACCATCCTGTGATGGAGGCTATTGATCTGCTTGCAGAGAAAGGATTGAGTACTGACTACCTACGCATAAGGGCTTTGCCACTAGAGGAAACCCTTCGCGAATTCATAAGGAAACATGATAGAACATATGTTATCGAGCTTAACCATGATGGGCAGATGGTTAACCTCATACGTATGGAATTCCCAGAAGTAGCAGATAAGGTAATCTCCATAGCTTACTGCGATGGCCTGCCTATGACCGCTAACTATATAGCGAATGCCCTATTGGAAAAGGAGTGCTAGAACATGGAAACCATAACTAAGCCTGGCAGCTCTCCCGGAAGAAAAGTAAACAGGATAGGCTTGGAGAGGACTGATTACAGGGGGGGAGTCTCTACACTTTGCGCAGGTTGTGGGCATGATTCGATATCCAGCCAGATCATGACAGCAGCTTTTGAGCTCTCGCTGAAGCCTGAGCAGATAATCAAGCTGAGTGGTATAGGTTGCTCGAGCAAATCGCCAGCCTACTTCTTAGGTAGATCTCACGGTTTCAATGCCATACATGGGCGTATGCCGGCGGTGGCTACAGGGGCTACTTTAGCTAACAGGAAGTTGCTAGCTATAGGAGTGAGCGGTGATGGTGATACCGGTAGCATAGGTATAGGGCATTTCAAGCACATGGTTCGTCGTAATATCCCACTGGTCTACATAATAGAAAACAACGGCGTCTATGGTTTGACCAAGGGGCAGTTCTCGGCGACAGCGGATATAGGACAGAAACTGAAGCACGCAGGTATTAATGAGCTTCCTCCTATGGATCTATGTATGGAGGCAATAATAGCTGGATGTGGTTTTGTCGCCAGATCGTTTGCCGGTGACGCTAAGCAGGTCCGTCAACTGTTAAAGGCTGCTATGAGCTTCAAGGGTACCGCTGTGATAGATATTATAAGCCCCTGCGTGACCTTTAATAATGCCGAGGACAGTACTAAGAGTTACCCATATGGCAAGGCTAATGAGGAGCCTCTGCATGAGATAGGGTTTGTGCCAAAGTATGAAGAGATAGTTGTGGACTATGACCCTGGCACGGTGAAAGAGGTCGAGTTGCATGATGGCTCTGTAATCCAGCTACGTAAGCTGGATAGAGATTATGATCCTACTAACAAAGTTGAAGCTTTGAGGCTATTGGAGGAAGCCCAGGCAAACAGGGAATTTATAACTGGGCTGATATATTTCAACGAAGATAGACCTTCCTTCCCAGAAGTTATGCGGCTGCCCGAGAAGCCCTTAGCTGAGCTTCAAGAGGAGGATCTGCGCCCACCTAAAGAGGCACTTGAGGCTATTATGTCAGGCTTGATGTAGTCAGTCTATAATTGCGCTTGCTATTTCTCTGACCTTTTCTTGTAGTGGCCACTCATAGCCGACGTTTATAAACAGTCGGTCTATACCAACTTGCTTCCATTTAGCTATCTCTTGGGAGATATCCTGGGGCCATTGATCCCAATCAAAGTGTAGGTAGACAGAAAGACCTATGGGCTTGTTAGAGTTGGATATTACTCGCTTTGTATATCTCACAAGCTCTTGGTCCGCATAGATATTGATTTCGTCTGCGTATTCCAGTGCTGAGCGTATCAGCTTCTTGGATTTACCGGCACCTACTATGATCCTGGGTGGCTTTGAAGGAGGAGGGGCACAGGTAGCATCCTGCAGCTTCACTTTTTGTCCATTAAACGTAACTTGCTTGCCCTGCCAAACCTCCCTCAAAGCAAGCATGTTCTCTCTTAGTAATGCAATGCGAAACTCCGCATCCGGATAAGGAAGATTCCAAGCAGCATATTCCTCAGGATAATCCCCTGCCCCTATACCAAGCTCGAACCTACCGTCGCTAATCAAGGCTAACATAGATGTCTCTTTAGCCATAACACCTAGCGCGTAGTTAAGGTTACAGATAACCATAGGTACTAGTTTGACCCTCTCAGTAGCACAGGCTATTGCTCCATAGGAAGCCCATCCACAGACGTATCCCCATTCAGGTTTCATGGAGTGATAATGGTCCCAGAAGCCGACTGAATCTAGCCCTAACTTGTCTGCTAAGAGTGCCGCCTGGAAGATCTCCTGCCAGTTACTAGCAGGACTAAATACTATTCCTAACTTCATGATTTCTGCCTCACTAAATAAACTAGCTATCCTGGCTCAATCGCTCGAGCTTGAAACTTAGCCACTCGTCTACTAACTCTTGTGGAGGGAACCATTGATACTTCTGAAGATCAACAGTGAAGTCCTCTCTAACTTCTACACCATCTTTCTCCAGATCTTTCTTGTGACTATATACTCCTCCCCATCCGTAGCCTGCTGCCAGTCCTCCGAACCTGTTGACCACCCGCTGGCAAGGGATATTTAGCTCAGGAGGAGTATAGTGGAGGATCCATCCTACAACCTGAGCTGATCCTGGGTAGCCTGCTAGTGCTGCTATCTGTCCATAGGTCATTACCTTGCCCTTGGGAATCGAGGATACAATCTTCCAGACGATCTCCTTGAAAGACTTGGCTTCCTTGGGCGTGCTCATCTTTACCTGCTTGTCCGCACTATCTGTTCTGCAAGGACTATTAGCTCTTGCGCTGGTTCCAGCCTTTCTAGCCATCTTTGAGGTATGGATTCTATTCCATAGTGAGCGCCAGCAAGCGCTCCTGTAACGGCTGCTCTGGTATCCGCATCTCCCCCCAGATTGGCTGCCTTTATGATAGCATCTTCCAGGCTGCTGGTATTTCCGAATGCCCAAATAGCGCTCTCGAGAGTCGCCAGCACGTCTCCGGAGTTATCTAGATCATCTTCGCTCTTCTTCTCTATACTGCGCAACATCTCACTGATTTCAGGCTGTGGAACTTTGTCGGCTACTCGAACAACTACTTGCTCGAACCTTCCTCTAAGTAATTCGGATATCATCATGTTTAGCGCTACAGCCGCCCATTGACATACTGGGTTAGCGTGGGTAATGGAAGCTACACTACGTGTTTGCTTCACGAGCGCTTGCTCTCGTTTGTAAAGGAGCAGAGCTATAGGCACACATGGTATAAGGCACCCGTTTCCTCTGCTGCCATTCATAAAGCCCTCTCGTTCAATCACCAGCTTACTAGCTTCATAGATAGGTGTGCCATCTCGGATCAAGCTGAGTGACTCAAAAACGGTGTGGTCAATATCCTTTGGGTTGGAGTTCATCCATTCGACTAAGCGAGTTGTGATATCCTGCGGGTCTACCCTTCCTAACGTGGCTATGCTGCGAGCAACCTCCAGCATCATCTGGGTATCGTCAGTAACCTCTCCTGGGCTAAGCGAGAGCCATCCTCCGCCTATGAAGTCTCTTACCTGCCCTAGGTTTCTACGGATCTCGTTTTTACCCATTAACTCTAGTGGTCCCCCAAGAGCATCCCCGCAGGCTGCAGCTATCAGAGTACCACGAGCCTTGGATAATAGCTTCAGATCTCCTTGGTCTGTACTCATGCTTTCTCCTCTTGGACCTGGAGTATCTCTATACGATTTCCAAAGGGATCTTCTGTATAGAAGCGGTGGAAGCCAGGCAGCAGATGGTCATCTATAACCTTTACTCCGTACTGTAACAGTCTGTGTTTAATGCCATCAAGATCGTCTACCAAAAACGCTACATGTGCCTTTGTAGATGGTGAGAAGTTAGGATCTATCCCCAGGTGCAGTTCTAGGTTTCCCGTAGAGAACCATATTCCACCTCTGGATGCTAGTGTTGGAGGCTTAGGGACTTCTGTAAGGAGAAGAATCTGGCTATAGAACTCTCTAGCCTTGTCCTCACCCCCTTTTGGAATAGCTATCTGTACGTGATGGATGGCAATACTCACAACTCTCCCTCCATGGATCGAGAAAATACAAGCTCTCTACTTACCCGAAGATCTAGGACGCAAATAAAAACTATAGATAGGATCGCGCGGATCCTATCTATAGTTTGCTGGTTGACGCTGAGGATTTACTTGCTGGACTGCTCAAAGCGGCGGTTGATCTCGTCCCAATTGACGACGTTCCACCAAGCTTCCAGATACTCTGCTCTGCGGTTTTGATACTTGAGGTAGTAAGCGTGCTCCCAAACGTCGTTGCCCATTATGGGATAAAGACCTTCCATAAGTGGGCTATCCTGGTTAGCAGTGCTGATTACCTGTAGCTGACCGTCTGGAGTGCGTACAAGCCATACCCAACCGCTGCCAAACCTCTTTGCTCCAGCATCGTTGAACTGCCTCTTGAACTCCTCGAAGCTCCCAAAGGTCTGCTTGATAGCGTCTGCTATTGGGCCATAAGGCTCCCCGCCACCATTCGGCTTCATGATTACCCAGAACATACTATGGTTGACGTGACCACCACCATTGTTGCGCACAGCCGTACGTATATCCTCGGGTATGCTGTTTATATCCCTAAGCAAGTCCTCGGCACTCTTGTTCTGTAGCTCTGGATATTTCTCTAATGCCTGATTGAGATTGTTTACATAGGTGCCATGGTGCTTATCATGGTGGAGCCTCATGGTCTGCTCATCTATGTAGGGCTCAAGGGCATTGTAATCATATGGGAGTGGTGGTAACTCATGCATGGTGATAAGACCTCCTGAAAGTTTTTAGTTTTGGCAGGTGGGATATTTATCCCAACGTGACCTACCCAGCAAAATATGTGCCCTTCAAGGGCAATAATAGCCTTAACTGCCTATATTTTGCTAGGGATAGATTAATCCTTGAGACTACTAACAATGATGGGGTTAGATGTAGGTTGAGGACTACCACCTTTGGGCTCGCGAGTTATTCCCATTGCCGAGTACTGGCCAATTGGCTCCGGAGCCGAAAGCACTACAGCTAGTGTGCCGTTAGGGTGCACTACTGCTGCGCTTTGTTTATGCCCATCTTTTATCAGCCATATCTGGTAGTCCTTATCCTCGGGTATAGGAGGAAGTCCTTGTATAACCAGGTAGGCTTTGTTATTGTTGGGGTTCATAATCATCCTGCCGTGGATGGAGTTTTGCTGCATCTCGGCTACCTGCGTGCTTGGCGATGTTAATAGGGCAACTATGGTTCTTTGTTCTTCTACGTCTGCCTTGAGTTGGTTTATTTGCCCCCTTTGCAGAAGAGCTATTACGCCTAGAGCTAAGATAACTACGGCTAGTGCTGCTGGAGCTACGAACTTCAAAGTGTTGCTTCCTAGGAAGAATCTCGCCCAGAAGCTGCCAGTAGATGCTGTCCTTGGTGCAATCACTTGCTCGTGAGGCGTACGCTCTTCGCTGCGGATACGATCCAGCAAGCGCTGTTTTACAGAAGGGGGAGGTGAATGTTGCTCGCTAGCCATACCAAGTATTGAAGCTACAGGTAGTAGCTCATCCAACACAGACGTGCAATCCATGCATGACTGCAGATGACACTCCATGAGCCTCATGTCCTCGGGCTCAAGTGCTCCAAGCACATAAGCGGTGATTACCTCATATAACTGCTCGTGATTGTTATGCTCTATCTTCACGTTGTTCTATAGCTGTTCAGGCTTGATTCCCTTTTCTATTAGGTTTCTGCGAAGATGCTGCAAGGCCAAGCGCATTCTAGTCTTGATTGTGCCCAAGGGCTCACCTACTTTATCAGCTATCTCGGATTGAGTAAGCCCCCCGAAATATGACATCTCAAGAACTTTGCGCTGGTTTTCAGGAAGCTCTCTCAGAGCCTCTAAGACTATATTTCGCCTTATACCACCCATTATTATCTCATCTGGATCCTCTAAGCTGCTATCTGGCAGGTTCATTAGGTAGTTAGAGGAGTCTTCAGAGCGAATCGATTTGGGACGGGCCTTGCACCTCCTGATCTCATCTATGGCTATGTTATGAGCTATACTCATCAACCAGCTGGCGCACTTACCTCGGTCGTTACTGAAGCTTTTGGCTTGCTTCCAAGCTCTGAAGAAAGTCTCTTGAGTCAGCTCCTCAGCCACCTGTTGATCTTGAACGATTCTCAATATCATGGAGTAGACAGCTCTTGAGTAACAGTCGTACAAAGCCTCCATGGCGGATAAATCACCACGAGATAGTCGCTCCATGATTGCCTGGTCGTCTAGGGGCTGATTCGACATAGCCTATAGTTCCGCCATTTTCTGCCCGACAGCACCTCCTGTAATCTTCTTTATAACTATACGTAAGGAAAGGCTGTCGGGATTAATAATTTGAGAGCTTCGGAAGGAATTGTAAGTATATGCGGATTGATTTGCAATATACTCAATGGCATCTAACATAGCATTGGACCTTTGTTGGTGATCAAGTATCGGTGATCAAGAGAGTTTATGCAACTACTATGCATATTATGCTCAACTCTTGTCACTTTACCAGCAATTTTAGTTCCATCATTGAGTTTTTGGAGGCTAGACTTTGCAAGTAGATGATATTTCAAATCACGACCGAGAAGACGAGGAGCAATTACAAAAGATACGAGAATGGTATAAGCAAGCCAGGAGTATGGGAATAAGCAAGGAAACGTTCTATAGAGAGATGATACCGATTGTGGGGATAGAGTCCTTAGATAATGCACTGGAAGGCTACGATGAATAGTGGGCTATAATCTGTAGTTGTAAAAGCAAAACATTAGGTAGGAGTGTTATGCCCGAAACAAAGATTTTGTTGGTCCGTCACGCTGATGTACATAACCCTGATCAAATAGTATATGGCAGACTTCCTAGGTTCAGGCTGAGCAAATTGGGGGAGGCGCAAGCCGAAGCTACTGCTGAATTTCTCTCCAAGGAAGACGTCAAATACATATATACCAGCCCAATGCTAAGAGCCAGACAGACAGCCAAAGCTATAGCTAAGTATCATCCTGATGCCAAATTGAGGATTTCAAAGCTTCTTGCCGAGATCAATACCAGCTGGCAGGGTATACCCTGGTCACAAATAGGTGCGAATGCTAACCTATACGAGCCTATCAAAGACCCGGAAAATGAGACCATAGAAGATGTAGCCAAGAGGATGCTCAGGATCATTAGAACTCTGGTGCGCAGACATCCGGGTGAAACCGTGATTTGTGTTAGCCACGCAGATCCTATAAAGATAGCCTGGGTAGCACTTGAGGGTAAAGAGCTTACTTTTGAGAACATTCGTAAGCCACCTTATCCAGATAGAGCGTCGGTTACTACGATCACTTTCAATGACGATCATGTGGTTAGCATTAAATATGAGAATCCGGCCATTAGCGTTAGGGTAACCCCGGAGCAAGAGAGTGAGAAGAAACCCAGTAGAAAAAAGGTGCCAGTGGGTGTGTAAGTAAGAGGGCAATTGCCCTCTTACTTACCATTATCTTTGCTCTATTTTCTTAGTCGAATCTTTAGAATTATTTACGTCTTTCTTTTGTTGCTTGTCTTTGTTTTCTGACTCTTTATTTTTGTTTTTAGTCTCCTTCTTCGGTGGCTCCTTCTTCGAAGGTTCTTTCTTTGGTGGTCCTACCCTGTATATGTTGCCCCAGGGCTTGTAGCGGCTAAAGAATGAGTCTTGCAGTACGACCTTACCATTCTTGGTAACTGTTCTGGTTATGGTTACGTCCATGCCTTCATGCGCCCAGTCTACCTGCTCTTTGGTACCAGGGGGTAATGTCGGATCATATATAGTCTTATCAGGGAGAGGCGGAACTATGTTTGTTATTACTGGTTTCCCTCGTGTCACCTCATACCCTGGGTCAGTACCATATAGAGTTATAGTCAACTTTGTATCTGTCCATTTGGCTTCGATCAATATATAGTGCCCTGTAGTGTTCTTCCACTTGAGATCCTTGTACGGGAAGTACACTGCCGCATCAAATCCTGGAGGGTCACCATCTAACTGATAGTAGGGCACTAGGTATGAATGCTGATGCCTTTCAACTATCGGCAATCCGGCCCAGAAGGCTGCACGGAACATGGTAGTACTTACCTGGCATACACCACCGCCTATACCCGGCACTGTCTGGTCTGCAACTATTGTTAGTCCTTCCTGGTATCCTCTCTCGACACTAATCTCTCCTATGGCCTTCTCGAAGCTGAAGGTTTCTCCAGGGGCCACAACAGTATTGTTTAAGTATCCTGCCGCAGTTTGTATATTATGAACCCTTTCGGGGGGCGAGCCTGTGAACTCGCTGCTGCCCCAACCAATCGATTCCTTAATACCCAGAGCTGCTAAATTGTCAGTGGGGATCTTAGGCTTGGTTACCTTTACAGGAAGGTCGACATCTCTGTCATCGCTGAAAGCAGCCTGTGCTATCAGGTCCTTAGTTTTTTCTGTATCCAGATCCTGGCCATCCTGGCTCTCTCTTAGCACTACTAACTTCCCGCGCCAAGTTAGTTCGCCATTTATGGGATTCTGGTTAATTTCGCTTGCCAAGTTATCTACAAACTCGTTTACTTTGTTAGGGTCTAGCTTCACAGAAGAAGTTCGATTTGCCTTATCGATATCTATAGATGTCCAATCAGCTAATGTGCTCGTTGGAATCTCCCAGCTCTGATCCTTAAAGTGGAGTTTTAGCGGTGATGCTAATAGTTTCTCTAGCTGTGATCTAGCGTTTTCTAGAACACTCGTTGTAACTATTGGTTCTATTTCTTTTGTCGCTAAGTCGGTCTCACCGCTTGATTGTAAAGCTGCATAGATAGCACTGAGGGTAGCGCTATAATCCACCCTCCTTCCTGGCTGCTCGGGTGTTAGTGCTACCTGGTTGCCCTTTATCTCTAGTTTTGCTGGCTCCGGTGGCAGGGCTATATCCTTGTTGATATTAGCTAATATGGGCATTAACTTGGAGGGTTCTATTTTGCCTACAACGCCTTCAGCTCCTGACTCTGCTACTATAGCTTGCTCTATTTCATCAGATGTTATGGTCCAGCTACGGTTCTCAAATCTTAGGGTTACAGGTTTGGACAGCTTTAGTACTAAGTTCTGACGATCTCGCCATGTTGATTGGGTGATATTGGCTTTGACCGTTACTACTGGCAAGGCTATATCGCCCTTCCTCAGGTTTACTAAGGCGCTGTATATCTGCTGAATAGCCATGCTAGTATTGAGCTTTTGTCCATCGACTTCTTTGGAAGCTAAAATGGTACCATCGCCACTGACCGTTAGCTTTGAGTCGGTGGCCGGCCGTGCTATTTGTGGAGCCAATTTGTTGTTTACATAGTTATCGATTTTGCTCTTGTCGAGCACATATTGAATCCTTACAGTACGTCTGCCTATAGGGATTCTTTCAGCGAATTGATGGAAAATATTGCCATCGCGGCCGTACTTGTATGCTTGCTGTACTGCAGGGTCTACGTTCGGTTGCAAACCAAGCTCTGCAGGGGTGATCTTCCATGTATGCTCTCCTTGAGTTAGGACAAGTGGAGTCCTAACGTACTCCATTGCCTTAGCGTTCAACGCCTGTCGAGCTTGTTCGGGGGTCATCCCACCGAGGTTTATGCCAAGAGAATATACGTTTGGGTAAATCTTGCTACGGTAGTAGTAGGAATATCCAACTGATACTGCTAGAAGTAGGAAAGCACATAGAAATACCGATATTCCTACTAGCGGCAGGTAAGTCCTTAGGACCGAGCCATTACGAGACTGTCGCCTTTGGGAACTGGCCTTCGGCTTTATAGTTGGTATAGTTTCGGTCGGTTGAGACCAATGTTCTGTACTACCCATATCTCTCCATAATGCTAATGCTTATTATGATCAGATACCAGTTAACCTTATTCCTTATATAAATGTCTAATTTAGGCTCAAGGTTTCACTCAAACGTAAATTGCATCCGGGCATATTTCATGCTCTTAATGCAGGAAATTATACAAAGGTTCTGCATTTTTCGTGGGAGAGAGTAGCAATGAGCCGGATAGATGATGATAACGCCAGAAGTTTGAACGAAGATAGGATATACGAGGAAAGATATGTTGAGGTAGACAGGAGAAGCCTGTTGGCCTATCGATGGGCCAGGGTCGTGTACTTCGTATTTGGGATAATAGAAGGCTTGATAGCCATCAGGTTTGTACTGAGGCTGTTGGGTGCAAATCCTAATAGCCAATTTGCAGCTCTGATCTACAACCTAACAGCCCCCCTATTGGCACCCTTCAGAGGGTTGTTTTCTGAACCTAGCTTCGGAACAGCCGTTATAGAATGGCGCTCCCTTGTGGCTATAGCCGTGTATATGTTGCTTTCCTATGTTTTAGTAAGGCTTGGGTACCTGCTGTTCTCGTAAATCTAGCCTTTAATGCCTTCTAACCACCCTCTAGGAGGGCTCCTTAGAGGTTGTATTTAGACGTCCTAAATGTCATAATATAACCAAGGTAAAAAACTATAGTAATTAGGAATAGTTCTAAATATGACCATACAGGACAAGCGGACATCCGAGCTGGTTGACTTGCTTAGAAACGCTGGTATGCGGGTTACTCCTCAGAGGCTGGAGATTGTGAGTGCTTTGGTGCATGGCAGTCACCCTAGCGCTGAGGAGATCTACGAGCAGGTCAGCGCTAAGCTGCCCACTACAAGTTTGGCGACGGTGTACAACACCTTGGAGGCTCTTAAGTCTTTGGGGCAGGTGTTGGAGGTAAGGCCTCCTCAGGGCGGTATTAGATATGACGTGCTTCGTCCATATGGACATTCGCATCTGGTATGTAAGCGTTGTGGCAGGGTGGAGGATGCTCCGCAGCAGATACTAGAGAATGGCGAAGTGTCGCTCAAAGTCCCAGATATTGGTTGGTCAGATCTAGAAATCAGGCTCGACCTAGAGGGTATATGTCCATATTGCAGGGAGGTGGGCGCCGATGGCTAGTTCCCAAGCAACAGAAACAACCCATGTAACTGCCAGCATGGAACAGTACCTCTTGGCTATGTATTGTCTCCGCAGGGAGAATCAGCCACTCATCGGCGCTCGTCTGGCTGAATGGTTAGATGTGTCTCCGGCATCGGTGACCGGCATGATCCACAGGATGAGCCAGGAAGGCTTGGTACAGGTAGGCAGGGGAAAGCAGATTACTCTGACGACTAAGGGGTGGCAGATAGCACTCACGACTGCACGTAGGCACTATCTGGCTGAGCGGCTGCTAACTGATATGCTAGGGGTGGATTGGTACAGAGCACATGTGGAAGCCGAGAGATGGCAGCATGCGATAACTGATGAGACCGAAGAGAAGCTCTGGATAGCGCTTGGGAGGCCAACTACGTGCCCCCATGGTAGCCCCATACCAGGTACGGGAGCATGCTTTTCTCCCCATTCCCGCAAATTAACAGATGTTGAAGTAGGTCGAGAGCTAATAGTTGAGCGTATTTCAGACAGTGCTACTGAAAACATCGATTTGCTCAAGTTTTTTCAGGATCATCTCATAATGCCTGGTAAGAAGCTGAGTGTGAGGGAAATTAACTCTATTACTCAGGCTGTAACGGTAGAAACAGAGAACGGTCCTGTTGCACTGGGGATCGAGGCTGCTAGGCAAGTTATAGTCGTACCTGCCCATCTATTCCAGCAGCGAAAGCCACCTGAGAGACTGAGAAAGGACTCTACTTTCTAACGCCAGGTAGCTTATGACTTTCCATATAGCAGAATCTATCCCATATACTCATACCGCCTCCACCGGTAAGCGGTAGACCTTGAGGTACTAGGTTTCTGCTTGTTGCAGACTCTACTTCTGGAACCTCTTTATTTGCTGAAGTTTCGTTGATTTCTAATGTGATATTCCTATTAACCTCTAAGACCCCCAGGTCTTGTAGAACTAACTGGGGATCTCCAGGTTCAGCACCAGTGCTGGTTGTCTTTACTCCTGTACCACGCACTATTTTTACTATCAGTAATGATTTACCTACAACCTCATCTGTAAATGTATAGACCAGGTCTCCATCTGGATCTGTAAGTCTGTGGGCTACCTGCGAGGAATTGGGTGGCCCATAAACAGCCCAGAAAGTATAGTTTTTGTTTGCCTCATCTTCTGATACTTTGAGCTTGATGCTGAATTCAAAAGCCTTTACTGTAGCTAGTATGCTAGGAGTATCACTGCCAAGGTAGTTAAACTGGACTTCGTTTGATTGCTTGCCTGATACTGGTTCCACAGCAAAGATTCTAAGATTACTACCTTCTAGATTGGGAATCTTTTCCTGAGGAGGTATCGGTAAAGACAGGTGTATATTGCCTTTGTGGTCGGACTTCCCCTTGCTGATGATTATTCCTTCCGGGTTGGCTGCAATTATTACCTGTGCATTAGGTGTGAAGCCTTTACCATCTAAGGTAACTTTTGTACCAGGTTTGCCTTTGCTGGTGGAGATACTGATAAAAGGTCCTGAGTTAGCGCTAGCATCTCCGATAAAACCTAGGCATAACAGAAGGGCTATGACGCATGCTATAAAGCTACCCCTCAAAGGTTTATCCTCCAGTGCTTGTATACTGTTGTCCATAATACTAATAACTGTAGCAGTCGTGTAAAGGTTACTCCCTAGGAGCCTAATATGTTGACTTGATTTGGCGCTTGTGAGCCCTCCAGCACGGCTATCACGTTTCGTGCTGCGATCTCGGACATTAGGTCACGTGTCCTTTGTGAGGCACTTCCTATGTGAGGTACAACTATACAGTTAGGCAGGTAAAGTAATGGGTGGTTCCTTGGTAAAGGTTCTGGATCTGTGACGTCGAGTCCGGCACCAGCGATTTGCCCTTCTCTTAGCGCTTCTACCAGGGCTGCTGTGTCTACTAGCGGTCCTCTGGCAGTATTGATCAAGATCGCCGTTGGCTTCATGCGCTTAAGGGTTGATTTGTTAATCATATGCCTGGTCTCTTTAGTGAGAGGAGTATGAAGGCTTATGAAGTCGGATTGTGCTAATAATTCGTCTAAGCTTACCTTTTGAGCATCTATGCCCGTTTTTTCAGATCTTGAGGTGTACAGAACTTTCATCTGAAAACCTATTGCCCGCCTAGCTACAGCCTGTCCTATTCTCCCCATTCCCACTATTCCTAGAGTAGCTCCGTAGACGTCCTGTCCAAGCAGCAGCTGAGGTTCCCAGGTGCGCCACTTGCCATCTTTAACATGAGAGACTCCCTCTATAAGCCTGCGGGCCACGGATAGCATCAATGCCCATGCAAGATCTGCTGTGGTCTCAGTCAGTACATCTGGCGTATTGGTGACCACTATTCCCGCTTTAGTTGCAGCTTCCAGGTCTATGTTGTCGTACCCTACTGCGTAGTTTGCTATAACCTTGAGATTGCGTGCGTTAGATATTACTTCTTCATCTATCTTGTCGGTCAGCAGAGATATCATAGCATCAGCCTGAGAAATCCCTCTCTTCAACTCTTCTTTGCTCGGCGGCAGATCCCCTGGCCATATGTCTAATTCGAATCCATGATCTTTCAGTAACCTTAGCCCTGCTTCGGGAATCTTCCTCGTAATGTATACTCTGTACAACCTTAACCTCCGATATATGTGCTTTGGAAACAGTTTACGCTGAGATATCATAAAGTGCATCATAACATCAATGATTCTGCGAGGATCTGCTTCTTATTGTGTTCTAGATTTTGGGGGTAAGGAATGCGAGTCTACATTTCTGCAGACATGGAGGGCATCTCAGGAGTTGTACATCCCTCACAGATAGATCCAAACGGTAGCGACTATCTACGAGGTCGTCGTTTGCAAACAGGGGATGTGAACGCTGCTATAGAGGGGGCTTTACAGGCAGGAGCTTCTGAGGTGATAGTCAATGACTCTCATTGGGTTCAGCGCAACATTCTTCTGGAAGATTTGCATCCATGCGCTAGGCTGATCTCCGGAAGCACTAAGCGATTAGGTATGGTGCATGGGGTGGAGGGAGCAGACTTGGCATTGTTCATCGGATATCATGCTAAACATGGTACCCCTTATGCTATTGCAGACCATACTTGGAGCTCAAGCTGTGTCGATGACCTGAGGCTTAACGGCCACTCCATAGGGGAGTTCGCTCTCAATGCTTATATCTGTGGCTACTTTGGTGTTCCTGTGGTTATGGCCAGCGGAGATCAAGCACTAGAGAATGAAGCTAAAGCTCTTATTCCGGGAATCCAAGTAGCGGTGGTCAAATTGGCTACTGGTAGGTGGGCAGCAGAGTGCTTACCTTTGTCGGAGTCTCGTAAGCTTATAAGGAGCTGCGCCAAGGAGGCGGTATCGGTGCGCAATATACAACCGCTGTCTCCTCCGAGTCCTTGTGAGGTAGAGCTTGATCTAATGGTTACTGAGATGGCCGACAGAGCTGAGTATGTGCCTGGTGTGCATAGGATAGGGGGTAGAACTATTGGCTTTGAGTGCGAAGATATCATAAAGGCTTTCGAGATGTTTCGTACCGTGGTGAACGCAGCGTCGTTATTTACGCCTTTCTAGAAAAAGCATTTTATAGCCTATGGCCAGCTATTTGCTGTCGATTGTTGTACCATAAGCTAATAGATAACCTTCTTGGAGACAGAGAAATGATGGGGCATCTAACACGGGAGCTAAGTGCGGTAGTAGATAGGTACATCCAGCAGAGACCTAGATCGGCAGAGATATACCAGCGTGCCGTAGAGGATCTTCCCGATGGTGTTACTCATGACAAGCGGTTTATGACCCCTTTCCCGACATATATCCAAAGGGCTAAAGGTAGTAGAAAGTGGGATGTGGATGGTAATGAATACGTAGACTACGTCATGGGCCATGGGGCATTACTGCTAGGCCACTGTCATCCTGAAGTAACTCAGGCCGTGGTGGAGCAGGTTCAAAAGTTCACCCATCCTGGAGGATCCCATGAGCTAGAGGTAGAGTGGGCGGAGTTGGTCAAATCACTGATACCTTCTGCTGAGAAGGTAAGGTTCACGAGCTCAGGGACGGAAGCAACTCATATGGCTATCCGTCTGGCCAGAGCCTACACAGGCAGGAAGAAGATCGTGAAGCTTGAGGGGCACTTTCATGGTTGGCACGATGGCGTAGCCAAGGCTCAAACTCCTCCCTACGACAGGAAGACTCCGGGCATTCCAGATGAGATATCTGAGCTCACGCTGGTATCGCCAGCCAAGCTGGAATCTATAGAGAAGATATTTAGCTCGGATAGAGATATAGCGGCAATAATATTTGAACCCTCGGGGGCCAGCTATGGTACGGTGCCTCTGCCCGAAGGCTTTGTGCAAGGGCTGAAGGACTTATCTGATCGCTATGGTGTGCTGCTTATATGTGACGAGGTGGTCACAGGTTTTAGATGGTCTCCCGGGGGAGTGCAGGCGTTAGCAGGAATAAAGCCTGATCTTACCACATTGGCCAAAATCCTCGCAGGAGGTTTCCCTGGAGGGGCTGTTGCTGGTAGGGCCGATATCCTGGATCTGATATCGCATGCCAGCGATCCTGCCAAGAGGATAGTACATCAAGGTACCTTCAATGCCAACCCCGTATCTGCTGCCGCAGGTGTTGAGTGCTTGAAGATAGTGGGCTCAAGCGATGTTTGCCAGCAGGCAGCAAGCAAGGCAGCTGTACTCCGCTCGAGACTCAATGAGAAGTTCGAGGATCTGCAAATACCTGGATGTGCATACGGCGAGAGCTCTATCTGTCACATCATAATTGGCGAAGAGGTGCCTAATAGGGTTCGGGGAGACTTGCAAAGGCCTGATCTGCCTGAGGATGTGCTCCGTACCAAAGGTACCAACCAGCAATTGATGTGGCTATTTGATCTTGCGATGATGAATGAAGGTGTAGATTTGTTCTCTGGCAGTGCTTTCGTCAGTAGTTATCATACGGATGAGGATATAGATCTGACGATAGATGCCTTTGTTAAGGTGGTTTCGGAGCTTAAGAATGAAGGTTATCTATAGTTGAGGTGATGATTTTGGGCAAGTTCGTGGTGGTTGCTAGTGCCAATGGAAGAGTTGGCATTGAGGAAGCTGCCAGGGTTTTGGCAAATGGGGGTAGTGCTCTCGATGCGGTAGAAGTTGGCTGCAGGTTGGTAGAGAGTAATCCTGAGGATCATTCGGTCGGCCTCGGAGGTCTGCCTAACCTGATAGGCGAGGTGGAGCTTGATGCTTCGATAATGGATGGTACGACACTCCGGGCTGGTGCTGTAGCTGCGGTCAAGGGGTACGAACATCCCATATCTATAGCTCGCAAAGTCATGGAGCTCACGCCCCATGTCTGCTTGGTAGGTAGTGGTGCTGAAAGGTTTGCCAAAGAAATGGGGTTTGAGCCAACAGATCTGCTTACCCCAGAATCCAAGCGGCTGTGGGAGGAGCGTATACGAGGGGAATCTTCTGATGTAGATCCTGGAATGATCCGCTACCATGAGCAGATTATACAGTGGCTATCGCTTATAAGCGATCCCGAGAAGCCTGCAGGTGGTACGGTTAATTTTCTTGCGCTTGATAGGGAAGGCAATCTTGCTTGCGGAGTAAGTACCAGTGGCTGGTATTGCAAATATCCAGGCAGAATAGGCGATTCCCCAATTATAGGTGCAGGCAATTATGCAGATAGTAGGTTCGCTGCTGTGGGCTGTACTGGTAGGGGAGAGCTTGCCATGAGGATTCCCGCAGCTTATACCGTGGTGGTCAGGGTACAAAGAGGGGAATCGCTAATCAACGCTCTCTGTCAGACGATGCAGGATATAAACAAACTGGAAGATCCTTATGCAACTGGGCTGAGCATGGTTGCCCTTGACAAAGATGGCAACCATGCAGCTGTGTCTAATAGACCGGATACTACATATGTATGGTTAGAGGAGGGAATGGATAGCTACCAAGAGTCGCCCAGGATATATGTCGCATAGAGCAAAATGCTGAGGACTTCCAATTATTACGTCTTTTACAATATCATCAAGCTAGAGACAACCTGTATTTTGGATAGATATGACAGCTAGAGTGGTGGTTGTTGGTAGCAGCAATACTGATATGGTGGTACCTGTCCCTCATATCCCTGGAGTGGGGGAGACGGTGCTGGGTGGGGATCTGATTATTGCCCCCGGTGGGAAGGGGGCCAACCAGGCTGTGGCTGCTGCTAGGCTGGGTGCAGAGGTGGTTTTTATCGGCGCTGTAGGTAGTGATGACTTTGGTCAAAAAGCCATCAAGGGGCTTAATGCAGATGGTATAGATACTAGCTACGTTAAAATAGTTGATGGAACCCCTAGTGGTGTTGCCCTGATAATGGTGGATCCTTCGGGCAATAACTCCATAGCAGTCTCCCCGGGAGCAAACTCTCGTCTGTTCCCAGAAGATATCGAGCTCAGCTCAAAGGTCCTACAAAATGCCAGGATTTTGCTAACTCAGCTTGAGGTTCCTCTGGATACGGTAGCAACAGCCCTGGAATTCGGTAAGAAAATGGATTGTGTGACTATGCTCAATCCAGCACCTGCTCCTGCTACAGGGCTCCCAAGTGACATTATCTCCCATGTAGATGTGATCACTCCTAACGAAGTAGAGGCCAGGGCACTGGTGGGACGTGATATGCCATCTGAAGACTTGGCCAAGGCGCTGTTGGATCTGGGGGTGAAAATAGTCATACTAACCTTGGGGGAGAGAGGGGCGCTAGTGGCCCAGCAAGATAAGTTGGTAGCGGTGGAACCTTTTGCAGTTAGTCCTGTGGATACTACAGCTGCTGGTGATGCCTTTAGTGGGGCATTGGCGGTAGCAATAGCTGAGGGGCTTGAGCTAATAGATGCGGTACGCTTTGCTAACGCAGCGGCTGCTCTATCTGTTACTAAGATGGGCGCTCAGCCGTCCATGCCTACTAGAGCAGAGCTTGAAACCTTCCTCTCTAGACATCAAATTTCTGGGTAAGTGACGTTGAGTTCTTCAAATAAGATCTTCTTCGGAGATAATCTAAGGGTTCTCGAAAGCCTGCCATCTAATTCTGTCAATCTTATATATATTGATCCCCCATTCAACACAGGCCGTCGTCAGGTACGCATATCCATGAGCGTTGATAGAGATGATCAAGGTGATAGGAAGGGCTTCGGTGGCTATAAGTACTTGACTAAGGTATTAGGCAAGTTATCTTTTGATGACATCTACGACGACTATCTAGCTTTTTTAGAGCCTAGATTGAGAGAGGCTCATAGGGTGCTGACTGCAAATGGTGCATTGTATTTTCATATAGATTATCGCGAGGTTCACTATTGCAAGATCCTTCTTGATTCTATCTTTGGGAGAGACAATTTCCTTAACGAGATAATATGGGCTTATGACTATGGTGGTAGGAGCAAGAGAAAGTGGCCTACCAAGCACGATAACATCCTTTATTACGTCAAAGACAGAAACAACTACGTATTCAATGCTGATGAGATAGATAGATTGCCCTATATGGCACCTTCTTTGGTGGGGGGTGATAAGGCTAAATTAGGTAAGTTGCCAACCGACGTTTGGTGGCAGACTATAGTTAGCCCAACTGGAAAGGAGAAGACGGGTTATCCCACACAGAAGCCGTTAGCAATACTTGAGAGGATTATAAGGGCCTCTTCGTGCCCAGGCGACATAGTGCTGGATTTCTTTGCTGGGAGCGGCACGACTGGTGTAGCTGCCCATAAGTTGGGTAGAAGCTTTATCCTGGTTGATAATAACGAAGAAGCCATAAGAGTAATGCGTTCAAGGTTCCGTGATGTACCTGTGGAGTTTATAACCCTTGAGGACTATAAATACGAGGACAAAGCTGTCTAGACCAGCTCCAGGTGAGAGGTATCATTTAGACATAATAGATTATACTTACCGTCTGTTATTTGTAGCTCGGTGATAGAGCAGTTACTGATCTTAGGGTCCAAATCGGTATTCATGTGCTTGTACATTATCTGCTTGATAAGTGCTCTCATCAACCCCGCGTGAGATACAACTATTGCAGTTCCGCTTTTCTGTATGCTAAGTATCTTTTCCAGGGCCTTATGGGCTCTCTGTTGAAGTTCTACTCTGGTTTCTCCTTGAGGCCATGCCCCAGAAGGTTTACCTATCTTGATATCCCAGGCGTTTTCAGGCCATAGGGAGCTGGCCTGTTCCCACGTCATTCCTGTGGCAAGGCCAAGATCTCTTTCCTGCAACTCAGGTATTATTACTGGCTCAAGCTCGAACTTCGTCGCGATTATCTTAGCCGTCTCGAGAGCTCTACTGAGGGGACTGGAGAATACATTACTTGGAACAAGTATCTTGGCAAGCTTCTGAGCTACAGCTTCAGCCTGTTGCCTGCCTTTGCGTGTGAGGGGAGAATCCATTCTTCCCTGCATTATGCCAATGGCGTTCGCTTCAGATTCTCCGTGCCTGACTAAAATAAGCCTTACTGTCAATATAACCTCCTATTTTTGATTCTATTATGTCCTAATTATGGGAAAAAAGTACCGTAGCTTTCTGCGTTGTGATAATAGTAAACTTATAAGTCAGTTCATAAGCTTTGCAATGTTACCTGGAGGTTAGTTTTGGTTCTGTCCAGCAGTATCCGTAGACTAGTTATTGTAGTCACGACCTCACTTGCCTTGTTCTTCCTAACTATTTCCCAAAGCCCTGGCTATGCTTACGCTGCCTCTCGTAATAGTGATCTTGAACCTAGAGTGCTAACTACTGGCAGGATTCTAGTGAAATTCAGATCAGGTACAGATGCTTCTAAAGTTTTGCAGGCAGCTTCGATTCAAAGTGGGATTATTGTGGATCGGGTCAATCCGCTTGGGGTGAAGGTTGTAAGGCCGAGAACAGTTCTTGCTCAGTCTCTGGGAACCCTGGAGCGATTGGCCAATCATATAGAACAGAATCCTAGTGTGATATATGCTCAACCTGAAGTTCTGCTACAGCCGCAGGATGTAATCCCGAATGACCCTGATTATCCCAGGCAATGGGGCTTACAGAGGATCAGAGCTCCTAAGGCTTGGGAGATAAGCACAGGTAGCTCCACGGTCAAGATAGGCATAGTTGATTCAGGAATAGCTATGAATCATCCTGAACTAAAGGATAGGTATGCTGGGGGCTACGATTTTGTGCAACATGATACCTATCCGCAAGATACGGATGGTCATGGAACTCATGTGGCTGGTATAGCTGCAGCTACAGGTAATAATGGTATAGGGATAGCCGGTGTTGGTTGGCGTACCAAGTTATTAGTAGCCAGGGTCTTGACTGCCGAAGGTGCTACGGATACTGACGTTGCCAAGGGCATAATATGGGTAACTGATCATGGGGCTTCAGTGATCAACATAAGCCTAGGAACCTACTATGACTCCGATACCCTGCATCAGGCTATACAATATGCCCAGGAAAAGGGGGTATTAGTAGTTGCTGCAGCAGGCAACGAGTCGACTAATATACCTTTGTATCCAGCTGCCTATCCTGGAGTTATAGGGGTAGCAGCTACCAATCAAGATGATAGATATGCGAGCTTCTCCAATTATGGCTCATACGTGGATATAAGCGCTCCTGGAGTCGACATATACTCCACTTACCCTGGAGGATATGCTTACATGAGCGGGACGTCTATGGCAGCTCCTTTTGTTACCGGAGCTGCTGCGGTAATCAAGGCAGAATTCCCTTGGTACTCTGCCAATCAAATATGGCAAAGGCTAAAAGCAGGGGCAGACGATTTAGGTCCCAAGGGGTTGGATACGCGCTATGGGTATGGACGATTGAATCTATACAGGTCCTTGGCTGTTCCTGGGACCTTGATTGGAAGAGTTAGAAATGCCAAGACCGGCAATGTTCTCCCTGGAGTCAGGGTGCAGCTATATGGAACTCCTAGATATACATACACAGATAGTCAAGGGAGATTTGTATTTCGGAATATAAGATATGGAGCTGGGAAGCTGATATTCAGCAAGCAGGGCTATGCTCAAGGGATGAGGAACATTTTTATAGAACCTGCCGCTACTGAATATACAGGTATCAGGCTAGCACCACTAGCCAGACTTTCCGGCTACGTTAGGTCTTCTAGTGGAACGCCTCTCTCCAATGCTGTTGTTAGTGTGACCTCTCAGGAGGGTAGTGACCTACAAGATACTACAGACTCTTACGGTAGGTATTTCATCAAAAATGTGCCTATAGGTATAGTGAGAGTAACCGCTAGTCTCAAGGACTACACCTCTGTGACTAAAAACGTATCCACTACAATGGGGACCACAACCAGTGTGAGCTTCACCCTCAAACCTTTACTAGCTCCAGGCAACTAGAGAGATTTTCTGACAATCAAGATCTATAGAGTTTCCCCTCTGGCCTTACACAGCTCTGCCTAACTGAAAAGTTCATCATGTTGTCCCTCTTATAGCACCCTCCTAAAGCTCCTTTTTCGAGGTAATGCCAACCCTGATCTGTTGCATAAACGATAATATATAAGGTGAAGCTTTGGTATACTTATTGCGTCTAAGCAATAAGTATACCTTGCCGCGGAAAAATCTTAATTTCTATTGACGGATATTAATTGGGTTTATATAATTGAAACTGTAGAAACTTTTGCATTAATGCTAAAAGTGTAAAAGGCGCTAATTAGCGTAGAGGCGACGAAGTCCGCTTACCTATATGGGCACCATGGGAGCGGATGGAGCCACTGGTGCAACCGGCTACTGAGAAGACCCTCAGTAGCCGGTTCGTTTTTTAGGTCCATTAGTCAACGTAAAGGAGGGGAACATGACACTGAAAATAAGACAACCGTTTTTAATAACTTGCCTAATTATTTCTGCACTAGTCTTATCTATGATCGCTCCCACACTCTTTGGTGGTACCACTAGTGCTCATGGCAAGAATCCACCTGGCAACAATGGTACGATCAAAGTCGATGGTAGGGATTTTGATGATCATCCGAACAACGAGCCTCACCCGGGTTGTGTATTCCAGATAGACTTTTATGGGTTTGATAAAGGAGATTATTACGCTACAGTTACCTTTGAGACGCAGGCGCCTACTGAACCTAAAGATCAGGTAATACTTCAAGATAAAGTGTTCATAGGTGAAGATGACGCTTCGGGAGGGGGATCGGAGTCTGGCCTGGATGCTTCGGTTAAGTATGATCTATCGCAGTATCTTTCACAGTATGAACCACATTCTAATCAGGGCTACCATATCAAGCTAACTATTCATGCCCCCGGGTCTAAGGGCAACGATGTAAAGCACAAGGTTTTTTGGGTGAACTGTAAGCCGGAAAATCCACAGCCAACGCCTACCCCAACGGCAACCCCTGTTCCATCGCCTTCAGTAAGCCCTAGCCCAACTCCGTTACCAAGTGAATCGCCAACTCCGAGTCCATCAATGAGTCCAACTCCAGTGCCGACACCAAGCATAGTCCCATCACCAAGTCCTTCGGAGTCTCCGCTCCCCAGCCCATCTGTGAGCCCTACACCACAGCCGTCTCATAGTCCTGTGCCTTCAGTTAGCCCGTCTCCGAGCCAGAGTCCGCTACCTAGCCCAAGCAATACTCCAATTCCATCTAACAGCCCATCACCGAGTGTTAGCCCAAGTCCATCACCTTCAACTACACCAGTACCAAGTCCATCGATATCGCCGATACCAAGCCCTTCACCTTCGGTGGCTCCGACGCCAAGCCCATCACCGACGGCTATACCCAGCCCGTCTCCGAGCGTGAGTCCTACACCTGTGCCATCTACTAGCCCGTCACCAAGTGTTTCTCCAGTGCCGACACCAAGCCCGTCTACATCTCCAACTCCTAGTCCCTCGGAGAGTCCGGCGCCTTCGCCTACTCCTGTACCTAGCCCCTCGTTCAGCCCAACACCATCACCTAGTGAGTCACCTGTGCCAACGCCTGTACCATCCGTGTCGCCTACTCCGTCGCCAAGTACGACTCCATTACCATCTCCGAGTAATAGCCCGAAACCAAGCCCATCACCCTCGGTAATGCCAACGCCGGTGCCAAGTCCATCGATTAGCCCACTGCCTAGCCCGGCTCCTTCCGAATCGCCTATGCCAACACCTGTCCCATCACCGAGTCCTTCAGCGACTCCTGTACCGACTCCGCAACCGAGTCCGAGTCCATCTGAGTTACCTGCTCCATCGGTATCACCAACACCTATTCCATCTTCTGTGCCATCACCACTACCATCACCAAGCCCATCAGGTTCACCTACACCTATCCCGATGCCTGCTCCAAGCGTGAGTCCTTCGCCCAGTGCGAGTGGTGTACCTGTCCCAGAGGCATCACCAAGCCCGTCTCCAAGCCATATGCCTACTGTGCCCAGGACTGGTGATGGAGGGATGGCGAGTACTGGCTCTGGGTCTTCCCTGCCAGTAGCAGGCTACTACCTGGGTCTAATATTAGTAGCAACCTATATGCTACTAAGGCGCAAGTGGTAGTAAGAGTCTTTGAAGAGGGGGGAGATCTTCTGATCTCCCCCCTAATT
Source organism: Thermobaculum terrenum ATCC BAA-798 (assembly GCF_000025005.1). NCBI lineage: Bacteria > Bacillati > Chloroflexota > Chloroflexia > Thermobaculales (SeqCode) > Thermobaculaceae (SeqCode) > Thermobaculum (SeqCode) > Thermobaculum terrenum. The sequence continues at coordinate 389,877 of NC_013525.1, forward strand.
TTCTTTATCTATTCTTCTATCTTTACTTGACGTAGGGATACTATGCCTGTATCTTGCTCTTGTTACCAGCTTGATTTGTGAAGGATCTTTGTTGATGGCAGAGATAGCAGGCAAAGAACTTGTTGAGAAGAAGGAGTGGAACTCCCTGGCTATAAGAGCTATTCCTCTCTTGCTAATATTGGTTTCCTTTGCTTTTTACTTATACAGGCTTAGTGTGCCTCCTCAATACATCTACGATGAGGTTTACCATGCCTATACCGCTGCTCAGTATGCTTCTGGTAATACGGATGCCTACTTATGGTACAAGAGAGCTCCAAGAGAGGGGGTTGCCTACGAGTGGACTCATCCACCACTAGGGAAGCTTCTAATTGCTGATTCTATACTGATCTTTGGTGACAATTCGTTTGGTTGGCGTTTTGCTTCTGCTGTTTTTGGTGCTATTGGTATTGGTGTTGCTTACTGGCTAGGGTACTCCCTTACCGGCTACATGGTTGTTGGGCTGCTCACGTCTTTCTTGCTACTGTTTGATGGTATGTACTATGTGCAATCCCGTACTGGGATGGTAGATATATTCCTTGTAGTATTTCTGATGCTTGCCCTTTTGATGGCTTATAAGTACTTGACTGCTACCAACGGTAGAACTAGGTACCTGTTCCTGACTGGAGTATTTATAGGTCTGGCAGTATCTACCAAGTGGAATGCTGTCTATGTATATGCGTTCCTGGGGCTATCGCTGGTAGTTTGTTCGGCATATACCCTGTACAAGAGTAGAGCCCCCGTAAGTAAATGGCTGCTTGAAGCAGGACTACTGTTTGCTTTTATGTTGCTAGTGCCTGCTGTGTTGTACTTGCTCTCCTATACCCAGTTCTTCCTTAGTGGGAATGGCATAAAGGATTTCTTTAAGCTCCAATATCAGATGTATTACTACCACTCGCACCTTAAGGCTACACATAACTATCAATCCAAGTGGTGGGAATGGCCACTAACTCTCAGACCTGTTTGGTACTATGTCAAATACTATCCGGATGGTCGTATAGCTAACATATATACTAACGGTAATCCCGTAATCTATCTTGCTCTCATACCTGCTGTGCTATGGGCCGCTTCTGACTGGATTGATGAGAACTGGAAGGCTCTGCTTATAGTAGTTCTTGGGTTCTTTGGAGCTTGGCTACCTTGGGCGCTTGTTCCAAGGATAGCTTTTGCTTATCACTTCCTGCCATCAGTACCCTTTGGATGTGTAGCTCTTGCTTACACTATTAGGCAATTCCTCTCAAGAGGGGGGACCTGGAGAACTGCGGCTATATGTTATTGTGTAGCTGTGGTGGCTATGTTTGTGTTCCTGTTTCCGATATATTCAGCTATCCCACTAACTAGAGCTCAATTCGATATGCGCATACTTATTCCTAGCTGGAGATGAGATATTGCTGGGAGTACTCCTGCTGATTTCCTGCTTGATCCTAGGAATACTAGTACTTTATCTGCTGGTTCCTGGCTTAACGTTTGAAGAACGTATATTTTATGGTTTTGATCTCGGTGTCATATTGATCTCTATAGCGTGCTTTGTATCAGCAATCTTCTTTGGCTTCAATCTGTTACAGGTTTGTCTGACATCTCTATGTTTGTTGATAGTCTCTTTTGTGTTGACTTTTTGGCTTAGATCCCAAGTCGCTGCAAGGATCAAAAATGAGCTGCAGGATTTTAGATCTAGGTTGAAGCTTAGAGAGACTGTTTGGTTTGCTGAGATGCTCCTGGTAATAGGGGTTTTCTTCTTTCACCTGTATTACAATTCCTGGAGACTATACCCGGATGGGTGGTATGCAGGTCACTCATTTATATGGGGTGATCTACCTATACACACAGGACTTATCGAGAGCTTCGTCGAGATACGTAAATTCCCGCCTCCAAACATATACTTCAGTGGCACCTTGCTATCTTATCCCTTCATGGCCGATTTCTTTAGCTCGATCCTTATGATCCTGGGCTGGTCCTTGGGGCCCGCATTTGTAATCCCGGGGTTTCTGCTGGGTATATGTACGGTTGCAGGTATATATTTGCTAGCTCTGCGGATTTCGAGATCCGTTTTTGCCAGCTTATTGACCGTGGTTCTGGTCTTACTGAGTGGTGGTATGGGGTTCATAGTCTTCTTGGTAGAGGCTAATAGGTCGGGAAACTTCATCCACACACTTCTCAATCTGCCTTCGTACTATACAGGTTTGCGTGATTACGCCATGACCTATCCTAATATAGTTCTAGGTTTTTTCCTTCCCCAGAGGCCATTCCTGTTGGCACTTCCTCTCGGTATGTTGATGTTGAGCCTGCTTTACAGGTTCAGGCTCTCTAGAAGACCTTACGATATGTTGTTAGTAGGTTTGGCATCAGCCCTTCTCCCGCTCGTGCATCCTCACACGCTTGTAACGATTGGCATAGTGTCGGGTTACCTTGTTGTGGAGTACCTTGTGCTTTCATTCTTGTGTAACGATAAGCAAGGATGCTATAGGGCGTTGTTATCTGGAGTCCTATTCTCTCTTCCTGTCACGGTAGGGATGCTGCAAGTTCTGTGGCAACTTGGAAACCTTGGAGCTACCAGCAATGGCGGTCTAAGCGTACAAATAACCACTAGGGCTATAGCAACTGAAAACTATATATGGTACTGGCTCAAAAATGTAGGGCTTTTCCTGCCACTTGCTGGGTTGATTTTTGTGGTGCAGGGCGCTTTGCCAAATAGGATAAGGAGTTTCTACGCTCCATTTGCCCTTATATGGTTTATAGCTACTTTGGTAGTAATGCAGCCTTTCGACTGTTGCAATCGCAAGTTGTTGGTGTATTGGTACTTGGTTTCTGCTGTGGTCATATCTTTGGTACTAGTAAAATTGATCCTTACAGGGGATATAATCTCCAGGTTTCTAGTTGCATTTTTGATATTCTTGCTCGTCTTCACGGGCTCCCTGGATCTATTTAGGGCGTCTATTCCTTCTCAATCGAGATATCTTGAATTTAGTAATGAGGATATAGCCTTTGCTAACCAAGTCAAGGAGAGGTTGCCTGCTGATGCCGTATACATCACCGCTACCCAGGTACATCATCCTATAACTGACCTTGCTGGGAGGCAAGTGGTACTTGGCCCACCTTATCTGGCAAATGACTGGGGGTTACCCTGGAGACCCAGGATGGAGGATCTCCAGTTGATATATACAGGATCATCTCGAGCCCAGGACTTGATCAGAAAATATGGAGCCAGGTACCTAGTCATAGGTCCCACAGAGAGACAACTATTCAGAGTAAACAAACAGTACTACCAGGAAAGATTCCCGGTAGTACTGCGCTATGGACAGTATACGGTATTTGATGTTAGTTCCGTTTACGGTAGCAGGTAGCTACCGTACGTATCTATAGGCCATCAATTTATAGTCTGGATAAGCCCCAGAGTCATCTCGTACTGATGCAAGCACGCGATAGTTGTTGTTATCGGCTCTTGGTTCAAAAACTATGCTCCATCTAATAGTTAGCTGATTGCCGGATAGACTGACTGTAGTATACCTGGCGTTGATTTGCACGATATTTCCCCTTAGCACTACATCTTTGCCAGGCACTGCACTATATAACACCCCGTTAGAAAGGTCCTTCATGTAGATCTTGTTCTTGTCCTGGTTGTACCAGATCTTGACGGACCTGTTGTAATAGGAGCTCTGGAACTTGATATAAGCCTTGTTGATATTCTTGGCTCCATTAGAGTCGTAGTAGGTCGCCGTGAATGAGTAGCTTCTTCCTACGTAACTCGTACCTGTCCCAGGTGTTAGAGAAGTCACGCGAGGCAGGTAGTTACTAGATTGCGCAGCGTATAGATACCTAGGGGTGGAAGAAGCCCAGATGCTGGGTTTGACCCCTATGTAAGTGGAGCCATAAGGGACTCTGCCGCTAAGTACGTCTGAGAGGAAGACTTGTCCAGCCTCCTCTCGACTGTAACCATAGTCCGAGGCTCGATCTATGTTGGGCATTCTATATCCTAGCTGTTCATAGAAACCAGTTACCTGGTGAGTCCACTCGTGAAGAAATATCTGCTCTGGGTAGCGACCAAGCCAGTCTCCGTGCTGTTGAGGGATATTTACGGTTGTGTAACCTGCTCCATTCGCCCAAGGACCTGGCCTGACAGTCCATCCCCAACCTAGGCTAGGTACTCGCTTGCCGCTATCAGTATCCAACCTCCATATGACGAAGATGCTGTCGTACCTACCTTGAGGAGCGTACTTGTTGATATCTGCCTTTATGTCCAGGGGCGAAACCCAGAAACCATTCGCACCCAGGGAAGTAACCGATGATATGGGGTGATCTGGATAGACTATAGTCTGGCTAAGGTATGTGTTGCCTCTGGACCAATTGTAAACCGTAGATGGCACTCTCCTTATGACGTACAGTGCTTTCTGCAAGTCCGAAGAGGACATAGAGGTCCTCACCCTCTGCGTCTGCCCATTCCAAGTGAAGGTAACATCTGTACTACGATATACCAAGAAAAGTGCCCTCCAAGTAGTGACAGCTGCCGAGGCTCGATTGATGCTAATTAGCGGAGACAATGTTGTTACCATAAGGCACAAAATCAGAAATACTAGGAGCCTAGGTTTCAATTTTGTCATATCTTGTATGTCCTCCCATAGGGTGATTAGGGAGGCACTGGTCAGCCTCCCAGGCAGCCCGGCTGACTCTTAGAGTCCCGTGGCTTTGCGTCCCCATCTCACGACGGGTTTGCCCTTTTCTGGGTCATCGCTAGCCATCAGTATATTTGCTGCTGTGCAACTACAACAATAGCCAATTAGTACTAATGCAATTGGGAGTTAGGCTATTCCTCTTTTCTGTACGGTGCTATAATGAGCCGCCTAAACCGGCTGATTTGGAGGTGAATATGGATTTTGGCCTGAGTGAAGAGCATGTAATGGTTCAGGATCTGGTAAGTGACTTTGCTCAGCGAGAGATAGCTCCAAAGGCAAGAGAGAATGACATAAATGAATATTGGGATAAGGACATAGTCAAGCGCATGGGCGAACTAGGACTGCTTGGAGCCCCTATTCCTGAGGAGTATGGCGGGAGTGGGATGGACTATCACAGCCTGGCGATCATCTGTGAAGAACTCGAGAGAGCTGAGACGGCTTTCCGGGTAGTTATGAGTGTGCATGTCGCATTAAACAGCTTGACACTCCTGCAATGGGGCAATGAGGATCAGAAGCAGAGGTATTTGATACCCCAGGCAAGGGGTGAGAAGCTTGCTACCTTTGCATTGACTGAGCCGGGGCATGGATCTGACGCAGCTAATATCGAGACTACCGCAAGACGAGAAGGAGATTACTACGTACTTAATGGCCAGAAGACGTGGATAAGCCTTGCAGATAAAGCAGATCATTTCTTGTTATTTGCGACCTTAGATCGTTCTAAGGGCTACAAGGGAATCACGGCATTTATTCTGGAAAGGGGATTTGAAGGGCTTTCAACATCCACGATACATGGCAAGCTAGGTGTAAGGGCGGGCAATACAGGGCAGATATTCCTTGATAATGTCAGAGTCCCGATAGAAAACAGGTTAGGAGAAGAAGGAGAGGGCTTCAAAATAGCCATGAGCGCTATTGATCAGGGCAGGTTGACTGTGGCTGCTGGAGCTGTTGGGCTTGCAAGGGCCTGCCTTGAAGCGAGCCTAAAGTACTGCCATGATAGGGAAGCCTTTGGCCAGGAAATAGGCAAGTTTCAGCTCGTGCAACAGATGATAGCAAACATGCAGCTTGGGATAGACACAGCCAAGCTATTGGTACACAGGGCAGCTTGGCTAAAGAATCATGGGATTAGGTCCACTCGTGAGACCTCTATGGCGAAATGGTACGCATGTAACGTTGCGTTGAAGGCTGCCGAAGATGCAATAGAGATACATGGTGCTAATGGATACTCTAATGAGTTTCCAGTAGAGAGGTACTGGCGTAATGCTCGTGGGGCTGTAATATACGAGGGGACCAGGGAGATTCATACCCTAATTCAGGCTGAATATGCATTAGGCTACAGAAAAGATCACCCTCTAAGATGTCCGCAGCCACCAGTGAAGGGGTATGATCCCTCTTCTTTCCCCTCCAGGCATTTGTAACCTCGGAGATTTATGATGTCCAGAACGGCAATACTAAGCGCGGTTAGAACTCCCATAGGCAAGCTTGGCGGTGCATTAGCTTCCCTGAGCGCCGTAGATCTGGGCGCTATTGTTATCAGATCTGCTATAGAGAGGGCAGGGATCCCCCCATCAGAAGTGCAGCACGTGATTATGGGTAATGTAATAGGCGCAGGTCTTGGCATGACACCTGCCAGGCAGGCAGCTTTTAGGGCTGGCCTGGGTAGAGAGGTTACTGCCGATACACTCAATAGAGTGTGCGGTAGTGGAATGAGGGCCATAGCTCTGGCTGATGCTCTTATCAGGCTCGGCGAACACAACATAGTAGTTGCTGGCGGCATGGAGAGCATGAGTAATGCTCCTTATCTCATCCCTAAGGCTCGGTGGGGTTACAGGATGGGCAATGGTGAGCTGCTGGATGCTATGATCCATGATGGTTTATGGGATCCCATCTTGCACGTACACATGGGCAACCATGGTAGCTCTGTTGCTAGCAAGGAAGGAGTTACCAGGCAGCAGCAGGATGAATGGGCTCTTAGGAGCCACAAGCGTGCTATCGCAGCAATAGATGCTGGTAGGTTCGATGATGAAATAATCCCTGTAGAGGTTAGCTCTAACAAGGGGGACAAAAGCCTCGTAGATCAAGATGAAGCCCCCAGAAGAGATACTTCCATGGAGGCACTTTCTAGGCTAAAGCCAGTATTTGATCCTAATGGCACAGTCACGGCTGGAAATGCTCCAGGCGTAAACGACGGAGCATCAGCACTCGTGCTTGCTAGCGAGGATTACGTGCGTGCGCACGGCCTAAGGCCATTGGCATTTATTTTGGCTCAAGGCGCAGCTGCATGGGATCCCCCATACTTGGCGTATACCCCAGCCATGGCGGCTCAACAGGCCCTGTGCAAAGTAAACATGCTTATAGATGACATGGATCTTATAGAGATAAATGAGGCTTTTGCTAGTGTAGCTATCATCTCTATCAGGAAGCTAAATGCGGATCCAGAGAAGGTCAATGTTAACGGAGGAGCCATAGCGTTGGGACACCCAATTGGGGCTAGCGGAGCTAGGATCGTGACCACTCTGCTTCATGAGCTGCATAGGCGTGGTGGAGGGTATGGACTAGCAGCCATCTGCAGTGGCACAGCTCAGGGTGATGCTTTGGTCTTACAAGTGGAGGGATAGATCGATGGGGCTTTCCAACTGTTTGGCCCTACCTGAAGACTATCAAGTCCTTAGATCGATCGTAAGAAAGTTTGCTGAGGATCGTATTAGGCCCCAAGTCTTGCAAAATGACAGAGAGGCTAGATTCCCAGCGGGTATTATAGAAGAACTTGGACAGTTAGGGTTTATGGGAGCTCCCATAAACCCGCAATATGGAGGATCTGGGTCGGATTTTTTGTCCTATGCTATCCTGATTGAGGAGCTTTCCAGAGTAGACCCTTCCATAGGCACTATAGTCTCTGCTCACACCTCTCTGACGGCGGTGCCACTTCAGCGCTGGGGAACTGAGGAACAAAAGGGTAAATATTTGAGCCTGCTTGCTTCCGGCAAGACCTTAGGGGCGTTTGCTCTAACTGAACCTGAATCTGGTACTGATGCTGCATCTATACAAACGAGAGCTTCAAGAGACGGAGATCATTACTTCTTGACGGGCACTAAGGTTTGGATAACCAATGCTAGTCATGCTGGATTATTCATAGTGTTTGCCCGGACTGATAATAGGGGTAACCATAAGGACATCTCAGCATTCATAGTCGATCGTGAATCCCCCGGCTTGGTTGTAGACCCTTCCGAAAGCAAGCTTGGTATAAAAGCTGCCCACTCTTGCACTGTGCACCTCGATGGAGTGAAAGTCTCTGCGCGTGACAGGCTTGGAGAGGAGGGCCAGGGCTTCAAGATAGCTATGCAGTCGCTAGATGGTGGCAGAATAGGAATAGCTGCGCAAGCGGTGGGGATAGGTCAGGCGTGTTTGGAAATGTCAATACAGTACGCTGTTCAAAGGCGCCAGTTTGGCAGGCCCATAGCGGAGTTTCAGGCCATTCAGTGGAAGATAGCAGATATGGCCACTCAGGTTGAGGCTGCAAGGCTACTGACGTATAGGGCAGCCATGCTTGAAGATAAAGGAGAAAATATAACTTTGGCAGCTTCAATGGCTAAGCTATTTGCTTCTGAGATGTGCGTCAGTGCTGCCAGGGAAGCAATACAGATACACGGCTCCTTGGGATATAGCGCTGAATATCCCGTGGAAAAGTTTTATAGAGATTCTAAGGTGACGGAGATTTACGAAGGTACCAGCGAAGCGCAGAGAATGGTTATAGCTAGCAGGCTACTGAAGGAATTACAGTAGGTAAGGAAAGATTATATAGGATATACCCTACTCAAATCCTTCGTAGTATGTTATATTCAAAGTCAAAAGTTTGCTTTAACTATTCGCTGATAGCAAACTTTCTGCAAAAGCCAGGTGCGTGGAGGAGCCAGTGTTATCTGAGATCCATGATGTCCCCTTTCAAGACCCCCATTTTTCTCATCAATACGAAGATCTACCCGAGGAAGCAGAATACGACAAGCAGGAGGAGGACCTTAGCGAAGACTTAGATGATTCCGTGCGTATGTATCTTAGGGAGATAGGGCTTGTGCCTCTGCTCACCGCCGAACAGGAGGTGGAGCTGGCTAAAAAGATGGAAAGGGGCAAGAAAGCCCAAAGTGTTCTTGACAGTGGCAAATACGAACCCGAGCAACGCGATAAACTGCTCGCAGAAGTGGACGAAGGGGAAAGAGCGAGAAGGCATCTTATAGAAGCAAACCTCAGACTGGTCGTAAGCGTTGCTAAAAAGCACATGAATAGGGGCCTTAGCCTCCTTGATCTTATCGAGGAAGGTAACATAGGCCTCATGCGGGCTACGGATAAATTTGACTATCGCAAGGGGTTTAAGTTCTCGACCTATGCTACTTGGTGGATACGGCAGGCCGTTACCAGGGCTATAGCAGATCAGGCCAGGACGATAAGGCTTCCAGTACACATTACGGAAACCATGAATCACCTCTATAAGGCCTCACGTAAGCTCTCACAGGAGCTCGGCAGGGAACCTACATGCGAGGAACTTGCTGAGTATATGGGAATGAACCCAGAGAAGGTGAGGCTAATAATGAGAGCGTCTCGCCATCCGCTTTCCTTAGAGGGTCCAGTGGGAACGGATGGCGATTCTTCTTTAGGGCAGTTTATCCCTGATTCGACTACTGAGACTCCTGTAGATCTGGCTATAGGAGAAGTGCTTAAGAGGGAGTTATCCAAGGTTCTGAACTCCCTCACAGAGAAAGAGCGCAAGGTAATGGTGCTGAGATATGGACTAGAAGGCTCTTCACCCCATACACTAGAAGAGGTTGGCCATAGGCTTGGTGTTACTCGTGAAAGGGTACGCCAGATAGAGGCTAAGGCCCTAGAGAAACTTCGCAAGCCTGGAAAGCTCAACCATCTAAGGGATTTCCTCGACTAGGTATTCGAGGAAAAATACTTGTGGATGTGGGAGAGCCTATTGTGTCTGAGATAAGAGTAATTTCTTTCGGTCTTGGCCCTATAGGGTCCGAGGTGGCGAGAGTCGCTGCTTCCAAAAGCAATATGCGTCTGGTCGGCGCCGTGGATATAGACCCATCTAAGGTCGGTCGTACAGTTGAGGAGGTAACTGGTGCCCCTTCCGAGGTCATAGTTAGCTCCTCTCTGGAGGAAGCGTTACAGAATACTGAAGCAGATCTTATCCTTCACACAACTTCATCTTTCCTGGAAGTAGTCAAGCCTCAGATAGAGTCCGCCATAGAAAAGGGACTAAGTGTTGTTTCCACCTGTGAGGAACTTTCTTATCCTTGGCGTACCTATCCCGGTCTGGCAACTGAACTAGATATGAAGGCCAAGGAGGCGAACGTCAGGATACTGGGGACTGGGGTGAATCCTGGTTTTGTTATGGATGCTTTTCCTCTGACAGTGACTACAGTTTGTCAAAAGGTGGACCGCATTCACATAGAGAGGGTGGTAGATGCTGGAGGTAGGCGGCTGCAGCTGCAACGCAAAGTGGGTGCTGGGCTGACCGTTGAGGAGTTTAGGCAGCTTGTGGCCACAGGGAACGTAAGGCATGTAGGCTTGCCTGAGTCAGCTTGGATGATCATCGATGCTATGGGTTGGGAGTGCAAAGATTTTGAGGAAAGCATAGAGCCCATAGTTGCGGAGCGTGAGATATTAGCTGCCATCGGCAACATACAGCCAGGTCAGGTTGCGGGAGTTAGGCAGACGATCAGAGCTTATGGTCGGGATATAGAGAAGTTAGTACTGGACCTAAAGATGTACGTAGGTGCCGATGAACCTGTTGACCACATACAAATATGGGGTATACCGGATCTGGATCTGAGGTTCGATGGTGGCGTGCATGGTGATCGCGCTACTGCCTCTATAGTAGTTAATGCTGCAAGCGTTCTTATGAATCTGCCCCCTGGTCTGAGGACTATGCTCGATGTGATGCCTTTAAGGTTCCGCAGCTAGCGATCATGAAGCATCTTCTAAGTGGGCTGCTTGCTATACTAATTGCTACATGTTGGGCATGCAGCCCACTTGGATTTCTGACTCAGGGGAGTGGATCCTCAAAAGTACATCTACCCACCCCAACGGGCTTCAGCTCCCCTGCAGCTGTTGTTACCCCTACAACAAATAGCCCAGCTTCGACTCCTTCTGTTATCCCTAGTGCAACACCATCGAAAGTTATATCGTCTAGTATAGCTTTTGAATCTAAGATCTATAACTACACTCTGAAGCTACCTGCAGGTTGGTACGGAGTAAGTGGTGGGATAAGCTCTGCCGGAGTAAGGGGTGATGTGTTTTATCCGAGAAAGCCTGGAGTTGAGGCTTATATTACGGTGTTTGCCGAAGACCTAAATCCGGGTGTCAACCTCGATAGCTACGTAGATGCCAGCGTGAACAATATCAGCAGGATAGCCGGAGTGAGAGTTCAAAGATTAGGGGATTATAGAGGTGGACTTATATCAGGGCAGTGGCTAGCATGGACTGATTTTAGTAAGTCACCCGAGGTGTTCTACATTAGGCAACTAGTATGGGTTTATGGTAGTAAGGCTTGGGTAATGACCTTGAGAAGTAAGGATAAGAACCTCTCCAACTACATTTCTGTACTGGAATTTATGGCTGCCACGTGGAGGGCCGAGTAGTTCCACGTGGCCTGCTGATCAAGTTAGGCTACCGGTTAGCCACAGAATCAGTATGATCAAGATTATTAGAGCGACTGGACCAATGCTCACATAAGGACCGTATCTGCCGTAACCCCATCCCCCGAATAGTATAGCTATGATAAGCAGTATGATGAGCAACCATAGTAAAGACATTTACTCCCCTCCCTACAATGATTACTCGGCCCCCGAAATCAATCGGCGTAGTAATAGCATCTACCGTGCCAACATAAAATAAAGGCTTAGTTGGCCTAGAAACACTCTCTTGTTAAGTGCAAAATGTGGTAGTACAATCACGACGCTTGATATTACTGGAGCGCTTATGCAAGAAGATATACCCATCAAGATTGAATCTTTTACTTGGAGGTACCGTGGCCGGAAAGAGCCTGCCGTTCAGTCCCTCAGCTTGGAAGTCAAGCAAGGCGATTTCGTAGTGATAATGGGTCCCTCTGGTGCCGGCAAGAGTACCCTTGCCATCTCTCTGAATGGCCTGATCCCTCATTTCTATAGGGGCAAGATGGAAGGAAACGTCTTTATATTTGGTAAATCCACTCGGGATAGTCGGGTCGGCGAGCTGGCTCGTTATGTGGGGCTGGTTTTCCAGGATTTTGAAGCTCAGTTGTTCTCCACCAACGTGGCTCTTGAAGTAGCTTTTGGCCCTGAGAATTTCTGCGTACATCCAGATGAAATAGGCTTACGGATAAGAGAATCCTTGGCCAAAGTGGGTTTGCAGGGTTTTGAGGAGAGGCGTCCTGCTACCTTGTCCGGTGGGCAGAAACAGCGCTTAGCTATAGCATCTGTCTTGGCTATTCAGCCTAGAGTTCTATGTATGGATGAGCCCACTACCGATCTTGATCCCATTGGCAAGGAAGGTGTTTTCAAAATCGCTCGCAGCCTTGAGCAGGAAGAAGATGTCACACTCATAGTTATTGAACATGAGACCGAAGAAGCCCTCAACGCTGACAGGATAGTGTTGATGAGAGATGGTCAGGTAGTGGCAGATTATCCTGCCAAGGAAATGCTGCGCAAGGTAGATCTTATGGAAGAGTGTGGGGTGATGCCTTTGCAGGTGCCTCAGTTTTTCAGTGTGATGGGCGTACCAGAAATGGAGCTACCTCTTACCCCTGAAGAAGGGGTGCAGGAGTTTCGACGCCGGGGATATAGAGTGGACGAAGGGGCCTACACGAAGCTTGTGGAAGAAGAAAAGTCCAGGATGGAATCTAACCATGAAGTTATTATCGAGGTTCGAAACCTGAGCCACATGTATCCGGGTGGAGTGCTGGCACTTGAGGATGTAAACCTAAATGTTCATAAAGGGGAATTCTTGGCGATTCTTGGCCAGAATGGCTCTGGGAAGACAACTCTGGTTAAGCATTTCAATGGTCTGTTATATCCAACCTCCGGTAGTGTCAGGGTAAATGGTGAGGAGACACGCAAGCTAGGTATCAGGACACTGGGACAACATATAGGCTATGTCTTTCAGAACCCGGATCACCAGATATTTTCTGATAAGGTCTATGATGAAGTCGCTTTTGGGTTGAGGCTACGCCATACACCTGAGAGCGAGATCAAGCAGAGAGTTGCCGATGCCTTGAGGGCGGTCGACTTGGAAGGATATGAAGACGCTGATCCATTCTCCCTTACCAAAGGTGAGCGACAGAGAGTAGCTGTGGCATCTGTTCTTGCGGGCAATCCCGAGGTCCTGATCCTAGATGAGCCCACCACTGGCTTGGACTATTCCCAGCAGCGCAGCATGATGGAGCTAGTAAAGAGGTTGAACGAATCTGGCTCGACCATCATCGTAGTCACACATAGCATGTGGTTGGTTGCTGAATATGCGGACCGAGTTGTAGTCATGAAGGATGGCAGAGTTTACCTGTCTGGGACTGTGCGAGAGGTGTTCTCCAGGGAGGAGGAGCTGCGAGATGCCGCGCTAAAGCCACCTCAAATAGTGTCGATGAGCAATCTGCTGGGCTATACTGTGCGTTCGGTTGAGGAGCTAGTACATGTCACTAAGGAGAATAGATAGATGGATCCCTATTATTTGTATATAGATCGGGATTCAATATTCCATAGGCTTGATCCTCGTACCAAGATGCTGCTGCTCCTGGTAACCTTTGTGTTAGTTTTCATCTCTCTGAACCCTCTTTATTTGTTAGCCATATTGTTGTTGGTTTTACTAGCTGGTTATGTAGCTGGGGTGTTGGTCAACCTTCGGAGGATTAGGTTTGTATTGTTCATGATAACTCTGGTGACCATAGTCCTTTGGTCTTTGTTCCAGCAGGGAACTACTCCCCTATTCTGGATCGTAGAGCGTGAATCCGTCGTTTACGCCGTATCTGTGGCTATTAGAATAGACACCATGGTTATAGCTGGCCTGATCTTTCTTTCTATAACTCGTAACGAAGACATAGCCATGGCGCTAGTAAGGATAGGTATACCATATAGGTTTGCTTTTGTGGTCTCGACAGCCTTGCGCCTGGTCCCGACGATAGCCTCCACTACTACCACCATCACCCAAGCACAGAGATCTAGAGGGTTGGATCTTGACACGGGAGGCCCAATCCAAAGGATAAAAAACTACATCCCCTTGTTAATACCTGTTTTCATCTCTACAATAAGATCCACCAATATATTCAGTATGGCGCTAGAGTCCAAGGGGTTTGGGGCGATGCCAAGTCGTACCTACTATCTACAGTTGAAGATGGTAGGAAGGGACTTTGTAGTTATATTCATTGCTCTAGGTTTATTGGTATTCATCATATTAGCTCGTATCTTGGGATATCTATAATCTTATTACATAATTCGGGGAGGGCTTATGCAATGAAGGAAGTCTTTACTATGTGGAAGTATACCCAGATGATTGTTCTCACGGCGTTGAGCGCAGCTATTTACGCAGCAGTTCTTATACCTTTCAAAGGATTTGTTATTATTCCTTCTCTCACTGAGGTTAGACCAGCCAACGTGTTCCCGTTCGTGTTTGGTCTTCTCTTTGGTCCTGCCGGTGCATGGGGGGCAGCGATTGGAAACCTAATAGGAGATTTCTTTGGTACTCTAACCCTAGGCAGCATCGGAGGATTTGTTGGTAACTTCCTGCTAGGGTACATTCCCTACAAGCTATGGGGGGCAATATTTTACAATTCCAAGGACAAGGAGCCTTCTATCAACTCGGGCAAGAAGCTTGCAGCTTATATCGCAGTGGTGATAGTAAGCTCTGCCGCGTGTGCCCTTGTGATTAGCTGGTTTGCAGATTTGATCAGGCTTGCCCCATTCGCTGCTCTCTCGGTAATAATCACCATCAATAACGCCATTGCCGGGATAGTGCTGGGGCCGTTTATTCTCTTGATAATCTATCCTCGCATCAAGCAGTGGGGCTTGCTTTGGACCGAGATCATGCGTCCTGAAGACGTATCTCCCTCGGTATCTCCTAGGTTGGGGCAGCTATTGGTATGGATAGGCGCCATAGGCGGAGTGATTGTAGGACTTATAATAGCTCTTGGGTTGTATAACCAGGCAATGGCAGCTGCTGGCTTTGGCAAGGGCACGCAAGGGGGTGTAGCCCTGGCCATAATAATGATCCCATTCATAGCTCTAGTTTTCATTGGGGGCTGGATGCTCGGAGGTAAGGAACAAGTATTGGCCATGCAGGAGTAGCAGATAGCTCCTGCATGGCTTGGTCTATTTCTTGGCACGCTGCGACATATCTACTGGTGTCATATCCTTGCCCGAATGCCCTACGTGTTCACCACGGGTGGACTCTAGCGGAGTGAGGGTGAACTCCTGTGGTTCAATATGCTCTTCTTTGGTTAGTAATGGCATGGAAACTACAACTATGCCGTTTCCATAGGTAGCGTTGACCAATGAGGGGTTCACCCTCTCAGGCAACTCCACTTCCCGGTAGTATGGTCCCACCGACCACTCAGATATAATCAGATCCCTGAGGTGCTGCTTTGGCCCTCTTTCAGACCCACTTAATACTACTTTGTCCATAGATACAGTTATCCTTATGTCTTGTGGTTCGAGTCCGGGCATAGGAGCAGCTATCACTAGATGTCCTTCCCCTCGATAAAGCCTTATAGGTAAATTCTGCTTTTTGTCCTGCACCTTTGTCTCCTCCCGTGTTTGCTGCACCTGTACAGCAAGAAAGATGCTAGCGGCATCGCCCTTGCGGAACTAATCCTTAGAGCACAAAATATATCTTGCTCAGCATATTATCTTCAATCTTATGGGGAATATGAGCGATATTTATGACTACGAGTACTTTGATCACGATGCAGATGTTGGCATAGTAGGCAGGGGAAGTTCGCTAGAGTCGGCCTTCGAATCTGCCGCAAAGGCTATGTTCGCGGTCATGCTGGATTTAGAAGCAGTTAAGCCGGAAAAAGAAGTAGTTTTTGAATTCGAGGAAGAAGATCCAGAGCTTGCCTTATTTACCTGGCTTAACAAGCTTCTGGTCTTAGCTCGAGAGTATGATCTGGCGCTAGGAAAGTTTCATTTGGTTAGGCAAGGTAATAAGTGGATAGGTAAGGCATGGGGACAGCCCTGGAGCACGGACCTTGAACGTGGAACTGAAGTGAAAGGGGCTACTTTCACTATGCTTTCGGTCGAGCAGGAGAATGGAGTGTGGCAGGCTAGGTGCGTAGTAGATGTATAGGTCAGGGAGGGAAGGCAGATGGACCTGTCAAAGCTAGAGAAGATAGATGAGTATACATGGACAGTGCCTCTTAAGCCTGGGGAGAAAAGAGCTCCCGTAGTTCTGTATGGAACCAAGGAACTGCTCAGGTCTATGGACGACAAGGTACTTGAGCAGATAACTAACGTGGCAAAGTTACCCGGAATAGTCGGCAAGGCTATGACTATGCCCGATGCACACTGGGGTTACGGATTCCCCATTGGCGGAGTAGCTGCATTTGACCCGGAAGAAGGAGGCATAATATCTGCTGGGGGCGTTGGCTTCGACATCTCTTGTGGTATACGCTGCCTACGCACAGACCTATCGTTGAGAGATCTCGAGCCCTATGCCGAGAGGCTGGCTGATGAGCTGTATAAAACTATTCCTGCTGGTGTAGGAGAAGAGGGAGAGATCAAACTTTCCCCTAAAGAGCTGGACAGAGTGCTTGAAGGCGGCGCTGAGTGGGCAGTCAGGGAAGGTTATGGTGTGCCAGAGGATTTGGAGTATATAGAAGAGCATGGACGGATGGAGGGCGCTGTCCCTGAGTTCGTCTCAAAAGAAGCGAAGAAGCGCCAGAAAGGTGAGATGGGTACCTTGGGGTCAGGTAATCACTATCTTGAAGTGCAGGTCGTAGAGAAGGTTTACGATCAGAAAGCTGCGGAAGCGTTCGGCCTATGGGAGGGGCAGATAGTTGTATCCATCCACTGCGGCTCCAGAGGGTTAGGACACCAGATAGGAACTGATTACTTGCTGTCACTGGCCAAGGCTGCTCAAAGACTTAAGATTGACTTACCAGATAGAGAGCTGGCATGTGCCCCTATAACCTCTCCAGAGGGGCATGAGTACATAGGGGCGATGAATGCAGGTATAAACTGTGCCCTTGCAAATCGACAGATATTGACTCATCTCACCCGCCAGGCATTCAGGAAGATAATACCTGGTACTAAGGTCGAGACTCTGTATGATGTTTCTCACAACACATGTAAGCGCGAGAAACATGTCATAGATGGGCGTGAGAGATTCGTCTACATCCACCGGAAGGGCGCGACGCGCGCGTACGGACCTGGACACCCAGATATACCCCAAAGATACCGAAATATAGGCCAACCAGTACTGATCGGCGGCAGTATGGGGACGGGGTCTTATATATTAGTAGGAGTGGATACGAGCGAGCAACGCGCTCTCTCCACGGCATCCCACGGCGCAGGAAGGGCGCTAAGTCGTAGGCAGGCTCTCAAGCAGTGGTCCGGCAAGGAGATCATTCAGCAACTGGCAGCGAGAGGCATAATAGTACGCGCACACTCATCTCGAGGTGTTGCAGAGGAAGCTCCTGATGCTTACAAAAACGTGGATCTTGTAGCGGAGGCTACGGAATATGCCGGCTTGGCTAACAGAGTTGCCTTATTGCGCCCTAAGATATGCGTGAAGGGTTAGCGAGATCGCATCCTCTACTGGCGCGAAACCAGTAAAATAATGAGGCAATCCTTGCATACTTCCTCGAAGACTTGAGGTGTCCATGAGCTATAACATTAGGTTGCTTATTGATTGTCCAGATCGGAAGGGTCTTATAGCAGCTATTTCTTCGTTTATAGCTATGCATAACGGCAATATCCTGAGCGCTGATCAATACGTTAGCGATTCAGGAAGATTTTTTATGCGTCTTGTAATAGAGGGTGAGGGGTTTGGCCTGCGAAAGGAGGAGTTTGGGGCTGCCTTTACTCCGCTCGCCAGGCAGTATTCTATGAATTGGCAGATATATTACACTGATCAACCTAAGCGGGTGGCTATACTTGTGTCCAAGCAGGATCATTGTCTGGTTGACTTGCTGTGGAGGTGGGATGCCGGAGAACTTCCGGCTGAGATACCTTTGGTGATCTCAAATCATACAAATGCCGCGAGCAGGGTGGAAGCCTATGGGATTCCTTTTTATCATCTGCCAGTGACGAAGGAAACTCGAGAAGAGCAGGAGGACAAGATCCTAGAGCTCCTAGATAAGTACTCAATAGACCTGGTAGTACTTGCACGGTACATGCAGATACTCACACCCAAGGTGGTGAACGCGTATCGCCAGAGGATGATAAACATACACCATTCCTTCCTTCCAGCCTTTGTGGGGGCTAATCCTTATCATCAAGCACATGCTAGAGGCGTTAAGATTATAGGAGCTACTGCTCACTATGTGACAGAGGAGCTAGATGCAGGCCCCATAATCAATCAGGATATAGCTCACGTGTCTCACAGAGACACAGTTCAGGACATGATCAGGATAGGACGTGAAGTTGAGCGAAGGGTACTAGCGCGTGCGGTCAGATGGCATCTTGAGGACCGAGTATTGGTCGATGGTAACCGTACGGTTGTCTTCGAGTAGGGGGCTCAACGTCCCGATATTCTGTAGGCTGTATAAGCTAGTGCCTCCCTGATAACATACCTGGTCTCAGCTGCGGGATCCTTATCTATAGGACTGTCGGGAGTAGGGGAACCAGTTACCCTAAAGCCAAGCGATTTGGCCATCTCCAGGGATCGATACATATGGAATCTGTCGCTTACGATGATCAAAGATCGAACATGTTTGGGTTGCAGCATGTTTTTGGCTGCACGCAAGCTGCTGTAAGTGCTTCGGCCATGAGGTACTGCCACGAGTGAGCTAGAAGGTATGCCCCTTCTTAAGAGATAGCGTACACCAGAATCCGCTTCGGTATAGGTGTCCCCTCTCGCCTTACCTCCCACAACCACAACCTTCGGGGCAAGCCTCTTCTTATATAGAGCGAGCGCGTGGTCCAGCCTTGCTCTGAACACAGGGGAGGGTCTACCGTTGTACTGGGCAGCTCCAAGTACGAGTATAGCATCCGACTTCACTGCATTGTCGGTGTTTCCTACCTTATGGATCTCTATTAGTACGTTTCCGAACCAGACAATTACCAACAGAAGCGCTATGATCAATAACAGACGCTTTATAAGCTAGCTCCTTACTACCAGTAACTTATTTGAAAAGGTTTCCGTATGATTAGATGCAAGCTTTAGAGCCTTTCTAGTCCTCTTTTTCCATACTAGGGCTCTTAGTCATAACTACTATAGCTATCCCTAAGATTATAAGGGGCATGGAAACGATTATCATTGGGCTTATATGTTCGTTCCCAATGAACGCGCCTAATATCACTGCTACTATCGGATTGACGTACGCGTAGCTTGTCGCCAAAGAAGGTCTGACGTTTTCCAGTAGAAAGCTATAGGCAGTAAATCCGACCAGAGAGCCTATCATCGTGAGATAAATTATCGCTACAGAAGCCTCGAAAGTTATTGGAAGGCTTATTTTTTCCCCAAGAATCAAGCCAATCAACAACATCAATGCTCCCCCTGTAAGCATCTCGCAAGCACTAGCCATAAGCCCTGATGGAATAGATAGCCTCTGGCTTATGACTGAGCCAAAGGACCAACAGATGGAGGAGGCAATTACTATAGCCGCTGATATAGGCTCTGATCTTAGTTGTCCATCTAGATTGAGCAGCGCTACTCCGAGAAAACCGATTGTCAGACCTATCCACTCTAGCTTGCCTGGTTTTCTTCCCATCAAGCTAAGGAATATTGCTGCCCACAAAGGCGTGGCCGCTATAACTAAGGCGACTAGGCTAGAGGCTACGTTCTGCTCAGCAAAGCCTACTCCACCATTTCCTATAAGCAGGAGGAGAGCACCCACTAAGGCGCAAGAGAGCCATTGTTCTCTTGTAGGTTTTGAATGACCTTGAAACCGTAACCATATATAGAGTACGGAGCCCGCTATCAGGAATCTTATTCCCCCTAGAAGCAACGGTGGGAAGCTGCTTAGGGCAAATTTTATGCCTAAGTAAGTGGATCCCCATATGAGGTATACTGCTAAAAGTGCAAGCAAGATATGTATAGCAGAAGGAGCGCCCTTCTTAACCAGGCCAGGTCCTGTGTCTAGCAGCTTATCTTCAACATTCATATTCTGCAGGTTGGAAACTAAGTTTTTGTTACTCTTCAGTGGTATATAGGCTCAGTATACTCAGTATATACCATTACCTCGGCGCCACTCTTGCCAGTTATTTGGCACAGAGAGTTGGTCCTTACGAATACTGTTAAGTCTTGTTTGCCTATATCTAAACAGGCAAAATCTCTGATGCTGTAGGCTAATTAGTCTTCCTCTGGCTCGTCCTCAGCGATGCTCTCACCTGTAAGCTCCTGGTATCTCATAGCATAGGCAACATCGGCCGTCATGCCCATGTCCCATAGATCCTCTCTGTCAGGATACATCTTCCTGGCGATACGCAGCGCCCAGTAGTTGCCCAGATAGTATTTCTTGATCAGCTCCTGTGGGTCGTTTACTTCTCGTAGCTTCTCTAGCATTACATAGGTGAGTTCCTCGAACTCAGGCTTCAATCTGCCCCTGCTCTTCCATCTCTCCCATCTACCTAAGGCTCTCCGCCACTGAGCAGGCATCCTATCGACAGCCATTCTCTTTTCTTACCTCCGGTTCTGGATTAATCAGTTTGCTCCTTGGGCTCAGTATCTTGCTTTGGAAACAGCTTTCGGGCTCTCTCCAGTGCGTCGGAGTAGAACTTTCTGAGCAAGTCGTTGCTGGGCTGCAATCCTGTGGAGTAGTAATACTGAGCGCTTCTACCAACCACAAATGTGCCAGCGTAGGCGATTATAGTCTTGGGTATGGCGCCCACACCAAAAGGCATTAAGTCTGCCAGCTCCCTGGCTACTGTTCTCCAGAAGAAGCCAGCTCCGACGACTGGTATTATCTCCGCTAGAATCTTTCTGCCGCTATGTATGTCTTGGCCATTTACCGCGGCCAGCTTGAAGACCAGCATAATTTGGTTCTTAGTGAGCACAAGCAGATCGGCACTAGCTGCTGCGATGTTACCGATAATAGGTATAACCATAGGGATATTGGACATGAGCGCAAATTGAGCATTAGCTCTTGAAGCTTCGGATATAAGCTGATTGGCAACTATCGGTCTGAAGGGTGGAAGTTGCCTTGCAATAGCTATGTCAAATGCATCCAACTCTTGCAATATTGTACGCAATAGGGTCTCGATAGAATCCTGGATACGTACTAGCTTGATCTTGGCATGAGAGTCCCGGATCATGCTGTTGAACCTGTCCAAAGTGTTTTGATCCCCAACAAGCGCTGCAGCATTCAAGAGCAATACTATGATAGGTAGCCCTATGCGAGCTATCCTTCCCAGTAGTTCTAGGTCCGATTGTCTGACCTGTCCGTGGTCCAGTACATAGAGTACTAATGATGCTCGCTCAAATACTGGAGACCATCCAGTATTTGCATCGTGCTCTATCAAGGTTCCAGAGGTATAGCTTGCTCCTCCTGATAAAAGGTTTGTGGTCTTTTGGCGAAGCTCTCGTGATGGGCCGGTTATCACCAGCGCAAAAGGCATGCTGGCTTTCTCCCGTACCTCATCTAAGCTGACCTCTTTCATGAGATTGATCAGGGTTCTGGTTCTGCGAATCATAAATCTCCTCTTTTTAGAAGGGATAGCCCAGCTTACTAAAATTAGTATCATAGATAGGGTAAGCCAAGTTTACACGAAAGGCAAAGACAGGTGGAATTTCGTCACGAATGGGAAGTTGTGATTGATGCTCCTGAGGAAACTCCAGGGCTTCGGGTCCGTTGTGTTTTCTGCAGAGCAGTGGTGGAGGTGATAATGGTTGAATCCCCTGAGGGGGAGATATTTTTGCGTACTCATCTTATAGAAGAGGGAGCTCATCCCGTTTCTAATGAAGATCTCGATTATATAAGCAAAGCTGTCTATCATCAGTTTGTGTTACCCCAGTTGCATACAGATGTGTCAGAAGAGTTTCATTAGTAGCAAATAATGACAGTTTTGCTATCTTATGAACGCTTTAGGTAGCATAGCTACTAGAATATCTTTAGGAGGATGTGTATCTGTATGGAACATTCTGCAACTATAGTTGTGTATAGTACCTCTTGGTGTGGCGACTGCAAGAGGGCAAAGATGGTTCTAGATAGTATGAATATCAACTATAAGCTTATAGATCTTGAGCTTCATCCTCATGCTGAAGAGGAGATGCTAAAGGTAAATGGGGGTATTTGGAGGGTTCCCACGATAATTCTACCTACTGGGAAGGTATTGGTAGAGCCCTCTGTAAACGAGCTCTTAGCTGCCCTGGAAGGTAGAGCTGCATAGAGTATAAGGAATTTCATAAGGGGCTCAGATGATCATCTGAGCCCCTTATTTTATGCTTCCTGCCCAAATCTAATTTTAATCGTGAGCTATAATAGACGTTGCCTTACAATAAGAATTACTATGTATATAAGAAGATTTGACAAATACAGTTATATTTTGTATATTGATCCTGGAGGTTGGGGGTAGTAACTATGGAGTATAGAAATGACAGGTCATTCCCAAAGTACACGATTAGCGTTGTGTCCGAGATGACCGGTGTTCCTGTGCATACAATTAGACAATATGAGCAGCAGGGGCTGATAAGACCAGCCCGAACAACTGGCAAAACTCGCCGGTACTCGGACGAAGATGTCGAGATGATCATGCAGATAGCCGACCTGGCGCGTAAGGGTATTAACTACCCAGGGATAAGGGAAGTGCTTCGTATACGTAAGGAACATACCTCCAACCATCCGGATAAGCCTAATAAGCAATCAGCTTAGATTAGGAGGTGATAAGCTATGGCACTGCAGAGATGGGATCCCTTTAGAGAGGTATTGAGCCTGAGAGATGCTATCAACAGACTGTTTGAGGAAAGCTGGGTAAGTCCAACCAGCATAGTTACCCGAACCACTGTAGGTATGCCGGTAGATATAGAGGAAAGAGACAATGAGTATGTGATCAAGGCTTCTCTGCCTGGGTTCAAGCCCGAGGATGTTAACGTATCCGTCACTGGAGATACGGTGACTATATCTGCTGAGCAGAAGGGTGAGGAAGAGCGTAAGGGTGCTAACTACCTGGTAAGAGAGCGCAGGTTTGGCTCTGTTTCGAGGTCATTCACTCTTCCGACTAGGATAGATGCCAACAACGCAAAGGCTACTTTTGAGCACGGCGAGTTGGTGCTTACGCTGCCCAAGGCTGAGGAGGCTAAGCCCAAGCAGATACAGATCAATGTTGGTGGGCAGCTACAGAGCGGTCAGGAACAGGTACAGCAATAGACTGATTTCCACAATATAAGAGCAAATTATCTACTGGCAGGCTAGTTACTAGCTTGCCAGTAGATTTTGCAGCAAGGAGGTGAGGTATCATGTTTGATGCTGCGCTCCTTGTATTACGGGTTGTGGTTGGCCTATTGTTTATTGGTCATGGTGCTCAGAAGCTGTTCGGTTGGTTTGGTGGAGGAGGACTGAAAGGAACTGCGCATTTTATGGAATCTCTAGGGCTTACTCCTGGAAGGTATTGGGCTGTGTTGGCTGGTTTGTCCGAGTTTGTTGGTGGGCTGTTGATGCTTACAGGTTTGCTTAATCCTATTGGCCCACTTGCTATTCTTGGAGCGATGATCATGGCCACCGTGAAGGCCCATTGGGGTAAGCCTATATGGTCCTCTAGTGGTGGTGCAGAATTGCCAGTTGTCTACGGTGCCATTGCTGTTGCTCTTCTTTTGACTGGTTATGGTAGATACTCACTAGACAACCTGTTGAATATCTCCCTTCCCAGTTGGGTAGTATTGGCTGGTTTCTTGGTAATAATGCTCTTGCTAGTTCTTGCTACCGTCCCAGGAGTCAGCAGATCGGCTAAGTACTCTACGAGCTAGTCTGGTATTGCTGAAGGTGCCCGGCGAAGGCTCCGGGCGCCTTTTTTATTTGCTGAAATTACATGCTTATCTAGCTGTTTATATCTTCATATGCTTTTATCGAACGATGTATATAATGCATATAGCTGAAAGTCCTAGTGCTTATAGCAATATGTGGCCTTTCACGACTAGCCCACTTAACTAAGGGGAATATCTAGTAAATGACCTGTTCTTGGAAATACGCATTTGCAAGCGTTATTGGAACCTATCACCTGTCCAGAGGACTCCCTTGTCAGGATGCCATAAGGGTTAGCCTATGCAGGCTTGAAAAAGAGGATGTGCTGCTTGCAGTGGTATCAGATGGAGCAGGTAGCGCTGCGAGGGGGGATGAGGGATCAGAGTTTGCCTGCCAATTCTTTGTTGAGAAGCTGCATGATTTCGTTCTGTCAGGTTCGGAGATATGTACCCTGGATAGGGAGTTATGCGTTGGCTGGGTGAAAGACTATCTTTCTCATCTAGAGGAGAGAGCTAATTCTTGTGAGGCTCAGATATCAGATTATGCATCTACGCTACTTGCTGCAGTCGTTGGTAGCAGGTCGGCAGTATTTCTTCAGATTGGTGACGGGGCTATAGTAGCTTCAACGGAGGATGATCCGGATAGCTATACTGCCATCTTCTGGCCCCAGAAGGGTGAGTATGAATCCACGACCTTTTTCTTGACGGACAATAACTCACATGAGAACCTATTGATCTTGTCTTTGGATGATGTCAGTATTTGCGATCTGGCGATCTTCACTGACGGCCTGCAGCGGATAGCTCTAGATTTTACCGAGAACGAAGCGTATAACCCGTTCTTTCGTGGAATGTTCAATCCATTGAGAGGCCAATTCGATGGTTATCTTCAGGAATTGTCTGAACAGCTGAAGAATTTCCTGGGTTCTCCAAGGGTCAATGAATATACTGAGGATGATAAGACACTGCTTCTTGCCTCTAGGGTTATTGGCCAGCAATTGAGCGAAGTTCCTGATTGATGCCATCTGTATTGGCTTTACAAGACTGCTTGGTTTATGGCACTTTGCCTATCGGTATATCTGTGGCACCATAGTATCAGCTTCTTTACTTCTTTAGGGGTGCTATGATGAGCGTTGATAGTGCATTGATACCTGTCCTGGATGGCCATAACGATGTTTTGCTAAGGGTAGCTTACAGACAAGAAGGCGAGGATTACTCATTCTTCTTGGAAAACCAAGATGGTCATCTTGACCTTCCAAGAGCCAAGGCAGCAGGATTCGCTGGTGGTTTCTTTGCCATATATATACCGCCAGTATCTGATGATTCTCATGCTCCCTTAGACCGTTACTATGCTCTAGAGCAGGCTATGCTTATATCATCCTGCCTGTTTCAGCTTGAGAGGCAGTCTGGTGGAGAGCTAAAGGTGGTACAAGACGTAGGTGAACTCGAGGGGCAGGTGAAGTCGGGCAGGATAGGGGCGATAATGCATATGGAGGGTGCGGAGCCCATAGATGAAGACCTGCACGCCTTGGAAGTCTTCTACAGGGCTGGCTTAAGATCAATAGGGATCGTATGGAGCAGACCAAACGCCTTTGGTTATGGGGTTCCTTTTGTTTTTCCTTCAACTCCTGATATAGGTCCAGGATTAACGGATGCTGGTAAGAGATTGGTTAAGGCCTGTAACGAACTAGGGATACTAGTGGACGTATCCCATCTTAACGAAGCTGGTTTTTGGGACGTTGTGAAGATTTCCGAAGCCCCTATTGTGGCGACCCATTCCAATGTCCATGCTATATGTCCTGTTAGTCGCAACCTCACCGATCGTCAACTTGATGCGATAAGAGATTCGGATGGAATGGTAGGGCTGAACTTCGCCGTTGCCTTTTTGAGGCCTGATGGCAAAAGAATAGCTGATACACCTATAGATATCATGATACGTCATATAGACTATCTGGTCGAAAGAGTGGGAATAGACAGGGTTGGGCTAGGCTCAGATTTTGACGGGGCTTTGATATCCTCCCATATATCTGATGTAACCGGGCTTCCAAAGCTGTTAAATGCCCTGAGGGAGCATGGTTACAGCCAGGAAGAGTTAGAGAAGATGGCATTCAGAAACTGGCTGCGGGTGCTGAAATTAACCTGGAAGAGCTAGGACGCTGCAGGATCAGGGTACGATAGTTACTTGATCGCCTTGTTTAATGCGGCCAGGTACTATAACTCTTGCATAAACCCTGCTGTTTCCAGGATGTGTTTTCTGAGAGACCCTAGAGAACTTGCCGTCTTTGAAAAAGGCACCTATCTTATAACAAGGGTTTGTATACCCCGTAACTTCTACTAATAGGGTGTCTCCGATTAGGAGTTTAGTTCCGGGAATTATCTGCTCCCAGTTCAAGCCACTTATAGTCAGATTCTCTCCGAGATGCCCTGGAGCTATATTGTGCCCTTCAGATCGCAGCTGCTCAATTAACTCCAGCGAAAACATACATAGTGCTTTGTCAGGACCCCCATGATGTTCTCGATCGTTGTGATAGTCACCTAGGATTCCAAGATAGTCGACAGTAGCGTCTTCTACTCTATGCTTGGGTACTCCACCCTTTGAGATGTTTATCTGGTACAACCTTGCCATGCAGGTGATAGGCTCCTGAGAAATAATTTGTAGTGAGCAGCGAGACAAGACAGAATCTCATCTAGCTGGTAGGATAACATTAGCTGGAGTACCATGTGAAGGAGGAGTTGTCATTCAATGGATCAAGCCGTAAAGAAGCAGGTGTTGAGGAGCTTTACGTACGGTCTTTATCTAATCACGGTCAAGGATGGTGAAGAAGCTAATTGCTTTACTGCAAATTGGGTATCCCAGGCATCTTTTGAACCTCCGATGGTGGTCTTCTCGATGGAAAACGACTCCAGGTCTATTGGCATGATACAGCGATCTGGAGCTTTCGCGGTACATGTTATTCCAGAAGGCTATCGGGATTTTGCGGGCAGGATGGGCAGATCCTCCAAACAGAATCCTAACAAGATATCAGAGGTGGAGTGGGAGCCCGGTGAAGTCACTGGCAGCCCTATCTTGAAAGAGTTGGCAGGATGGGTAGAATGCAGGCTAGTGGGGACTCTTCCCGCAGGTGATCATACCTTGATGTTGGGTGAAGTGGTAAACGCTGGAATCGGCAGGGACTTGAGACCTCTGACTTTGTCAGAGGCAGGTTTCAAGTACAGTGGTTAGGTGGTTTCGTAATAGACAAGTTTCTAATGACAGGTTAGTAGTAGCGCTGATCAAGCGCTACTACTTCGGGGCTAATCTAGAGGACTTTTTGTCTCTGGCCGGGTTCAAGTTGTTGCAGCCGACGTCCTCTGAGGAATTATTAGATTTGCTGTCCAGGCATGATCCAGCTCTTGTTGTGGTGGATCTAACCCAATGTGATGTTTCCGTATTGCCTGATATAGTTGCTAGGTCAAATGGATCCAAGACTCTGGCTTTCGGTCCGGCGCATGAGGAGAAACTTCTGAACAGCGCTGTAGATGCTGGGTTTGATGAGGTTGTACTCAATACCTATTATCACAGGGAGCTAAAGAGCATATTGACCAGATTGCTCCCAGGATACGTTCTCCCAGAAGTTGATAGGAAAGAGAAGCGTCGCCCTGATTATTTGGATATACCTGCTAACCGCGACCCAAGAGGAGAGAGCCAGTTTTGAGAGGAACGAGAAAGCTCTGGTTCGCTGGGCTTCTCATGGTCTTGCCTTCCCTATATTTCGTCCTGCGCTATCCGTTGATAGGGAATATCAAGCTTACAGATATGGGGTGGATGTCAGGCCATAGCCAGCAAGGTCTCTGGGAATTTCTGCTGGCTATAACCTGTATGTTCCTCGTCTACTCCTACGCAATAATTACCTGCACGCATGTTGATAACTACAGCGCTAGATATCCGGTGTTCATCTGCGGCGTGGCATTGGTTATTATATTTGCCTTCATGTATCCAACCACTGCAATAGACGTTTTTGTGTATGCTGCCAGATCTAGGGTCTTTACTCACTATGGTGCGGATCCTATGACCACACCTGCCAATAAGTTCTTCTTTGACCACTTTGTGAGGTTTGCGCAGCAGTACGGAGATAACATATCGGTCTATGGCCCTCTTTGGAACCTGTTAGCTGCGCCCATTACTGTATTATCTGGTGAGTCCATGGGGAAGGCCATAGTGGGGTTCAAGCTACTCGCTGTTCTAAGCACTATTGCTAGTGCCATCCTGATTTACCTCGTTCTTAGGGAGATTTCTCCCCAGGGTGCTTCTCTAGGGGTGCTACTGTTTCTGTGGAATCCATTGGTTCTTTGGGAGATACCTGGTAATGGTCACAATGACCTGGTGTTTCTGATATTTGTGCTATTGGCGATATTGGCCTGGCAGCGGGGTTTTGGTTTCGTGTCTCCTGCATTGTTGTTGGCTGGGGCAATGGTCAAATATGTACCCTTTATTCTGCTACCTATATTCTTGGTTGCTATAGGGTCGCAGTCCTTACGTAAGTCATTAGATCTGCGGAAGATCTTATTCGGAGTTGTATCATGCTGCGTGGTTTTGCTTATATCCTTTTGGCCTTTCTATAATCCCTGGGCTATATACGAAAGCATCCGTGAGCAGGATAGGATAATGCTAGTATCTCCCGCTAGCGCTCTTATAAACCTCCTCTCTGGAGGCAAGGTGGATCAAGATATTGCTTCGTGGGTGAAGCTCACTGGCAGGGGTATTTTCCTGATCGTACTACTTATTCTTCTATGGGTAGTCTGGAAGTCTCCTAAATTTCTACCTTTTGCCGTGTTCGAGTGTCTTTTCATGTATCTTATTCTGGCTGCCTGGAGCGTACAGAACTGGTATGGTGTCTGGTTGGTAGCTATAGCAGCTTTGATTAATGGCTGGCATAGGGCCAGGGCTATATCCATGTCCATAGGTATGCTCTATGTATATGGGCTTTTTATATGGGTAAGATACTTATGGATACAAGATGGCATCGAGCTGCTCTATTGGGGAGTTCTGATGATATTCCTGCTGCCGGTCGCTTTCACTCTCGTACAGTATGGGCTACGAATCTTTTTGGATAAAAGACCTTCGGCTAAAGGAGAGGCTGCTACTAGTCTAGTGTCTATTTCTAGCTAAGCCAGAACCTTGAATATCATCACGCCATATCCTTGGTACTCTAGCCTGTAAAGATTTGGATAGTCCAAAAATATGTCCGAGCTTATCGTTTCTTTATAAGGCTCGTCCAGATATTTTTCAAAGCCTTCGAACACTACTATGTACCTGACGTCGTACTGCTGCAGGATCTGTATAGTTCGACCTGAATCCGGATGGGTGACCACCCATAAGGACAGGCTAACCTCCTGTTGCTGCTCCCCAGGGAGGACTGTTCGGGGGTCTCGTAAGTTATCTGCGGGGGCTGATTCCAGTTCGGAGTAACCTGCTATAGCCAATAGTGCGTTATTAGCTGCGTGGTGTATATATGGGGTGCTTATTATCCGCCCGCCGTCGTTGTGCTCCTTTAGCCATTCGGCTGCCGCTTCGATGCTACGATTCATGACCAGATAGCCAGATGGCAGTGATGAAAAGTAGAGATTTCGCTGTATATCCGTAAAGAGGGCAAAAATGATTAGTGTAAGTGCTGCTAGCTGTATGATCCAAGCTCTACGTACCTTCCCAAACATCGCTACCAAGGCTACGGCCGACAAAATAGATAAAGGAATTGCGGTGTCTCGGTCGAACCGCCAGGGGGAAATACTGGTAGGTGTCCTGGCGGCTCCGAAAAATGCTATCCCCCATACTAACAACAGGGCGAGAGTAAGACGATACCTGGGAGGGAGAAAGACAAGTGATACAAGTAGTACCAGTAACCCAATACAGCCTATCCAAAAGCCTATTGGGGATAGATAGTTAGGTAGCCTCGCTATGGTCAGTGGGATTTGGGTATGCAAGAGGCTAGATGCCAGTTGAGCTGCGCCTCTCTTGGCAGTAGATCCTAAGAAAGCAGCTATTACATGGGGAAGATCATAGGTTTCCCATAGCACAGGTAGAGACAGGATTGCCATTAGCAGGAAGGAAGAAGCTAATGCAACGGCGTCCCGCCTATCTTTCCATAGCAAATACGGAAGCAGCAGAACTATTACTGCCAGGCTTATGATAGCCAGATAAAGAGTGCTTACTGTATGGTAAAGCACTATAGTAAAGCCAAGCAGCGCTAACAAAAGCGCTTGCCTCTTGAGGTTCCGCAGCTTGTTACAAACAATAGTTGTAACTGTTGCCAGAAACATGGCAAGCAGGAACTGGCCTGTTATGACATCAACATAGATGCCCACTACCAAGTACAGCCACGAGCTATCGAACACCAGGGAAGCAAATACGGCTGCTGGGAAGGCGTATCGAGGGCCGATCATTCGGCTTGCAAGTACATAACACCCAAGCGCTGGGAGGATCATAAGTGCGGGTGATAACACGATATATATGTCTAGTGGTGAAAGGTGACTAACGTGGCTCAGGATAGCAGTAAGGGTGTGAAAGCCCGGGGGATAGATCATATAATCTCTGCTGTACCCCTGACTAATCATAAGATTGGTCATGATAGCATGAGCATACTGATCGTGACCTCGGATATAGGGCCAGTCCCTAAGCACCGGACCAGAGTAACCTCTAAATAGAGAGAGGAGAATTACTAATATCCCCTGCAGGTAGCTGAGAGCGCGTGACTTATATGAAGGCTCAAACTTGACCCACCACAGCTTTGCAGGTCTACCTTTGGCCAGGAACCATAGTCCCCCGATTGCTAGGACCAAGGGCACCACGCGAGGAGAGTATTTTTGCACATCCAGCCTTCCTATGATCATTGCGTAGGCCACGACAGCAAGAGCAGATATACCCACCAGTGCGGGCGCACTAGGGGAGCTGATCTGCAGTGAGGGGAGCATTTCGGGCTTGGGAGATGGTCCTAGCAGCAAGTAGAGCGCGATACCTATAGCGATTGCAAGAATGACCGAAGTGTAAGCAATAGCAGGAGTTATTCCTGTATCAGACATCCTGGTTAGTAACAGAGCAATAGCCGGAACTATTCCGATCGAAATGGCTATTGAGGCCGCTATCCTCTCAACCCAGTCTATGCATGGGAAGAGGAGCTTGCTCCATATATATCCTGGTAAGCCTATGACAATTAGGGCAGCTAGATAAGCTAATAATATCTTCTCGATCACTACTGATGATTATATGCAACAAAAAATTACCTGGGACATCATCTGCCCCAGGTAATTATCTCAAAACAGCAGGATTTAGGATTGGAGTCTACTTACTAACAATGGCTTGAGGTCCTCCACGTAGCTGCCTAGATCACTTTGTATTCGGTTGAAGAGCTCAAGTAGCTCCTGGTCATTTGCTTCTTCTGCGTCTTCTTTGTAGACCTCTATAGCCGACATCGCTTCCAGGAAGTTCTGTAGAACGGACATTAGGTCATAAGCTACGTTAGAAACTCCAGTTATTTGCTGTGCGTTCTGATTGACATCTTCCATGCTCATCTTCTCCTACCCCCTTTTAGGCTGCTATAATACTGCCCTTTGCCGGTTACAAATCTGAGAGCAATATCTGTACCAGCTCATAGCCCCATACCAGGAGTTATTAGAAGATGAGCTTGGCTAGGCTAAGCGCTCCCTGCTTCCAAGGTACCCTGTGCGAGACGCCGCTCTTGTTTTGGAATTTGTCTATGTTGTCGATGTACCACTGGAAGTTTCTTATAAGAGCTTCTTTATTGGAGTATTTGGGTTTGAAACCTAGCTGTTTCTCCGCCTTCTCAATAGAGACATATGAGTCCTTGGGGGCTGTCTCGTAGACCCACTTGTAGAGCGGAGATATGCCTAGCTTTTCCAGCAACCTAAGGATGAAAATTGCTGGGGCTGCGGGTATAGGGATGACTTTCTTGCCATGGCCAGCGTAGTCGAGAACCGCTTGGTAATCCTCTCTTACCGTTGAGAAGACCTTAGCACCTATGTTGAATGTATCGTTGACCTTATTTTCAGGAAGTGTCAAGCATAGCTCTATTGCATCACACAGATCTTCAACATCCAGCAGCTGATAGCGATTGCGACCGCTACCAAGCACAGGGAAGTTATGGCCTGTATATGCCCAGTCATAAAGCAGCGCAAAGACTCCCAGGCGTTCTGGCCCCACAAATGACTTGGGTCTTATTATAGGTACTATCAAACCTTTTGCTCTGTACTCCAGGCATATCATCTCAGCCTGTATCTTGGCCTGGCCATATGGACCCACACCTTCCAACCTGTCCTCTTCTCGTATGGGATGATGATCGGGGATTCCATAGACCGCGGTCGATGATATATGTACGACCCTCTTTACGCCATGGGTGTAAGCACTATCCAGCACGTTTCTTGTGCCTATGACATCTGTAGTGTAGATATCTTTCGGAGAGTATAAGGGTAGGGCAGCTGCGGTATGTACCACGTAGTCCACGCCTACCATTACTTGGTCGAGTAGAGCTTTGTCGCGGATATCTCCCTTTATTACCTCCACCTGATTTCTCTCTGGGTAATCGAATTCGGCGATGTCAAGAGATGCTACTCTGAATCCTTTGCGTAGAAGGTGACGAACAAGGTTAATCCCTAAGAACCCTGCTCCGCCGGTTATCAATACTTTCTCATTGCTCATGACTATCTGTTGCGCTCCTTGCTAGTCTTGTACTGAGTGTCTATTCTTAGATTCCATGGATAACATACCATAACCTTTACACATGCGAGGCGTTATATAAGTGCATGCCTTGACAATACGGAGTTCACATGCTTACACTCCGTTGTATGTGTGTAAAAACAGGGAAAGGGGGAATGAAGTGGCCGATAAGAAGGTTAGAGTCGCAATCATAGGTGTAGGTAATTGTGCTTCCGCTTTCGTGCAGGGAGTGCATTACTATAAGGATGCTCCAGAGGATGAGTGGGTTCCCGGCCTCATGCATGTCAACCTTGGGGGCTATCACATAAGGGACATAGAGTTCAGCGCAGCCTTCGATGTGGCGTCCACAAAGGTAGGTAAGGACCTAAGCGAGGCTATATGGGCAGCACCCAACAATACGCTAAAGTTTGCTGATGTACCTTACCTAGGTGTTCCAGTGTATCGAGGTATGACCCATGATGGTTTGGGCAAGTACCTAAGCAACATGATAGAGAAGGCGCCAGGCCCTACCTCTAACATAGTGCAGATACTGAAGGACACTGGTACTGATGTAGTAGTAAACTACCTGCCCGTAGGTAGCGAGATGGCTACTAAGTGGTATGTGGAGCAGGTACTGGAGGCAGGTTGTGCCTTTGTGAACTGCATACCGGTGTTCATCGCGAGGGAAGAATACTGGCAGCGTAGATTTTTGGAGAAGGGACTCCCCATAATTGGGGATGATATCAAGAGCCAGGTGGGTGCTACTATCACTCACAGGGTCCTTACGAGGCTGTTTGAGGAAAGGGGCGTTAAGCTAGAACGCACCTATCAGTTGAACTTTGGTGGTAACACAGACTTCTACAACATGCTGGAGCGGGATCGCTTGGAGAGCAAGAAGATATCCAAGACTAACGCCGTAACCAGCCAACTTGAACATAGCAAGCTGGATGAGAAGAACGTACATGTTGGTCCAAGCGATTACGTTCCCTGGCTTGAGGACCGTAAGTGGTGCCACATTCGCATGGAAGGGACCATCTTTGGTGGGGCTCCCATCAGCCTGGAGCTCAAGCTGGAGGTTTGGGACAGCCCTAACAGCGCTGGCGTCGTAATAGATGCAGTGAGGTGTGCAAAGCTGGCGCTTGATAGAGGGTTGGCTGGCACGATAGCTGGCCCATCCGCATATTTCATGAAGAGCCCGCCAGTACAATACCATGATGATGTGGCACGCCGAATGACTGAGGATTTCATAGAGGGCAAGGATGATACCTGCTTGCCTTTCAAGACCACAATAGATACCGCTGAGAAGGTTTAGGTCCAGATGTTGAGGGAGTTGGATCAAATTCAACTCCCTCAATTCCTTTAGTTGCAATTTGACTGCTGGGAGTGTACTTTGTGCATAGTCAAAACTGGAGGATACTTTGAATGCGTGTAGCCGAAAGGTCGGGAGCAGTCTCTTATGTAGGTTCACATAAGGGTGCAGCTACTCTTAGCTTCCTGGACATTTGGGCGCTTCATAAAGCAGCTAACTTTGGACAGATAGAAATAGTTCAGAACCTGCTAGAGTTATTTCCTTCCAAGATAGACAGCTTTGACCAAGATGGTTGGGCTCCGCTGCACTTGGCATCTTTCTCTGGGCATGTCCATGTGGTAGAACTTCTGATAAAGATGGGTGCAAATCTCAATCTGGGATCCTTGAACGAAAAGAGTTATATGCCTATACATGCCGCTGCGCATGGAAGAAATGCAGCAGTTGTGGCTGTGCTCGTAAGGAATGGAGCGTACGCAGATGCCCAGGATAGCGCGGGCCATACTGCTATGCATATAGCTGCTCAGAATGGTGACACGCGTATCATTGATATCTTGGTTCGCCATGGAGCCGCCGTTGATATAAGGGATAAGCATGGACAGACCCCCCTAGATGTGGCCTTGGGGGCTAATAGACAGGCTGCTGCAGATCTCCTACAGATGTACCTGGATGTAGAATAGGCTAACTGCTTATTTCAGAAGGGAGATCCTGTAGGATGAAGGTTGGTGTTACTTTCCCTCAGATAGAGATCGGCAATGATCCCCATGTGATAAAAGACTATGCACAGGCAGCGGAAGATCTGGGATATAACCATCTGCTTGTGTTCGATCACGTGCTGGGAGCAGATCCTACTAACAGGCCTGGTTGGAGGGGAAGCTATTCTATAGATGATCCGTTTCATGAACCATTTGTGCTATTTGGTTACCTTGCTGCCGTCACGCAGAAGCTGGAGTTAGTAACTGGGGTCATAATCCTTCCTCAGAGGCAGACTGCCCTTGTTGCCAAGCAAGCTGCTGAAGTCGACGTGCTTACTGGCGGGCGACTGAGGCTAGGTGTTGGGGTTGGTTGGAACGAAGTGGAATATGAAGCACTTGGAATGAACTTTCATAACAGAGGTAGGCGTATAGAAGAACAAGTTGAAGTCCTGCGCCTGCTCTGGACCCAGAAAGTTGTGACGTTTCATGGTAAATACCACCATATAACAGAAGCTGGCATAAATCCACTTCCAGTACAGAGACCCATTCCTCTCTGGATGGGTGGATCGGCGGACGTGCTCCTAAGAAGGGCTGCCAGGATGGCAGATGGCTGGTTTCCCCAGATGCCTCCGAACCAGACTGCTGAAGAAGCGCTTTCTCGACTTCGGGCCTACCTACAGGCTGAAGGTAGAGACCCAAATAGTTTTGGGCTAGAGGCTCGCATCACCATTGCTGGCCTGTCCGAGGATGATTGGGTGGCACAGTTCAAAGGTTGGGAGAAGCTAGGAGCTACTCACATATCTGTAAACACCATGAGGGCAGGCTTATCCTCCCCACAGGATCATATAAATGCCATACGTCGCTTCAAAGAAGTCATAGGATTCTGAGTTTCTCTAGCCTCTGGCATGCCCTTATGAGAGTATAGCTGAGTCTTAAGCTCTACTTGGGCTTTACCTTCCTGTCATTTGTCAAGAATAGGTGCTTTAGTATTCCCGGTAATGGTAGACCAAGAACCTAAGAAGACTGGATCGATATCCTTTAGCATGACCTCCGTGAGCTCTAGTTACCTACTAGGTAAAGATTTACCACAATCATGTCCTTCAGTCTACAGGTTTTGTGCGGGATATTTTTGGTCCAAGGATTCGAACAAGCTCAGAAGTTTCTGGAAGCAAAGAACTCTCTAGCGATGATTAACCTGCCAGAAACTATCTTCCCATATGAACATCACAAAACTTAGGAGTTTTTTCTGAGAAAAGGATAAGACAGCAACATCTGCATATGAAATTATATTTTTCATACGTTTGAGTACTCATGGTACGGTATCTGCTGGATAAGAGGAACATGGGCTTTGTTGTGGCCAAAAGGAGGTGATCCAAGGCTATTTGTAAGTCGGGCCGTAGTTGTCAACCCGACTATGAAAAATCGGACGGATCTAGAAAGGAGTTGGATTATGAAACGTTCCGAGAAAAATGGTCAGAGGCTTAATCGTCGCGAGTTTATGCGATTACTTGCTATCGGGAGCGCATCTGTTGTAGGCGCAGATCTATTAGCAGCTTGTGGTGGAGGTGGTTCTGAGACTCCAACCACAGGCGTTGGGCCTAGTCCCAGCCCATCGCAACCCTCGGCATCTATGGGAGTAACTCCTACACCTGTAGTGGGTGCAAGCCCAACCCCAGCGGTAGGACCTACCGAGACCGTTATATCAGGGGAGGCCACGCCTCCGGTAAGCCCTACGGGTACTGCCGGTCGAGGTTTATCCATCGATATAAGTAGCATTCCAACTTCTCCTAAAGAGGCGCCAGATGTACCTAATGCTGAAGACGCTAAGAGGTACTCTGGGCAGACAATCACTTATTACGGGGACTCTGTAGGCACTGGTCACGACTTTGATGTGGCCGCTGCCAATAAGTTCAAGGAGCAGACTGGTATAAATGTGAAAGTTATTCCCAGGCCCAAGGCGGCGGATCAGCAGTTCCAGACTTATAGCCGTCTATTCCAGGCCAAGTCACCTAATGGCGATGTACTTTTGCTGGATGTGATATGGCCACCACAGTTTGCGCCGTTCCTCCTGAACTTGAGTGATAGCTTAGGAGATAGGGCGCAGATGATGTATCCGGGCACTATACAGGCAAGCACGGTTAATAATGCTTTGGTTGCCATGCCTTGGTTCACTGACTTTGGTTTGCTGTACTATCGTAAAGACCTTCTGCAGAAGTATGGAATAAACAACCCACCTGCTACTTGGGATGAGCTTGAGCGGTATGCCAAGCAGGTGATGGACGCCGAAAGGCAGGCTGGCAATAGAAACTTCTATGGCTTCGTTTGGCAGGGTCAAGCTTACGAGGGTTTGACTTGTAACGCGCTGGAATGGTTAGCATCTACCGGTGGTGGGACGTTTATAGACCAGAACGGTAAGGTGACGATAAACAATCCTAATGCCGTTGAGATGCTGAACAGAGTAAGAGGATGGGTGGGTAGCATTGCTCCTAGAGGCGTTACTACATACCAGGAGGATGACTCTGCTAATGCCTTCGTGTCAGGATCTGCACTTTTCTGCAGGCAATGGCCTTATGTATATGCTCTAGCCTCTGCTGAGGATTCAAAGATCCGTGGTAAGTTTGATGTTACTGCGCTGCCGGCACGTTCGGGCGAACCCCATGCAGCAACGATAGGTGGACAATCACTGGGTATATCTAGATTCTCTCAGCATCAGGAGGCAGCCATCGAATTCGTCAGGTACCTGACCAGCCCTGAAGTATTGGCTTGGCGAGCGATAGCTGGCAGTTACGCTCCTCCTATGCCAGGAGTATCAGAGATACCTGAGATAGTGGAGCAGAGACCTTTCCTAAAGGTGCAAGCTACTAGAGTTGCGAGACCTTCCGCACAGCTTGGGACAAGGTATAACCAAGGGTCCAACGCCATCTATCAGGGAGTACATAACATAGAAAACGGGGCTGATGCCAAGACTGTACTGCCTACTGTGGCTCAGCAGTTACAGAGCTTGTTAGGCAGTAGCTAGAAATAAGCTTGCTAATGGTTTCCAATCACGAGGGCAGCCAAAGGGCTGCCCTCACGGAGGTTACACATAATGGCACAACAAATAAGGTTGGCCAGGGCAAGACAGGAGAAAAGCAGCCAGGAAAACAGCGCACTAGCGCGTCGACAAGCCCGAGTAGCGTGGCTCTTTCTCATACCTACCCTTTTAGTAGTAGCTATTGTGGCTGCCTGGCCAATGATTCAGGTTGTTTGGCTTAGCTTGACCAATGCACAACTGCTCAGCCCAACTCCTCCAAAATTTATAGGTCTGGATAACTACGTAAGGCTCATACATGACAGCATATGGTGGCATACGGTCTGGAACACTGTCCTCTTTACAGTCATCACCGTCACTTTCGAATTTGTTTTGGGTATGGTAATAGCCCTCGTGGTCAATTCTCAGTTCAAGGCTAGAGGATTCATGAGGGCTGCCATGCTCGTGCCCTGGGCGATACCTACAGTGGTATCAGCAATGATGTGGAAATGGATGTACAACGATATATACGGCGTTATCAATGACCTTCTGGTTAACAAACTACATATCCTGGATCATAACGTGGCCTTTTTGGCTGTACCTAGCTTGGCTATTCCCTCCGTGGCCGCTATAGACATCTGGAAGACCACGCCTTTCGTAGCTTTATTGTTACTAGCCGGGCTACAGGTTATCCCCAATGATATCTACGAGGCCGCCACTGTGGATGGTGCTACTGCTTGGCAGCGCTTCTTCCAGATAACTTTGCCTCTGCTTAGACCTGCAATAGCGGTTACTCTGATATTCCGTACGCTTGATGCATTGAGGGTATTCGATGTTTTCTACGTGATGTTTGGCAATGATCAGAGCAGGATGCCTATGGCTGTATACGTCCAGAATTACCTGGTTCAGTTTCAGGATGTGGGATACAGCTCAGCGATAAGTATGTTCATATTCATGATTATTGGCATATTCGTTGTGGCCTATGTTACTACGCTTGGTGTGGAGGTTGAGCAATGAGCCGTTCGAGATCTTGGAAGGTAATAACTAAGCTTTTATTCTATTTGCTCGTGGCGGTGATCATAGTCTACACAGTTTTTCCTTTTTACTGGGCTCTGCGCTCTGCCATTACTCCCACCGGCGAGCTCTTTTCAACGCCAGTAAGCTACTGGCCAAGCAGGCCTACGTTGGAGCACTTCAGGGCTATATTCAGTAACGACTTGTTCCTGCGCGCTATCCTCAACTCCACGATTGTTGCAGGCTCAGTCACTATTATCTCGCTGGCCATAGGGTCATTAGCAGCTTATGCCCTTGGTAGGTTT
Source organism: Thermobaculum terrenum ATCC BAA-798 (assembly GCF_000025005.1). Taxonomy (NCBI): domain Bacteria; kingdom Bacillati; phylum Chloroflexota; class Chloroflexia; order Thermobaculales (SeqCode); family Thermobaculaceae (SeqCode); genus Thermobaculum (SeqCode); species Thermobaculum terrenum. The sequence goes on from NC_013525.1 coordinate 428,673, forward strand.
AAGTTCAGGGGACGCACACCGGTAATGTACATAATTTTATCCATGACGGTGTTCCCTCAGATAGCTGTACTTAGTGCTCTCTTCCAGTTAGTAAACTTCCTGCATCTGTTCGATACTTTAGGCGCCCTGATACTTACTTACCTAATATTCACTCTGCCGTTTACAGTGTGGGTGCTGATTACTTTCTTCAGGAGCATGCCTCAGGAATTAGAGCAGGCGGCCTATGTGGATGGTGCTACGCCTTTCCAGACCTTTAGGCTGGTGCTCTTGCCGTTAGCTGCACCGGGTATAGTGACCTCCGGGTTGTTGGCCTTTATTGCGGCATGGAATGAATTCCTGTACGCCCTCTCTTTCATACAGACTCCTCAGAAGAGAACGATAACCTTTGCTCTACAGGCTTTCACTCCTGAGAATGCTGCCACAAGTAACTTCGCAGTTCCCTGGGGACAGATAATGGCGGCAACACTGGTAGTCACTCTGCCGCTGATAGTGCTCACCCTTATCTTCCAGAGGAGAATCATAGCGGGTCTAACAGCAGGTTCGATCAAGGGTTAGTTTGACGCCTGGCGCTTCTCTGCCATAACATAGTTAGGTATGTCAACTAATGACCTTGTTAGAGCTGAGCTGCACTGCCACACCAGTTGGTCTCGTGATTGCTTGATGCGACCAGACAGGCTGGTTCAGGTGTGCATTGAAAAGGGAATAGAAGTCCTGGCGATAACCGACCATAACGAGATAGGGGGCGCCTTTGAGGTAGCCTCTATAGCTCCTTTTACGGTTATTGTAGGAGAGGAGATCAAGACTCGTGAGGGGGAGTTAATAGGCTATTTCCTAAAGCGCTATATACCCCAGGGTTTGTCAGCTGAGGACACAGCTATGGAGATCAAGTCTCAAGGGGGGATCGTTAGTGTTCCTCACCCCTTTGATAGCCTGCGCAATAGCAGACTCAAAACAGAAGTTTTGGAGAGGCTAATAACGAAAAATCTGGTGGATATCATAGAAGCTTTCAATTCCAGGACTACTAAGCCCGAGGATAATACCAAGGCGGAGATCTATGCTGCCTCCAAAGGTATCCCGGTTGTAGCCGGTTCGGATGCGCATACTTATCCTGAAGTGGGGACGGGTACTACTTTACTAAGTCCTTTCTCGAACGCAGATGAGTTTCTTATGTCTGCAAGGCAGGCTGTGCTTACTGAGGCGAGGCTAAGCCCTTGGCCTGTTCATCTAGCTAGTACGTGGGCGAAGATAGCCAAGAAGGTGAAGATGCTGTGATTCACGGCGGAGAAGTTGTAAGAGTACAGCCAAACAGCATAGCAGACGACCTGGGACTTCAGCCCGGGGACGTGTTGCTGCAGATCAATGGTCGACCGCTGCGAGATATCATCGATTATAGGTTCTACGGTGCAGCTGACTATGTGGAACTACTGGTCAAGCGAGGACAAGAGTATATCATCTTCGAGATTGAGAAGGATCCCGATGAGTCTTTAGGTGTTGAATTCGCAAGACCAACGTTTAATCCCATAAGGCAGTGTGCAAATGCGTGCCCTTTTTGCTTTGTGGATCAAAATCGTGAAGGTATGAGGGATAGTCTCTACATAAGAGACGACGATTATAGGTATAGTTTCCTGTTTGGTAACTTCGTTACACTTACTAATCTGACTCCATCTGATTGGCGGAGATTAGAGGAGCAAAGGCTTAGCCCTCTCTACGTCTCCGTGCATACAACAGATCCGGATCTTCGTCGCAGGTTGTTGGGCTATCCTAAAGCTCCGGATATTCTGGAGCAGCTTGCGCGGTTGCGTGAGATTGGCATTCAGGTCCATACACAGCTAGTTCTATGTCCTGGGCTCAATGATGGTCCACAGCTTGAGAGGACCATAGATGACCTTGCTGCGCTCTATCCTACTGTGCTCTCTATAGCTGTGGTTCCTGTGGGGCTTACTCAGTTTAGAGGAGGAAGTGTTCGAGCGGGGGGAAGGCATAACAGGATTATAGCCTCCCAAGCCAGCACTCCCGTCAGGAGCTATACACCAGAGGAAGCGAAGCAGGTAGTAAAGCAGGTTGATAGGCGTAGAGCGCAGTTTCGTAAGGAGCTCGGCACGAATTTGGTGTTCGCCTCTGATGAGTTCTACCTCATGGCAGGGAAGAGTGTTCCTGCTGCTAAGCACTACGAGGGCTTTCCACAGCTCGAGAACGGCATAGGGATGGTAAGGTACATGCTCGAGGGCTTTAAGGAATCTAGGAGAAAGCTTCCTGAGCGCTTGAAGTCAACCAGAAAAGTGACCATACTTTGCGGAACGCTTCCCGCCAAGGTGCTAAGGCAGGTGGCTGACAAAATGCAAGATGCTTGCTCGGGACTGAGTGTGGATGTGATCCCGGTCGAAAACAAGTTTTACGGTCCCAGTACTAACGTCTCAGGATTGCTGGTGGGTGAGGACCTTGTGCCGATAATAGAATCTATTGAAGGGACGGATCTGATACTCATCCCTAGGGTAGCCTTAGATAACGATGGGAGAAGACTTCTGGACGGCGTAACACTGCAGGACCTGCGTGATGTGGCCAAATATCCACTTGAGCCTGCCGTGGATATGAAAGAGACGGTAGATCTTATATTGCGGATGGATGCGGGCGAGGAGCTAGGCAAGTCCGTACCACCACCACGGATAGGCGGGTTTGAATTCTCCCCGGTACCCAATTCCGATACTTTCGGTCAATACGTAACTTACTCATAGTAAAAGGTTGGCTAAATGGCCAATCTTTTACTATGAGTAAAGGGTGTCACTTTATCAACATGTTATCCACAGGAAAACGTGTTTTTTGTGGATAACTACCTGGATCTTTCCACAAACTGGTTGGTGTAAACCTTGGAGAGATCCACATCATGTTTGATAAGTCCTATGCTCTTGAGGAAGTCCAGTGTAGTTTTCCACATGTTAGGATCTGTATACCCAAGGCCGTGCTCTTTTGTGGCCTGACTTTGCCAGAGCTCTATCGAGGATTTGAGCACTTCCATTTGGATCTCTTTATCCTGTGCTGCCTCTGGCACATACTTAAGGCTTATCTGGAAGGCTTCTTCTGGATGATCGATGGTGTATTGAAGTCCTTTCATCGTTGCTCTTACGACCGCTGCTGCTTCCTGAGGGTCAGAGCTCAGCTTATCCTGGCTAGTTATCAGGCCATTTGATACAAGGTTCAAATGCTCCCAGACCGGTATGGTGTTTACTTTTACTCCAAGGTGTCTTAGCTGTATAGGTTCGTTGTTGGCATAACCCATCACCGCATCTACCTGCTTGCGCTCCAGGGCTTGTACCTGGGTGAAGCCTATGGACCTTATCTTGACGTCTTTTTCGTTCATGTTGGCCGAGTGAAGCAGAGCAAGTAGTCCCGTGTAGGTGGCACCGAACTGCCCTGGCACTCCGATTACCTTCCCCTTGAGCTGCTTTATATCTGTGATATGATCTTCGCTACGGGTTATAAGGACTACAGGATACTTTTGGAAATAGGCGCCAAGATATACTACGGGTACCCCCTGAGATCTGGCAACGAGCACCTCATCGCCGCTTGCGACGCCATAAGGTATCTTCCCAGTGCCAACCATCTTTATGAGATCGCTTATGATACCATGGTTGAATTTTACGTTCAGGCCTTCCTCTTTGTAGAAACCCTTCTCCTGTGCTACGTAGTAGGGGGCGAACTGAACAGTTGGTATGTATCCCAAAGCTAAAGTGACCTGCTTTAGGTTGCTGCTCGTATTTTGCGAATTCTGGTTGCTTTCCGAGGATGTAGTAGGGGTGATATTAGCCGACGTACTACCAATGGTTGGTGTGCTGTTACCTGCCCCACAACCGACAACCACAAGTTGCAAGAATAACAGTAGAAGAACCCATACCTTAGACGATTTTGTGAACATCAACACCCTCCGTGAACAATTTACTCGTAATGCCAGGCTAGTAGAATTTTTTCTAGTAATAGGGCTATGCCATAAAAGGACGCTGCCATCAGCGCTAGTGTTATGAGGGCTACGAACATCAGAGGGGTATCAAACATGCCCTTTGAGATATTTAGAAGTACTCCCAGCCCCACATCTGCCCCCACAAACTCGCCCACAACAGCTCCTGTTATGGATAATGTCAATCCGAGGCGTATACCTCCAAGTAGCACAGGTAGGGATAGAGGTAGTTCTACCATCCAGAATGTTTGCCACCATCCTGCTCCGTATACCTGCGCTACTTCTATCAAGTCTCTTGGAACATTCCTAATTCCCACGATGGTATTGACTAGGATGGGGAAGAACACTACCAGCGCGCATACTATTACTTTTCCTAGGAGTCCATATCCAAACCATAGAGTTATCAGAGGAGCTATAGCTACCACAGGGAGCGCCTGGCTAGCTGCTATGTGAGGACTAAGGAGCCGTTCTACAGCTCGCCAATGGGCTAGTATGTATCCGAACACAGCTGCCACGCCAAATCCCAGAGCAAAACCCAAGATGCTCTCTAGGAGAGTAATCCTTGTGTGGGTCCACCAGGTACCGTCTGCAAGGCTCTGTAGAAACCTTTGCCAGACCTCCATTGGGGTAGGCAGTATGTATGTTGGATACTTGCCTACGAGCACTATTGCTTCCCATAGCAGGATGGCAAGTATAAGCGAGGCTATTACCCAGCCCCATAGTGAAAGCTTGCCCTTTAGCTCTCCCGCACCCGTAGAGATTTTGTATGCTGGTAGACCATAGCTCTCCTGGCGCATAATAATTTGCTCTCCCAAATAATCCTTATGGGCCTTGGGGAGGTGGAACCGGGAAGGGTAATGTACAAATCAAAAGCCTCGAAGGTTCGTACGAACCTTCGAGGCTTCAATCCGCTACCTATCAGGAGTATCGACTTATGCGATACACCTAGCTATAGCGGCCTTCTCCCATCCGGACTCTTACCGTCGGCCCTGGAATCTCACCAGGTCCACCCCTGTTGCAGGGGGTCGCGGGCTCTACCGCCGGTCGGGAATTGCACCCTGCCCCGAAGGCCTTATTTATCCACTAAGATTATATCATCACCTGGATGGTGAACGCCCAGAGATAATCAGGAAATATACCAATCGCCATCCAAGCAGTAGCACGCCTGTTACAGCAAGGGTGACCAACATGAACGTAAAGATGAAGCCTTCTCTGAGAACTAGACCTCTTATCAGGAGACCTAGCAATATTCCTCCTATCCACGTTAGCGCCGATCTCTTCATGAACTCTCCAAGAACCGCAGTAGGCCTGTATGCGCCCGTGAACATTGAGACGATAAACCAACCTGCAAGCAAGGGTGTTGCCACCCTTATCAGGTTTGCCAAATAGTGAACCTGTATGTGATGGCTTCTAAAGCCGAGTACTACGAAAAGTACAATAGCTAGTACATCGCCAGCCACTAGCAAGTATGTGGTTCCCCTTCCCAGCGGTCTTTCTCTTTCGGCAACACTCATTTGCAAACTCCTGGCGGATTCTCAGCTGAGATAATCTCTAACAATAGTGTACCAGTAAGCAGTTCCTAAGCCCTTATGAATTATTTGTGTTCCTTGATTAGAAAAGCCTTGGTATTGTGTCTTGTGGCTGGGACACGAATACGTCGTAAGCTCTTATTCGATCTGCTTTATACTCTATTTATATTTGTCTCTGAACACCTAATCGATGGTTCAAAAATAGTGTTTGGGAGGAGCTAGATGGAACTTCGCGAGCTTAGAGAGTGTGATCTGCTTGATCTCTTGGACCTATGTAGCAGGACGTTGCCTCTGGATAAGTTCTCTATAAACTTACTAAAGCACCGTATATTCCAGGAGCCAGAGCATAGGCCAGAATACCAACTGTCCTTATGGGATGGAGATAAGTTAGTGAGCGTTATGCTGGGGGGGGTCCGTACATCAGAAGAAGGTCCTGCTCCTGCTATAAGGCTATTTGCTACCGATCCTGCTTACCAGAGGAGAGGTTATGCTACTCAGCTGCTGAAAGAGCTGATAAACAGGATTCAAGCTGATGGTATGAAAACCCTGAGGGTTGGGGGTAGTGCACCCATCTACTTCTGGCCAGGAGTAGATGTAAGGTATACCCCGGCAATCTGTTTCTTGATCAAGCATGGTTTTCAGATCGCGGATGTTAGATGTTTCAACATGGAAGTAGATCTGCTCTCTCGAGACTGGGATACATCTGCCGACGAGGACAGGCTTGCGAGGGAGGGCTTCGTGTTTCGAAGGTTATCGTTGGATGACAGGGAGGAGTTTAGCAAATGGCTTCTGGATGTTTGGGGCTCTACTTGGCAATGTGAGGCTCTGGCTACCTACCAAAATGAACCAATATCGACACATATAGCTCTGCGTGATGGTAGGATATGTGCCTTTGCCTCTTATGGAGGTACGGCTTTTGAGAATGGGTTTGGCCCTACTGGTACCGAAGAGCAACTGAGGGGTAAGGGGATTGGCCGGATTCTGTTCTATAGATGCATGCGTGATCTTAGGATGCTGGGTCACGAGAAATGTGAGGTAATATGGGTGGGGCCTATACCGTTTTATGCGAAGGTGGCGGATGCCAAGATAAATAGAGTATTCTGGGTACTAGGTAAGCAGATCTAACTAAGTTGTAGGGGAGTAGTATGCCTGTAAGAGTAGCTATATTGGGATGCGGGCTCATAGCCCAAAGAGAGCATATACCTGCATATGTAAAGTCCGAGGATGCGCAGATAACAGTATTCGCTAGTAGAGACCTATCTAAGGCGGAGAGGCTGAAGAATGAGTATGGGGCTAATGCTGCCACTGATGATTGGAAAGAAGCGATTCTAAGGGACGATGTGGATGTGGTAGATATTTGCTTGCCTAATTACCTACACGCCCCAGCTGCGATAGCTGCCGCTGAGGCAGGCAAGCACATCATAGTTGAGAAACCCATAGCTAGGACTATTGCTGAAGCTGATGCTATGATCGAGGCTGCCAACAAGAACGGGGTCAAGTTGATGGTTGCCCACAGCCTGAGATTCGCTCCACCAGCCGAGGAGGCTCAAAGATTAGTCAGCGAAGGGTTTATAGGAGAGGTGAAGGCAGTAAGAGCTCTTCTCAACCATGCCGGACCTATAGAGTACTGGGGAGCTACTGATACTTGGTTCTTCGAACTCACAAAATCAGGTGGTGGGGCCTTGTTGGATCTAGGTATTCATGTTGCTGACCTGGTTCAGTGGGTTGTGGGCGCTCCTGCGTCTTCAGTTTCGGCTATGGTGGTCAATAGTGGCCGTTTTGGTGATGTTGAAGATATGGGTATGGCTACGATCCGGTTCAGCAATGATGTACTTGGTTTCATACAGGCTTCATGGAATTACAGGCCGAAGAATGAGGCTAATCTAGTCGTCTACGGCGATAAGGGTACGTTGTATGCTTGGGCATATCCTGGAAAACCGCTTGTTGCGAATCTCAGGTCTGAGGATTCTCCAGATGGTAAGCTGGTAGAGCTGGAAGTTCCTCAGAGTAGCCGTAGGAACAATCCGTTTGATTACTTCGTGCGCTGGGTGCTGGATAAGGCTGAGCCGTTCTCCACAGGCGAAGAGGCTAGGGCGGCACTACAGATAATTACGGGAGCTTATGCATCAGCCAAAAGCCGTTGTGAGGTTGAGCTCCCTAGATTTTAGATTTGTTTGCCCTTCTTTGTCTTATTATGTGGCTACCGCCTTGAGTGGCGGTAGCCGCGATTACTACCCATAACAGGCCGGTTATGTAACCACCGATTACGTCCGTGAAGTAATGGTAGCCGAAATATATCCTGCTAGTTCCTATGAACAATGCCAGGAAGATAGCTATTATAAAGCTTATCGTGCCGTACAGCTTACCGAATAGCACCCAGATGATGCTGGCGAGCGCTATATAGAACACCACAGAGTTCATAGCATGTCCGCTTGGGAAACTATAGTCTCCTATTTGATGGATACCTGGCCAGCTGGGCCGAGGGCGTGTTACGTAGTCCTTAAAGACCTGGTTTACTAATATGCCTCCAACTGCAGACACCACAAGGAATGTTGGAGTTCTCCTATATCCCTTTAGGAAAAGTAGAGCACAGATCGCAGCTGTTAACGGACCAATTACTATAAACGATCCAAGGTAGGTCCCTAAAACAAACAGTGGGCCGGGGAAACTTGATGCATGGTTCCTGAGATATAAGTATATTGTTCGATCTAAGCTAATCGATTGTTCCGGAAATATATCGCGGGCGATTATAGCCATCAGAAGGATGAGCATCAAGGACCCCACGAATCCTAGGAGGAGTATTGAGATCCTAGCAGGGGCTGCTCCGATCCTTTCCTCCAGCTCGGACAGATGCTCATCACCTACAGCTAGAGGTTGCTCCTCTCTCGTGAAGTCTCTATCGACTCTATCTTGCAAATATCCAGCTCCTTTGCAAATCTAGCTTGTGCTTTGATACATCGTGGTCAATATTGCACCCAGCAAGAAGACTACCATACCGGTTACAAGGATCACCCAGGGTACAGGGATGGTGCCCCTCCATCTGGCTAGCACACCTTCTTGGTAGGGGTTGTACTGTGCCTTGCGTCTATTACGTCTTAGCGAGCCAGCCAGGAAGAACATCCATATAGCCAGCGCTACTTTAAGTACGAGCACGGATACATAGGTGGTTCCCAAACGCGTATTGGATAGTCTATCGAACGTGAGGATACCTCCACTGGCGAGCAGCAACCACATGGCTATAGATACTATGGTTTGAAATCTCCTGGCTATATTTATCCTCAGCTTCTCGTCGATAGTTGCCTCTTTGAGGCTGGGGATCAGTACAAAAGCGTAGAATATACTACCGCCTAGCCAAGCAGCGGCAGATACTATGTGTATAGTTCTGGAGATAACGACTATGGTCTCAAGCAAATCCGATCCTCGAAGTGGTTTCTAGAGCTCTGTCTAATTGTAATTGATTACTCTGTTATACTCAGCCTGTAGGGAACCTTAGGAGTAATGGCTTGATGAAGGAGAGCGTGATCGAGGAATTAAGGTCGATACTTGGTCCTTCAGGACTGCTTGTGGATCAAGGGGATCTGTTAGCCTACTCTATAGATGGCACCTGGTTAGAAGCTATGCCAGACTGTGTGGTTTTGCCCACATCTACACAACAGGTTGCCCAGGTGATGTCTATAGCCAATAGAGAGCTCGTTCCAGTAGTGCCTCGTGGAGGCTCTTCTAATCTCTCTGGCGGCACCATCCCCATTAATGGGGGCATAGTTATGAGTCTCACCAGGATGAACAAGATACTCGAGATAGATCCGGACAACCTGATCGCCGTAGTGCAACCGGGAGTAATAACTCATGATCTGCAGAGCGAAGTCCGCAAATATGGTCTTTACTATCCGCCCGATCCCTCTAGTGTGCAGCATAGTACTATAGGGGGGAACGTGGCAGAGAATGCTGGTGGATTAAGGTGTCTGAAGTATGGTGTAACCAGCAAGTACGTATTGGGTATGGAGTATGTAACTCCTACAGGCGAGGTAGGCAGGGCTGGTGGAAGAGTAATCAAGAACGTGACAGGGTATCAGCTTGAGCAGTTGCTTATTGGCAGTGAAGGAACGCTAGCTATCATTACCGAGATAACGCTTAGGTTGATTCCTTATCCAAAATATAGGCGTACTCTGATGGCGGTATTCGACAGGCTAGAAGATGCTGGTAAGGCTGTGTCAGAGATTACACGAGCAGGGATAATACCGGCCGCTATGGAGCTGATGGACAAGTCCTGTATCCAGGTGGTAGAGGATTACCTGCGTATAGGACTGCCGGTTGCAGCGGAGGCGATGCTGCTTGTGGAGTCAGATGGATACTATGAGTCAGCGGTAGAAGCTGAGATAAGGCATATAGATGGGATATTATCGGAACTAGCTGCTGAGGTGAATTTGGCCGAGGATGAATCGCAAGCTGAGGAGCTGTGGCGAGCTAGAAGATCCGTTAGTCCCGCTGTAGCTAAGATAAAGCCCAACAAACTTGGCGAGGATGTGTGTGTCCCCCGTAGCGCTGTCCCGGAGATGATACGCAGGTGCCAAGAGATAGCTGAGAAGTACGATCTGAAGCTGGTTATCTATGGTCACGCTGGGGATGGGAACATTCATCCCAACATACTCTTTGATAAGCGGGACGTTGATGAGGTGAGTAGGGTACAGAAAGCAGCTGCAGAGATTTTTCAAGCAGCTGTGGAGTTGGGTGGTACGCTCACAGGGGAGCATGGAATTGGGCTGCTCAAGAAGGGTTTTCTTGGGTTGGCTCTCGACAGTACTACTATAGGAGTGATGCGGACCATTAAGCGGGCGCTCGACCCAAACAATATACTCAATCCTGGCAAGATATTTCCTGATGAGGCGTCGTACCTGCAGGTACCTTTTGATGTGGGTAGGACTTAATCTAGAGTTGAGAGGAGTAAGCTATGGCTAACGTGGAGGAGTCTCGGGATCAGGATTATATAAGCGTAGATCATATGGCGCTCAAATCCTGGGTAACAGAAGTCTTCTGTAAGCTGGGCGTGCCTAGGGAGGACGCTGATGTTACTGCAGATGTGCTGGTTGCAGCTGATCTTAGAGGCATAGAGAGTCATGGGGTGGCTCGTCTTGGCCGCTACACTAGCAGATTGATGAAGGGGCTTATCTCTCCGGTAGCAAACCCTGTGATAGTTAGGGAAACATCATCTACCGCTCTTGTAGACGGTAACAATGGACTAGGGCAACCCGTGGCTATGTGGGCTATGCAGCTGGCTATAGATAAAGCCAGGGAAGTTGGGAGCGGTACAGTTGCTGTAAGGAACAGTAACCACTATGGCATAGCGGGCTATTATGCGATGATGGCGCTAGAGCATGACATGATAGGGATGAGCCTGACTAATTCAAGTCCGCTGGTGGTACCTACTGGTGGTAGAAAAGCTGTGATAGGGACCAATCCGATTGCTGTGGCTATTCCTGCGGGTAAAGAGAGGCCATGGGTGCTCGATATGGCGACAAGTGTGGTCCCGAGGGGTAAGCTTGAGGTGTACGCAAGGAAGAACAAGCCCATGCCCCTTGGTTGGGCTGTGGATGAAACCGGTCAGCCTACGACAGACGCTCAGAGGGTTCTGGATGCTCTAACTGCCCGCTTGGGAGGGGGTATCTTACCTTTAGGAGGTACAGCTCTGTTTAGTGGTTATAAAGGCTATAACCTATCTGTAATGGTAGATCTGCTATGCGGGGTGCTGCCCGGTTCAAATTGGGGTCCCAAAGTAGATGAGCCTGTAGATGGCAAGCTAGTACCATCCAGGGTGGGACACTTCTTCTGGGCGTTGAGGGTAGATGCCTTCAGGCCCATTGACGAGTTCAAGCAAGAGATGGATGATTACATCAGAATGCTCAAGGAATCCCCCAAGGCTGAGGGGGAAGATAGGATATGGGTAGCAGGTGAGAAAGAGTGGGAGCTTCAAGAGGAATATTCTCGTGAAGGAGTTCCCCTCTATTACAAAGTCGTCGAGACCCTGCGGGGCATAGGGCAAGAGGTGGGGCTCCCATTTGATGCTATGGTGTTAGGGGCGGGGCATAGTACAGGCATGGCATAATAATGGGCTGGAGATTGATCCTCCAGCCCATCGCATCTCTTACATTGAAGCTAGCTCTGATAGCTGATGCATGGCGTCTTTGGTACTTGGATAAAGGCTCTTGTAGACTTCGTAGTAGCGAGCATATAAGTCGGATCTTGATTCGTCCGGATATGTGACCTCGTCTCTGAGTGCTATGAGTGAGCATGCCTCTTCGACGTCTTTGTATATGCCGGAAGCGACGCCTGCTAGGAGTGCAGCACCATAGGCTGGACCCTCTTCGGCTACCGTACGTTTTATGGGTAGGCGATATATATCAGCCTGGATCTGCCTCCAGAGCTGGCTACGTGCGCCGCCGCCTATTGCTCTGACCTCATTTACTTCCACATTTAACTCTCTGATGATCTGGAGAGAATCCAGCATGCTGAATACGACGCCTTCCATTACCGCACGAGTCATGTGGGATTTATCGTGTCTAGCTGTGAGCCCAAAGAATGATCCTCGTGCGTGTGGGTCTAAGTGAGGTGTGCGTTCACCTGTCAGGTATGGTAAGAATAAAAGTCCTTCAGATCCAGGTGGAGCTGTACTAGCAAGCTCTGAGAGTTGATCATAGTTCAACCCTCCAAGGAGATCTCTCCACCACCGAAGCGATCCTCCGGCCGAGAGTGTCACGCCCATCAGGTGGTATTTACCAGGGACAGCGTGACAGAATGCATGTATCCTGCCTGAGGGATCGGGACGAAACTCTTCAGAATGTACGAAGAGAACACCGCTAGTACCTATCGAGGAGCTCATCAATCCTTCTTTGATGATACCTGTCCCTACTGCAGCCGCTGCGTTATCTCCACCGCCCGCAGCTACTGGTATCTTGGAGCCTAACCCTAGGCTATCAGCCAGGTCCTGGGATACATAGCCCGTTACTTCTGGACCTTCGAATACCTTTGGGAGCCATTCTAAGGGGATTTCGAGCGCCTCTAGGATCTCACGAGACCAGTCTCTAGCTTTCACGTCCAGAAGAAGAGTTCCAGCAGCGTCCGATGCGTCAGTTGCAAATTCACCTGTCAGCTTGTAACGAACGTAGTCCTTTGGAAGAAGGACGTGCCTAACTTTGGAATAGTTCTCAGGCTCATTTTCTCTAAGCCATAGGATCTTTGGGGCCTGGAAGCCTGTTAGTGCTGGATTCCCAGCTATGGATATAAGCTTGTCGTAACCTACGACCTCGGTCATTTCTTCGCACTGCTTAGCGGTTCTTTGATCATTCCATAGCAGTGCGGGACGGATCACGTCGCCTCTCTCGTCGAGGAAAACGGATCCATGCATCTGTCCTGTAAGCCCTAATCCTAGGATCTCATCCTTAACCTGTTGGATGACTTTATGTAGGGATTCCTGGGTTGCTACCCACCAGTCTTCTGGGTTCTGCTCTGTCCATCCTGGTCTGGGAGTGTACAGTGGATATTCCGAGGTTGACTCCGCTACGACATTCCCTGATTGATCTACAGCCAGAACCCTGACACCTGTCGTGCCTACGTCAATACCTATTACTACAGGCATGATTACTCCCCATCATAAAAATGATTTCCTAGAAGGCAGAAATAGTGTATACGAACTGGGGAAAATTGCCAATTCCGGCTTGGCTACTGTGTGCCTGAGAGCAGACTGGCTGCTGCCCGATCTACGACCCACAGCAGCGCGCCACTGGTTGGATTTACCATCTGAGCAGGGTACTTAGTCGGATTTTGCTCGCCCTCCAAGACCGACTTGAGCGCTTCTGCCTTGCCCTCCCCAGATACCAGAAAGACCACACTGGCTGCCGCATTGATAAGGGTAGAAGTAAAAGTGATCCTGTAGGTATTCAGCTTGGGTACGTAGTTATGTACCACTAATCTATCGGTGACATGCAGAGCGTCGGTTTCAGGGAATAATGAGGCTGTATGCGCATCATCTCCCAATCCTAGAAATATCAGGTCGAATCTTGGAGGATCGCCAGGTACAGCCTTCTTTACAATCTCCTCGTATTCTCTTGCAGCTTCTTCGGGTGGGAGTTCGCCCTTCATTCTGAAGACCCTGTCTTCGGTTATACCGAGTGGCTGCAGGAGATGCTGATGTGCTGATCCGTAGTTACTATCCGGGTGATCTGGAGGCACACACCTCTCGTCGCTCCAGAAGAAGAGCACTTTGTCCCAGTCGACTTTGCCTCTGTATTCATCCGAAGCTAGCAACTTGTACATTGCCACAGGCGTTGATCCACCTGATAGCGCCACGAAGAACGAACCATGGTCATCTATTGATTCTTTAGCTCTGGATATGAACTGCTCAGCTCCAGCTCGAGCTACCTCGGAGGAATTTTCTACAATCGATAACTTTCCTGCCATCTACCAACAACCTCTGTCAAGATAATTGATCCCTATAACCAGCGCCACTCCCTACCGTCTCGGTAGAGCAATCGATCCGCATCTCTCGGCCCCCAGCTACCGCTTTCATAGTTCGGGAACTGGGGTGGAGGCAGTTGCTTCCAAGCATCAAGTATGTCGGTTATGAAGGCCCAAGAAGCTTCCACCTCATCGTGGCGAGTGAATAGGGTTGAGTCACCTATCATGGCGTCCAGCAGCAACCTCTCATAGGCCTCGGGAGGCTCAATGCCAAAGCCTGTTCCGTACAGGAATTCCATCTTTACTGGCCGTATATTGAGCCTGGTGCCCGGGGTCTTGACGGATACAGTCAATGAGATGCCTTCATCTGGCTGTATCCGCAACGCCAATACGTTAGGCTCGATAATGCCATCTGTTTGTTGCCCAAACAGCAGTAACGGGGGCTGCTTGAACTGGATTGCGATCTCGGTGACCCTCTTCTTCAGGCGCTTGCCGGTGCGCATATAGATGGGTACTCCTTGCCAGCGCCAGTTGTCTATAAATAGCTTGATCGCCACGTAGGTTTCAGTAACTGAGTTGGGATCTACGTTCGGCTCCTGCCTGTAGCCAGGTACCTCTTTCCCATCTATTAAGCCGGGACCATATTGGCCTCTTACTACCTGATCGGCTACGGCATTACCTCGAATCGGTCGAATAGCCCTAAGGACCTTGACCTTTTCATCGCGCACTGAGTTTGCATCGAACGCCACAGGCGGCTCCATTGCTACTAAGTTGAGGAGCTGCAATAGGTGGCTCTGCATCATATCTCTCAGCGCGCCTGATTCCTCGTAGTATTTCCCACGCCCCTCGATGCCAATAGATTCAGCTGCCGTTATTTGTACGTGGTCTATGTAGTTCCGATTCCATATAGGCTCGAATATGGAGTTAGCAAACCTGAATACCAGTATGTTTTGTACGGTTTCCTTACCCAGGTAGTGGTCTATGCGGAATATTTGATCCTCAGAGAAGAACTGGTGCAACAGGTCATTAAGTTCTCGTGCCGACTGCAGATCATGGCCGAAAGGCTTTTCTATGATGATACGGGTGTATCCCTGTTCAGCTCTGCGAGACCTCCCGCTTAGACCTACATCGCCTAATCTTTCGACTATCGTTTCATAATAGGATGGAGAGGCTGACAGATAGTATAGCCTGTTCCCACCGAGTCCTTTTTCACTGTCGAGCTTATCCAAAAAATCCTTTAGCTTTTGATAACCTTCTACGTTGTCGAATTCTGATTGCACGTAGTACAAATTTTGTGCAAAACTTTCCCAGATCTTTGGATCAGGCTTCCTACGCGAGAATTCCTGTACCCCTTTGAGCATCTCTTCCCTGAAGTAATCGTCGCTCCAGGGGCGTCGGGCAAAACCTATTATCGCGAAGTTAGGTGGTAAAAGCTTATCAACTGCAAGGTTATATAAGGCAGGAACTAGCTTGCGATGTGTTAGATCGCCGGTAGCACCAAAGACCACTATCGCACAGGGCTGTGGAGTACGTTCTATATGCGTACTTGCCCTAAGTGGGTTCTCGATTACAGTCGTCATATACGCCTCACAGCTCTTTATTACGTTTACCTTTACGAAAACTACGAGGGTGGGACGTTAGATTTTATCGCCCCACCCTCTATGATACCACCCTAGCTTCTAACCTTTATAGCATCCTGTACGAGGGATTGTAGTTGCCTGAGTGCCTCTACGAGTTCTCCTCGCAAGTGCACCCTGAGCACTCTTCTCCCCCTTCCCTTCAAGGCTTCGAAGTCTCCCAGAGCCTGAGCCCTCTTGAGAACGTTGAAGCTGTAAGGAACTCCTGGTATTGGCATGTCCTGGGGCTCATCGTAAGTTACCTGCAGGAACATGCCGTTATCTGCTCCGCCCTTATGTAGCTGCCCTGTGGAATGCAGGAATCGCGGTCCATAGCCAAAGGTAGTAGCTATCGTTAGTGCATCTCTTAGCTGGATTCTGGCTTCCTGTAGGGGCTTTTCGACCTCTGGATTGTAAGGCACATAAGCCATGATAGCCAGGTAGTCCCCTGCCTTTGCGCTGGATAGGAACGCTTCTAGCGCCCCTGCAAGAGTATGCCCTTGATATCCATACAGAGAGATCGAATCCTCGGTTATATCAGGCTCTGGCTCCGGCAGCTTGCCTGTGTTTTCGTACTCTTTCAGGAGGCGATTGGTGTTATCTTTGCTCTCCTGCACGTTGGGCTCATCGAATGGATTGATACCAAGTATGGCTCCTGCTATAGCTGTAGCTATCTCCCATCTCAGGAACTCTCCGCCCATATCAGTTGGACCTGCCAGGCGAAGTGTAACGACGGGGTGCCCGGCCTGGGCCAAGCTCTCGAGCTTTTGCCCCATTTCTTTGTCCTCAGGAGAGCCCATGTCTAGATGGACGAAGAGCCTATCATCCCCGTAGGAGCTGGGCTCACCTAAGGTCTCGCCCTCAACAGGTAGTATGCCTTTGCCTTCTTTCCCTGTGCTTTCGGCTATAAGTTGCTCTACCCAATAGCCGAAGGTGCCTATCCCAGGCGAAATCACCAGAGTGAGCTTGTCTCTGCCAGCTAGGGCCATCTCACCCATGATGGTGCCGAGCCACACTCCGGGGTTGTCCTTAGGCTCTACGTTAGGACCGCATTCCTTTGACATGTCCTGAGCTCTGTCCAGAAGCTTATCAATTGGAGCGCCAATGATAGCCCCAGGCACCAGGCCGAAGTAGGACAATGCGGAGTATCTACCGCCTATATCCTCTCGGTTCTCGAATACGGCCCTAAATCCCTTGTTTCTGCCTTCTTCTGCAAGCTTTGTCCCTGGATCTGTGATTGCTATGAAGTGCTTACCAGGGTCGCTTATCCCTAGCGAGCTAACCTTCTCCCAGAAGTACTTGAACTGCGAGACCGTCTCAATAGTTGTGCCGGATTTGCTGGCAACTATGAACAAGGTCTTTGCCAGATCTATCTTGTCCTCTACAGACTTGATAGTTGTACTGTCTGTAGTATCAAGTACGTGGAGTTCTGGGTACCCCTGTGCTGAGCCAAAGGTATGACGCAGCACGTCAGGAGCAAGGCTGCTGCCTCCCATGCCAAGAAGCACTGCATGGGTAAAACCTTCAGCTTTGAGCTCTTCTGCGAACTTTTGCAGGTTGGGGACCTCTTTGATCATCTCTGGAATGACATCCAGCCAACCCAGCCTATTGCAGATCTTCTGCTGTACGGCTGGATCATCCTTCCAGATGCTGGCGTCATGTTGCCATAACCGCCTGCCGACCGACTCCTGCTGGAATCGGTGGAGGCGGTCGGTTATTTTCCCTCGTAGGAGCCCAAATTAGCGAACTGCCTGTCTTTGAGTTCCGCCATCAGAGTCTCCCTCTTCTCGTTGATCACCTTGTCCAGGCTATCGAAGGAATCTGCAAAGAGCTTGACTCCATCTGCCTGGAGCTTGTCAGTTACTTCTTTCATGCTTATTCCAAGGCTCTCGAGCTTCTCGATCACAGCATACGCCTGGTCCAGATCCTTGTCGATGGTCCTGGCAACTTTGCCGTGATCCAGGAAAGCCTCTATAGTCTGTGGAGGCATAGTGTTGACCGTGTCGGGTCCGATGAGCTCTTCTACATACATGACGTCTCTGTATGCGGGGTTCTTAGTGCTCGTGCTGGCCCACAGAGGTCTTTGTACCCGTGCTCCTTTGGCTTTCAGGCTCTCCCACCTCTCACCTTGGAATTTCTTGAGGAAGTGCTGATAGGCTATACGCGCGTTAGCTATTGCCGCCTTTCCAAGTAGGCTCTCCAGTTCACTCTTCTCCTGGCTGTCCTGCTCAGATTCGATGAGCTTCTGGAGCCTCTTATCCACCTCTGTGTCGACTCGACTTACGAAGAAGCTGGCTACAGAAGCGATCTTATCTATGGGCTTGCCCTCAGATACTCTTTGCTCAAGACCTTCAAGATAGGCATCCATGACGCGCTCGTAGTAATCGATCGAGAATATGAGGGTGATATTGACGTTTATGCCCTCACTGATCAACTGCCTGATAGCAGGGATGCCCTGGTCGGTAGCGGGCACCTTTATGAAGATGTTCGGACGATCGATTGTTTGGAAGAACTTTCGGGCCTCAGCGATTGTACCCTCAGTATCGTAGGCCAGTTTGGGGTTGACCTCTATGCTGACGTAGCCATCAAGCCCTCCTGTTTCATCATACACAGGCCGGAGGACATCAGCGGCCATGCGTATATCCTCCACAATCAGCCCTTCGTAGATCTCGGACTGGGAAGCTCCATTCTGTACCAACTCCCTGAAGGCTTCATCGTACTCTTTCGAGCTAGAGATAGCCTTTTCGAATATGGTTGGGTTAGATGTCAAACCCCTTATGCCTTTATCTATCAGGGATTGGAGCTCTCCGGACTTGATTATGTCTCTGGTGATGTAGTCTATCCATGGGCTCTGCCCTTGTTCGATAAGCTCATGTAGTCTAGTGCGCATTTTTGTTTACCTCCCGATAGCGCTATTTGGATAGCTCACGTACTGCGTTGGCTATGTGCTTGGCGCTGATACCTGCTGCGTCCAACAGCTCCTGCGGCTTACCAGAGCCAGGCATATCGCGGACCGCCAGGTGCTTGACCTTGATATCAGAAAGCGATACTTGCCCTGAATCGGCCAGAGCAGAGAGTACTGCCTCGCCCAAGCCTCCTTCTGGCCAGTGATCCTCTGCGATCACCAGCTTGCCACCTGTGGCCTGCAGGGATTCGATCAGAGTCGCCACATCGATCGGCTTGACAGAGTAAGCATCTACTATCCTGATAGACACCCCCTCTTTTTGTAGCTCCTCGTAGGCCTTAATCGCCTCGTGTACCGTTATGCCGGCGGCAACGACTGTGGCGACGTCGTTACTTGACTGCTTGACGACCTTACTGCCGCCTATCTTGAATTCCTCGTCAGAGGAATAAATGACGGGTGTCTTCTCTCTGGTTGTTCGCAGGAAGCTGATGCCGTTCTGGTCTGCCATCGCAGCTACCAGCTGGGCGGTCTGATTGGCATCACAAGGATACAGCACCGTGCTGCCATGCACCGCACGCATCATCGCTATGTCTTCCAGACCCATCTGCGAAGGACCATCCTCTCCGATGGATACGCCCGCATGGGACCCACAGAGCCGGATGTTAGCCCTGGATATAGCACCCATTCGTATAAAATCATAAGCTCTTGTCAGGAACGCGGCGAACGTGGATGCGAAGGGCACCCACTTGCGCACTCCAAGGCCTATGGCTGCGGCAACCATCTGTTGCTCCGCTATGTACATCTCAAAGAATCTGTCTGGATAGGCCTTGGCGAATCTTTCAGAATAAGTGGAGTTGCTTACCTCTCCATCGAGAGCCACCACATCTCCTCTGGCTGCGCCCAGCGCCTTGAGGGCATCACCATAGGCACCTCTGGTGGCTACGGAATCTCCCACCTCGTACTTCGGAAGCTCCAAGGGCTTGTTCTCCCCTCTGCTTGGAGCTTCTACCGGATCTGGCTTAGGAACCTCTATGGTGATGTTTCTTTCACCGCCCAGTTCCTCAATCGCCTTGGGGAGGCTATCCTTATCTATGGGCTTGCCATGCCAGCCTTCCTTATCCTCAAGGAAGCTTACGCCTCTGCCCTTATGGGTGCGTGCGAGTATAACGGTAGGTTGGCCTGTGACCTGTATGGCCTCCTCGTATGCTCGATCTATCTCCTCAAGGTTATGACCATCTATCTCTATGACGTGCCATCCAAAGGCCTTAGCGCGCTCCGCGTAGCCGTCCAGGTTCCATCCGAGCATCGTCTCGCCGCGCTGGCCAAGCCTGTTGACGTCTACTATTGCTATCAAGTTGTCGAGCTTGTAGTACCCTGCGTGTTGGAAGGCCTCCCACATTGAGCCTTCAGCCATTTCGCTATCGCCACAGAGTACCCAGACTCTGTAGGGAAGTTTCTCAAGGTACTTGCCAGAGAGTGCTATGCCTATGGCTATGGGAAGTCCCTGCCCAAGGGACCCGGTGGCAACATCCACCCATGGTATAGCGGGTGTGGGGTGTCCCTGGAGCCGGCTACCAAATTTTCTGAAGGTCATCAACTCCTCATCGGTGATGGCTCCCGCTGCCTTGAACATGGAATACAGCAGGGGAGAGGCATGCCCCTTTGAGAAGATAAGGTGATCGTTTCCAGGATTCTCTGGATTATTGAAGTCATATCGCAGATATTTGCTCATCAGGACTGCCATAAGGTCCGCAGCAGACATGGAAGAGGTGGGATGACCGGACCCTGCCTCAGTGCTGCACCTAAGGCTATCAACCCTCAACTGTTGGGCTAGTTCGTGCCACTGCTCGATCTGGGTCTTCTGGTCGGTTGTTACAGCCATTTACTCAGCCTCCTTACTAAGTTAAGCGACAGATCAAGATTCGTGCCGCCATGGTTCCAAATTCACATTCCCCCTGAATATAGATTATATACCCAGGGCATTATCCTAGGCGAAAACTATGGAGCTACTAGCCTTGTAGGAGCGTCTTTTAACTCCTTGACCGCTCCTATAGCTTCCAGAACTAGTAGAGCAGCTCCTCTCGCTGAAGGTTCTTCTTCCAGACAAATCATCGTTGGGCGTCTCAAGACTTCGCTGAGAGCCTTTCTCAAAGCCTGAGATTTTATGATTGCACCACCGCTTAAGAGTGTGACTCTATCGTCACTGCCTAATGAGTTATCCAGCATATCGTGTACCTTGGCGAACTCATAAAGCACGCCCAGCATGCCGGCTTTGAATATATCCTCGGGTTTTGTGTCCAGCCTCAATCCTCTGATGGTGCCAGTAGCATCAGGTCGCCACCTGGGACTTCTTTCCCCAGCTAGATAAGGTTCGAATACCAGGCCTGGTTTGACCTTCTGAATGGTCAGCAGGCATTGCTCGGCTTGCTCGTGCGAGATGCGCAGTGTCTCAGTTAACCATTCATATATATTGCCCGCGTTACTCAGGGCACCTCCAAATAGCAACCTGTCCTTATCTATCCTGTACAACCATAGACCATAGGGTGGTTCTAAGTACTGATCAACCACGATTCGAATGGCTCCGCTAGTGCCAAAATTTATAGCGACTTTGCTGCTATCGAAGGCACCGCTACCTATATTGGAGCAGGCTCCATCTCCTACTGCAGGGTACCATGGGATACCAGCAAGATCCTTCCATGGAAAATCTGAGACGCGCAGGTACCCCAAGGGTTCTCTCAGAGAAGTGAGTCTCGGGAGAGAATTTTCTCTCAGATCGAGGAGGTCGATCCAGAAGGGATCCCATGACATCTCACGCTGTAGGTAGATGCCCGTACCTGATGCCATGCCATGGGCACATCTTAACTCCCCTGTGAACCTCAGCTGTACGTATTCGGCAAATGACAGCCACTTGTCTACTTGAGAGTACAGCTCAGGCCGCGAGTCTCTTAGCCAGAGCAGCTTTGACGGCCAGTAGGAGGAATGAAGCGGACAGCCATTCCTTTTGTATGTCTCGTCTACGCTCGCTTCAGATCTTAGCTGATCTACATATGGTGCTGAGCGTGTATCTGCCCACAGGTAAACTGGGGTGATAGCCTTTCCTCTGTGGTCTATGCCCATGAGGCTATGCCAGAAAGATGTCATCGCTACTGCAGCTGGCAGTACGCTGTACTCCCGAGCAGCTGATAGCGATTTATCTATGACAGCACAGACTTTAGTGAAAGCCTCTTCGGGATCTAGCTCAGATCCCCCATCCGGGGTGGTTGTTGGTGAGTGCTCGATGGCAAACAGTGTATTATCGGCTATATCGCCAGTAGCATCTATCAGGCATGAGCGTATAGATGAAGTTCCTATATCTATGCTTAGGACACAAGGCTCTGACGGTTTATGGGACATGGGAAACTCTGGTAGTGTATTTTCTAGAATCTTCGCATAACTTGAAACTCTAGGGCAAGGCGCGGAAGGGATATCAGAATAATGAGGGAAACTGAGATAAAGCTTAGGGTTGAGAACCTGGAAGAAGTTGAAGAGAGACTCAGAAGGGTAGGAGCTATGCCCAGGGAAGAGCGCGTAGAAGAGGTTGACAGGATCTTCCGGGATGTTACCGGCGATCGTCTTGAGAGTCAGCTTTTGCGCCTGCGTACCTCTGCAGGCAAAAACACACTCACATGGAAGGGTGAGCCCAAGTTTAGAGGAGGGGTGAAGGAGAGGGAAGAAGAACAGACAGGAGTAGAATCAGCGGAGGCTATGATCGAGATATTAAGACGCCTGGGCTTCGAAGTCGATCTTGAGTTTTCCAAAGTGCGCAACTACTGGGAGCTAGAAGGGTGTATGGTGAGCCTGGACACGCTACCGTTTGGCAGATTTATTGAGATAGAAGGCGATGAGGCTGCGATAGTGCGAGTGAGGCGAATACTGGAATTAGAAGCTGCTGAGGAGGTAAAGCTGAGCTATCCTGAGATGGCCAGAATACATCTCGGGAAATGACGACTTGACAAAATATATGACAGTAATGCATTATCCTAGTCATGGAAAATTAGTTGTGTAGACTAATCATAGTTAGGTAAGAGCAGTATTTAGTCAAATTACTTGTTATATTTTTCCGAGCCTGGGGTTATAATAACCTCTATGTGGAGCCTCTGTTAGTGCGAAAGTGCAAAACGAGGGGTAAGAAGGGATCTGTAAACAAGGTAAGGGGGTGATGGTACCGAATTTAGTCTTCGTAGCGTTTGCTTATTTTTGAGAGTAAAAAGCTAGTTTTCCTTAGGGTAATCTCAGAATAGAAAACAGCACAAAGGAGGTACAATGGACAGCCACAAGCGCTCTTTCAAGATGCTGCTTGCTACAGGTGTTATGAGCCTGTTCCTGGCTGCCTGCGGTGGCGGTGGAGGCGGGCAGACTCCTACCCCAAGTACTGCCAGCCCGTCGCCCTCACCGGCAGCTAGTCCAACGCCTGTAGCTTCGCCTGTAGCCAGTCCGACACCGGCAGCGTCCGCTACGCCGGCCGTGTCTCAGACTCCGACTGTTTCGGAGACACCTACTACCGGTGGACAGACCTCTGGCGGGCAGGCTTATAAGCTCGGGCCCGCCCTTATGGGTGGTGGAGCTGAGAATCCAGACGCAGATCCCAACGCCACTCTGACTATAGACTATGCCAAAGGGGCTCAGACCTTCGACCCACAGGTTGAGTCCTTCGTCAATGAGATCCAGGTAAGCTCTCAGGTGTTTGCACCTCTCCTGGCTCTCGACAAGGATAACAACCTGGTGGCAAATGCTGCGGAGAGCATGACCGTTTCTCCTGATGGCAAGACCTACACGTTCAAGATTCGTTCGGGCATGACCTATTCCGATGGCAAGCCTGTAACTGCTGAGAACTATGCTTATGCCATCAAGAGGGCATGCGACCCCAATGTAAACGGTAAGTACTCTTCGATCCTGTACGCCATACAGGGCTGCCAGGCCTGGCGCGAGGCAGATCTGGAGAAGGACAAGGCTAAGCTGCCACAACTCAAGGCCGTAGTAGACAAGGCTGTGACCGCGACTGATGACCAGACCCTGGTTATCAAGCTGACACAGCCCGCTGGTTACTTCCCGTACGTGATGGCTACATGGGTTACCTATCCATCCCGCCAGGATCTGGTAGAGGCCGGTGGTACTAACTGGTGGAAGGATCCCAAGTACTTCATCGGTAATGGCCCATTCAAGATGGTCAGCTACAACCCACAGCAGGGTGTAGTGTTCGAGCGCAACGACAACTACTTCCGTGGTAAGCCGGGCGTTGCCAAGCTCGTCTTCAAGGTCATCAACGATCCTCAGG
This sequence comes from Thermobaculum terrenum ATCC BAA-798, assembly GCF_000025005.1. Taxonomy (NCBI): domain Bacteria; kingdom Bacillati; phylum Chloroflexota; class Chloroflexia; order Thermobaculales (SeqCode); family Thermobaculaceae (SeqCode); genus Thermobaculum (SeqCode); species Thermobaculum terrenum. Next base: position 452,434 of record NC_013525.1, read on the forward strand.
TTGGTTTCCTGGCTTACCAGAGGGGTGAGCTGGATGCAGTAGGTATCTCTTCTGACCAGCTACCTCAGATCAAGGGTGATCTCCAGAAGCAGTTGGTAAGGCAGGTTGATGCAGCGACCTTCTACATCGGCTTCAACTTGGAGAAGAAGCCATTTGATAACCAGAAGGTTCGCCAGGCTATAGCCTATGCTCTCAACCGCGAGCAGTACATACGACAGATCAACGGTGGTGTAGGTAAGCCCGCTGGCACCTTCATCCCGCCTGGAATTCCAGGTCACCAGGATGAGGTTCAGCAGACCTATGATCCTGAGAAGGCCAGGCAGCTGCTTGCCGAGGCTGGTTATCCCAATGGTAGAGGATTCCCACCGCAGAAGCTGTACTACGATGCTGAGGACAGTGCTGCCAAGAAGAGAGCTATCTTCATACAGCAGAACCTGAAGCAGGTCCTCAACATAGACATCGTAGCTACTCCGTTGGAGTCCACGACCCTGCAATCTATGCTGAACGACAGGTCCAAGAACCCACCAATCTATAGATTGGGATGGATTCAGGACTATCCACACCCACAGGACTGGGATTCCCTGGTGTTTGGCAACAACAGCCCGCTGGCTCCTAACGGTTGGAACGATCCAGAGTTCAACGCTCTGGTGAACAAGGCTGACAAACTGCCAATCGATCAGGCTATACCTCTGTATCAGCAAGCGGAGAAGATCCTGGTTGAAAAGGCTCCAGTCGCTTTCCAGTTCCACTCCGAGTCGCTGGTGCTGATCAAGCCAAATGTCAAGGGTGTGTCCCATCACCTGAGCGATCCTCTTGGCCTGATCTACGAGTCTGACAAGATCTACAAGACCAAGTAGGGTTGCCTAGGTAGCACAACTAGAGGGGGGTTGCCACAAGGTGGCGGCCCCCTCTGTTTATTTGGTCAAATTCTGGACATAACCGGTAAAATGATGTAAAACCTTCAAGCAGATAAAGTTCTTATAGTAGAGGGGATAAGGTGCTTAGGTTTATAGTCAACAGGCTTTTATGGATGATTCCAGTACTGTGGCTTGTGGGGACTGTAACTTTCTTCCTGATGCATGCTGCTCCTGGCAGCCCTTGGGATGTTCGAGTGGGAGGAAAAAATATCAGCCCTGAGCTGGAGAAATCCTTCAACAGGAAGTATGGTCTTGACAAGCCTCTAGTAGTGCAATACCTGATCTACTGGCGCAACGTGCTCAAGCTGGATTTCGGGCAATCCTACTCTAATGAGTCGCAGACTGTCGTACAGCGTATAATGGCAGGCTTCCCGTATTCCGCTCGAATAGGTCTGTACGCTTGGGTTATGGCGCTTGTGTTAGGGATATCTCTAGGAATAATAGCTGCGCTCAAACAGAACACCTGGATCGACTATGTGAGTCTGTTCTTCGCTACTGTGGGCTATACTATCCCCAGCTTTGTGTTAGGTATATTTCTACTAATCATCTTTGCTGTGAAGCTGGGATGGGTGCCTGTGCTGTTTGCGGGCTGGAAGAGCTACATACTACCTAGCGTAGCTCTAGGACTAAGCACCGCAGCTTTCATAGCTAGGCTCACAAGAGCGAGCGTCCTGGAGATAATACGGCAGGACTATATACGTACGGCTAGAGCTAAGGGGCTACCGCCGCGCATAATAAACCTCAGGCACATAGTTCGCAACGCCCTAATTCCGGTGGTAACGATCTCTGGACCTGCCCTGGCATCTCTTATAACTGGAACGATTATCATAGAGAACGTCTTCAATGTGCCCGGGATGGGTTATCTATTTATCCAAAGCATCTCTGCACGGGATTATCCAGTGATAATGGGCACCACTTTGTTCTATACCTTCTTCATAGTAATAGGCAACCTGCTAGTGGACCTTACATATGGCTTGGTAGATCCGCGCATCAAGACTAGCTAAGAAGGAGGCAAGAGTAAATCCAATGGCAGAGGCAGCAGATCAGATCACGGCATTAAGAGAGGCCAGCGCTGTACGCCCTAGGGGACTTTGGGTGGATGCCTGGAGAAGACTCAAACGTAACAAGATGGCTATAGCAGGCGCAATATACATCTTGATAATGGCGCTTATTGCCATATTTGCTGATGTTCTGGCGCCCCACAACCCCAACGCTATAGACCCGACCGCGGCTCCAAACACCCCACCATTCTGGGTAGCGGGTCATAATCCTCAGTATTTACTAGGCACTGACTCCCTCGCTCGGGATGAGCTTAGCAGGCTGATCTACGGAGCTCGAGTCAGCCTGATAGTTGGTTTTGTCCCGGTCTTTATAGTTACTGCTATAGGCGTAACAGTAGGAATGACCTCAGGTTGGCTAGGAGGCCGCGCGGATAACATCATAATGAGAATAGTGGATGTAGTGTATGCATTCCCTGCACTCCTGTTCTACATAGTTGTCCAATCTGCTTTCAGGGATTCTAAGATCGGAGATATATTTGGTGGGTTGCTACTACTGTTCATAGCCTTTGCTATCACGGACTGGGTGAGCATGGCGAGATTGGTTAGAGGAGAAGTCCTGAGGCTGAAGAACAGAGAGTTCGTGGAGGCAGCCAAAGCTCTGGGAGTACCCACGCGAAGAATACTCATAAGACATATACTGCCCAACAGCTTGGCACCGATCATTGTTTCGATAGCCTTTGGAGTACCATCATACATACTTGCCGAGTCTTCCCTTAGCTACCTGGGATTGGGCGTCAAACCGCAAACACCTACCTGGGGCAGCATGGTGTACGATAGCTTCCCGCAGGTGACTTATGCTCCCGAGTTCGTGCTGATGCCCTCGATCCTGATAGCCCTCATAATGCTTGCCTTTACCTTCTTGGGTGATGGTCTGAGGGATGCCCTTGACCCCTACATGGGCAAGTAATTAGCCATACGGCCTAGCAAAGCTCTATTATAGAGGTAAGCCGCAGCCGAGGGTTCACAAAGCCCTCGGCTGTGTATTGTGAGTCGGATTTGCCGACTGTATGCTCTCATAATCTCACTTTCGGAGGGGATTGGTGTGTCCGAGGGGGTAGTGTCCGGTGCTGCTTACAAGGCGGGCGAGCTGGAGCGCGAGAGGTTCACAAGGCTCAACTTCAGGCACAACTTTCTGATAATGCTTGCAGACTCGATCTCCTTTCAGCTTGCTACCAGCCTAATGTCTCAAGTCACGATACTGCCTCTGTTCGTGAGAGAGATAACTGATTCTACCTTGGCAGTGGGACTGATAACTGCCATAGCGAGTCTCGGGACGCTGTTGCCAGCAATATTTGTCGCTGGCTATATAGAGCAGAAGGCCATCCAGAAGTGGTATCTGTTCATTGTTGCCTTAATAGAGAGGTTCCCCATACTGGCACTGTCCATACTCACGCCGCTTTTAGGCCGGAGCAACCCTGATCTTCTTCTATGGGTATTCTTTGGTGCATGGACAATGCATAACCTTGCAATGGGTTTGAACATGCCCTCGTACTTTAACCTCTTCTCGAAGGTCATACCACCCAACAGGAGGGGCATCACCTGGGGGCTTGGGGGTACCATAGGTGGGCTACTGGCGATATTGGGAAGCTCTCTCTCTGGAGTTCTCCTGGAGAGGTATGGTTTTCCGGATGCTTTTGCTCTGATCTTCTTCATAGCGTTCGTGATACTCTTCGTAGGCATATTAGGCTTTCCATTCACTCGAGAGCTCCCGTCGGAAGATGTGACGAGGCATCGATCTATCCTGGAGTATCTAAGGAGGGCTCCCAAGCTGCTGCTCGAGGACAGGGAGTTTGGCTTATTTGTTGGGGCACAGGCGATCTACACCTTGGCATTCATGGCCTCAGCGTTCTACACCGCATATGCTATAGATAGGTTTGGGGCTTCTCCCCAGCAGGTAGCTCTATTTACAACTATCCTGATGGGTTCGAACACTGTAGCCAACTTACTCTATGGCACCTTGGCCGACAGGCGAGGTAACAAAATAGTCCTCCAGGTGGCTATGTCTTCCGGGGTGATCGCACCGCTTATCGCGGCTATGGCACCATCTATAGAGTGGTTCTATATAGTGTTCGCCCTCAATGGACTAATGATAGTAGGATCCAATATGGGCAGCTCCAACATGCCGCTAGAATTTGCACCCCCAGGACAGGTGCCTACTTACAGCTCCATCAACATGGCTATCACTGCACCTCTGCGGAGCTTAGTGCCGATCCTGGGAGGTGTGATAGCAGGATACGGCTATGTAATCATCTTCGTGATCGCGATGATGGCAGCGTTATTGGCGCTCCTGGTCACATCTATGCTGGTTAGAGACCCAAGGTTTACCAGGAGTACGAAACTATAAGAACAGGAGGGCGGATATGACGGATGGTCGGTTCAGGATAGAAAGAGACTCCATGGGTGAGGTCAGGGTTCCAGCTGATGCTTACTATGGTGCGCAGACTCAGAGAGCGGTTGAGAACTTCCCGATAAGCGACCTGCGATTTCCGAGGAGATTTATCAAAGCTCTTGGACAGATCAAGATGGCTGCTGCCGAGGTGAACGCAGATCTTGGGCTGCTTGATCCTGAGATAGCAAGGGCAATAGTGCAGGCGGCTCAAGAGGTTATCGAGGGTAAGATGGACTCCCAGTTCGTGGTCGATATCTTTCAGACTGGTTCTGGGACTTCGACCAACATGAACGCTAATGAGGTGATTGCCAACCGGGCTATAGAGTTACTGGGAGGTGAGATTGGGACAAAGTCCCCAGTGCATCCCAATGATCACGTAAACTTGGGGCAAAGCTCCAATGATGTTATCCCCACAGCCATTCATGTTTCTACGCTGTCAGCCATACAGGAGGATCTGGAGCCGGCACTGAGTGAGCTGTTAGCAGCTCTACGGGAGAAATCTGTGGAGTTCATGCCTATCATCAAGACCGGCAGGACGCATCTGCAGGATGCTACTCCCATCCGTCTGGGCCAGGAGTTTGAAGGATACGCTGGCCAGGTGGAGAGGGCATTGCAGCGCCTATCCTATGCCAAGGCCGAGCTCTCTGAGGTGGCGCTTGGTGGTACAGCAGTGGGCACAGGAATAAACACTCATCCAGAGTTCGCACGCAGGGTGTGCGAAAAGCTCTCGCAGCTGAACGGCTTTGAGATCAGGGAAACGACGAACCACTTTCAGGCGCAGAGTTCGCTGGATGCCTGTGTGCTCACCAGCGGCGTACTCAAGACGATAGCCGTGAGCCTTATGAAGATCGCCAACGACATCAGGTGGTTGGGATCGGGCCCTAGGGCCGGGATCGGTGAACTGGAGCTACCCGAGGTTCAGCCTGGCAGTTCTATAATGCCGGGGAAAGTGAATCCGGTGATAGCTGAGAGCCTGCTCATGGTGTGTGCACAGGTGATAGGTAGTGATGCTGTTGTGGCCACTGGCGGTCAGTGGGGCAACTTCGAGCTGAACACCATGATGCCTGTGGTAGCCTACAACCTACTACAATCGGTAGAGATAATGGCTTCTGCCTCCAGCAACTTTGCGAGGAAGTGTGTCAGGGGGCTGAGAGCGACGGAGAGAGGCCCTCAGCTGGTGGAGCAAGGGCTGGCTATATGCACAGCCCTTGCTCCTGAGATAGGTTACGATGCTGCTGCCAAGATAGCGCAGGAAGCACATCGGACAGGCAGGACTATACGTGAGGTGGCTAGGGAGAGGACACAGCTTTCAGACGAAGAGCTGGACCGGATACTCAACCCAGAGGTCATGACCGAGCCTGGCAGGAACATAGGTCCAGCTGGTGGTTAGGCGGGGCTGAGACTCCTACCTAACTACTACGGCCGGTAGATGTACATTAGCCTTGGGGTGATGTCGTAACCGGCGGATCTGAGGATCTTCATAGCGTCGGGCTCGGTCGACATCTGTAGCCTGCTACTAAGTAGTGAGAGCAGGGACACCGAGTGGCGGTACCTTACTACCTGGGCATTCTTTATACCTGCAAGCTGTTCCGCTACCTGTACAGCCTTATCCAGATTTCCAAGCTCATCTACCAGCCCCAGCTGTTTGGCCTGTTGCCCGGAATAGACACGACCATCAGCAAGTTGTCTGACCCTGGATGTCGGCATCTTGCGGCCTTGGGCGATGACGTTAACGAATTGGTTGTAGGCCTCGTCGACCAGCTGCTGCAGGATCTGTCTCTCTTCTTTGGTCGGGTCCCGAAACGGGTTGCCTATATCTTTGAACTCTCCGCTACGGATCACTACCTGGCTTATGCCTACCTTATCAGCAGCCTTGGAGAAGTTCATGTATTCCATGATCACCCCCAAAGACCCTGTGAGGGTCATGGGGTTGGCAACTATCTTATCCGCGGCCATCGAGATGTAGTATGCCCCCGAGGCGGCTGTGCTGACCATACGCACCACCACGGGCTTACGTGTTCTCTGCTTGAAGTCCAGGATCTCCCTATACATCTCATCGCTAGCTACGACCTCTCCGCCGGGAGAGTCCACCTCAAGGATAATGGCCTTGACCTTGGAGTCGTTTTCGGCCTGATCGAGCATAGCTTTCAGAGATTCAGGTGTAGCAGCAGAGGTGGTGAAACCTCCGGCACTCTCTTGTATAGTCCCTGTTACAGGGATTATGGCTATCTTCCATTCACCGCTACCTTGGACTGCCTCCTCATGTATGGATTCTGCCGTGCTCTCCACGGATCTACCCATTAGTACTGCCAGAGCCACACACGCCACGCATGCTACCACCAGTGCAGATAGGAACACAACTATAGGTATCCATGATCTCTTCCTGGGTTGAGGTTGAGGTTGAGTCTGATGTTGTGGTTGTGCAGGTGTCTCCAATAGGGTCTCCTCTTATGAGCTTACTCTTGTAGTTATGACCAGACTTAGTATTATAGCTGCCACGAACATAAGTATAAAAAATACGCCCAGACAACCCAGGCAAGATAACCCGCAGGAGGCCGTGCTCTTCCTTGGATCCAGCTGATGTACGTGCCTGATGCCCGTAACTGCCAGCCACGCCATCCACATGAATTGCCCTATCAACAGACTGAAGGACAGTGAGCCCAGGAATGCCGCCGCTGGACTATCTGGGGATGTAGTGGATGCGGCTGCTGCCAGGACTGAGCCTGCTACCAGACCCACGATCAGCGGAAGTTGGGATACGCCCGAGACCACTAGCATGGATGACAGCCTGCCCGTGCCACCGAACACTCTGCCAGTAAGGTACATGAGTACACCAAGCACCAGCCAAGTTATAAAAGGGTAAGTAGCAGCTGCTACGGGCGTTAGCACTTTCATTGCTTGCTGGGTGGCCTGGAGGACGTCACGCGGCACGTCAGGGAAATACTGTTGCTCCAGCTGTAGAACGCCACTGTTGAGATTGATCAGGGTAGTAATAAGGTTAAGGAACGCCAGCAGTGATACAGTACCTACCGCCCATCGGGTGCCGCCAGCTTTTAGCAGTCGCGGGAATTCTTCATTTGGGGCCCAAAGGATTCGCAGGGTTTCCATTAGCTGCCTCCGGGATCCTGCTCCGCCAGTGCCTGTATGACCTTGGGCAGGGATACGTCGTATCTGTAGCTGGTGTTGGAGTGGTTGTCGTCGAACTCTTCGTACTCATAGGGCACTCCAAGCTCTTCCAGTCTGGATGTAAGGATTCTGGCCCCGAAATGAAGGTTGTACTGATCTCTGAAGCCGCAGTCCAAGAAGAGTAGCTTGAGTGATCTAAGCGAGTCAGCATAGCGGTCTACCATGTATATAGGGTCATTCTCCAGCCATCTCTGCCAGACGTCATCTCTTATCTGGCAGGTTCTCAGGTCAAAGGGGAAGTCTATCCCCAGAGGTTTATTGGGATCAGGCGAGTAGGCGGCAGCCATAGCCAGTATGTTCACGGCCTCGAAGTCGCTGCCAGACTTCTTGGGCTTGTCGTTGAATTGTTGCCACCAGACCTCGAGTCCTCCTGCCCGCTCGATGGCGCTCACGAACTTCGGGAAATCCGGCTTGTAACACAGTTCGAAGTACATGTCCCCGCTGTGACAGGCGACCGCTGAGAAGATATCAGGATGTCTCATTCCCAGCACCAGGGCGCCATATCCCCCACTGCTCTTCCCCATGATCCCTCTATGGTCACGACCTGGCAGAGTATTGAAGCTACTATCTACCAAGGGCACAACCTCAGTTATGAGGTGGTCTTCGTACATACCGGTTGCAGTGGAGTTTATGTACTGACTACCCCCGAAGGATGTGAAGCAGTCGGGCATAACAAGTATAGCAGGGGGTACCCCCTGAGATATGAGTCTGTCCATACGCTCGGCAATGTTGGGCTGCCAGGGCTGAAAGTTCAGGAAGGATCTGCCGGTGCCTGAGAACCCCGCGAGCATGTATACCACAGGATAGCCCCGAGAGGACTCGCTGTAGTCAGGTGGTAAATACACTAGCAGCTCACGCTCCCAAGGGTCACCCAGGGGATTGGTCTTCAGCACCTCGCTCTGTATTGTGATCGACTCAACTCTTCCTCTCTTCATCCTCAGCTCCTATGAGTCCAATATCTACAGGCATTTTCTCAGAAGCAGGATACCACACTAAGAGCGTAAATCTTTGAGAGCCATGTAGTAAGTAAGTATGAAGAAATCGGCGCTTGAGCAGACATCCATGATGCATATCTGCCGCTATCAGTCTTGCGCTAGCCCTCCATCAGGGCACTATTGTTCCTTGCCTTGTCCTCCTGTAGAGAGTCATAGACTACCTGCTCCTGGCATCTTACGCCAAGAGTGCTTTCGCGAGCGATCAGTCTAAAGTCTACCTGTTCTTCTCTGGGAGGAGTTGTAGTGCCTTCTTCCATGCGAGATATCAGCATGGACATCGCGATGCGTGCGATCTGTTCCTTATTGGGAGATATACTGGTGAGTGTAGGGTTGCTGTAGCTAGCCTCCTCTATGTCATCGAAGCCTACTACCGCGACGTCCTCGGGTACCCTCAGCCCAAAGTTTATAAGGGTCCTTATGGCACCCAGTGCGAGTAGATCATTGAAGCAGAACACCGCATCCGGCGGGTCCTTGAGTTCCAGCAGCTTTCTCATGGCCTCGGCGCCCTCATGCCTATGATAAACTGGCGCCCTGGCTATAAGGTCCTGGTCGATCCCTATACCTGCCTCTTGCAGGGCTTCATAGTATCCTCTGAGTCGCAGGTGTCCGGTCTGTACGACGACCCCAGGCTGTGCACCGATCGCTGCGATACGCCTTCGACCGAGATCCAACAGGTGTCGTACAGCCACGCGCGCGGCCTTGACGTTGTCTATGCCTACGTGGTCCAGTATGCCGTCGGTGGCCCCCTCGCCGAGCAGAACTAGGGGAGTATCGTCCCTTCGCTCCAGCAGATCCTCCTTCCCCGTCTCTATAGGGCTAAAGATAATGCCATCTACCATCTGAGGGCGTATGCCTGCCAGTACGAGCTTTTCTCTGTCCCTTGCGCCACCTGTTTGATCGATAAGCACCGTGTATCCTCGCTCTCCGGCAACCTTGATGACCAAGCGTGCTAGCTCTGAGAAGTAGGGGAAGTCGATCTCCGGTACGGCAAGAGCGATAAGCCCCGACTTACCATTACGCAGGTTCCTGGCAGACAGGTTGGGCCGATAATTGAGCTCCTCGAGGGCGCGCTGCACACGCATCCTGGTCTCCTCGGTCACATGGGGATAGTTATTGACTACGTTGGACACGGTCTTGACCGACACTCCAGCAAGCTTGGCCACGTCCCTTAGGCTTGCACCCTGGAACCTTCTGGCCTTCCCGAGCTTATTCTGCTTATCGTCTATCTGATCTGATCGAGGCATAGAGCAAATCTCCCAGGCAACATTATACATATTGCGGATTCCGGGATGGATTGCCCCCACCCCCAGCCCATTCCCACAGGGAGAGGGAGTCTTTGTACCCTATGCTCTCGGGGATTTACCCACCGCCGGGTGAAGTACCCTCTTGAAAAATAGGTGCTTCAGACACCACATCCCTGCCATAGGGGCAAGTGGGTGAGTGGGCAGCTCCCAAAGGTCGCACTCTTTCTCTTGACAATGATTTAGGTCTTTTGTAGTATTTCGACAAATAGTTTACAACGTTGTAAAAACAAGATATCTACGTGTTAGCAGGAGGAGGTGGTAGCTCGAAGGGTTTTGTCCTGGCTTTCATGTCTGGGTTCTTCCCAAAGGCTTCTTCATGGCACAAACCCTTTATTCTTGAATTTCACTCAGGAGGCTATCAAGAGATGAGCGAGGAGAGGCAGGAAAGATCTAGCAGTTTGCTTACAAGAAGGCAGGCGCTCAAGGCAATAGGTATGGGAGCCGTGGGGATTGCCCTGGCGGCATGTGGTGGCGGGGCTGGCTCCACGCCGACAGCTCCCGTTGGTGGTCAGGTAAGTACCCCTACCAGTAGTCCTCAACCATCGCCGACCACCGCACCTTCGCCGAGCGCTTCGCCCGGTGGGAAGCCGACCGTGGCCCCAACTCCCCTTCCTCCTACGCCTGTCGTGCAGGAAATAGGAAGGGGGACTGAGAAAGTTATCTTCTGGCATGGTCTTGGCGGTGCAGATGGGGAGACTATGCAGGTCCTGCTGCAGAAGTACACCAAAGAGAAAGGAATCGCTGTTAGGTCTGAGACCTACGACTGGGGCCTGTTCTACCAGAAGCTTCCGACCTCTATAATTGCGGGCACACCACCTGACATGGCGATCATGCACGAATGGGCCATGGCCCAGTTTGGTACGCAGGGGGTGCTGCAATCGGCCGATGACCTATTCTTCAACGCTGGTATTCTAGATAAGAGCGACTACAACGAGGAGATTCTGAAGAAGATCACTATAGATGGTGTTGCCTATGGTGTTCCCTGGGACAACCACGGCTGGGGACTCTGGTACAACACGAAGCTTATAAAGGATGCCGGCTTGGATCCGAACAAGCTTCCTAAGAACGGGCAGGAGTACCTGGAGTGGTGCTATAAGCTCACTACTGATGAAAACGGCAAGCATCCGGATGAGAACGGGTTCAACCCCAAGAAAGTTGCCGTGTACGCAACGCACCCTTCCTGGCTGAGGCCCACACTGCTGTCCACGATCTGGCAGTTCGGTGGAGAGGTGTTTGACCCTGTGAAGAAGAAGGCTTCGTTGGATAGCGAGAACTGCATCAAGGCTGTCCAGTACTGGGTTGACCTGGTCCACGAGCATAGGGTAGCTGCTCCCACAGGCGCTGGCACTACATCGCCAGCCGACCTGTATGCCAATAACAGGCTTGTTCTGATGTGGGAGGGCAGCTGGATGCTAAACTTCTTCAAGGATAGGCCTAAGCTTCTGCCACCTGTTACCAAGGCTGCATCCTTGCCCTCTCTGTCCGATGGCACTCAGGCTGCCTGGATGAGCGCTCACATATTCGTAATCCCCAATGGTATAGAGGGTGATCGTCTTGAGAGAGCTAAAAACCTGATCAAGTGGTTGGAGGATCACAACGCTGAGTGGGCAGACTCCGGTCAGGTGCCTGCCAAATTGTCTGTACAGAACAGCGGTATTATCCAGAAGCTCTGGTCTGTGAGTGCTTTCGCCAAGGAGTTCCAGACTATCGGACGCACTGAACCACAGCATGTGGCCATAACCGAGATACAGGCCCAGTATGAACCAGCGTTTGATGCTGCATTGAATAAGGTGATGTCGGTCAAGGATGCCTTGACTCAGGCCAATCGCAGGATTCAGGATATTTTGGATCGCTACTAGTTTGGTCTTGACTTTGGGCAGGAGAGGGGCCTTCGGGCCCTTCTCCTGGCGTCAGGAGGTCTGCATATGAACACCACTCGCTTAGGAGATATTACAGCAGCCAGGGTAAGCTCCAGATCCCGAATGAGGACCCTGCGCAAGCAGCTTCCCAATTATCTTTTTATATTGCCCTTTCTGTTTTTCTTTACGGTCTTTACGGCCTGGCCCATACTGCAGGGAATAAGGATGAGCTTGTATGACTGGCGCGTGCTTGCAAAGACTCAAAGATTTGTTGGTCTGAAGAACTATCAATCCCTGATGCGAGATGATCAGTGGTGGGAAACTCTTGGCCATACGCTCTATTTCACGGTGCTGACCGTGGCCCTGATGGTAGTGGTCTCCCTGCTTACCGCAGCCGCCCTCAAGCGTAACATTCCGGGCAGGGAGTTCTTCAGGGTGCTCTTCTACACTCCAGTGCTACTCTCGGTCTCCGTGATGGGCGTGGTTGGAAACAGGGTATTTGATCCAACCAGCGGCTTGCTTAACTACTACATAACTTATGTCCTTAATGGCCCTCAGATAGGGTGGGTAAATAATCCCAGGATAGTTATACCTACCCTGGCTATATTCACCGTATGGTGGGGCTTTGGATTCCCCATGCTGGTCTTCCTTGCGGGGCTCCAGAACATACCGGAACACCTCTATGAGGCCGCTAAGATCGATGGTGCTAGCAGTATTCAATCTTTCTTCAACATAACGTTGCCTTTGCTCAAGCCGGTGACTCTGTTTGTGGTTGTAACCCAGTTCCTTGCGCATATGCTCGTCTTCGGACAGCCTCTGCTCATTACGGGTGGAGGGCCTGGTACGGCTTCAAAGACTGTAATGATGTATCTGTGGGAAACGGGTTGGAAGTTCTTCCGCATGGGCTACGCCTCGACCATGGCTGTGGCGCTGGCAGTCATAATGATCATCGTTTCTCTTGTATTCTTTAGGCTGTTCGGAGCCAGGGTCGAGTATTAGTTAATCATCGGAGGGAAAATCATGGCCTCTGCTATCGCTAAGGTTAGCTTTCGCAGGATATCTCTGGAATTGGTGATAACTTACGTATATCTGATCGCGCTCGGCATAATTACGCTGGCTCCTATCGCGTACATGGTGTCCCAGGCATTTACACCCGAGGCAGACCAGAACCAATGGCCGGTCAGGTGGTTACCAGAGCATCCAACGGTGAATAATTTTCAACGCCTGCTTGCGGATCCTACTCTTCCGGTACTCAGATGGCTGTTCAACAGCTTCTTCGTGTCGACCAGTGTGATGCTCCTGACTCTGCTGCTGTGTTCGCTGGCTGCTTATGCTTTTGCTCGCCTGGAGTTCCCAGGAAGGGACGTGATATTTTTTATCATCCTTATAAGCCTGATGATACCTGGAGCTGTAACTTTCATACCCGTGTTCCTCTTGATGCGCGACCTAAAGTTCCTTGACACCTATAACGCACTTATATGGCCTGCAGGTGCCAATGCCTTCGGGGTATTCATGCTCAGGCAGTATTTCATAACTATTCCTAAGGAGCTGGAAGAAGCCGCTCTCGTCGATGGAGCCAATAGATTCAGGATTTACTGGCAGATAGCTCTTCCGTTAGTATCGCCTGCATTGGTGGCTCTGGGTATCTTTACGTTCCTTGGCTCTTGGAATGACCTGTTCTGGCCGTTGGTCGTGCTCAGCGAGAGGACTATGTACACTTTGCCAGTGGGGCTGGCCTTCCTGGGGCAGGGCAACTATGTACAGCAAGGCTTGACTATGGCGGCTGCTACGCTGGCTTCTGCTCCGGTACTTATAGTCTACGCTATCTTCCAAAGGCGCATAGTGCAGGGTATAGCCCTGACTGGTGGACTGGGAGGCAGGTAGCTTCTCGATAGCTCAAAACTTAACAAGTTGGGGGTATTATGAGAGACAGGATCTGTTTGGACGGTACATGGGATTTTTGCGTTGACAAGGATCGCAGCTTCAGCTCTGCTGATGTGGCCTTTGAGGACACGATAGATGTTCCCTCCGCCTGGCAGGCGGCTAAGCCGGAGCTGAGAAGATATACCGGCAGGGCTTGGTACAGGAAGACCATAGACTACCCTGATCTGCCCAACGACAGGGTGTTTCGCTTATGCTTTGGGGCCGTGGATCACGAATGTACGGTCTGGGTAAATGGCGTCGAAGTGGGTAGGCATAGTGGAGGGTATACGCCTTTCCGTCTGGATGTTACTCATGCTCTACGCTCAGGCAGGAACGAGATCCTCGTCATGGTCGATGACTGGGGCTATAGGTACCAATGGGCTCCTAGATGGCTTGACCAGGAGGTGGATCCGGAGTTCGAAAAGGCAGCCAGCATCCTCCACGGCAAGCAGACCTGGTATGCAGATGTATCCGGTATATGGCAGAGCGTGTGGCTAGAGTCGTTGCCAGTCGCACATATCAACGGTGTCAAGATCTACACGGACCCACAGAGTGGTAGCGTGACGTTCAGAGTAGCAACCAGCGAGGCTGCTAACGGCAAGGAACTGTGGGTTGAGGTGCTTGACCAAGGCCAGGTGTGTGCCGCCGCCTCCGGTCTAGTTGCAGGGTCTACTTGCGAACTGACCTTGCAACTGACAAATCCCAAGTTATGGTCGTTAGATTCACCCAATCTGTATGAGGCTTGCGTTAGGTGTGGGGAAGATACCGTAACCGAGAGGTTTGGCGTTAGAAGCTTCGAGGCCAGGGATGGAAAGTTTTTCCTGAATGGTTCCCCCTTGTACATGCGGGGGGCTCTGGATCAAGATTTCTACCCTGGTACTATATATGCCCCTCCAAGCAAGGAGTACGTCTACGAGCAGTTCAGGCTTGCGAAGGAGCTTGGGTTGAACACCATGAGATGTCACATAAAGGTTCCTCACCCCTGGTACCTCGAGGTGGCAGATGAGCTGGGGATTCTTATCTGGGAGGAGATTCCCTCCTGGGGGACGGTGGGCAGAGAGCCCAATTCCTATAACGTCAAGCCTGTGCCTGAGAGCACGAGGAGAGAAGTCCTGCAGACTCTTGAAGAGATGGTAGATCGCGATTTCAACCATCCTTCACTGGTGATCAGAACCATAGTTAATGAGGACTGGGGCACCCATCTTGTGATGTCTCAGGAAGATCGCAGCTGGCTGAAGCAGATGTACCACAAGGCTAAGGAGCTTGACCCCACCAGGCTGGTCGTAGACAACTCCGCCTGTTACGGTAGCCGAGGCCCCAACTTGCACGTGAAATCCGACATAAACGACTTCCATGTTTATGCCCTTATGCCTGATGAGTACCAGTTCTTTGCAAGTTGGGTAGAGCACTTTGCGCAGGCTCCTCTATGGACTTGGAGCCCGTACGAAGACTCCGAACCCAGGGGGGATGAACCCCTAGTGGTGAGTGAGTTCGGGAACTGGGGATTGCCATCTTTGGAGCCAACTAAAGAGGATGCGGAGCAGGAAGGTGAGCCCTGGTGGTTTATGACTGGTGGCTGGGGTGGCGGTATCGCCTCCGAGGCCACACATCCCACTGGGGTGGCAAGAAGGTTCCATGCGCTCGGCCTGGACAGAGTATGGGATTCTTATGAGGATCTTGCACGGGGAACTCAGAGGCACCAGTACGAAGCTCTGAGGGCGGAGATAGAGGTGATGAGGCTGTATCCGTCCATCGTTGGGTATGTCATTACTGAGTTCACTGATGCATACTGGGAAGCTAATGGTCTGCTGGATTTCTACCGCAATCCAAAGTACCTTCACGAGAAGTTTAGCCTAATCAATACGGATGATGTCTTGATCCCTGACAGAAGACGTGGCTCCTACTGGGCTGGCGAGGAGCTGAAAGTGCCCATTAGATACTCTAAATGGTCTGAGGGTAGCATTTCGGGAGCCGGTGTCTACTACGCCAGCAAGCAGCTAGGAGGGGGAAGGCAGCAGCTCTCCGCAGATATCACCGCTCAGCAGGGCCAGGTGGTGAATGCTGGCGAGATCAAGCTCAGATTGCCTGATGTCGATTCCCCTACCCTGATCGAGATCGAGGTATGGCTGGAGCATGGAGGCCGTAAATTGGCGGCTAATACTCTTGAGCTAATGTGCCTGCCCGCGATTAGCAGGAGGACTAGTGCAGATGTCCCTCTTGCCGTAGTAGCTCCTGAGTCCAATTTGTCCACTAGACTCAGGAGCATGGGCTGTGACCTGGTTTCGGATCTGAAGGATGCTGAGATCGCGGTGGCAACTAGAGTCACACCCGAACTAGATAGGTGGGTGAAGGGTGGGGGCAAGTTGCTGCTCGTGGCAGATGAAACCTGTCCCTACTTGTTCACTAGGCCCAGAGCTGGTAGTCCCTGGCAGGGCAATTGGTGCCAAAGCTGGACCTGGATCTTGCCGGGCAGCTTCTCACGAGTATATGTCCAGAACCCATTAGGCTTTCTTTTCAGGGAGGTCATGCCTAGGCACGTAATTATGGGATACATGCCTGAGCATAACGCCGACGTGCTTGCTGGTATGTTCGTGGGTTGGCTGGCACTGCCGGCTGCTGTAACCACTAAGTATAGAGTAGGCAAGGGTATGGTCTTGCACACAACCTTTGACCTCGCTCGGAGCGAGGCTCCGGTTTCAGATGCCATGCTGGCGGACCTTGTGGACCATATCGCCTCTCCAGAGTTCTATCCTGAGCGTCGTCTAGTGTGATCTTGGGGAGGGGACAGTGGCCCCTCCCTCTGCGTATTTCCCCAGGGGTACAAGTCTCGCTCTCGTGATATACTGGGCAAGTACGTTGTAACCTTGTGGGAATACAATCAGGAGGGGTTATACCTGACGATGAGAGCGAAAACCTGTACAATCAGTGCCTTGCTGCATGCGCTGGTTGTCCTTGCATTACTTGTGTCCTCTTGCGGAGGTGGTAATACTAGTGCTGGGGGAGCTGAGAAGAACATGTCCCAAGCTCCCAAGGTAAGCACACCAACGCGATTGCCCTCCGATTCTGGGACCGTTGGCACTCCAACAACTTCCCCTACAAAAGTGGTTTCCCAGGAGCCTCCTAGTAATGGCGGAGCGAATACTGGGGGATCTGACCTTGAAGGGGGTAGCAGCGATGATGCAGGCAACAGTAACGGTGAGATAGGCAACGGCTCCGGGCAGCCTATCAAGGATCCTGTCCAGACGGGATCTAACTCCGTAGTTGGCAAAGGTAGTTCCGACTCGGGCTCCGGCGAGGAGACCTCACTTGAGAAGCCTTACAGACCCACTAAGCCTAAGCTCCAGATACCTAAGCCTGGCCCCGAATATAAAATTCAGCTCAAGATAGAGGGTTACACGACCTACGTGTTCGCTGTTAGAAATGGCGTCCGACGCGTGGTTTTAACGGAGCCCGCTCGTTACTTCCCTGGTATGTTCGAGAAGTATATACGACTCTCGCCGGACAACAGGACGCTTACCTACGCGGTATCTGTCAAGTCACACTCTCCTAGAATGAAGATGTACACTATTGGCATAGATGGTAGGAACAGACGTCTTATTGGCGATTTCCCGTGGCAGCTCTGGGTAGCCAGTCCCGTGTGGTCGCCCGACAGCAAGCAGATAGCTTATGTAGTTGCCTCAGGCCCTGGGCAGGAGCCTGGCATTGAACTATGGGTGATGAACGCTGATGGCAGCAATAAGCATAGGGTTGTCAAGGATCCTTCATTTAACACCAGTCTATTTTACGGCAACGTTCAAAACCCCATAAGGTGGACACCCTATGGGGACCTTCAGTATCTGGATTACAACTCCGGCAAGATATGGACCGTGGACACTACTACGGGGGAGCTATCATATCGGACAGCTGATCTGAAGGCACCACAATCGGATATACCACTCATCAAAAGCAAGTATCCTATTCCCATACAATCTCAGAACGATCCTAGATGGCGCTTCGATATAATTCGCACCTGTAGCGATACGATGGGCAACTCGGGATGTGCTATCACTGTCGTGAGCATGTCCTTTAATGCTTACGGTATCAAGACTGATCCCAGGAAGCTGAACAAAGACCTTGGTAGAAATGCTTGCCCAATTTACTGGACCTGGGCATCTAAGTACTTCAGTGAAGGCAAGCTGGAGCTCTGGGGTGTTTGGGCTTTTGATTGGTATTCGCTGGATCTAGCGCTTTCCATGGGAAGGCCGGCCATGGTCTGGCTCTCAGACGGCCTCACGCTAGATACCTCTCTCCTCTCCCACTGGGTGCTGGTAGTTGGTGGGAGCGGACATACACCCGACGGCTACAGAATATACGATCCTTGGGATGGCACTACTTATAAGACTCTGGCATACTACACCTCTAAGGGATACGGTCTTACTAGAGTATATGTGTACGCTCCCAAACAACCGAAAAAGCCGAAAACTGAGCGTTCAAAGAATAGCTCCAGCGGTGAGCAGAGGCAGAGCAAAGATAGTAAGAGAGATTAACCTGAGGATACTAAGGGCTAACGTCCATGAATCATTGTGGACTAATATTTCCTGTAACAGGATCGCTATCTAGGAGGACTAGATGGATTATCTTGTGATATCGGACAATCATACCTTCATGGTGTGTGAGTTCTCCGGTGATATCCTTCAAAACGATAAACCTAATGGGCTCTACTACAGAGACACCCGCTACCTAAGCCTATTGCATATGTACCTTGCAGGGCAGAGCCTGGACGTGCTAAGCCACGATGACGACACCACTTATCAGGCCAATATCATTCTCACGAACCGCCGCTTTGAAGATGAGGATGGTACAAGGATACCTGCTGGTACTTTGACAGTTAGCAGGTCTTATGCAGTGCATGGTTCGTTGTCGCAGAGGCTTGTCCTGCAGAATTTCAACAACTTCCAGGTGCGGACAGTGCTGGCTATGGACCTGGCTGCAGATTTTATGGATATGTTTGAGGTCCGTGGCATTGCCTCAGGACAGCGCGGCGAGCTCTTAGATCCTCATATAGAAGGTAATACGGTAGTTTTGACTTATCTGGGGCAGGATGGTGTTACTAGGAAGCTGTACATCTTCTTTGCCATCTCGCCCTCTCGTGTGCACACACAGGACTCTGGTGGTACCCATGTGGTGAGAGCTGAGTGGGATGTGGACCTCACCCCTCAGGGCACTATGGATATAGAGATGATCTTTGAGCCGGTTGAGTCGGAGCCAGTGGAGGTCCGTAGGCACGCCCACGAAGGGGCCAAAGTTTACAATCTCATCCTCAGGAGGCAGAGGCACGAGACGGAGTCTTGGCTCGATGGTAGCACCAAGTTCTTCACAGATAATGTCGATCTAAACAACCTCATTGAGAGAAGCACTTTAGATATCAAAGCGCTTACGGGCGAGTATCCCACAGGTAGGGCAATTCATGCGGGCATACCATGGTTCGCGGTGCCCTTCGGGCGTGACTCTATCATCACTAGCATGCAGACTTTACCCCTGAACCCAGACCTAGCTATAGCTACGCTCAGGTTCCTGGCAAAGTACCAGGGGAAGGAGGATGATCCCTGGAGAGATGAGGAGCCCGGCAAGATCATGCATGAGATGCGGTTTGGGGAACTTGCAAACAGGAAGCTGATCCCGCATACCCCTTATTATGGCAGTGTGGATGCTACTCCACTGTTCGTGATGCTGTTTGCTCAGGTTGTGAGGTGGACCGGCGATAGGGCTCTCTATTCAGAACTTCTGCCCTCTGTCATGAGAGCTTTGGAATGGATTGATAGATGGGGAGATCTTGATGGCGATGGCTTCCTGGAGTACAAAACTAGATCCGAGCTAGGCATCAGGAACCAGGGATGGAAAGATTCCCAGGATTCTATTCTATACCCGGATGGGAGCTTGGTCTCTCCACCTATAGCGCTCGTAGAGGTGCAAGCTTACGCGTACGCTGCCAAGCTATGGCTATCTCAGCTTGTAGCCGAGATGGGAGATCAGGAGCTAGCCAATAGGTTGGCATCTGAGGCAGCTAATCTGAAGGAAGCCTTCAACAAGCACTTCTGGGTATCGGAGGCTAGCTTCTTTGCGCAAGGGCTGGATGACAGAAAAGTGCCTATCAAAGACATAACAAGCAATCCTGGTCATGCCCTGATGTGTGATATAGTCGATGCTGAGCTGCTGCCTGCCTTCGTGCATAGGCTCATGCAGCCAGATATGCTTTCCGGGTGGGGGATCAGGACACGTAGCTTGCATGATCCTAATTTTAACCCCGTGAGCTATCACAACGGCAGTGTTTGGCCTCACGATAACTCTCTGATAATATATGGTCTTTATAAGAATGGTTTCAGGGATGAGGCCAACGAAGTCTCCTATCAGATATTGGAGGCCTCTCGGTACTTCAGACTCAATAGGCTCCCTGAGCTAATGTGTGGCTTTCAGAGAGATGAAGATAACCTGAGGAGACCTGCGGAATATCCAGTCAGCTGTAGTCCCCAGGCATGGGCTGCAGGCACAGTCTTCATGATGTTGCGCAGCATGCTGGGCATCGAGGCTGATGGCCTGAACCATACTCTGAGGCTTAGTCCTAGCTTGCCAGCCTGGATAGAGAGCATAGAGGTATCAAACCTTCGAGTGGCACATGAAAGAGTGCACTTTGCTGTTAGCAGAGATGGAGAAGTTGAAGTAATATCTAGGGGAGACATAACTATCCTAGTAGAGTAAACATACTTCTTGATGGGGTGATACCAGTGTACACCGAAGTTCCTACCGGCCCTAAGATTACCCTCAGTGACCAGGATCTGGCGGTTATCGCCCAAAACTATGGATTGGGGGCAATTCTAGATAAGAAGCTGCTGAACGGGGCCGTGAACACTATTGTGCTCTTGAAGACCTCTCAGGGAGCATTCGTAGCTAGAGCCCATAGACCATGGACCACAGCTGAGCGTCTAGAAAGCGTACACACCGTGATGCAGTCGCTTAAGGATAGGGGATTTCCCGTCCCCAAGGTCGGTAGGACTTTGGACGATAGAACCTGGATACAGATCAGAGATAGGCTGGTCGAGCTGCAAGAGTATATCCCCCACGATGCATGTATAGACAGCTGGGACCTTTATATGCACTCCTTCGAGATCTTGGCGAAGATGCATGAGTATCTACTTACGCTTCATGTAGACCATCTATTCCCCCCACTGGTTAGCACTTACGTTACCCCTGAGCAAGCTCTCAAGATGCTGGAAGACACTGATGCTATATGCGTTGAGAAGGCAAGGGAGTTGGGCGCGGAGGACGCCCTGCATATCAGGCAACAGGCTAGAGATATCCTGGAGGCCCTCGATCGTGAGTGGAAGGGCTATGCAGATAGGCTACCACGACAGGTAGTACATGGCGATTATGGCTGGAGCAATGTCCTGGTAAAGGGTGGTAGGATAGTAGGTATCATAGATTTCGATTTCATGGCTGAGCGTGAGCGCGTTTTTGAGGTAGCTTACAGTCTATATTGGGCTTTTGACCGCCTAGAAGGAGACAACTGGCAAAATGGCTTTTTCCCGAGGGTAGGCAGGCTTGTGGACCGCTACAACTACTTATCAAGATGGCCACTTCTGGACGTGGAAATCAGTGTGCTGCCATATGAGATGGCAAGGGTCCCACTTTATTGGATAGCCGAAGCTGGATATACTCCAGACCCGATAGGTCAGATAATGTTATATTCAAGGCATCTACCCAAGGCCAGAAAGCTTCTGGAGCTTGCAGGCTGATTTTAATCCGGAGGTTTGATCGTGCGTCTGAAGCGTAGGACCAGTTATAAGGCTGAGACGTTCACTGAGAGCGTCATTCGGGAGATGACCCGCAGGGTAATAGATAAGCACGGAGCTAATGGCATCAACCTAGCGCAAGGCTACCCAGACTTCCCAGCCCCCCAGGAGATTAAGGACGCCGCTTGCAGAGCAATTCAAGAGGATATTAACCAGTACGCTATAACCTGGGGCGCGCGCAATTTCAGGGAGGCCATTGCACAGAAGACCAAGAAGTTCCTCGGGGTGGATGTTGATCCCGAGACGGAGATAACGGTATGTTGTGGTGCTACCGAGGGCATGATATCTGCCCTAATGGCCACGCTTAATCCCGACGATGAGGTTATAATCTTCTCACCTTTCTATGAGAATTATGGTCCTGACTGCATCTTGTCTGGTGCTCAGCCTAAGTATATCTCTCTGAATCCTCCGGATTGGTCCTTCGATCGCGACGAGTTAGTGTCTTTGTTTGGACCTCGGACAAGGGGAATAATTATCAATACTCCTCATAATCCTCTTGGGAAGGTGTACAGCAAGGATGAGCTCGAGTTCATAGCTGCGCTATGTCAGGAACACGATGTGCTGGTTTTTACAGACGAGATATATGAGCATATAGTCTACGATGATAGCGAACACATCTCGATGATGACCATTGAGGGGATGAGAGACAGAACCATAGTCGTAAATGGCCTTAGTAAGACCTATAGTGTAACCGGATGGAGAGTGGGATACGTTATAGCACCACCCGACATAACTATAGCCATCAGGAAGGTACATGATTTTCTCACTGTAGGTGCAGCAGCACCTCTTCAGGAAGCAGGTGTTGTAGCCATGCAGATGCCTGATGAGTACTATATCAAGATGCGCCAAGAGTATCAGGAGAGGCGGGATCTACTCTACCAAGGACTAGTAGACATAGGTTTCGTGGCCTATAAGCCTAAAGGCGCTTACTATATTATGGCAGAGATCGAGAAGTTCGGCCTGGGTGATGATGTAGAATTTGCCAATCACCTTATTGATGACTACGGAGTAGCAGTTGTCCCGGGTTCCAGCTTCTATCATAACCCGGAGCTTGGGAGAGGGCTAGTCAGGTTTGCTTTCCCCAAGCGGATAGAGACAATAGCTAAGGCTGTCGAGAGATTATCACCTCTAGGTAAACTACTATAAAGAACCAGAAATTCTAACTAAAACAAATTAGGGAGGACTTGGTCCTCCCTAATTTTGTAGCCCTCTGGATCCGCCGAGCTCTAGTTGACGAGCCTGCGAGCTCCGAACCAGCGATACCGCCAGTAGCTATCGTAGATGTAGCTCCAGTGGACTCCAGTTTGAGGCGTCCCCGAGTCTATCATCCAGCCATTGCCTACGTATATGCCAGCATGAGATAGACCTCTCCAGAAAGTGTTCTGGAAGAACACCAGATCGCCAGGGCGTAGGTTGCTGCGGGATACACCCCACCCCATGCTGTACTGGCCCCACAGGCTTTCAGGTATCCATATACCGTTGAGCCTGTATACCCACTGGGTAAAGCCAACGCAACTGAAGCCCTCAGCAGGAGTGTTGCCATAGTAGGCATACCTGTAACCTACATAGCGCTTGGCTGTGTTGGCTATGGCCTGTCCCTTGCTGCTGTAATAGTAGCTGGTGGTTCTAACAGTGCTACCGGAGCGCAGGTAATATCCATGAACATACCCTACTGTGCCGCTCCATCGGACCTTGTACCAATACCTATTATAGGGACCGGAAAGCACATACACCCTTCCGCCGTAGGGGATCACACGCTTTACGTAGTAATAGGTGCTCGGGCCGGATCGCAGATTAAGGTTTGCAGTAGTGGTGGCATAAGAGCCAGGTCTCACATAGGCAGCTTCGCTAGTTGGCGATACGAAGCTTAAGCTCACAAAGGCTACTACCAGGGCAAGAAACAGCCCCAAAATTTTCCTGATCACAGACATCCCTCCGATTTCTCGCTGTTTTGTTCCATCCCCTAGCCTGGTGGTGAGTGTGGTGAGTGCAGGTCAGGGGGACCTGTTTAGAAATAAACTTCTTACGATCTCTAGCTCATCTCTCCGTTTTCCGTATATCCATACCTCCTACTA
Organism: Thermobaculum terrenum ATCC BAA-798; assembly: GCF_000025005.1. Lineage (NCBI taxonomy): Bacteria > Bacillati > Chloroflexota > Chloroflexia > Thermobaculales (SeqCode) > Thermobaculaceae (SeqCode) > Thermobaculum (SeqCode) > Thermobaculum terrenum. Next base: position 475,969 of record NC_013525.1, read on the forward strand.
CATAAACCAACGGCCGGGATGAACTATATGGATAAAGACGCTTCGGATTACTTGTGACAATCTTCACAAGCTGGGTAAAGAGTATCATCTCATAAGTCGGCTGTCAATAATTTCTGGCCTCTTATTTGGTCACAAAAATGTTAATAATAGGTTAACCGCGTTCAGTGTAGCTGACCAGCTTCTATTACGGGAATAGGAAAATGGTACTAATTTGGACCTCTAACTAAGGATGAATGACCACACCCACAGACAGAATCGATCTATCAATTGGGAATGTAGGTGAGTGGCGCTGCATACATGCCTGTTGTTTACGAATATCGGTGAATTCAGTTGACGGGTAAGGCTATGTCTTGAAATATAAGGTTGAGTGGAAGTCTCATTTAGGAGACTCTTTAAATAAAACAAAAAACAAGGCTTGGATCTGAGGATCCAAGCCTCGAGTGTTCCCACACTCATTACACCTCCGTCTGGAGGCCCTGGAGCCGATTACGCCCCAGTACTACCTAAGGGTTCCGTTTAGCCCTTCACGGGCGTTAACTGTCAACTTGGAACCTCACCTCCAAGACGTGGAGATTAATCTTGAGAGGATAGAGCCTCATGCTTTTGTCCTCCTCTCTAGTTGCTGGAGAACCTTTCGGCTCCCCGCCTCTCGTACCCTGAGCTTAACAAAATAAGTGATTAATGTCAAGTACCTGTGAGATCAATTTCTCGAAAATCAGTCAATCGTTGTCTGTCTTCTAAGTATCTCTCGAGAGTCCAGCATTATGGTTACAGGGCCATCATTCACTAGCTCTACTTCCATATGTGCCCCGAATCGTCCGGTCTGGACCTCAAACCCCATATCTCTAAAGCAGCTTACCATGCAGTCTATGAACGCGCTTGCCCTGTCGGGAGGGGCAGCTTCGATGAAGCTTGGCCTCCTGCCTTTGCGTGCGTCAGCAAGTAGCGTAAATTGTGAGACGACAAGAATGGCTGCGCCTACCTGCAGGGCAGACAAGTTCATCTTCCCCTGCTCATCCTCAAATATCCGCAGGTTAGCGACCTTCTCCGCCATTGGAGCTATGACTTCGGGGTCATCATCCTGAGCGATACCTACGAACAGCAGGAGACCTCTATCTATCTTTGCTACACGAGATCCATCAACACGGACCTCGGCTCTGCTCACTCTTTGCAGAAGAATCTTCATAAGTAAAAACTAACAACCACCAACGAGAATATTAGAGAAGCTCTATTATTGGCCTATCCATGAAGGCTTTGTATGCCAAGCTGGATTCTTGTGTACAGTCTGGGCATCAGCCTTAATCTTGACGTTGTTACCAGATACATCTACGATCTCGCGGAATGGTATGTAAAGGGTCTCCTTGCTGAACAACCCTCCGCTTCTGACCTCTATGCAACTCTCCTCGTCGCTGTATGCGGACGACATACCAGAAGCTGCTCCGTACCAGATGTTCTTGATCTTGCCCAACTTTTGGCCATCCGAGGATAGAACTTCCATGCCTTCTCTTATCTGGTCAATTACTCCTCCCTGCGACATGTACGTACCCTCCGGGTAAAATTTATGTACACCTACCCATAATAATACGCAGCACGCTCTATGCCAAGAGTCTTTAGTATTCTGGATCACTTAGGATGGCTTACCTTATAATCTGAGAGTCGTAATGAAAGTACAGGTTTGGAGATAGTTGTAGGTGTTACAGCAGGAGATAAGTCAGGCCAAAGAGGCAATCAGGGAAGCAATAGCACAGCTGGGCCTACCCCAGCCTGAAAATATAGATCTTAGGCAGATACCTTTCTCTGGGCAATGGGGATTAGCCACCTCGGTGTGTCATCAGCTGGCCAGGAATGAGGTTCAAGTAGATATCCCTGAGGGATTATCCAAGAAGGAAGCTCGTAAGTTGCTGGAGGCAGCTTCCCGTGAGAGGGCGCAATCGCTGGCCGAATCGATAGCCAACTACCTGTCCCGAAAGGGTATATTTGCGGATGTTCAGGCCCAGAATGGGTATGTAAACATGTTCTTTGAGCCCTCAGACGTAGCCTTGAGGTTACTTGCTACAGTGCACGAGCAGGGGGATAGTTACGGGCGAGGCAATCCGAAATCTGAGACCGTGATGGTAGAGTACGGCCAGCCTAACACTCACAAGCAGTTCCATATAGGTCATCTGAGGAACACTGCTCTAGGAGACTCCATAGCACGTATACTGGATTTTGCAGGCTATCGAAAGGTGCTTAAGGCGTCTTATATAGGTGATATAGGCGCTCACGTTATCAAGTGGCTATGGGGCTACAATAAGTGGCACAGTGGCGAACAGCCTCCTGCAGACCCTTATAAGATCGGCCCATGGTTGGAAAGTATATACGTAGAGGCCAACAGTGCCATAGAGTCCAATCCCGATTATCAGCGTGAGTACAGAGATCTCTTTGCACGCTGGGACAGAAGGGACCCAGAGGTAGTAGAGCTCTGGAGGCGAACGCGTGAGTGGAGCCTGAATTATTTCCGCAGGATATTTAAAGAATTGGACGTAAACTTCGATGTTTGGTTCTACGAGAGTGACTTCGAGGAGCCTGGCAAGAAGATTGTGCAGGACCTTCTGAACAAGGGGGTTGCCGAGATAGATGAGGGCGCTCCTATTGTAAGAATTGATCAGAAACTTGGGTTAGAAAAGGAGACCTACAGGACCATTGTCCTCCAGCGCAGCGACGGCACATCTCTATATCAAACGAAAGAGCTTGCTTTGACCCGTACGAAGTTCGATGAATACAAGGTCGATCGTATACTGAATGTGGTAGATGTCAGACAGACGCTTTACTTCCAGCAGGTGTTCAAGGTGCTAGAGCTGTTAGGTTATGAGCAGGCACGTAACAGCCAGCACATACCGTACGAGCTGGTTTCTCTACCGACGGGTCCCATGTCCTCGCGTGAGGGCACGACTGTGGGGTATGACGAGTTCGCCACAGAGATGTACGAGAGGGCGCTCGAGGTGGTTCGCGAGAAGAATCCTGAGATGCCTCAAGAGCAGCAGGAAAGGATAGCCCGCATAGTAAGTATGGGCTCCATGAAGTTTGGGATGCTCAACCGCGACAATACTCGAGTGCTGGTCTTTGATAAGGAAGAAGCCTTGGATTTTGATGGCTTTAGTGCACCATATGTTCAGTATGCTCATGCGAGAGCCTGTCGAATACTCGAGAAAGCTCCTGACATAGATTGGGAAAACCTCAGAATAGGGGAGCTGTCGACCGTGGAAACCAACTTGCTTGAGATGATCTCGCGTTTGAACGAGAGCGTGGAGCGGGCTGCCAGGGAGTACAAGCCTCTGCATGTTGTTAACTATGTGTACGAGCTTGCTAAGACTTTCAATGAGTTCTATAGAGTTTCCCCTGTTTTGAGAGCAGAGGAGGAAGTACGCAATTTCAGGCTAGCCGTGGTATATGCTACCAAAGTGTGTCTAGCAAACTCCTTGTACTTGCTTGGTATAGAAGCTCCTGAGGTCATGTAGCTAGATGAGTAGTTTGCAAGTGAGCTCCGAGAGCGGTGTGCTCCGGAAGGCCCTGGTACATACCCCAGGGGGGGAGCTCTCCATGGTTGCTCCCTCCAGGCTGCGTGACTTTCTATTTAGCGATATCCTCTATGAGAAGGGTGCCAGAGAGGAACACCTTACCCTGGTAAAAGTCTTACGGGAAATATTTAATGTTGAGGTTCTCCAGTTTACCGCCCTCCTTGAGGAGGCTTTGTCCTCCTCAGATCCTTTGGATAAGCTCAGGTTAGTAGAGGGTGTGTCAGATTTGGAAGGGCTGCACGCTGAGGATACCATCAAGCTAAAAGCCGCTTTCGAGGATGAATCCCAAAATGATGCCAGTTACTTGGCTCGTCTACTGATAACTGGTAAGCTCGTAGGCTCGGACCTCTCGATTTCCGACTTCATAAGGCATAATCTATATCAACTTCAGCCCGTACCAAACCTGATGTTTGTGCGCGACCTGGCGGCTGTCATCGGTCAAGAGATGTTTGTGGGATGGAACTCTCAGAAGGTGCGCAGACGAGAAAACCTGTTATGGAGGTTTATCCTGCAGCATGCCTCTATAGGGCAGGATATCACGTGGCATAACTGGATGATGGAGGATGAGAACAGCTCTCCTTGCTACCTAGAAGGAGGGAACATCTTGCAGCCTAGACCCAATATTTTGCTGATAGGGCATGGCGTTCGGACCAACTCTTCGGCAGTTGAGAGGCTTATAAGGCACCTTCAGAATGTTATGGAGGATACCTGCTACCTGTTTGTGATTATGCTTCCGGACTACATACCTCATCTGGATGCGGTGCTATCGGCAATTTCTCCCTTCGAGTATGTAGCCTTTCCTCCGGCGGTCAAGGGGCACAGTCAATACTCTGTGGATGTGCTCCAGGTAGTACTACAACAAGGCAAGCAGCCTAAGACGCAGGTGGTTGATCTACTTGATTCTCTGCAGAGTACGATAGGTGAACCCCTAGATATCATCCCCTGTGGAGGAAGCGATACAGTTACTCAGAAGCGTGAATACTGGTGGGGGGGAGCCAGCTTACTTACCGTCTCGCCTGGGAAGATTATTTCTTACAACTCTCCAGAGAACACTCTAAATGAGCTTAGCAAGAGGGGTTATAAGATCATTCAAGCTACCGATGCGCTAAGTAATCCCGATAGCATCCGCTCTTGTGAGAGATGTGTCATAACCCTGAGAGGTTTAGAGTTGACCAGAGCAAGGGGCGGCCCCAGAAGCCTTGTGATGCCTCTGGTCAGGGAAGGAGTTTAAGTGGTGAATCGTCCCTCTATAGTGCTCGTGACATGTCATGATCTTGGTACTTATCTACATTGTTATGGCGTACCCACCCCTGCCACACCTAACCTGGACAGATTGGCAGGTGAGGGGCTACAGTTCACTAATGCTTTCTGTGTGGCCCCTCAATGCAGCCCAAGCAGATCGGCGATAGCCACCGGGCGTTATCCACATAGCAACGGAGTAATGGGACTGACCCATCATCCCTTCGATTGGGACCTATATCCTGATGAGAAACATATAGCTCAGATACTCAAAGACTTAGGCTATGCTACTTTCCTGCTAGGGCATCAGCACGTTACTACTAACCCATCAAGGTTAGGTTTTGACCTGATGTTTCATGACAGAAGAGGGGAAGCTGTAGTAAATGAGTTCAGGAGAATAGTGCAGGCTCACGATTTCCAGGCTTCTCCTGCCTACTTCGAAATAAACCTGAACCAGACTCATCGTCCATATGAAGGTGAAGGCTTGGACGTACAGTCCCAGCGTGAGGTTTTTGTTCCCGGCTTTCTACCAGAAGCCCCAGAGAGCAGGGATGAGATGCTGCAGTTCTATCGGTCTGTGGAGGTAGCCGACAAGCTGGTAGGGGATGTTCTAGAAATTGTAGATCAGTACGGCCTCAGGAATGAGATTATATTCGTGTTTACTACGGATCACGGCATTGCCATGCCCAGAGCCAAATGTACGCTCTATGATCCGGGATTACGTGTATCTCTGTTGTTGAGGTGGCCTGCTGGCTCATTTCCAACCGGGCAAAAGATCGATTCCCTGGTGAGCAATGTCGATATACTCCCCACTCTACTTGCTATGATCGGTATCGATCCTCTGCCGGAATTCCTGCAGGGGAAATCTTTCCTTCCGTCGATGGTAGATGATCGCGCGGTACGTGATGAGGTGTTTGCTGAGAAGACCTTCCACAGCTATTACGATCCTATGCGCGCGATAAGAACGGATAGGTATAAGTACATAGTTAACTTTGAATCAAGCTTCCTGGTAGAGGTGCCTGGCGATATCCAGATGGGAGTTATATTCCGCAGGTTCACTCAGCTTTACAGTGCAACACAGCATCCAGTGATCGAGCTGTATGATCTGGAGTCTGATCCCCTGGAGGAGCATAACTTAGCAGGTAATCCTGATTATGCTGACATTGAGAGAGATCTCAGAGGAAGGCTTCTACAATGGATGGAGGCCACAGACGATCCTCTGCTCCAGGGACCTGTAGCCTCCCCAAGTTATCGGAAAGCTCTCAATGTATTAAAGGAATCGCCTTAGCGAAGAACTGCTATACCGTCGATATCGACCCTGTTGCTTGTTGATAATTGATTGCGTTTGCCCAGCACCTTGATAGTTATTGTGTGTCGAGCGTTGCGGGTGCCCAAAGACTTTTCAAATACCACCGTCCTGGTGCTATACCTTGGAGCATAGAGGTCCACGGTCGCGATCCTGGACCCATCGATCCATACCTCGGCCATGCCTCTTGTGGGTCCTTTGACGCCGATCCATGCCACTCTGCGTCCATAGAAGGAGAAAGTGGCCTGTCGGCCATAGGAATAAGCGTAGTGATAGGTGTGCAGATAATGCCGGGCATAAGGATTGTAATAGCTGCGCCAGCCGGAGTTGTAGCTAAATCTCGTATCATCAAAGGGTACAATAACTCTGAAGTTTCTCCACGAGCTCACGTTGCCCGCAATATCTTCAGCCCGAAGCCTGAACAGATAGTTACCTCCTTGTGCCAAGTTTATAGGATCTCCATTGCCAAATGTGGCCGAAGTGGAGCTTGTTGCGCTCTTCCAGGGTACGTAGTCAGTTCCATTCTTCCAGTAGATGTCATAGTCCTTCACACCAGTTTGCTCGTCATTACCCTGCCAGCTTATAGGGAATGACAGTTCTGAAGACCTCTCTGTAGAGTATCTAGGGGCATTAATAGTAATGCTCGGGGGAGTGGAGTCATCAAGGACGCTAATGTTCACGGCAACTTGATCCCCAAAGAAGCCCCTGTATGTGGATCCAAAAGATCCTTCCACTCTAAGCCTGAAATACTCTGTATAGTTTCCTGGTGGTAGGTCACCATTTAGTTTGAACCTAAAAGTCCCGATGCCCCCGGGCATGACCAGGGAATCCTGCATGAGGATTCTGGAGGATGATAACCAACTCCCCTCCACATAAAATCTGCTCGGGTGAAAGGCATCATTATATGTAACTAGTCTAACTGCGTTCTGGATGCTAGAGCTGTTCTTGTACCAGGTGGCGTTGCCTGTGTTTCTGAGCTTCACAGTCAGGCTTCCTGTTGTCTGCTCGTAGTAGCTGGGGGAATCAGGAGTTATCGAATAGATCTGGGCCTTGTAAGACGGAGCTACCACTGTAAGTGGTATAGATGTAGATGTGGAGCTCTCGCCTGGTGGCAGTCCAGGAGCTAAGAATCCACCTGGATCTATGTAGGTCACAGTTAGTACATAGTTGCCGTATAGCCCAGGGTAATCTATTGCAAGCCTTGGTACATACTTACTAATAGTGCGCACTTCTCCCGGGTCGATGGGGTTGGAGTTGTCATCTCCTCCCAGGTCGAGTATCTCACCATTGGGCCCTCGAAGTTTGATGTAGAGCTCTTGGAGCTGCATAGGTTCGCTGCCATAGTTCTTGACGGTCACTTTGACGTTGAAAGGCTCTCCCCAAGTGGGGGTGGTGCTGGTCACGTTAGGTCCTGAGTAGATTCTTAGGTCGGCTTCTGTAGCTGGCAAGATATCAACAGGATCGTAGTAGTAATGCAGGATCCAGTCCCAAGTCTTACCTTTGGTAGCCCAGTACTGACTTCCCCACTGGCTCATGACATCGGAGCCTTGCTCTCCTGGATCACCTTTGGTGCCGGCTCTGTAGAAAGCGGGGACTATATAGCCATTCTCGGTTAGTCTTTGGTACCAGGTATTCTCCACTGCTTGGTCTGTGCTCGCGTAACTGACCGCTGGGTTGTATACCTGATCGCAGGTAGTGTCCATGACATCAGCTCCCAGCCAGTACCACTTGCCCCCTCTGGACACGTAGTACCAAGCATAACTTTTTACTGCCATGGCTCCAGCTCGTAGGGACTCCATGTCCCAACTAGCAAACCATTCATTTGGGAGGACATGCTTAACGTAGTCCTTGAAAGGTACCTCCACAACCTCACCTTTAGGTACTGGATCATATCTACAGCTCCACATATCTTCGGGCGAGAGTCCTGTCTTGTCAGTAACGTAGACCCTAATCACTCCTGGGGGGACCTTTTGGGAGCCCAAAGTGGTGGCTGCTGGTTTGAGATTCTGATCCTGCTCAGGTGAGACCTTCGACGGTGCTAAGTTGTTTTTGGTGGTCCCCGGAAGGGGCTGAGAAAGTGTGACATCGTGCTTTGATAACTTCACATCCAACCTTAGGGTATCGTTAGGGATGATGACTGCATTGTATAGCCTCCAAACGCCAAGACCTGATGCTCTGACTGTAACGTTTATAGCTCGCCAGCTGTCTTGTACTAGTAGGGGATCAAATCTAAATCTACCCTGAGAGTCCGATATAACAGACTGTCCACCGGCTGATATAGAGGCTCCCTTTACTGGCAGTCCGTTGTAGGTAACTCTACCTTCTACATTACCGTAGTCACCAACAGCTTTGACCGAAGGAGTCGTCAGTACTGTCAAGCATAGTAAAGCAGTAGCAAATATAGCTACTAAGCTGTTTTTCATTACGAATCTCCCCGATTTACAAAAATGCAAATTCTAAAGTAGATGATTACATAAATGCAAGTAGGGGGGAATAGGAAAATGGTACGGTATATTAGTTCCCTTTGGTAGGTAAATTATGGTATTTAAGTGCTTCAAAGAAATTAGTACTATATAACCATTGCAGATAAGCAAAAGTAAACTCATAATAGGGTAATAACAACTCTGGACGTGATGTAAAAGACAGGAAACTAGAGTGATTAAAGAGGAAGTTATAGAGACCTCTCAAAGCGACAAGTTGAACTCATACGAGGAACTTAAGGCTAGTCTGCTTAAGTTGGCTGCTACTGCTATAAGAGCTACTGGGTTTCAAGTAATCCTGGTAAACGTAAGGGAAGGAGAAGGTTTCCGGGTTATTACCGGGACAGACGACATACTTCTGGGAACTTACACCACATTTGACTTCTGGAATAAGCTTCTAAAGGAAGAGTTCAGAATCAGTCAGTCCTACCTGGTGCCACCATGGCACTCTCGTCAGGTATTACAGGATGTACCCGATGATATGTATGTAATACCTGACATACCGGAAGCCAAGAGTCCAGAGGACTGGGATCCCTATCATTTCTTGATAGTGCCTCTTTTGGACAGTAAGCGAGAGGTCATTGGTTTCTTCTCAGTAGATGAACCAGTAAGCGGGAAGGTCCCTAGCGAGGACCTAATACAAGATCTGGAAACTTTCGCGGAACATGCAGCTCTGGCGATAGAGAAGTTTAACCTCATAAATGAGCTCTCAGACCGTGTAAGACAGGTAGATGCCTTATATAAAGTATCTAAGTCTATCAATAACTTTCAGGATTCAGAGGCTGCCCTCAGGTTCCTAGTAGACACTGCCAATGAACTGCTCCATGCCGATTTTGCGGTCCTGCTTGTTCATGAACCCGCTGGTGATCGTGCTATATCCACTGCCGAGATCGATGTAGAGACTTACGACAGGCTAAGACGTCTATCCAGGGAGCTGCTCTCTCCGGAGCCAACCCTGTATGAATTGCATTTGGCAGATGGAACTCCATCCAGCAGGCTAATTGGCGTGTGTGTGAGGGTTGGGCCTGAGGATGGTCCAATGGGAGTCCTAGGAGTTTTCTACCAAGATGAAAACCATCCAAAGGATATAAGCTATTCTATACTCTCATCCCTAGCAGAGCAGGCCTTTACGGCTTTGCGAAACAGGCACCTATATAATGCTGCCGTTTCGAGAGCAGATAGGCTAAGGGTTATACAGTCTATAGCTTCTCGCTTGAATAGATTGAACGATGTTAGGAAGATAGCTAAGGCTATATCTGAGGAGCTGCGCCAACTGGTTGATTTCCATGCCTGCCGCATATTCCTGGCATCCGATGAGTATCTGGTACCCGCAGCGGTCATAACGGACCATTCTGAATACTCTCCTGAGGAGGTAGACAACCTAAGAGTCGGATTCGGAGAGGGGATAACCGGTTGGGTAGCACAGCATGGTGAACCTGCATTGCTCCACGACGCCGCTAAGGATACCCGCACGCGGCTGATACCAGGAACAAACGATATCGACGAGTCGATGCTTGCAGTGCCCATAAAGTACGACGACAGAGTAGTGGGCGTAATCACCCTCTCAAAAGTGGGACTGAATCAATTTGATAACGAAGACCTGCAGCTCTTGGTCATATTGGCAGACCAGGCTGCGATCGCTATTGAGAACGCCAAGCTTGTTGAGAAGCTTAGCTTGGAAGCTGAGGCCCTACGTAAAAGTGAGGAGCGTAATCAGCTCATAAGCAGGGCCACCAATGATGCTATCTGGGATTGGGATCTCTCCACAAACAGAATTATCTGGAATGATGCCATCCAGAGGCTTTTTGGCTACGAGGCTGATCACGAGTTTGAAACCAGCATTGAGTGGTGGGAGGAACGGTGCCACCCAGATGACATCGAAAGGTTGAGGGAGAGCCTCTACGGAGCTATCAATTCGGATGCTGATGTGTGGGCAGAGGAGTACAGATTCAGGAAGGCAGATGGCAGCTACGCTTACGTGCTTGACCGCGGGTATATAGTTCGCGATGCGAGTGGCAAGGCTATAAGGGCCGTAGGCTCGATGCTGGACATTACTCATAGGATAGAGGCTGCTAAGGCACTGCGGGAGAGTGAGGAGAGATTCAAGGCTATATTTGAAGATTCAGCTATAGGTATGGCCCTGATTGACCAGGAAGGACGGATATTAAAGACTAATAAAGCATTGACCAAAATACTGGGCTACACCCAGAATGACTTGATAGAGAAGAACTTCCTAGAGCTTGTGCACCCAGATCACGAGTCTACTCTAAGAGGTAGGTTCACTCGAATCTTCTCTGGCAAGAACACTCACTACCACGTAGAGCAAAGATATATCCACAAAGATGGACACGAGATTTGGGGCAACCTGACTGTGTCTGCTATTAGATCGCACTCGGGTGATGTGGATCTGGCTGTGTGCATGCTTGAGGATATAACTAGCAGGAAGCAAGCTGACTCTAGGATCCTCTTCCAGGCGAGGCTGTTGGATCAGGTGCCTGTGGCGGTGATAGCCTGCGATATGCAGATGAGGGTAGTACATTGGAACTCGGCGGCAAGTGACCTGTTCGGATATACCCCTCAGGAAGCTATTGGGAAGGAAGTCTTCGAGCTTGCCTCCACTATAGATAAGAGTGAGAACATTCGAGAAGTGATTCAGGTAGTGCTTAGGGAGGGCAGCTGGAGAGGTGAGGTGGATTTCCCACTGGAAGACAGGGTTGTTCCTGCTCAGGTGGAGATATCAGCAGTACGTGACAAGCGCAGGATGCTTGTAGGTCTAGTGGCCGTAATTGTCGATCTCTCCGATCAGAAGAAAGTTGAGGAGAGACTACGGAGGCAGAACGTGTACCTCAGCGCTCTCCACGAGATCGCACTGGCTACCATGCGCAGGCTGGACCCTAGTGATGTTTTCCGCACCCTGCTTACTCGTGCTGCTCCTCTCTTCAATGAAGAAAACGGCTTTGTGTACTTAGAGGATGATGACACCAGTAAGTTGAGGCTCTGGGTTGGCACGGGTGTGTTTACAGACTATGAGAATACCTGGCTGGAGCCTGGAGAAGGGGTGTCTGGACGCGTATGGCGTACAGGTAAGCCCGTTATTCTCAAAGACTACATCTCGTGGCCTCATCGTGCCAGGATGTTTGATGAACTAGTCTTCCATGCTGTGATGGCAGTGCCAATCTTCCTCAATGGTAGATCTGTTGGCTCATTGGGATTCGTTAGCTTTACACAGGGCAAAGTCTTTTCTGAAGACGATCTCCATCTATTACACAGGTTAGCCGATTTGGCTTCCATAGCCCTGGAGAATTCCCGGTTATATCAACAGCTTGAAAAAGAGCTAAGTGAACGCCTGAAGGCTGAAGAGGAACTGCAGGCAAGGGCAAAGCAGCAAGCAGCTGTGGCTTATTTGGGCCAGTTAGCGCTCGCTGAAGATGACCAGGATTCTCTATTGCGTAAAGCTGCTGACACAGTCGCTGATGTTCTGGATGTGGAGTATTCAGCAATACTGAGGGATGTAGACAATGGTAAGACTCTTGTCCTGGAGGCTGGACATGGTTGGCCAGAGGGTGTGATAGGGTCTCGTTTAACAGCTGCGAGGGAAGGACATCCCCCGACTCCCGATAAGGCCTCGTTCAACATATATCCGCCTGAGATCCGTTATCTACAAAGTGGAGTTATCAGGAGTGCCATATCGGTCGGCATAGGAGGGCAGAGCTCCCCTTATGGCCTGCTCTGCGCATATAGCCTTGAGCCCAGGATATTTTCCCCGGACGATATCAACTTTCTCCAATCCGTATCCAACATATTGGCTGCTGCTATAGAGTACCGAAGGGCTGCTCAGGATCTAATGAGGGCTGAGGCAAGATATAGAAAACTCGTGGAGCAGATACCAGCAGTCACTTATATAGAAGAAATGGGGATGAGGGGAGTGGTCTCCTATATAAGTCCCCAAGTAGAAGATATGCTTGGCTATACCCCTGAGGAATGGACAAGTAACCCTGATCCCTGGTCGCGAATAATACATCCTGATGATTACGAGGATGTGGCTACTTCTATGGAAAAAGCCGAAGAGCTGGGGATACCTTTTAGAAAAGAATATAGGATGATCTCTAAGAGCGGTGAGATCGTATGGGTGCGAGACGAAGCGGTTATAGTTAGGGATGCCGAGGGGCAGCCTTTGTTCTGGCAGGGAGTTCTCGTCAATATTACCGATAAGAAGAAGCTTGAGGATAAACTTGCGTATCAGGCATTTCATGATGCCCTGACGGGACTCCCTAACAGAGCGCTCTTTATGGATCGGCTGAAAGGCGCGCTTGCCAGAGCCAAGAGGTATAACTCCTGTTGTGCAGTGCTTTTCCTGGATCTAGATAGGTTCAAGCATGTCAATGACAGTCTTGGCCACCAGTACGGAGATCAGCTCTTGATAGAGGTAGGCAATCGGTTGTTGAGTGTAGTCCGCTCTGCGGACACTGTAGCACGCCGAGGTGGCGATGAATTTACCATCCTCCTGGAGCCTATCTGCGAGCTGGAGTACGCCAAGCAGGTGGCCGAAAGGGTTATAAAGGAGCTGGAGAAGCCGTTTTTGATCAATGGTCAAGAGCTCTATATAAGCACCAGCATAGGTATAGCACTTAGTAATGAGTACTCTGATGCAGAGGAGCTTATACATAATGCAGATGTTGCTATGTATTGGGCTAAGAGTAGGGGGCGGGCAAGGTACGAAGTTTATGATCTTAGCATGAGCACTTTTACATTAGAGAAGCTGAAGCTCGAGTCTGAGTTGCGCAGAGCTGTACAGCGGGAAGAGTTCAGCTTAGTGTACCAGCCTGTGGTAAGGCTGCGAGATAAGGAAGTCGTAGCGCTTGAGGCGCTGCTGCGCTGGCATCATCCAGAGAGGGGACTTCTTCTGCCAGATCAGTTCCTTAAGGAGCTGGAAGATACGGGGCTCATAATGCCTTTGACCGACTGGATGCTGCGCGAGGTGTGTAGGCAGCATAAGGAGTGGCAGAAGCGAGTTGCTGGGGAATTGCCGTTGGTAAGCGTGAACTTTACTGCCAGGCAGTTCCAGAAAGCCACTATGCTGGAGGACTTGGCAAGCATACTCCAAGATATGGATGTTTCACCCTCGTGCCTGCAACTGGAGATAACGGAGACCGTAGCGATGGATGATGCTGCTTCTACAGCCAGAACCATGAAGGGGCTCAAAGACCTGGGAGTTAAGCTGGCTCTTGACGATGTAGGGACTGGCTACTCCAGCCTGAGCTACCTCAGGAAGTTCCCCCTGGATGTATTAAAGGTCGACAGGACTTTTGTTATGGGGCTGGGTGTAGATCCTGATAGTACGGCAATAGTGCATGCACTTGTAATGCTTGCGAAGTCGCTTGGCATGCTTGTGACAGCTGAGGGGGTTGAGAAGCAGGTCCAAGTTGATGCTTTAAGTACTCTGGGCTGTGATCTGGCTCAAGGGTACTTCTTTTCCAGACCCATGGAGCCTGATCGGATCACCGATATTTTGGTCAGGCATGCTCTCCGATAGTTAGAAATAGTAGAATATGAAGTGATGTCATCAGTTGTTGCCCATGATACCTTGTGGCTTTCTGTAGACGAAGCTAGAAAGCTGCTTGAGGCACGCCAGTCGGGTGTCAATGAGCTTGAGTCCTCTTTTGATCTCGGCCTCACTAAGGTAAAGGTGCTCTTGGATTCGGAAGGAGTTAAGCTACCCGATGGCCTTAGAGTCTCTTGGTCCGTGATTGAGGAGATAGCTGGTCATTTTCGCACCGGCAGGCTTTCAAACAAGTGCTTCATCCTCCGTGGAGAGGAAGTAGTCCCAATTCAAAGCTATTCAGGATACACCAACCGATTCTATAGCCTGCTAGCCACAGATGGTGCGCCAACTCTGGTAGCAGGGGGCTTCCCCATGCACAGAATCAAGGGTACGGACCCTCTCAAGGATACTGCCGAAAAGATCAAGGCTATAGCTCCAGTAATTGGCAAAGTCCTGGACACAGCTATGGGGCTGGGTTACACGGCCATCATGGCCTCGAAGACTGCGGACGAGGTCATAACTGTGGAGATAGATCCAGAGGTTGTGGAGATAGCCAAGCTTAACCCTTGGTCCAGGGAACTGTTCGAGAACCCCAAAATCAAGGTCATAGTAGGTGACAGTTTCGAGGTGATTCGCGAATTTCCGGATCAATATTTTGATAGAGTGATCCATGATCCTCCTATAGTAAGCCTTGCCGGAGACCTCTATTCCCTGGACTTCTACAAGCAGTTATATAGAGTGATCAGACCTAGGGGGCGTTTGTTCCATTACATAGGTAATCCCGAACACAAGATGGGACACAGAGTGACCAGAGGAGTAGTAATCAGGTTACAGGAAGCAGGCTTCAAGAAAGTAGTGCCCCGACCTCAAGCTTTCGGTGTCGTGGCTTATAAGTAAGTTGGGGCGAGCCTGCTAACTTTCTTTAGCCTGCTAATTTTGCTAACCTGTAATAACTGTAGGTAAAGTATTGAAGCGCATACTAGGGAAAGGCATATGAGCTACGGATACGAGTCCACGAATCTGAGCGATACAGCTCGGGAGATCAAGCAATACATATATGATTCGACTATTTACGAGAAGAGCCCAGAGCCACTAAAGGGTGATGCATCCTGGTGGGCCGACCAGACTGGCATCCCTGAAGAGGAGATAATCCCGGCTCTTGAGGAGTTGGTTGCCAGCAATACCCTGATCAAGCAGGAGGATGATAGCAACCCTGTTTACATCTATGTACCTATGACCGTTGTAAGTCCCGAGCTGCATGGCCCTACGCAAGAGTAGTATTTGGTTTGACATGCT
Source organism: Thermobaculum terrenum ATCC BAA-798 (assembly GCF_000025005.1). Lineage (NCBI taxonomy): Bacteria > Bacillati > Chloroflexota > Chloroflexia > Thermobaculales (SeqCode) > Thermobaculaceae (SeqCode) > Thermobaculum (SeqCode) > Thermobaculum terrenum. Next base: position 491,389 of record NC_013525.1, read on the forward strand.
AGCTACTGGCTCCATATAATTTCATCTGAGATTTATAGGGGTATAGCTCAACTGGTAGAGCACCGGTCTCCAAAACCGGCGGTTGGGGGTTCGAGTCCCTCTGCCCCTGCCATCTTGGCCGAGATAACATATCAGAATATAAAACGAAGCCCCTTTGCAAGAAAGAGCACAAAGGGGCTTCGTTTTGTGATTTTCTTACGGCGATCTTCTAATCATCTTGTTTCTTTCCTCTAGTTTCAAATGGAGGCAAGACAGACTATTATGTCCCGAGCATCATGGTGATCACCCTGGTTCGGGCCTAACTTGTACCAACCTAAGCTGCCTTCAACATTAATCCAGCGTGAGTGCGCTACGTAACCTGGGAATACAAGTGTGATAACTACCCTTTGGAACAGCGGGAACAGGGCACTATATACCCTCTACGTATTGCAGTGCCTTAGCATCTGACCCTAAGCTATACTAGTACCCCAGGCCATACCCAAATGGATAAAGAGTCTCCTGGGGGGCGTTCGCTTTTGGAATGCGTACAGGCAACTTGCCTACAGGTGAAGCTTTTCCAAACATTACTCTCACCGCTGCCCGCAAAGAGACAGGGTTATAGCTATAGGTCGCCACGTAGGTCTTGGCACTTGTAACATAAGCTAAATCATACGGAAGCTCAACAGAGAGTACTATTACTGGTTTCCCTGTCTGTATCAGGCTTTTCACAAGCTCTCGCTGCCTAGTATCCCATTGAATATCTCTAGTTAGCACGACTACCAAGCTCTTCTGCCTTGCCAGGTAGACTGCATGGTCACGCACGCTCGAAGATGGGTGGTCCCCTGTGGAGTACCTCGTGACTCTTACGCCATAGCTGGACATCTTTGCGGCTACTTCTATTGTGGGTTCATCTCCCCAACCAGTTACCAAGACTGTTCGACCCGAATTGGGTTTCAGTGGAAGCACGCCCGAATTGCGGATGATAGTGATGGTGTGGTTAGAGATATCAGCGGCGCTAAGGATATGCCAGTGAGTCTTGACATGGCTGCTTACCGAGTCGGCATCGACGTAGGGATTTGCTGGCAACCCCAGTCGCGCCTTAAGTTCGAGGATACGTAGCACCGAAGCGTTTATGCGAGAAACGCTTATCTCTCCTCTTTCCACGGCATTTACTACCGAGTTTATCGCTAGGTTTAGATCCGGAGGCATAAGTAGCAGATCTGCTCCAGCTTTGATAGCTTCCACTGGCACTCTGCTATCCGGAAACATCTGCCGGACCCCTGCCATCTCTAGAGAATCTGTCATTATTACGCCCTTGAACCCAAGTTTTTGGCGTAGTAGCCCTGTTAGGATCGGTTTGGAGAGGGTTGCTGGCCTACCCGAAGGGTCTAGCGAAGGCACGACTATGTGGGCACTCATGATAACGTCGACTCCTGAATCGATAGCAGCTCTGAAAGGAGGCAGATCTATATCTTCCAGCTGCTTCTGGGTGTGCCTTATAACGGGCAGTCCTGTATGGCTGTCGATGTTCGTATCGCCGTGTCCAGGAAAATGTTTGGCTGTTGCTGCTACGTCGACGCTTTGATACCCTCTCACTTGCGCAGCTGTTAGTCTGGCCACAAGCCATGATCTGTCCCCAAAGGACCTTACACCTATCACTGGGTTGAATGGGTTGATATTTACGTCAGCATCCGGGGCCAAGTTTTGATTGATCCCTAGAGCTCTGAGCTCTTTGCCGACTATGTAAGCGGCTCTAAATGCGTACGTTTTGTCTCTTGCGGCTCCTAGCGCCATATTCCCAGGGGAACGGACGATTTGAGAAGGTAACCTTGATATTATGCCTCCCTCCTGATCCGTAGATATGAGCGTGGGAACTGGTACTCTTTGGGTCATGGAGCTTCTTTGGATACCATTTGATAACCTTGCTACCTGCTGGGCATTTTTAATGTTCCCAGTCCATGTGAAATATATGATACTACCAACATGATACTTCTGTATTATTTGAGATGCGTTGTCCACACCGTATAGTTTCCTGTTCGCATTTACTGCCCAGGGATCTGTGTCGTAAGCGCTATCTCCGTAGACGTACACTGCAAACATCTGCCCTATCTTTTCTCTAAGGGTCATTTTGGATAAGGTGGCCTCTGCCCAGCTTGAGGATGATGCGTGGGTTATCGCACTTCCTCGATAGACCACATCTTGGCAAGCTGATATTCCTATCAATACGAGAATGCAAATAGCCATCAGTAGTCTTTTGATGGTAGGTACCATTTCTTTAGCTCTGCTTTTCATTCTGGGTTCTACACTATTCCTGCCAATTAGGTTTTACATAAATTTTGTTCGTCTCACCAAAGAAATAGCTCAAAGGACTAAAGAGTTACGATTGCTTTCGCCTATTCCGGGGGTTTTGTACTAGACTAGTAGAGCAGAAGAAAAAGAAGGAGGAGAGATCTACTAGATGGATCAGACTATTAGAGTTGGGGTGGTTGGTTTAGGCTTTGCTGGTAACGTACATACAATGGCCTACAAAAAGATTCCCGGTGTAGAGGTGGTTGCCCTTGCAGGACTTGAGGAGGACCGCCTGCAGCTCATGGGGAAAGAGTACTCTATACCCAACTTGTACTCCAGGTGGGAGGATCTAGTCGCAAGAAGTGATCTAGATGCTGTAAGTGTGTGTACCCCTAACTACCTGCATGCGCACGTAGCCATAGCCGCACTTGAGAGCGGTAAGCATGTTCTGTGTGAGAAGCCTTTGGCACGCAATACGGAGGAGGCTCAGTCGATGGTGGATGCAGCGCTGCGCAATAGAAGAGTGCTGCAGACAGCTTTTAACCATCGCCAGCGTGGTGACATCATGATCCTCAAGCAGTATATCGACAGTGGAACGCTAGGCAAGATTTACTATGCCAAAGGTTATTGGATGCGTCGACAGGGTATTCCCGGTCTTGGGTCATGGTTCACAAGCAAAGAGTTATCTGGTGGTGGGCCTCTCATCGATCTTGGAGTGCATGTGTTGGACCAGCTGATGTTCCTTCTAGGTGAACCGGAAATCACTACCGTCAGTGCCTCGACATATGCGGAATTTGGCCACAGAGGCAGAGGCGTACGTAGGAGCGGCCTTCAAAAGATGTTTGTTGGAGCTGATTTTGATGTGGAGGATCTGGCCACGGCGTTTATGCGGACGGAGGATGGAACTACGGTTTGCCTTGAGGCCAGCTGGGCAGTGCAAGCAGATTATGATGATGATTTTGGCCTTGATCTATACGGTACTGAAGGCGGTGCTCAGATGCGAGTGAAGCGTTATGGGTGGCAGGACACTTTGCGCATATTCACTGATCATGGGGATGTTCCAGTTACTATAGCACCCCAGACTTGGCAGGGTACAGGGCACCAAGCTGTTGTAGAGAACTTTATAGATGCCATACGCAGTGGTAATTGGTCTGCTCATGCTGGTCATGAGGGATTGAGGCGTGTTCAGATCGTAGAGGCATGCTATAAATCGGCGCTTGAGGGCAGAGAGATAAGCTTACAAAGCATCAGGCAAAATGTTTAACGTTTGTCCATATTGCGGGCTCTACTCAGTCGAGAAGGCCATAGATCTGGATTCATCTACGGCCTTCTGTCCCTATTGTGGTGAGGGTTACCAGTTCGTCATGAAGCCGCTGTATGTGATAACCGGAGCTAGTGGCACCGGTAAGAGCACCATATGTTTGCAGCTGGCCAAGGCGCTTTCTGGTCGTTACATAGTGCTTGAGACTGATATTCTTTGGGGCGAGGTAAAAGCAAAGCCGGAAGATAATTATGCTTCATATACCAATCTCTGGCTGAGACTAGCTAAGAATATACACCAGAGCGGTATTAGTGTAGTGCTTTGTGGATCCTTGTTCCCTCCTACAGTGGAGTCTTGCCCGGAGCAAAGGTATTTCTCCAGGGTCATCTACTTGGCCTTGACGTGTCAGGATGAGATATTGCGTGACAGACTCCTGACTAGACCTGGATGGAGAGATTCCTCGAGTAGAGCTTTCATAAACAGAATGCTGGAGTTCAACAGGTGGTTCCTGAACGAAGGAAGCCGGGGTGATCTGAGGATTACTCTTGTAGATACATCAAGTATGGACGTGCAACAGACGATCAACAATATAGTCAACCTGATCTTAGCATCCTGAGGTCTAGCCATGATAAGTGTGGATGTACTCATTCCCACTATGAATAGGCTTCAGTCGCTGATCATGACCCTTAGCGGGGTGGCTTTGCAAAGCAGGACTGATTTAGGTGTGATAGTAGCTGATCAGAGCGATGAGCCTGCTACTCGCTCTGAAGTTGTCAGGTCTCTCTGCAAACTAATAGAAGCTAGAGGTAATAGAGTGTGTTGGTATCATCGTAAAGAGCGTTGCGGAATTGCAGAGCAGAGAGACTTTCTCCTAAGAGTTTCGAGCGCTGATGCGGTTCTGTACCTCGATGATGATGTAATTATGGAGTCCTGGGTCGTAGAGAAGATGGCGAATGTGCTTGAAGAACAGGGCTGTGCTTTTGTGGGAGCCTTCCCAACCCAGCCTACGTATATAGATGATGTAAGGCCACATCAACAGCATATAGAGTACTGGGTTAGTAGAGTGCGACCAGAGATAGTGAATCCTGGTGATCCCGAGTGGCATCGTGCCACTCTTCATACTGCAGCTAACCTCTTTCATGTGGCTCAGGGTTTAGGTCTACCTCCCGGCGATGTTCGCCTGTACAAAGTAAGTTGGATAGGCGCCTGTGTCATGTATGACAGGAGAAAGCTCCTGGAAATAGGGGGATTTTCCTTCTGGCGCAGGCTGCCTCGTAAGCTAGTAGGCGAGGATGCGCTGGTACAGAACATTCTCATGAGGCTTTGGGGTGGGTGCGGGATTGTGCCATCGGGTACTTATTTTGCTGAGGTGCCTAGTAATTTTCCTGATCAATATCGCTCTCGTGACCATCATGCTCTAATGCTTCTGCCAGAGATGATCAAGACACATGCGCCCCATACCCCGATGCCAAAACCGGATGCATGGAAGTACTGGTAGAGTATATGAGGTTCATGACTAAAAGCTGACAGAGCAGGTGTGAGACCAAAGATCTACATTTGGTCTCACACCTGGGTTTACTTTATGTCGGCTAGAGAGGTGTATAGAAGCATATCGTGACTACTCTCAGCGAGCACCAGGTAATGCCATAGGCTTATTTCCTGACCCCCTGATAGTTTCAGCTTATGATCTGCTATTAGCCTCGATTCCTCATTGCCTCCTGAATATCCGGTTATTACGCCTTCATTTCCGGTTACTAACCCTAGCACTTTATCGTTGCTGTACTGTACTCCCATGGCCCTAGTGTCGTTCATGTCTGGCATGTCTTGTAGCCCAGGTATAATCACAGGGTCCTTATATAGTCTGAGAAGAGCAGGGAAATCCGGTTCGATAGCAGGATTGACCTGTAAGGAGTAACTTATGTTCCTCTCTGGCCCCGTGTTCCTTAGTACTGTATTAACGATCAGTATATTACTATCGTGTGCAGTCAAGTAGCTGACCTCGAATCTCAAACCTAGAAGGCTATCGTGTTCAACAGTAGTCGTAAGCCTTATCCCATGGAGTGGGATCTGGGAGTCCAGGTGAGTATGATATTCGTCTACTACGAACTTGAGTCCTGCTAGCCTTCCCAGTTGGCTAGGATGATAGCCTCCTTGTTCCCAGAGTACAGGGTAAATACCTCCGTATACCGGATAGGACCATCTTCTTGGTTTGGGCTCTGGGAAGTTGTGATAAAGCCATTGCTTACCATCGGCTTCTAGACTATAGATAGTGCCAAGGACTCTGGGCCATACGGAAAATGTCATCCAGTCGTTATCTATAACCCAGACTTCTTCGCCCTTATCTATGGTTTGAGTGATTCTGACTTCGTCTGTATTGCCAAGTACTATAGCGGGCGCTTTTACCTTGCCGGTGTATACAGGAGACTCTACAAGGGCTTCTATCTCCCCCACGCCCCTGGGCTTAGTAGATGTTACGGTTATATCAGCTGATGCGGCTTTGATGCTGCTAACGCCTTGCAGGGTGTACTCAGCTGGCAGGGTTTCAAAGCCATCACTGCCCTTGAGGCTTATCTTCGCCTGTACCTCACGTGGGTTGAACGACCTGAAGGTTAGCTTCGCTCTACCTTTCTGGTTGTAGACCCTTATAGGCTTGGGACTAATTCTTGGCCCTACGTAAGGCTCTTCGTCCGCGGACTCTACATTCTTGTTGTTGCGGTACAGCCACTCCCTCCTTACGTCTTGCCATCTACCAGTGCTGAGGATCAAATCTATCTCTCCTGTGCTCATGGCCTGTCCTGCCTCGAGCTGGTGTTCTGGCCACTTCAGGGAGAAGTCTGACCATTCCGGACATCTAGCCTCATAATTCTCATCCCATAGCAGACCAATAGTCCACTCGACAGTCTCTATGGCTGCCCACCTGCAGTCAGGATTCATCTGGTAATGCGGTTGCCATTCGGGTAGGTATACCTCTTTCAACCTTACACTGCGAACTCCCTCAGTGGTCTCAAAGTAGAGGTGCCTAAGAGTATTACCTGGTTGTGGCGATATAGAGGTCGTTAGCCCGACGTCCTGGTTCTCATGCTTGTTTAAAACTCTATAGCTTATCTTGAGGTGTCCATCTGGACAGAACTTGTATAGTCTATCGATGGCTACCTTAGGCTTTGCTTTGAGTGATATAGGTGCTCTTACTATTAAGCTTCTGCCCTCAAAACATATATCTTTCTCAGAATCGTGCTCGATTGATGCTTCGGGCCAATATGGAGGTCCGGGGTTGACTGAGACGTCTATTACCTTGCCTTCTGTTCTCCTGTCGAAAACCGACAGCTCATATCCCTGTAGATTTAGAGATAGCTCAAGCCTGTCCGTATATATACGTAATGTGTTGTCCTTCTCTTGGTAGTAGATGTCACCAGGCGTCACAGCTACTAGCTCGAAGCTTTCTTCTCTGCGATCACCGTCTTCTGATTGATATCTTACGATCAATTTGTACGAACCGTTGTGATTTGCTTGCAGATCAATTGGAATATGAGCCCATTCTCCAGCATCGAGTGCAATGGAGTCCGCTTGCAATCGGGCTTCCAAGCCTGCTGTGGTATTTATCGCGAGCTGTAAGTTTGCACGTTCGGAAGAGAGATTCCCTACAGAAAGCAGGGCTCTTTTAATCCTCTGTGGCTCCAGTAGCACATTGTTCAAATGTATGTCGATCCTGGGCTTTACTTTGATATAACCTTCCAGCTCGACCTTATGCTCACCAATGGCTACTTCCAGCTTCAACGAGCTGTCCCCACGCTTGTCTTCAGATGTCTTTATGTCTATAGGGATGCTACTCCTTTCAGCAGGCGCAAGAACTAGCGGGTGGAGCCCCTGAGCTTCCACGCCACCCTTGCCGCTTGCTGCTAGAGCTATCCTTAGCGCCTCGTGTGCTCTATTCTCAACTACCAGCATAGCTTTCTGGCTCTCTCCGGCGGTCATAAGGGCTTTAGGAATTTCAAGGGATAGATAGATCCTCGGAGTATCTAAGGTAACCAGTTTGTTGGTCTTTTGATCAAATATGGCTGTCAGGTTTCCAATTGGAGATTCCCAGCGATAGGTATAGATAAGCGTGCCGTTGCTACGCCTTTCCTCGTCTACGCCCAGCTGGAGGTCCCTTTTCATATGGTCGTACCAGTCAATCTGGTCGAAGTACCACTTGGTCAGCGGATGCGATAGCAGCAGTGGGAGGAAGTTCCTTAGCTCTCCAAATCCTGATGGTTCTGGCCCCCAGAAGAAACCAGTCTTTTTGTACAAGGGCACGGCGCGAGTATTGCCAGGCCATGTGTGTAAGGTTACAGTCTCATAGCCGAGCTCCACACAACGCTGGATGGCACGCTTAAGAAGTTCCCTGCCCACGCCCCTACCATGATAGGCGGGGTCACTGTTGAGAAGTCCTATGTACCCGGATTTTTCCTCCTGTGGTACTTCCAATAAGTTGATGAAACCTACTACCTTGCCATCTGCCCATGCCAGATAGGTGCTGTTTATCCTCTCCTCCTGACTCATTCGCCTGAGCGCGTCTTCAGGAACGATTTGGCCAAAGAAGAAGCCCCCTGGCCATGCCGGATCAGAGGCTTTGAACAGCCTTGCTATCTCTGGAATATCGGACTCCCTGAATTCCCGTATCTCAAAATCCATTATCTTTACCCCTAAAAGTAAGTCCCCAAGCCTTCAAGTATAGCATCCAGCCTCGGATTACAATTCGCCCACTACATCCCTATCGCAGTCATCGCAGTATATAATTACTTGAAGTATCTACAGGCTCATCCAACTTTTATTTCGCAGCAGCCTGTTTGGTGTTAGGATCATGGATGATAGGGAAAGAATCAGGCTTACATCTCTAGCTTCATGTGCTGGTTGAGCGGCTAAGTTAGGTCCTGGTGACCTGGCGCAGGTTCTGCAGCCATTTACCGGTCGCAATACTTCTAATCTGCTAGTGGGCCTGGACGTGGCAGATGATGCTGCTGTCTATCGGCTTGACGAGGGCCAGGCTCTAGTACAGACTGTTGACTTCTTTCCCCCAATAGTCGATGATCCCTATACGTTTGGTGCTATAGCTGCCGCCAACTCCCTCAGCGACATATATGCTATGGGCGGGACTCCTATTCTCGCTCTAAACATAGCTGGATGGCCAGGCAATCTGCCTCTTGATATGCTAGCGCAGATATTTAGAGGTGGTATGGACAAGGTTGAAGAGGCAGGTGCAGTGATAGGTGGTGGGCATACAGTTATGGATCAGGAACCTAAGTACGGCTTGTGTGTGACCGGTTTAATACATCCTGGGAAGATAACTACCAAAGGAGCTGTCAAACCGGGAGACTTGCTGGTACTTACTAAGCCTCTTGGCACAGGAGTGATAACTACAGCTCTGAAGAGTGGTAAGGTTAGGGACGTAGACATACAAGCTGCGGTGGATAGCATGCTGAGGCTAAATAAGGTGGCGTCTGAGCTAGCAGTTGAGCTAGGTATAAGAGCTATGACGGATATTACTGGCTATGGTTTGCTTGGTCATGCATTCGAGATGTCGGAAGCCAGTAACGTCTGTCTCAATATAGAGCTATCTAAGCTTCCAGTCCTGCCAGGTGCGTTGGATTATATCAGGCAGGACATATATCCAGGGGGACTAAACCGCAACAGAAGCTACCTTACTGGCGAGCAAGATGGCAGGAAGAAAATAAGTTACGATAACAGCATTATTGTGGACGAGAACCTCGTCAAGCTTGCTATGGATCCCCAGACATCTGGGGGGTTGCTCATCGCTGTGCCCCAAGAGCAGGCAGATGAGTTTACTGCTCGGGCTGAGCAGAGAGGCCAGTCGATATGGATTATAGGTTTCGCCAGTGAGGGCTATGGCGTACGTTTGCTCCCCTGAGTTGTGTTCTGCGCCAAGGAGCTAATTATCTTGGCAATGGGAGAGTTTCCCATCATCTTTAGTATCTCTTCGCCTTTGATCTTTTCCTTTGAGTTTGGATCTTCTGGTATAAGCCTGTTGATGACTCCGAGCATATCTGTTGTTATGCCTGGTATAAGTCCATGAATCCTTACTATCAGATGTGCTGGCCAGGAAAGTATCTTCTCGCTGGTGCCTCTCCTGGTAGCCTCTACGATCTGTCGAGCTGCTACTTCCGCATCCATGGCCACTACAGGCATTGAGGCTCCGAGTGAGAACCAAGTGAACTCGGCCTTGTGTTTACCCTTGAAGTACGCTCCCAAGTGTGAACCAGTCCTCATGAGTCCAGGTACGACCGTGATCACGTAGATGCCATGTTTTTTCATCTCTGCTCTGAGACCCTCTGAGAAGCCTACTGCTGCGAACTTAGCAGCAGTATAAGGCAGCAGGCGGGGTACACTTATTTTGCCTCCTACAGATGTGATATTGACTATTCTGCCTGCTCTACGCTGAATCATCTGTGGCAGCACGGCCATGGTAGTGTAGAACATGCCCCAGTACATTACGTCCATGGCCTGCTGGAAATCTTCTGTATTCATAGTCTGTACTGGCCCGACTACCATTATGCCCGCGTTGTTGACGAGTATATCTATCCTTCCAAAGTGCCTGGTCACCGTATCGACCATGGCGCTTACCTGATCACGATCCGAAATATCGCATTTGACAGCTATTGCATCTGCTCCATGGCTCTCCAGTTGTGCTCTAGCTTGTTCGAGCTCCTCCTCGTTCCGGGCGCATATCGCTACTCTGCAGCCCTCATGAGCGAACGCTTTAGCTATCAGGAATCCAAGCCCTCTTGAGCTTCCTGTTACGAGGACCACCTGTCCCCTCAGGTCCAACTCTCTTCTACGCCTTATAGCAGTGCCTGCGACAACCCCAAGCGTGGATGCCGCCAGTAGCATGTTCTTCCATTTCATCACGTTTGCTCCGTTAGAAAATCTGCGCTTGATGTCAGCAATTGATGTACCAGTGTGAAATCTTATGAGCTTAGCGCAGAAAACCTCCCTCAGAATGAATCACTTGCCCGGTAATCCACCTAGCGTCGTCGGATGCCAGGAACGCTACAAGCCTTGCGGCATCCTCAGGTAACCCAACCCTGCCCATGGGGAACCTCGGTAACAGCTCACACTTGAGTTCTTCGCTCATCCATCCGGTATCTGTTGGTCCGGGGTTTACAGCATTTACAGTGATTCCTAAAGGAGCAACATCTGGAGCAAGCGATCTGGTAAAGGCTTCTATTGCCCCCTTAGTGGCGATATAGGCTAGTTCCTTAGGCATCGCACCGAGTGATTGCCCTGAGGTCATATTTATGATTCTTCCGCCTTCGCCCAGGGTAAAGCGTCTTGCAAACTCCACAGAGAGGAGAATAGCTGCACGCATATTGACCGCGTAATGAGCATCAAGAAGCTCTGCGGTTAGCTGTTCGTAACCGTCGTTTATGGAGTAAGCGGCGTTGTTGACTAGGATAGAAGGGGGGCCTAGCTCTTGCTCGACCTGGTCTAGTATCTGTTTAGGGGAGTCAGGATTAGATAAGTCTGCCTGTATGCTGAGAACTCTAACACCACAGGACTCCAACTCGGTCTTCAGCAGCCCAGGGCCATCTTCATCTCCTCCCCAGGGCATGTTACGATCGTAGTCGTTCCAATGGGTGAAGGCAATGTCAGCTCCACGCCCGGCAAGTTCGCGACATATGGCCGCCCCTATACCCATTCTTCGGGTAGCTCCCGTCACTATGGCTATCCTGCCTGCAAGGTTTCGCTCAGCCATGGAGCACCTCCTCGTATTCCTCAAGACTGCTGTAGGTTATTAATTTACCATTACATATAACTTCGAGCCTGTTTACCCCTACTTCTTTGAGGAAGTATCTATCATGAGATACTAGTAATAGCGGGCCTGTGTAGGAAGACAGGGACTCCTCCAGAGATTCAATAGCCGGCATATCTATGTGACTGGTAGGTTCGTCGAGTACCAGGAAGTTTGCTGCTGATGCTGTTATAAGAGCTAGGGCCAGTTTGATCCTCTGCCCATAGCTTAGATGACTCGCTGGTCTAATAGCTTCGTCTCCCTGAAACAGGAACTTGTGCAGGTAATTACGCGCATCCACCTCGTGCATGCTCACGCGTGACCGAAAGATGTCAATAACCCTCTCATCACCCGATACCTCTAGAAGGTCCTGTGATATGTATCCTATTCTTACTCCTTGTCCTATGGTTATGCGTCCTTTGTAGGGGACTAGACCTAGGATGCTTTTTAGGAGCGTGCTCTTCCCAGATCCGTTTGGACCTAGTATCGCGACGCGATCTCTACCTCTGAGATGAAGCGACAGATTGTCGATCACTCTTTTGCCGTCGAATTCTACTGTCAGTCCTTGTATATCCAGGATTGTCCTGTTGTCATCAATAGCCTCTTTCCCAAGATCCCTCAGGTCTAAGCTCCATTCTCTTGGGGGCCTCTCCACTTTGTTTTCTTCTAGGTACCTCTCAAGTCTTCTTTCTCGAGCCTTTGCTTTAGCTGCCACCTTCTTGGCTAGGCGGCGTGCAGTATCGCTGTTAGTTTTGCTCTCAGTGCTCTTTGCCTGTTCCTTGGTTCTCCGGATGTCCTGTTGTATACGCTCGGTCTCTGCTTTGAAGTCCTGATATCTCTCCAAGGCCTTGGCTTTCTCCATAGTGGATAGTCGATTATAAGCGGTGTAATTCCCGGGCCATGTCCTTATACTGTGGGTTCTCTTGTCCAATTCGAGGATGCTCTCTACCGTTTTATCCAGGAATCGGCGATCATGGGACACTACGATATAAGACTTTGAGCTCTTAGACAGGAACTCCTCCAACCACAACAATGAGCTAAGATCCAGATAGTTAGTGGGCTCATCGAGCAGTAGCAGGTTTGCATCTGAGAGTATTACCTTGGCTATAGATAGCTTGGTCTTGTTTCCCCCTGAAAGATGACTTACGGGTGTATCAAGCTCTCCATCAAAGCGTAATCCTTTCAATACTGCATCTACTTTGGCTTCAAGTTCGTATCCGCCAAGTAAATCGAACATCTCCCTGAGTTTGGTGTATTGATCCAGCAGGTCCTCTATAGATGCATGATCGGTGTAAGAGAGCTTTCTTTCTATCTCGGATATCTGCTCTTCAACGGCATATAAACCCCCTAGAGCCTTATCTATAGATTCTTTTACTGTAAGTTCCAGGTCGCTTTCTGGGTATTGTGGTAAGTAGGCAACTCTGCTATTAGGATCTATCCAAATGCTACCTGTATCAGGAGCCTCCAGACCTGCAATCAACCTTAACAAGGTAGACTTGCCTGACCCGTTAGCTCCTAGCAAGCCTATATGCTCACCGGAACTAACCACGAAAGATATATCCTGTAGCACTACGTGCCCATCGTAGGATTTGCTTATATTACTGACCTTCAACAATATAGTCTGTCTCTCCGTTAGGGATATTCTTGTCTGCTTGAAGCAAAAATAATAGCCACAAGAGAGATCTCTTGTGGCTATAGGGCGATCTAGCTTTTTATGCTTTCTGGATTGTGACTAAATTTCAACCAGGATCGGACATAAGCGCAGAGGAGAATATACCTCAGAACATAAGTAAGCTATGATCGCCCGATCCTAGCTGAGCAAGCCTCCAACCTCCAAGATTTTTCCTAATTATACAGTATCTATCTGGTTATTGGTTGTAGCACGGTTTCAGCAAACGGTTGTAGCCTTTCCGGATGATCGAAATCCCACCACTGGAGCATTATCTCCTGTAGTCCAGCCTCCTCGTAAGCCTGCAGTTGCTCCAGCACTAGATCTGGAGTGCCCGCTATCCAGTTTTGCTTTTGGATCTGCCGCACTGCCTCCAAAGTACTTAGATTGCTCAGCTCGGATCTTGTGCGCTTTAGATCTGCTATCTTTTGATCCAGCTCTTTGTCGTCGGCAGCAAACAGCAGGTTCGTCATCATGGTACGTCGAACATCCTGCGGGCTTCTTCCTTCTCTTGCCAGGAGCTCATCCAGAGTTTCGGACCTGTCCTTGAAATCTTCTGGCGAAAGCCATACACCATTCCACACTCTTGCGTACTTGGCAGCGAGAGGCAGTGTCTTCTTCTTGCCATTTCCTCCCACTAGTATGGGCGGGCCTCCGACTATGCTTGGTCTGGGTAAGAGAATTGCCTCTCTTAGCTTATAGAAGTAGCCATCAAAAGATACTGACGAATCGCTTGTGAGAAGTAGGTGTATGACTTGCAGTGCTTCTTCAAATCTTCTAGTACGTGTGGGAACATCACCCAAATCGTAGCCGAACATCCTATGCTCTCGTTCTTGCCAGCCTGCACCAACTCCGAGTATGAAGCGTCCGCCACTAAGATCGTCAATAGCTATGGCCTGCCTGGCCATCATGATTGGGTCTCTGAAGGATACGGGAGAGACTAGAGGGCCAAAATGTATCCTCTGCGTCTGATCAGCAAGATAGGTCAGTGAAACCCATGCCTCAAGAGAGTCCAGCTCTGGAGGCTCCGGATTGGTAAAATGATCCGATCTGAACAATCCTGCAAACCCCAGATTCTCGACCGCATCTGCAATCTTTTGCCAGCGTGTCCAGTTGAGGCCGTTCTGGCCCTCTATCATGATGGATACTGCTATGCTCACCCCATCCTCCTTAGCCTACAGTATGAATCTGCTAAGATCTTCGTTCTCTATAAGGTTCTCTAGTCGAGCTTTCACATAGGCTCGATCTATCCGTACATGCTTGTCCTCAAGGTCTGTAGCATCGAAGGCCACATCTTCCAGCACTCTTTCCATGACAGTCTGCAGCCTTCTTGCGCCTATATTCTCCATCTTGAGATTCATCTCATGCGCAAAGCGGGCTATCTCATCTATACCATCAGGCGTGAATTCAAGCTCCACACCCTCTGTCCCCAAGAGAGCCTGGTACTGCTTTATCAATGAGTTGTCCGGTTCTACCAAGATGGCTTTGAGGTCCTCTGCATCCAGGTCCTCCAGCTCTACTCTCAGTGGGAACCTTCCTTGAAGCTCTGGAATCAGATCCGAAGGCTTGCTGTCGTGAAAAGCTCCAGCGGCTATGAAAAGTATGTGATCGGTCTTGACGGTCCCGTATCTCGTGACTACGTTAGAGCCTTCTACTATTGGCAGCAGGTCCCTCTGCACGCCCTCTCCAGAGACGTCGGCATTGGAGTCATAGCCGTTGCTGATCAACTTGTCTATTTCGTCTATAAAGACGATGCCATCCTGTTCAGCTTTCTGAACTCCCTCATCTATCACCGCGTCAAAGTCGATCATTTTCTGTGCTTCTTCTTGCACCAATATCCTGCGAGCCTCTGCCACAGAGACTTTTCGGCTGCGCTTGCGGTTAGATTGATCTAGGCTGAACAATGGAGTGGCATCCTCAGACTCGTCAGAGTCCCCTATATCAGCAAAAATATCGACGACTGAGTAGAGGTCAGGATCTGGATCCACCTCTATTTCGACTATTTCATCGTCAAGTCTGCGTTCTGCTAGCATCTGAGCCATGCGCTTGCGTTGGCGCTTCATCTTCCTCTCGAGTACGACCTTCTTGGTAGATGCTGCAGCAGATTCCTGCTCCGAATCTGCGAGGCTCTCCAGCTCTTCCTGCAGAACCTTGTACTTGGGGGATTGCCTGACAAGGTAGTTGATCAGTCGCTCGTTGGCAGCTTTCTCTGCTTCTTCCTTGACTCTATCCATGGCCTTCATATGGACCATGTTAACGCTGGTCTCGACGAGCTCGCGCACTATGCTCTCTACATCGTGACCTACGTATCCCACTTCGGTAAACTTAGTAGCCTCTACCTTGATGAACGGGGCATCAACTAGCTTGCTTAGTCTTCGCGCCAGCTCGGTCTTACCAACTCCTGTGGGACCTATCAGCATCAGGTTCTTTGGCATGACTTCGTCCCTGATCTCGGGTGGAAGCTGTTGCCTGCGGTAGCGGTTGCGAAGAGCTACGGCTAGAGCTCTCTTAGCTTTATCCTGTCCAACTATGTACTTGTCAAGTTCCTTTACTATCTGTCTAGGTGTAAAATCCTGCATTCTTTCAAAACCTCCCGATCGAGCTTAGCTCGATCCAAAAGCCTTAAAAGCAGTTGGTGTAGTTTAGTTCTCTGCCCTTATGGTTTCGATCGTTATATTGTCGTTAGTATAGATGCAGAGCTCGGCAGCTATCTTCATAGCTTCCAGGGTTATATGCTCTGCGTCCATATTAGTGTGCCTAAGTAGAGCCTGTGCAGCGGCAAGAGCATAAACGCTGCCAGACCCTATAGCCAGGATGCCTTCATCCGGCTCTATGACCTCCCCTTGTCCTGTAATAAGCAGCAGCTGCCCAGGATCTCCCACGATAAGCTCTGCCTCCAGTGGGCGCAGGTACCTATCGGTTCTCCATTGTTTGGCAAGTTCCACGGCAGATCTACGTAGATCGCCGCTGTACTGCTGAAGCTGGGACTCGAACCTCTCAAATAAGGTGAGGGCATCCGCTACCGCTCCAGCGAAGCCTACCAGGACCTTGCCATCGTATAGGGTGCGAACTTTTCTAGCTTTATGTTTGAATATGGAATCGCCGAAGGTTACTTGTCCATCGCCTGCCATTGCTAGGAGGCCATCTCGAAGCACTGCAAGTATAGTTGTTGCGCGCATCATTGGTGGGTTATGTGACATAATCAACCTTTGATTATACCTTATAGCTCTGCATAAAGATTAGTTTATTTTTGGAGGTGCTTCTTTTGGATGAGTATAACAGCTGAGTGTATTAGTATGTAGCATGGGTTAGAGCCCGCCTTCTCTTTTAGATAGCCAGATAGCCAGTATAAGCACCAAGAGTACTCCAAATATGGGAAATGCAGCCATCACGAAGAACATCACCCCATCTGTCCTATGCATAAGCGAGGCCATTATGCCATGTCCCATAACTCCCAAGATCGTTATGTAGGTCATAAGCACCACAAAGATGGCAAGTGCTATCCCCAAAATGATAAGAACTACATCTCTTATGCTCATTGTGTGCTTTCCCTATCTCCGCTTAGGGCAAGGGGTCCTAAGGCTGCCTCAACAACGTTACTGCATACTAAGAGGAGGTCTTCCCTCCACGGCGCGGACACAAGCTGCATGCCCACGGGGGTGCCTTCGGAAGAGACGCCAACTGGGACTGATAGCGCTGGCCAGCCGAGGAAATTGAAAGGACCTGTATAAAGGGTATGAGAAGGAGTTCCAGCATCAGGAGCTGGATGTCTTACTACTGGCGTAGTGATCACATCAAATCTGTCCCACAAGTGATTTAGCTTGCTTCTAAGCAGGGCTCTTGCCTGCTGTATCCTCATGAATATGTTTGGACCGTATGCAAAAGCTGACATAAGCCTGTATCTGGCGAACTCGCTATAGGCTTCCTTGTTGGTCCTCAACCAATGAGTGTGGTAGGTAGCGGCCTCTACGCCTATTAGTGCTCCGTTCAGCACCCAGAGCCTCTCCAGGTCAGGTATATCTACTTCCTCGACTCGAGACCCAGCCTCTTCGAGTGCTCTTACCCCTTTCATCCAGCAGGTAACTACATCATGTGTTCCTATTGGGTCGTCGCTACCCGTGTATCCGATCACCCCTACTCTTAGACTCCTGGTATCTTCATTGGTAACCTTGTCTCCATAGGGCCACTCGCTTGCTGGTGAAGTCCTGGGATCTCTCTTGTCTTGGCCTGAAAGCAATGCCATTACCAGTGGAAGGTCAGAGGTATATCTAACTAGCGGCCCCCCATGATCCAGGGACCAGGATAGAGGCACGGCTCCAAACAGGCTGATTCTGCCGAAGGTGGGTTTCAGCCCGACTATCCCGCAATGTGCGGCTGGTATGCGTATGGACCCTCCTGTATCCGATCCCAATCCTACCAGCGCCATACGGGTAGCGACTGCCACCCCGGACCCACTACTTGATCCCCCAGCGTCCTTATCGTTGTTCCAAGGATTAAGAGTATGGCCGTATATCGTATTATTGGCTCCCGGAGAGTATGCAAACTCCGACATCCTGGTCTTACCAATTACTATGCCTCCGGCACTTTTGATGCGCTCTACCACGGCGGAGTCATAGTCCGGCACCCAATTCTGAAGTATTCGAGAGCCAGCTGTAGTAGGGTGATCTCGGAGCGCAAATAGATCCTTGACTGCTATGGGAATACCATGGATTGGCCCTTTGTACTCCCCTCTTACTATGTCTTCCTCCGCTCGCTTCGCTTGCTGCAGGGCTTCATCACCTAGTACGAGCTGGAAGGCATTCAACCTCTTGTCATACTTGTCTATGTTATCCAGGCAGGATTGGACCAGCTCAACGGGTGATACCTTCCTGCTCCTGACCATCTCAGATAGTTCTGACAGAGGCAGATCTAGTAGCTCTCCGCTCTTGGAGAGTTTAGAAGTGGTACTGACCGGTGCCATCCGGTCGCCGCTATCCTTAGGTGACCTGTCTACTTCGAGGGGAGAAGTATGCCAGACGTACTCTGGTATTACGTCGTAAGGCAGCCCCTGCATGATATCCTCTGTAAGGAGCACGTTCTGCAGGAATCCGTACTCCACTATCTTCTCTATATCCTGGTCTGTAAACTCTATATGTTGGGAACTGAGGTTGTTCTTGAGGCGCCCTATAATCTCTGTGACTTCCATCTATGTTTTCCCCATCAGGGAAGGTTTTAGCCTTCTGTAGGAAGTTTACATTAAACGAGAAACACAAGTATCTTAGTTCAGAATTGTCACATGATCTACCGGGGCTGGTGTTATATATTGTGGTAGAGGGTTTAACGGAGGTAAAACTTGGCCCTTATCGATATGGCCGAAGCTAAAGAGATCCAGGTTGATGAGTTCGAGCGCATCTTCCTTTCTTACTGGGAAGAAATATATCTATATCTCTACCGTATGCTTAGAGATTCTCAAGAAGCTGAGGATGCGGCTCAGGAGACCTTCCTGAAGCTCTACTCGCGGCCTCCAGCTGCTAATTCCAACTACAGGGCATGGTTATACAAAGTGGCCTCAAGAGAAGGGCTGAACAGGATAAGGTCAAATAACAGGAGAACCAGGCTTATATCAAAGATTAAATCGTTGTGGTCTAATGAAGTCGCACCGGATACAACTGACATAGTGTTAGCCAATGCTGAGAGCGTGGAAGTTAGGGATATTCTGGCCAGAATGCGTCCACAGTATGCGCAAGTGCTTCTGCTGCGACATCATGGGCTTAGCTACGATGAGATATCTAAGGTTACAGGTATATCCAAGAACTCAGTAGGTACTATCCTGGTACGTGCCGAGAAACAGTTTGCTACCCTCCTGGAAAGAGGAGAAGGAAAATGAGATGTCCAAGTGAAGGCGATTTAAGGTCGATGCTCGATAATTACCGTCAGGAGCTGTGGGAGCACGTACGATCATGTAAGGCATGTTCCCGGAGGCTGGAGTCCATATCGCAGCGAAAACAGCTCTCAGCCGGCAAGCTCTTAGCTAATAACTCGGCTAATTGTTCGGCCCAGCAGTCCTACAGGAGTTTTGTCTCGAGGGTAGAAAGGAGCAAGAACATGGAATTCAGCGAATTTGGTAGACGAAATCCTAGACCAGTGCTGGCTTTGGTGGCTCTATTAGTGTTGTTGCCGGTGCTAGTACTGCTTACACCTATAAGATCTGCAGCTGAGTCGCTGCTTAACGTTATGAGGGTTGAGAAGTTCACAGCTATTACTATAGATCCCTCGCAGTTGCCGTTTAATATCCCTGCCGAGAAGTATCAGCAGAAGTGGAACCAGCAGATGGCTGCAAGATTCGGCAAGTACGACAAAGCCGACTTGCAGAAGGAGCTCAAAGAGCACAATATAAGAAGGGTTAGCTCTGTTGATGAGGCTTCCAAGGCGTATAAGGGGCCAGTAGCTACCATTCCAAAGCAGGGGTCTCCCGAGGAGATCTACGTGTCTGGTCCTGAGAGTGCCAGCTTCACAATCGATCTACAGAAGATAAGGGCCGAGCTAAAGGAGGCCGGAATCCAGGGAGTTACTCTGCCCAAGCAGCTTGATGGTAAGACCTTTACCTTGGACGTTCCCAGTGCGGTCGTTATGAGGTACGGGCAGGATGACTCTGGGTTCGTCTTCGTGCAAGGGGAAAGCCCGACGCTAGTTATTCCTGAGGGCGTAAACATGGACTATGTCCGACAGGACATACTTATGACTCCTGGGTTGCCGCCTGATCTGGTCAAGCAGATCCAGAGCATAAAGGACTGGCAACATACCTTGGTGATACCCGTACCGCCAGGAGGAGATAGCAAGAACGTGAGGATAGGTAGGTCCGAAGGCCTTCTGGTCTCTGACCGCACAGGAGAGCATAACCTGCTGCTGTGGAAGCATGATGACAGGCTCTATGCGATAGGTGGTAAGATAAGTAGTGAAGATGCCATATCTATAGCAAGGTCTGTGGTATATCCTTAGAATTCCAATCTGCCCTGCCAAAAACTTATCCCTTGGCAGGGCAGATTTACCCACGAATCTACAAGATAACAAGAGGTGTAAAGGCTTTGTCCTCTCCAGCTATATATGTTGAAAACCTGCGTAAGGTTTACGGAAATAAAGTTGCGGTTGAATCTCTATCGCTGGAGGTACAGCAGGGGGAGGTCTTTGGTTTCCTTGGCCCTAACGGTGCAGGCAAGACTACTACAATCAAGATGCTCAACGGCCTGATAACCCCTACAGCAGGCAAAGTGAGCGTGCTGGGGAAAAAGCTGGGCGATCTTGGAGCCCGTAAGCAGATAGGGTTCCTCCCTGAGCATTTCAGGTTTCATGAATGGCTCAAGGCCTACGAGTTCCTGGACTTTCATGGCTCTCTCTATGGCATGTCCAAGTCCGAGAGAAAGAAGCGTATCCCTGAGGTTTTGAAGCTGGTAGGGCTTGAGCACAGAGCGGACAGTCGGCTGAGGACCTTTTCTAAAGGGATGCTGCAAAGGATAGGTATAGCTCAGGCCATCATAGCTAATCCCAAGCTTGTCTTCCTGGATGAGCCTACAAGTGCTTTGGATCCTATAGGCAGGAGAGACGTAAGAGATCTTATAGTTTTCCTGCGCGATAATGGTGTTACTGTGTTCCTGAACTCTCACTTGCTAAGCGAGGTTGAGAGAGTTTGTGACAGGATAGCGATCATAAAGGAAGGTAAGGTAGCAGCTATAGGACCGGTTGATGAGCTTCTCCATGCCGAGCATATAGTCGATGTTAGAGCAACTAACGTCACGCCATCGCTTCTGGAAGCTATTTCCCACAGATTCAGGTTGATGGATCATTCCAACAATGGTTACTTCTCAGTCTCTGTTCCGGAGCAGGAAGTGCCTGCACTCGTCGAAATGCTTGTGGCAAGCGGTGCCAACCTGTATGAACTCAAGCCCAGGCAGAGGTCTCTGGAGGACATATTCGTAGATATAGTACAGGTGTCAGGTGACAGATGAGGTCGTTACTAATAGCTAAGTTCACATTCAAAGAGGCTCTGAGAAAGAAGCTTGTCATAGGCGTCATATTGCTCAGCATAGTGTTTGTCGCCCTATATGTTTGGGGTTTTTCATCTCTGAAGAACAATTTTGATGAGCGGATTGCTTCTGGTAATCCTCCACCATTTAGCTTTGAGTTCTTTGCGAACGCTCTGGTGCTCATGGGGTTCTACACAGTTAATTTCCTGTGTGGAGTGATGGCTATCTTTGCCTCTGTGGGGAGCATAGCCTCGGAGATAGATAACGGCACCCTGCACTCTATAGTCCCTAAGCCTATAAGGCGGTGGGAGATAGTGCTGGGCAAATGGCTGGGTTATGCGTTCATGCTCGCGATCTACGTTTTGCTTATGTGTGCTGCCGTGGTGATTACGGGCAAGCTCATCGGAGACTACGTACCTCCCAGGTACATATATGGCTCGCTTCTGGTAGTGCTTGTGGGGATCGTGTTACTGTCCATTACCGTGCTAGGCAGCACTCTTTTCTCTAGCCTGACCAACGGCATAGTGGTTTTCATGCTGTATGGGGTATCCCTTATGGGTGGGATAGTAAAGCAGGTAGGCGAGATACTCGATAGCTCGACTCTCAAGAACATTGGGCTGGCAACCAATCTGGTGATCCCAAGTGATACTCTTTGGCGATTGGCTTCTTATGTTATACAACCCAGGTTCTCCTTACAGATGGGTCCGACTCTTCTAAGCTCTGATACCCCACCTAGCAACATGATGGTAGTCTATGCGTTTGCCTATATCACACTGGCTTTGCTGATAGCTAACTGGATTTTCGCCCGTCGTGACCTATAAAGACCTATAAAAAAGAAAAAGCTGGCGAGCCAATGAAGAATGGCTCACCAGCTTATATTGTGGAGGGGTTCTATGCCTGTGGCTGAGCGGACTCCGCTGTGCTGCTCAGCTGAGGCTGCTCGCCAACGCTTATCTTGATCTGCTTTGTCCTGACCTCCTCTACCTTGGGTAGAGTCAGAGTCAGCTCGCCATGCTCGAAGTGAGCCACAGCCTTGTCCGCCTCAACCGGCACAGGCAGAGTGATCGTTCTGCTGAAGGAACCTAGGCACCTCTCACGGAGTACATACCTTGCGTCCTTAGGCTCCTCGGCCTTGTAGTTACCAGAGATCGTCAGGGTCTCGCCCGTAATGTTGACCTGGATGTCCTCGGGCTTGAACCCAGGCAGAGAAGCCTTGACTATGTAATCGTTGTCTGTCTCAACGATATCTATTGGCACCCAGTAACCAGTCTCACCGCCTCTGCCGAGCATCCAGCTAGTGGGTCTAACAAAGCTCTCCTCAAAGAGCCTGTCCATAGCCTCGCTCAGTCTAATCATCTCTCTGAAGGGGTCCCAGAAGTTCCTGTTCAGCATATCCGCTCACCTCCTTTCTGTAGACTCCCGACTCATCCTTCACCCTTATATATACAAAATCTCATAACTAATGTCAAGTCTAATCAGTAAAATGATACGATTTTATTACCGGTAGTACTACATATAGTTTTTGTTATAGAATGCCGATATGAAGAAGCAGCCCATGAAGGTAACAAGAAGAAGGTTTCTAGCCTCAGTAGCGGTTGCCCCCTTAGTGTCGGCTGTGAAAATACCTGATCTCGGAGGTGGAAAGTTGTCTGATCTACAGCAAAGAAGTCCAAAGGCAGAGGTGCCTATCTCGGATCTGCCATTTCACTCTTTTGAGAGGATTTCTATGGGGCTTAGAGGAGTGGTATGTACCTCTAACCCATTGGCTTCAGATGCAGCTATGTGGGCTCTCAAAGACGGAGGAAATGCTTTTGATGCTGCCTTGGCTGCTGCAGCAGTGCTTACGGTAGTAGAGCCACAATCCAGTCATCTGGGGGGTGATGTCTTTCTGGTAGCTTATGTGGCGAAGGAAAATAAGGTGTATGCTCTCAACGGAAGCGGGAGAGCTCCTAGGGAGATCGATATTAGCGCCTTTGCAGGAGGGATCCCTGAGAGGGGACCTCTTGCTGCCACCATCCCCGGGGCGGTGCATGGCTGGTGTGAGGTGTCCAGGCGATGGGGTAAATTACCTCTCAAGAGGGTTTTGCAGCCAGCCATAGAATATGCTCGAGACGGTTTCCCGATTAGTGTTAGATTGGCTCGCAGTATATCCACTCTGGCCTCAATCATTAGTATGTCTCCCTATGCCAGGCAGCAATTTCTCTCTATAGACCCTAAGCCAGGCAACATACTTCGTCAGCCTGCGTTGGCAAGGACTTTAGAATCTATAGCTGATCGAGGTGTTGATGGCTTTTATCAAGGCGAGATCGCTAAGGAGATGGTAAGAGGAATAAGGGAACAGTGTGGTGTGTTTTCCGAGGATGATTTGCGAGAGCATGATACCATTGTGGTTGTACCTATAAGTACCTCTTACAGAGGAGTAAAAGTCTTGGAGCAACCCCCGGTATCTCAGGGCCATATACTACTTGAGGAACTGAATATAGTTGAGAATTTCGATTTGAAGAGTATGGGGCTCCTTTCGGCAGATACGCTTCATGTGCTTATTGAAGCCAAGAAGTTGGCGTTTGCTGATAAGGCTAGGTATTTAGGAGATCCTGAGTTTAGCAAGATCCCAGTAGAAGAATTGGTATCCAAAGAGTGGGGTAGGCGCAGGGCAGAGGAAATCAACCTCAGTCGTGCCAATCCTCAGCCCGAATTTGGTCACCTGGGTAGATCTAACACGGACACTACCTATCTAGCGGTGGCTGACTCAGAAGGTAATGCCGTAAGTTGGATACAGAGCATATTCTTTGTGTTCGGAAGCGGTGTGGTTGCTGGTAATACCGGTGTGTTACTTAACAACAGGATGAATGGGTTTACTATACAGCCTGGACATCCCAACACCTTAGAGCCTGGAAAGCGTCCCGTACATACTCTCAATGCCTACATACTCATGAAGGATGACAAGCCCTGGATAGTAGGGGGAACGCCTGGTGGCGATTATCAGGTACAGACTAACCTGCAGGTGATTTCAAACCTGGTGGACTTTGACCTGAACATAGCTGAGGCTAATGATGCTCCATGGTGGGCTTCTCTGGAGGGAAACAATATCCGCGTAGAGAATAGAGTTCGACAGGACATTCTTGCTGAGCTGGAGAAAAAGGGGCATAAAATAGATGTTATAGGTGCATGGGCTGGAGATAGAATAGTGCAGCTTGTGCAGTTTGGTTCCAATGGAGCTCTGCTTGGAGCTTCCGACCTGCGAGGCGAAGGTTATGCAGCTGCCTGGTGATCTAAAATTATTGGAAGAAAATTAGATCAGGAGAGAGGGGATTACAGATGCCTAAGTTGTATCCACTTATTTTTGAGCCCGAGCTCAAGGAAAAGATATGGGGAGGAAGGAAGCTCGAAACCATACTTGGCAAGAAGCTACCTCCGGATGTCCCCATAGGAGAGTCTTGGGAAGCGTATGGCGGCAACGTCGTGGCTTATGGCGATTATAGAGGGATGACAGTTGACCAGCTGGTTGACGAGCTCGGCAGTGATCTGCTTGGTGCAAGCATCTGGGAATCATACGACGGCATATTCCCTCTCCTTTTCAAATATATCGACGCCAATGAGTTCCTGTCCGTACAGGTTCACCCGGATGATGAGTATGCTAGGACAAAAGCTGGCTATCCCAAAGGCAAGACCGAGTCTTGGTACATAGTACATGCTGAACCTGGTGCCAAACTAGTGCACGGCTGGAAGAAAGACACTTCACCAGAAGAGGTCGAGGACGCTGTCAGAAACAATAAGTTGGAGGAGCTGCTCGAGTACATAGATGTACAGGCGGGGGATGTGGTCTTTGCCCCTGCTGGTACTGTACATGCTGTCGGGGGCGGAATCCTTCTGGCCGAGATTCAGGAGAACTCCGATATAACTTATAGACTATACGACTGGGGTAGAGTAGGCTTCGATGGCAAGCCAAGGGAGCTTCATATAAAGGAGTCCCTGGAGACCCTGGACTACCATGCTACCGCTCAGCACAAGAATACGCCACTAAGCGTTGCCTGGGATGGGGTAACACGGTCTTACCTTGTGGCTTGCAGGTACTTTGTAGCCGAGCTGATGGCTGGATCTGTCGCATTCGAACTGGACTTCCAAGGCGATAGATTCGAGATCTTATCTCTGGTATCAGGTGCTGTGAAATTGGAGTGGGCTGATAATAAAATTAGTTTGCGGCCAGGCACGACGACGCTAGTCCCAGCAGCTCTAGGTAGATTACGGATAGTTCCTGAAAGCGAAGATGTAAGAATGCTGCGTATGTACGTGCCCAGAGGGTTGAAAGAGGATGTTGTGGAACCTCTGCTTTCGGCTGGTTATTCCCTGGAGCAGGTATTAGCTCTAGGGGGTGATATCAGGCATAACGATATAGCTAGCGTAGTACAGAGGTAGTCACAGATGAAACAAGCTGTTTCCAGGGTTGTGGAGGCTGCAAGATCTGCTGGAGTAGAAATAACACCCATAGAATACGAAGATAAGACGCATACAGCCCAGGCCGCAGCAGATGCTATAGGAGTTGAGGTCGGGCAGATAGTGAAGTCGCTCATATTTCTGGCCGGAGATGGATACCTGTTGGTGTTAGTGTCAGGAAAGAACAGGGTGGATGTAGACAAGCTGGCAAGGATAGTCGGGCAGGAGGTTAAGAGGGCCGACGCTAAGACGGTGAAAGAGTTAACTGGCTACACCATCGGAGGGGTCCCTCCTGTGGGGCATACTCAAAAGCCGCTTGCTGTCCTTATGGACCGAGATCTTCTGGACTACGAAGTGGTGTACGCAGCTGCCGGCACGGACAGGGTCAACTTTGCGATAGCTACGACCGACTTACTCAGGATAACAGGAGCCCGTCCCTGCGATATAAAGGATCAACAGGAGCAGGGCTCCTAGCTGATATCCTCTGCAATATTATCTATCTCGTTCCGAATAGTAACAGGATCAACGAACAGGCTAATTCTGTTTCTCCACAACTGTTGTGGGATTCACTGGAGGTTCCACCTGGCCCGAAGGCGTGTGGTACTCCTTCCCTATAGGAGGGCACTTGTCGAGCGTGATAGCCTTGTCCACCTGGCGAGTGCCGGGAGGTGCTCCTGCTGGCACGTCATCTGGGAGGCTGGGATCGTGTAGGATGTGCCGGAAGCTCCCTCCGAACCTGGATGCAACCTCCAGCTTGGGACCACTACCAGGAGCTGTGCTATCGAGTATGTACAGTAGGTAGCCAAACCTGCGTGCCTCCAGAGGCTTATTAGTCTGGCCCTGTACGTCTCCCCAGTCCACATCTGCCTTAACTACTACTATTGCCAGGTGCTCATTGGCTGGATCGATGTCTGCCGAGGGGCACATACCTAGCCCCAACAGATCGTCAAGCACCAGGTCCCTCGCCAGCAACACTTGCGGGGTACCGCTCAACACCTTGTGTTCCAAAGTAAAACGCAGTGCCCTTTGGGAGAGCTCCTGCTTGGTAGCCTCATCCAGCGTCGTCTCCTGAGAGGCGGCTTGTTTGTAAGTATTACTCCTTACGCCTCCGATCGCCAGCACACCTACGGTTACGGTAAATAATGTTATCAAAGCCAATGTTAATCCTATGATCCATGAGCGCTTCATCTTTGGTCTCCTGCTTAGTACCCATAGATATACCATGTATGGGTGTCGCTGTAGCAGACGCTTATATCAGCCTTTCTTCCACCTTCTTCAAAACTTTCGTAGCAATAGTACTTCCAGGTGCCGCTTCTGTACCCGTTATGTTCAGACTTGTGGAGCATCATTTTGATCTTCAAAAGCATAGTAGTGATGTAGCTTACAGTCGTAATCGGATTTACAGTGCAGTCTCCAGTGGGTTCCAGGTAGCAGACTTGTGAAGGCTTACTCCGTAATTATTAGCAAATGCGGTCTGGACAAGCAGGATACCAATAATGAGGGGCGTTATTGCCGCAATTACTTTAAACATATTGCATACTCCGCTATTTAAGGAGTAAGGCTATTATATATAAAAGGACTTTGTCAAGTGGTATGGCGTTAGTCAGAGGTAATTTATTGTTGAGCGTTTCGTCGGCGCAGGCATAGCGAAGATGCAGGTTGGCCTAGCCAAGCTGCAAGAGGCAGGCGATCAAGCAAGAGTTTTGGCCTCAGCTCCAATGATGATCCGGTCTACAGCTCGTCATCGTCGTCAGGTGTAATCGATGGCTCGCCTACTCTAAGCCGCCTTTCCAGTTTATAAATGGGTGCTGGCATGAAGCTTAGCACTACCGTGGATATAACCGTGGTGAAGATTGCCAGCCAGTACATTCCTACCCCTACGAGCATACCTATGGATGCAACCAGCCAGATAGTGGATGCTGTGGTTAATCCTCTGATGCTGGAACCAGATCTAAATATGGTACCAGCACCCAGGAATCCTATCCCCGACACTATCTGGGCCGCGACGCGCGCTGGATCCCTGGTTATCTGGCCACTGACCATGCTGAATCCATAGATTGAAGCGAGCGTGAAGGCTGTTGTGCCGGCCGCCACCATCATATGGGTGCGCAGTCCTGCTGGTTTGTTTCTGGCCTCTCGCTCGAAGCCTATGACACCTCCTAACAGGAGGGACAGGAGTATCTGCCCACTCATTATCAGGTCATGAATGGAGGGTATAAAGTCCTCCAAAATGGATCATCTCCTTCCAGGTCTGAGGTCTCTGATTATTCAGTGGGTTTTTCCCACCTACAAGCTCTTTCTACAGCCCGCTTCCAAGTTGAGTAGAGAGATTCTCTCTGATCTGCGTTGATGGAAGGCTCAAATCTACGGTCTTCCTTCCAGTGTGCCTTCAGATCTTGCTGGTCAGCCCATACATCGGTTGCCAATCCTGCCAGATAGGCGGCGCCCAGTGCAGTTACCTCTGTCATGGTCGGTCGTACCACTGGAACACCAAGAATATCAGCCTGTATCTGTAGGAGCAAGTCGTTCTTTACAGCACCCCCGTCAACTCTAAGCTCATGCAGGTCTATGCCGGAATCGGCGATCATAGCTTCTACCACATCCCTTGTCTGGAAGGCTATCGCTTCCAGGGTAGCTCGAGCTATATGCGCAGCTGTAGTGCTTCTTGTGATACCAATTATTGTACCACGAGCGTATTGATCCCAATATGGTGCCCCCAGTCCCACCAGCGCCGGCACGAAGAAGACACCACCACTATCTTTCACAGAGGAGGCTAACTGCTCTACCTCTTCTGAGGTCTTTATAATTCCCAAACCGTCCCTGAGCCAACCAACTGCTGCTCCGGTGACAAATATTGAGCCTTCAAGAGCATATTCGACTTTGCCATTGATACCCCAAGCTATAGTGGTAAGCAATTTATGCTTTGAATGAGTAGGCTTTTCCCCTATGTTCATGAGACAGAAGGAGCCTGTACCGTAGGTATTCTTCGCTTCCCCAGGTGAAAAACAAGTCTGCCCAAATAGGGCTGCTTGCTGATCTCCAGCCACTCCCGCTACAGGGATCTCAGCGCCGAGGATGCTGCTATCAGCATGGCAGATAATCCCGGAATTGTCGCATAAACCTGGGAGTATATGCTTAGGGATATTCAAGTCTGCCAATAGCTCATCAGACCATTCGAGCTCGTTTATATCAAAGAGCATGGTGCGAGATGCATTGGAATAATCGGTGAGATGTACTTTGCCTCCGGAAAGCTTCCATAGTAGCCAGCTATCTACCGTGCCAAAAGCCAGATCACCTTGTTCAGCCCTCCTGCGCACTTCGGGGTCTTGCTCCAGCATCCAGAGGATCTTGGTGGCAGAGAAGTAAGCATCTGGCACAAGTCCAGTTATCTGCTGGTATCTCTCCGCCTTGCCTCGCCTGAATATATCGTCCACTAGATGGGATGTTTGCCTGCTCTGCCAGACGATCGCTGGGCCTACAGGCTTGCCTGTGGCTCTATCCCAGAGAATCGTCGTCTCTCGCTGATTGGTGATACCGATAGCAGCTATCTGAGAGATGCCCAGCTGTGATTGCTGGACTGCTTCCTTCATCACCGAGAGGGTTACTTCCCATATATGCTCAGCATCCTGATTGACCCAGCCTGGATGAGGATAGATCTGATCTATTGGTCTTTGAGCTAGAGATACTATGTTCCCCTCTTGGTCAAAGATTATAGCTCTGCTTGATGTTGTGCCCTGATCCAGGGCAAGCACATATTTGGACATCTACTCCTCCTGTCGTTACCAAGTATCAGCCTAGAAAGTGCCAGAAGGTATACTGAGGCGAGAATTTCGAACGAATGCCAGGTAGCTCTCTACTTCCTGGTCCTGGCGATCTTTGGTCCAGTTCAGCAGGGCTGCCATCTCAGCCCCTACGGCGCTTGCCGCCTTCTCACCTCTATCTTCTGAAAACCCTATGTCGCTTCTTCGTAGCATGTAATCCGCTAAGGTACATGCATACTCTTTGGTAACTGCGTGCTTGACATCAGCTCTGCTATCTGGGTAGTCAGGATGTAGCCTTGATGATAGATCTGGGTCCTCGATGGTCATAGCTGCCACCTCTTTGTACCTGGACCCATACAGCCTTATCATGTGCTCTATCTGCTCAGCATCCAACGGATATCTGTCGGCGGAGCCGGCTAGTTGGTTGAGGAGATAATCTGAGAATTTACCAGTATATCCCCCGGGCAGGGGTACAGCCGCGGTCCTGCTTGGGATTTTCACACCAAGCTGCTCGCAGGCGAGGTCTACCACGTCCTTTGATATGCCCCTGTAGGCCGTCAGCTTGCCGCCTATAAGCGAGATTATGCCCTTGATGCCATCCCTTTTGTAGTGGTCCAGGATTATATGCTTTCTTGTCACCTTGGACTCGGGCACGCCCTCTATCTTCGCAAGTGATCTTACTCCGGCGGTTGTGTAGTAGATGGTGTCGAAGCTTTGCCCTGGAAAGGCTCTCTTTACCTCAGACAGCAAGTAATCTACATCTTCCTCAGTAGCTGTGACTTCATCCATGTCACCTTTATAGTCGGTATCGGTGGTACCTATATAGGAGAACTTTAGCCAGGGAACTACGAAGAACAGCCTTTGGTCGCTCCGGGCAAACAATACCGCTGCATCTTCACTGATTTTTGGAGTTACCAGATGAACCCCCTTAGTTGTTCGGATGATATCATCTCCCAGCCCGAGGTCTGATGCCACCTGGTTTAGCCAAGGCCCGGAAGCATTAATCACCAGCCTGGATGTTACCTCGTACTCCCGACCGTCGAGAAGATCCAGAACTCTAACGCCATTGATGCTACTGTTAGATCTTAGTAGGCCAACTACCTTGGCATGGTTAAGTACTACAGCACCGTTTTCTTTGGCGGAGATGACGTTTTCAACGCACAACCGCTCTGTGAGGGGTGCGGTTGCATCATAGTACATGGCTGCCCCTTGTAGCTTGTCAACAGCTATGCCAGGTAGTCGTCTAACTGTCTCAGCCCTACTTAGGAATGTGTGGTTGGGCAGACTCTTGTCGTAGCTGAGTAGGTCATAAAGGATCATGCCTATTCTAAGCTTGTTTCTGTAAATGAAGCCCCGATCATATAGAGGGAGTATGAAAGACAGAGGGAAGACCAGGTGTGGGGCTATCCTCAGGAGAATCTCTCTTTCTCTCAGGTCTTCCCTGACCAACTTGAAGTCGTACATCTCAAGGTATCTTAGCCCACCATGTATGAGCCTGGTAGCGGCGGCGGTTGTGCCGTGACCAAAATCCTCTTTCTCGAATAGTGCTACCTTCAGCCCTCTCATGGCAGCGTCACGGGCTATTCCCGTACCCATAATTCCGCCGCCTATGATTGCTAAGTCGAAGTTTCTGGAAGTTGCTGACTTCCACTCTTCCTGTCTGGAAAGCTCATCCATGAATTCACCCCGAGCAGTTTATAGATTCCCTGCAAAACAACTGGATTAGGTGGCTAGCTTGCTCTGGCTAGTTGTAGTAACCTGCGCAGTACTTCCAAGTTTGACAGCAGTCCTATAGAAAGCAGTGTCTCTCTTGGCTTTCTTAGTATACTACCAATTGCCAGTAAAGCTAAACGTACATCTCTTGTCATGCCTATAGATAACATGCTCGAGGGTATCTGTCCTAGTTCAGCCTCTATCCTTGCTCGGGAGTAAGGTACTAGCAGACTACCTGAAAGGGCTAGGGAGCCTGCTACGAGAGAGGATCTAGATTCAGAGCTTAGTGCCATGCCTGTAATTACTGCGGAGTCAGCCCATCTGTCCAATACGGAATCAAATATAGCTCCTTGATTTGACTGCTGTAGCCTGACCCTTGCTATCTCCCCATCACAACCATCTATTATCGAGGACAGTTGTACTAGTAGTCCTCCAGGGACATAAGCTCTTCTGGCGATAAGCAAGCTACCAGCTACAGCCAGCAGCAGGCTCATGATACTTATCTGGTTGGGCGTTGTAGGTGTGTTGGCCAGTAATCGGGTTATTCGCCTGCTTATGTGCCTATTAAAGTTTCTGGAGACAAAGCCATCCTTCCCCGAGGGTGCCCAGCTCATGATCACATCTATGGCTTTTGCCATATCTTCTGGAGTGTCGACGTCAATCCAGGGCAAACCCTGGAGGTCACAGGCAATTATCTGCCTGCCGGAAGCCAGCCACATACGTTTGACCGTATTCCAGCTCAAGGCTTCATCCTGTGCTGGGACTAATTCCCTGAGCGAATCCCTGTGACACAGGAAAAGACCGGTGTCTATCGCATTGAACTCAGGTATCTTTTTACCGATGTCCAGGATCTTGTCGCCTTCCAGTCGCACTTTGGTAGCCTCTTCGACATCTGCAAAACTTGGCTTCGTATCTACAGCGGCGACGAAATCACCCTCGCATTCCAGTAATGTCTTCACAGACTGGGGTGGATGTAGGTGGTCCACCATTGCCACTACGAATCGCTCGGGCATATGATCAAGCCCTGCCATCACGGATGTACCGTTACCCCTTTGGTAATCCGGATTTGTAACTATAACCACATCCAGCTTTCTGGAAGCGGCGAACTTTGAGACTTCATCACCCCTATGGCCTACTACGACCACGATCTTTCCATCTACCCCTCCCAATCTCAGCGTGCGGATGGTTCTTTCAAGCAGGGTCAGACCTCCGATCTTTACCAGGGGCTTAGGACTGCCGACGCACTGCAACCTCTCACCAAGCCCTGCAGCGGGAATAATCGCTCCAAGAGCATGCTTGCTCATACCCACCTCCAGTTAAACAGGAAAATAATGAGACATAAGAAAAGCCCGGAGGCTTGCTCCGGGCCAAGCGGTATGGTCCTGTGATTGCCTCCTTTCGTACGCCTACGGGGTTAGCTGACGGGTTAGGGTCGAAAGGCTACCCTGTCCAGACGGACTTCACCCCAATTACTTTTGGTTCCCCCGTTCCCTTCAAGGGATTCGGCCAAATTATATATTTTGTTTCTAGAACTATAGCATACTAAGAAATTGAGAACTATGCCAAATGCAAACGGGAGCGACGCTGGCATCACTCCCGTTTACATCTTCTCTAGATTTTGTTCTACGCAGCGTAGTTCTTTTCCTGCCCTGAGTCCCTCTGGTTCTCCGTCAGGTAGAGGTCGACATACTTTGCTACGTCTCTACCCTCCTGCAGTGCCCATACGATGAGAGACTGTCCTATGCGGGCATCACCTGCAGCGAACACTCCAGGTATCTTAGTCATCTTCTGAGCGTCTGTAGCTATGTTACCCCTCTCTGTTAGCTCAAGTCCCAGTTGCGAGACGATGCCGTCAGTTTCCGGTCCTGCATACCCCATCGCTAGTAGGACCAGGTCAGCTGGCATCTCAAACTCGGATCCTGGTATCTCCTTTGCTCGACGTCTGCCATGCTCGTCGTATTCCACTTCTATGCGAGCAGCGCGTATGGCCCTTACGTGACCATTTTCATCACCTATAAACTCCTTGGTGGATACACAGAACTCTCTGGTGCCACCTTCTTCATGTGCCGCCGAGATTGTGAAGACATACGGCAGCTCTGGCCAGGGGTTGTTAGGAGCTCTCTCTTTAGGTGGCGGAGCCCATAGCTGGAACTGTGTTACGGACTTGGCTCTCTGCCTGTGAGCGGTTCCTAGGCAGTCAGCTCCGGTATCTCCTCCTCCGATAATAATGACGTCCTTACCTTCCGCGCTGATGAACTCAGAATCGGGTATGTAGTCACCTTCGCACCTGCGATTTTGCATGGTGAGGTATTCCATCGCAAAGTGAATGCCTTTCAGATCCCTGCCGGGAACACGTATGTCCTTGGGCTTGGTTGCACCTATTGCAAGGATTACTGCATCGAATTCCCTTAGAAGCTCATCAGCCGTGATGTCCACACCCACGTTGACGTTTGGCTTAAAGACTATCCCCTCCTGTTCAAGCAGGTTGAGCCTGCGGTTCAGGATAGAGGTGTCCATCTTGAACTCTGGAATACCGTATCTTATAAGTCCACCTATCCTGTCATCGCGTTCGAAGACTGTTACCCAATGCCCAGCCTGATTCAGCCTTTGGGCGGCCGCCAAACCTGCTGGGCCCGATCCTACGATCGCGACCTTCTTCCCTGTCCTAATGGCAGGTGGATTGGGTTTGATCCATCCCTCCCTCCAGGCGTGGTCTATGATTTTCCATTCCACCTGCTTGATAGTTACGGGGTCTGAATTGATAGACAGCACACAGGAATCCTCACATGGGGCTGGGCACAGCTTGCCAGTGAACTCGGGGAAAGGATTGGTAGCATGCAGTCTCTCTATAGCTTCCTTCCAGTGATTCCTGTACACAAGGTCATTCCACTCAGGTATCAAGTTCCCGAGCGGGCAACCTCGATGACAGAACGGCACGCCGCAGTCCATGCAACGTGCAGCCTGTACTTGCACGACGTCCTCAGGGAGGTCGACATAAACCTCCTTCCAGTCCTTTACGCGCTCCTCGACAGGCCTACGAGGCGGAGCGTGCCTAGCTATCTCTATGAAAGCTGTAAGTTTGTTACGAACCATGGCTTACCTCCACAACTTCCTGAGGTTGCTGCTTCTGCTCTTGTAGCACTCGCTTGTAGTCCTTGGGCATAACCTTCACAAACATGGGCAGGTAGTAGTCCCAGTTATCGAGGATTTTCGCTGCTACCGAGCTGTTCGTGTACTCATAGTGCTTCTGTATCATCCTGTGAATGGTCTCGATATCATCCTCTTCCAGTCCTTCTAACTCGACCATCTCCAGGTTGCATCTTCTTTCGAAGTTACCGTCTTCATTCAGGACGTATGCTATACCTCCGCTCATACCGGCTGCGAAGTTACGCCCTGTCTTTCCGAGTACTACTACCCTGCCACCGGTCATGTACTCACAGCCATGGTCACCAACTCCCTCAACTACCGCATGGGCGCCGCTGTTGCGGACTGCAAACCTCTCTCCAGCCTTCCCCCGGAAGTAGGCCTCGCCAGATGTAGCACCATACAGGGCCACGTTACCTATCAGGATATTCTCTTCAGGAACAAACCTGGACTCGCTTGGAGGATAAGCTATGATCTTGCCTCCGGACAGTCCCTTGCCAACGTGATCGTTAGCATCTCCTTCCAGCTCCAAAGTTATGCCCTTTGGCAGGAAGGCTCCAAAGCTTTGTCCGGCAGAGCCTCTGAACTTTATATGGATAGTATCGTCCGGGAGCCCTTTACCTCCGTGCCTGCGTGTGAGCTCGCTCCCTAGCATAGTGCCCACGGTCCTGTTGACGTTTCTTATCGGCATCTCTATCCGGATAGGTGTGCCGTTCTCGAGAGAGTCCTTACACAGCTCTATAAGCTGATTATCAAGCGCTGTTTCCAGTCCGTGATACTGTGACTCGGTACATCTTATCGCGTAGTACTTGTATTCTTCCGGCTGATGCAGGATCGATGATAGGTCGACTCCCTTAGCCTTCCAGTGATTGACGGCAGGACGTATGTCGAGCTTGTCTATTCTGCCTATCATCTCATCCATTGTTCGGAAGCCCAACTGAGCCATGAGCTCTCTGACTTCTTGGGCGATGAAGTAGAAGAAGTTCTGCACGTACTCGGGCTTACCGGCAAACCTCTTTCGTAGTACTGGATCTTGTGTGGCTATGCCTACAGGACATGTATTCAGGTGGCAGACTCTCATCATAATGCATCCGAGTACCACCAACGGAGCTGTTGCAAAACCGAACTCCTCGGCTCCCAACAGGGCTGCGATCACCACGTCCCTACCAGTCTTGAGGTGCCCATCGACCTGTACGACGATCCTGCTCCTGAGGTTGTTCTTGACCAGGACCTGCTGTGTTTCAGCGAGACCCAGTTCCCATGGGATACCTGCATGCTTGAGGCTGGATATGGGTGAGGCTCCTGTCCCTCCGTCATGGCCGCTGATGAGCACGACATCGGCATGAGCCTTTGCCACACCAGCTGCCACAGTCCCAACCCCAACCTCCGCCACCAGCTTGACGCTTATTCTGGCCCTTGGATTAGAGTTCTTGAGGTCATATATAAGCTGTGCCAGGTCTTCGATGGAATATATGTCGTGGTGAGGCGGAGGAGATATCAGCCCCACGCCGGGAGTCGAGTGCCTGACCTTGGCTATCCAGGGATAGACCTTGTTCCCGGGAAGTTGTCCTCCTTCACCAGGCTTTGCTCCCTGGGCCATCTTGATCTGTATCTCGTCAGCATTTACCAGGTATTCGCTTGTGACTCCGAACCTGCCTGACGCTACCTGCTTAATGGCGCTGCGGCGCGAATCGCCGTTAGGATCCGGGATATACCTGGCTGGGTCCTCGCCACCTTCGCCCGTATTGCTCTTACCCCCGATCCTGTTCATAGCTATGGCTAGGGTTTCGTGAGCTTCCTGGCTGATCGATCCAAAGGACATGGCTCCGGTGGCGAATCTTTTGACTATGGACTCTACGGGCTCCACTTCATCTAGGGGCACAGGTTTGTCCGAGAACTTGAGCTCGAACAAGCCACGCAGAGTAGCTAGCTTCCTGCTCTGGTCGTCTATTAGGCGAGAGTATTCTTTGAATATGTTGTACTGGCCCGAGCGAGTAGCATATTGTAACTTGGCTATAGTCTCCGGATTGTACATGTGGTACTCGCCGTCTCGACGCCACTGGTACTCTCCACCCCATTCCAGATCTGGCTGGCCTGGAATCGGTCTTTCTGGAAAAGCCCTTCTATGGCGCGCCAGGGCCTCTTCAGCTATGACATCGAGACCAACACCCCCTATCCTGGAAGGGGTGCCAGTGAAATATTTCTGGACTACTTCCTGATTCAGTCCTATGGCCTCGAATATCTGGGCACCTCTGTAGCTCTGCAGGGTGGAGATACCCATCTTGGACATAACTTTAAGCACGCCCTTGTTGACCGCTTTGATGTATTTCTTGACGGCCGTAGCGTGGTCTATGCCAGTAATGTGCCCATCTCTTATCAGGTCATCTATGGTCTCAAATGCTAGGTATGGGTTGATACAGCCAGCTCCGTAGCCTATGAGCAGGCAGTAATGATGTACCTCCCTGGCCTCTCCGGTCTCTACTATCAGTCCCACCTTGGTACGCTTGCCGTTGCGTACCAAGTGATGGTGTAGTCCTGCCGTGGCCAGAAGGCTGGGGATCGGCGCTAGATCTTTATTTACGCCCCTGTCGGAGAGCACCAGTATCGTGTAGCCTTCATCTATGGCCTTGTCAGCTTCTTCAAAGAGCTTATCGAGCGCTCTCTCCAGTCCCTTTACTCCATCGCGAGCTGAGAAGAGCATTGGCAGGACCTTTGTCTTGAATCCGGGAGCTTCGAAGTTTATTATCGCTGCGAGCTGTTCATTGTCTATGATGGGTGAAGGTATCTCTATCTGTCGGCAGCTATCGGGCTCAGGCTTAAGCAGGTTCTTTTCAGGACCGAGCAGGGTGTCCACTGATGTTACCAGCTCTTCTCTTATGGCGTCCAGAGGAGGATTGGTAACTTGAGCGAACAGCTGCTTGAAGTAGTTGAATAGCAGCTGTGGTCGTTCGGAGAGCACAGCTATAGGGGTATCTGTGCCCATAGAACCGATAGGCTCTTCACCGTTCTTTGCCATGGGGATGATTATGATCCTGTTCTCCTCATGCGTGTAGCCAAATATCTGCTGACGCTGGAGTACGGTATTGTGATCTGGCTCAGGCACGTGAGGAGGTGCGGGCAGATCATCTATCTTGACTCGGTTCTCCGATAGCCACCTGCCATAGGGCTTCTCACTAGCTATACGAGCCTTGAGTTCGGCATCATCGACTATGCGCCCCTCGACGGTATCTATTAGAAGCATCTTGCCCGGCTCAATCCTGCCCTTATAGACCACATCTTCTGGCGCTACGTCCAGAACACCCACTTCCGAGGCCAGTATTACCTGATCATCCTTTGTAACGTAATATCTGGCCGGTCTCAGGCCGTTGCGGTCTAGGACGGCACCCACCAGGCGGCCATCTGTAAAGGCCACCGCGGCAGGTCCGTCCCAGGGCTCCATAAGGGAGGCGTGGTAGTCATAGAAATTCTTCTTGATCTCACTCATACCCTCGTGGCCTGACCATGCCTCGGGGATGAGCATCATCATAGCATGGGGTAGAGAGCGCCCAGCTCTTACCAGCAACTCAAGGACGTTGTCTAGGGTTGCTGAGTCGCTTCCTCCCTCCTGAATTACGGGCAGGATGTCCCTTAGATCATCGTCAAACAGCTCAGATTCCATCTGCCCTTCTCGGGCACGCATCCAGTTAATGTTGCCGCGGAGCGTGTTGATCTCACCATTGTGAGCTAGCATCCTGAATGGATGCGCCAGGGACCATGTGGGAAAGGTGTTGGTGCTGAATCGTTGGTGAACCAGAGCGATAGCGCTTTCCAGTAAGGGGCTTCTCAGATCGGCGAAGTAGGCTGGTAGCTGGTCCGCCGACAGCATGCCCTTATAAACCAAAGTCCTACATGAGAGGCTTGGTACATAGAACATGTCTTTGGAGGGTATGTTCGAGTTGTCTACCGCCTTCTCCACTCGGCGGCGTATGAGGTAGAGCACGCGCTCAAAGTGCTCCTCGTCCTCTATGGCCTCCCCTTTACCTATGAACACCTGGCGCATCAGAGGCTCGCCGCTGCGGGCTATATCGCCTATCATGCTGTTATCCTGCGGGACGTCGCGCCACCCAAGCACCTTTTGCCCGGCGCGCATTATCTCCTGCTCAAACAATTCCTGGCAGGGCTTTGCTTGTTCCTCTACCTTGGGCAGGAAAACCATGCCAACGGCGTATTCGCCGGGCTCAGGTAGCTCGAAGCCAAGCTTCAAGCACTCAGCCTTAAGGAAATTGTGAGGGATCTGGATCAGAATGCCTGAGCCATCTCCAGTATTCTTCTCGGCACCTACTGCTCCTCTATGCAAAAGATTCTGGAGTGCAAGTAGTGCTTTCTGGACGACATCGGAGGATTTCCTTCCTTTGATGTCAACTACAAACGCTACACCACAGGCATCTTTCTCAAAGGAAGGGTCATATAGTCCCTCAGCATCGGGCATTCCATATGGACGCTTACATGTAGCTTGCAACTCTTCTCTTTTCCCCATATCCAGACCCTCTTCTCAAAGATTTTTTGAAAAACAAATTTTGTTTTATAAAGCTCGAAGCCTCCTGGTCTGGGAGGCTTCGTCAGGTGGTTGGCAACTTTTCCGACTAACCCCTGACCATCAACCTCCCTCAATCGCTGCTAGAAGGCCAATGCTAAGGACTTTGATGTTTAGATAGAGCTTCTGTGTTTTTACAGGAAAATCTCTAACAAGCATTGTGAGATCCTTAAACCACAACAGCCCTCGATCCCAGCTCAAGGGACGAGGGCTGCCTCGCGGTACCACCCTTGTTGCCGCCACCTTCGGGTGACGACCACTCATGCGCGCTAACGGGCGTAACCCGTTCGACCCTACTAAGATTTCAGGCCGACCGCTCCAGGGCCGCGTTCGGGATAAGAAGCGTCCGAGTCACACCAGCCCTCGGCTCTCTGAGCGTCTTCGTTACCCCTACTATTCCCTTTCACAGCGTTTCTATTTGTGATTTACTTTAACAAACTTCTCTCGGGATAGCAATAGTTTTCGTCAAGATTTCGTGCAAATTCGCGCAAAAATCCGCAGCAGTTCTTGCAGGTTATACGTAGACATCATCTTAAACGCCACCTCAGTCCCCTTGTTACACCTATGATGGATACGAGGGCGCATGTTGTCAGGACCAGGAGATCCATCATGAGCCTTGTGTCATTTATGCCTAACACAGCCCTTCGCAATGCATCGGCAGCATATGAGGGGGGTAGCAGCCAACCAAACCATTGGAGAACTCTAGGTAGACTCTCCCAGGGAATCATCACAGGGGCTGCGAACATCACTGTAATGCCAGCCACCTGGCTGAAAATGTTAACCAATTGATAGCTCGGACTGAGCAATCCTATTGCAGCTCCTAGCCCTGAGAGAGCAAGCGCGGTTAGCGGGAGTATGATTATTACTACTGGATTAGGTTTGAAGTGTAAGTCGTACATCAGGGTGCCACCTACCAGAGCTGCGATGATCCCTGGCAGTTGTAGTACCAGCTTGCTAGCCATGACAGCTACTATGAGGCTGGACTTGGAGATAGGTAATGATGCGTAGTACAAGAAGTCGCCTCGGTCCTTCATCCAGCCCAGGGATTGTCCTACCATGGTGATGCCTACGAAAGTAAGCGAAGAGATGGTGGAGCCCGTTATTATATAGGTTAGTCCCTCCTTAGTTTGTCCACTGCCTATGAGCCCGAGACCAAACACCAACAACAAGGGGAACACAGTAGTGAAGAATATAGTACCTGCCAGCCATCCCCTTTCCTCAAGTATTTGAATAGTGAAGAGGTAACGTACCTCCAGCCAAAATCTTCTCATTGTTCATCCTCCAGCTCTATCTTGCTGCCGGTAACGTGGATGTACACGTCTTCGAGGGAGGGTGGGGAAA
The DNA here is from genome assembly GCF_000025005.1 of Thermobaculum terrenum ATCC BAA-798. Taxonomy (NCBI): domain Bacteria; kingdom Bacillati; phylum Chloroflexota; class Chloroflexia; order Thermobaculales (SeqCode); family Thermobaculaceae (SeqCode); genus Thermobaculum (SeqCode); species Thermobaculum terrenum. Next base: position 531,339 of record NC_013525.1, read on the forward strand.
GCCTGAAGTCATCCACGAGGCCATCAAGCGCACCAAGTATTTTGTCAGTGGCGCTGCCTACCCCCACGCGTGGGACGAATACCGCGTACTGACCTTGACGAAATGGGATGACTCTTCCGAAATCATGCAGGGTCTCTTCGACCTTAAGAGCAATCTCTTCTGTAAGGACATCGGGCTTGATAACCACCTCTAGCCTAACTTCATCACCCAACTGAGACTTAAGCTCTCCAGGGGTGCCTATGGCTGCTACTTTGCCTTTGTCTATTATGGCTACTCTCTCAACTATCCTTTCGGCCTCCAGTACGTTGTGGGTGACCAAAAGACAAGTGACCGGGTGCTTGTAATAGTCTTGGAGGCCAAGGATAACATCCCATACCATTCTTCTCCTGACGGGATCCAGCTCGTTGGTGGGCTCATCTAGCACTACCAAATGGGGATCTCCCATTAGTGCCATACCCATAGCTGCCACCCTTAGTAGTCCACCAGATAACCTGTCAATAAACTGCTTGCGATGTTCGGTTAGGTCCAGCATCTCCAGCAAGCCCTCTGACTGCTTGCGCGCTTGCTCGTGAGATTGCCCACGCAGCCTCCCTGTGATGTATAGGGCTCTATCTACCTCCAAATTACGCATGGCTATACGGGTTTGTGGCATGTATCCAGCCAGGGGCTTGACCTTTTCAGGATTGCTTATAACGTCTATACCTTCCACATATATGCTTCCGGAAGTTGGGGCCAGCAACCCTAGTATCTGCAGGACCAGCGTGGTCTTGCCGGCTCCATTGGGCCCAAGTAGGCCGAATATGGTGCCTCTGTCCACCTGTAGTGAGAGATGGTCGTTGGCTACTTTGCCGTTCTTGTACTTCTTGGTCAGATTTCTTACGTCTATTGCCAGTGCAGACCGTTCGCTATCGGTTGTTGATGAGTAGGATGTCGTAGTTGTCAAGCGCATATACAACCTCATATTTTGCGGATCTGGAAACGCTCTCGAAGGCTGTGACCGCAGCTTTTCTTCCCTCTCGTTCCACGTTCTGCTCAGGCAACATACGTATCCTCTTGTTGGCCTTCCAGAACGCCCTGCCTTGGGGCAAACTGAGAGCATGGCCGGCGAGCAACGACCTGCTCTCCTCCTGGCAATGCTGGCATATAGCGGTGATGAAGTGCATGGAGGTTTTTATTGGACACTCGCTATCTGGAGCTAGCTCGATCCACAAAGGTATCGTTGTGCCACAGCTTAGGCATTGCGTCCTACGAGTGCGTAAACCCTGCCCATAATATTCGCAAGCCTCCTTCATGAGTTTGTTGAGCGCGCCATTTAGTGTGGTATAGGATCTTGCTATACCTATATTGCTCCCGTTGATGAGCTGATCGTCGGGTGACGGGGTACATGTAGGACACTTCATCATAAACGTGTCGGTTGCCGGGTCCAGCTTGCCCTGTAGCTTGTCTAACCCGCAGAAGGGGCACCATATATCTGTGGGTTGCCATGAGCTTGGCGAGGCACCTATGTTGTAGATCCCTACGTAATCGGGTCGGGAGAGGAGTATCTTTCTAAGAAGCAGTTTGCCTCTGTGTATTCTGACAGCTACTGCTCCTTCGGAAATCCCAAGCTTTCGAGCTATGTCGGCCTGCGGCATTCCTTCAACTACATGCTGCAGGAGGATGGATCTGGTCTCTGCCGGAAGATGGCGTAAGGCTTCGTCAAGTATTGTTGCTAGCTCCTCACGTTCAAGCTCGATCGACAGCTCCGGATCCTCCATGAGCTCTAGCCTGTTGGACAAATCTTGGCCAACAATCTCCATGCGCCTGTAGTCTCTGGCCCTATCTCTTGACCATCGCAGGTAAACCTTACGAGCTATATTGGACAGCCACCTCCACCTGCCGGACGGGTCATGAAGCTTGTGCTTGTTGCGCCAGGCCTCGATAATGGCTTCCTGTGCCAGATCTTCAGCGGTATCTGGATCTCCAGTAAGACTCCTGTAGATCCGTACCAGCCTTTCCCTCTCTTGTACCTCAAATGATTGTGCGTTTGGTGTCATGGTGTGATTGGTAGCCTCCGAGTGCCTTTTCCATATGTATATCGCCACTTGGAGGAGAAATATTACACATTATAGGCTCCTTGTTAGGAATCCCGTGTGGGGCTGGCTGCTTTGCCACCGGACAGCCATTTCTGGAGGGATAGTCATGATATAGTTTGGGGCTCTCTTGTTCAAGGACTCGATTCTCGGGGCTATTTACTCTATAGTGCTCTCTGGTAATGGAGACTCTGCGATCTCTTTAGTATCGTCATCCAGGCTGAAGCCTAGTCTGTAGCTCTGCTCTATAATGCCTCTGCGTGCAAGTGCGGTCGCCTGGTCAAGTTTTGGAAGCAAGGGTGATCCAGGGTCTGCCTGCACGAGCATATCTCTGACCTGCCTGATGAGATCCAGGGTTTTGTTGAAGGTCATGACCAGATCGCCTTCGCCTATATCCACCTTGTCCAGGATCTGTGACAGGCTGGCGCCGTTGCACCACGCTCGCATCATACCGAAGAAGTATGGGTTATAGCCTTGTGAGATCTGGACTCCTGCTCTGGATTCAGCACGCAGTATCCTGGTCTCCAGATCATCTAACTGCCTCCTGAGGTTGATAAGGTGCTTGGGGAGTATGTGCATGTTGCTGAACTGACGATCTCGGTCATAAGCAAACCATGATAACACTTCTGCTATATCTGGAGGTGACAGGTTGTCAAGATAACCCCTGTATATCATCTCGCAGATGATTAATCCGTTAGTGTCGAACAGATTGGCAAGCAGATCTGTTTTCTCGGTTTGGTATCCATCCTCTAGATATCCAAATTGGTGAAGCACCGATACTATGCCTTTGAGAACTTTTCTGATCTGGCGCTCGCTCTCGCGAGATCGCTCCTCCAGCTCTAGTTCGGCCTCTGCTCTTCTCTGCATCAGGCGAGCAGCTTCTCTAATGTTCCTTTGGTGCTGCTTACGGACTTCGCAAGCATCGCATGGATGGTTGCGTATACGCTCTAGAAGGTCGTTGAGCTCAGCCTGGGTCTGCTCCTCGTCGAATTTCAAGGCCTCCATCTGATCAGAGATGGATAGAGCTATCTGTTCTCGGTGTCTGCGTATTAGTGCTTCGAGATCTGGTAGTTCCAGTTGCTGGATATTAGCCTGTAGCTTGCGCCATACGAGTTCATCCAGCTCAACTATCTCGCCTGAACAAACATCTTCCGAAATCTCTATCGGGAGGTCTATGCGATCTTCGGGGTTAGGTAGATAGTCTATCTCGTTGTAGGCAGCGAGCTTGTGTACTTTGCCATCGCATATAAGATGTATGGTGCCATCTGCACTCCTGCCAGCATATATACACCATCCCTTTTGGGATAGGTGAACCATGGTCCCAGGGACAAGAGATCGAAAGAGTTTCCTCAGAGCTTCCCTGGAAGGCTTTTTCCAGGGAAGCTCTTTGAGTCTTTCCTGCAGGGCTCTTTGCTCTCTCCTTAGCTCCTCCAGTCTTTTAGCGATGGCTGTACGTGTGTGGTTGAGTTCCTGATACTCGCTAAGCAGCTCCTCGCCATCGGAATAACCTATGAGGCAGCCCCTGTCTATGGAGTCTATTTGAACCTGCCACTGCTTGATTTCTTCCGATAGCTCACGGATCTGCCTGTTGGTTTGAAACTGCATTAGGCTCTGCTGCAGAACATACAGCACCCTGTCGCCTTTGGGAGGATCCCAGAGGTTGAGAACGGTGTTATAGCGAAGTACGAAAGCGCTCTGTACGGGGTGGAGTTCTCCGGTAGCTATTTCCATGGCTTCCCTGAAGCTTACCCATGAGCTGTAGGGGACAATTACATGCCCTATTTTGTCTATGCCTCTCCTCCCAGCTCTACCTGCCATCTGCTGAAACTCGTTGGGTATGAGGGGGCGCACTCCCTGCCCATCGAACTTGCTCATCTGTCCTATAACCACTGATCTGGCTGGCATGTTTATTCCCAGGGCCAGAGTATCGGTGGCGAATACGACCTTCATAAGTCCTCTGGAGAAAAGCTCCTCCACGAGCTGTTTGAGGATGGGGAGCAACCCCGCATGATGGAAGCCTATCCCTTGTCTGGCTAGGTCCAGCACTGTCTTCACTTGCGCAAGATTGCGATCCTCTGGCAGCATCCTCTGAGAGAACAAGTCTATAACCCTTTTTATCTCGTCTCTCTGCTCTTTGCTGGTTACTAGTTGCAGGCGCATAGACCTGCATAGCTCGGCTGCGATCTCGCAATCCTTGCGGCTGAAAAGGAAATATATAGCAGGCAGCATGTCTTTGTCTCTCAGGACACGGACGATATCTGGAGGCTTGGGTTCCGTTCTCTCACTCTCCAAGCTTTCTTGGACGGACAAGTTCACACGCCTTCTGAACCTCTGCCTTGCTTCTCCGCCAAGGTTAAGGAGCTTCTTGTTGAGCTTGCCGTTCTTATCAAAGGCCGGCAGGATAGTGTTATCTATGAAGTAGTAATAGGAAAGTGGTACGGCCCTCTCGTAGTGAGCTATCAACTTTGTGGGCCGATGTACCCTGCTTATCCAGTCGGCTATTTCCTGAGCGTTAGATACCGTGGCTGACAGGCATATCAGCTGTATGTGCTCTGGGCATAGGATTATGGCCTCTTCCCAGGTCGTACCTCGCTCTGGGTCAGATAGATAGTGCACCTCGTCGAAGACCACACATGCTACGTCTTCCAGCTCCCAGGGAGTCTGTAGCAGCATGTTACGCAGGACCTCAGTTGTCATTACCAGTATGCGCCCATGGCTATTCTCTATCACGTCTCCGGTGAGCAGTCCTACATCGTCGCCGTATCTGGCTCTGAAATCTCTGTACTTCTGGTTGCTGAGGGCCTTGATGGGCGTGGTGTACATGACGCGATGACCCCTTAGCCACGCATCATGTACTCCGAACTCGGCTATTACGGTTTTGCCTGTACCTGTGGGGGCAGCCACGAGCACGGAGCCCTCCTTAAGGTAGGCGTCTATAGCCTCCTTCTGAAAATCATCCAGTTCAAAGGGGTAGAGCGATTCGAAGCTACTTTTTATGTGTTCGTGACTTAGAAGCATCTAAGTAATAAAAGCCTGCGGCTCTAGACGACGAGCTCGGTACGCGACTACACAAACATGGGTACCGTCAGGTTGGTGAACTTGTATAGCCTGATACTCAACTATGATCTCTTCGTTTTCATTGAGCCATGTGAGCATCTCAGCCAGGGCGGTTTCTTCATCCTGAGACATGAAAGTTTGAGCCTGCCACATACTTTATTTATTGCTCCCTCCGAAAGTAACCGCATCTATTATACATACACCTGTTCACGGCTTACAGCTTTACACTCAAGCCTGTAAAGCTCGAATTAAGGGGAAAATTAATTACTTTTTATTTTGGATGGAAACTTTTGGAACTATTATGCGTTATTAAAAGTAGGGACAGGAAGTTTGGAGCAGACATCCCTCCGAGGGCCAGGAATGGAAGTGGTGAGCCATTCCTGGCCACTGTCCTTTTTAGTTAAGTCCTTCCTAGAAATGCTATATGTTAGGTTTAGATTTGCGCAAAGCTTTAGTTTTCGTTTCCCCAAGCGCTATTGTTCAGGATTGTCATTCGGCCCAAATAACAAGTAATTCCAACAATAAGGAGTATCGCAGCCAATACCCAAGACAGCTTGTATTCGGATCCCGCCAGTGGCCAAGCCCAGTCATAGGTTCTACCGTATTGGTCTTGTCCGAGCATAGCTACAATAATCGCGAACCCTGTGGGTAGAACGGTAGCTGCATTTGATCCAAGAAAACTCCGTCCTAACAACATAATTCCTGCGTAGCCTAGCACGTTACGTCCGGCAGCAAGGATGACGTCAGCTTTGCTTATCGAATGCAATATGATGCATAAAATTAGGCTTAATAGTGTGATAGCTAGAGTATAGGTTGTATCAAGTAGCTGTGTTGGGCGACTGGCAACTGCCTCTAGAGGAGGGTTTCCGCTCCCTAACCCCCAACCCAGAACTATGCATATAGCTATTCCAAGTATTAGAGGCATCGGCATCTTGAGCATATCACCGCCGAGGAGGTTGGGTATTGCCAGGTATAAGTACTTGGATAGATCAATTAGAAGGACTGTCACCAAAACAGTTATTGTGCATATCCAAGCACGGCGCACTTTGAGCCATAAAGTCATTCATTCACCTCTATAAAGCTAGCGATGCGATATGGATGCACACCTCTGTGCCATACGGAAATTCCTTTCGTACCATGCCCTTTGCTCAGATATTGACATGTGACGCACTCGCGCTACAGTCTGCAGTACATCTGGGGAGAACACACTAGAGATTTGATTGGGAGTTAGTCCCGCCACCTCGTCTAACCAAGCATTCAGATACTCCTGGTTTTCGCCTCCTAACCAGGGCTTATCCTCAGGGCAATCAGGCGTCGGAGGTAGCATGCTATAGGCCATTGAGTTAGTGATGATGACTCTATTCGCCAGGATGCTGAAGCCAAAGCTATTTTCATTTCGTTGAAGTGAACTGTACTCAGAGAAGGTATTTGGCACATTTATTCCGGTTGACTTCCAGGCAGTAGCAGCTCTTCTTGCGATTTCAGATACCTCATTAAGTCTGGACTTGTGCTCTGGCCACACGCATACTTTGGGCCATTGGTTTGAACAAACCAGTAATTTGGGATTCCGAGGAACTAGAGGTTCTGGACCCAATCCTCTTACCAGTGATGCTCCCAATGTGAAACCCGCAATAGCTATTAGCAGGGAGGCGGATATGCGAATAAGCCCTATCCTCTGGGTCAAAAGGATTAGAGATGCCACTAGAAAGCTTAGTGCCAGGAGAATTGAGCCCGCTATGGCACTGGGAGCAATATCAGTGTTCAAGCTACAGCATCCAGAGAAATCGCCGGTTAAGTGCCTTACCCAAAATGTATTGAGCCCAGGAGGTAAGGTCATCCATAAGAACAATGCTATCAACGTTAGTGGGGCAGCTACTACGGTAGGCAGCCAGATACCGATCGTGAATCCTAATACGGCCTGTGCCAGGATGACAACAAAGGCTACAGATAATATACGTAGGTCAGGTAACAAGATTTCTCCATTCAATAGTCTAAATGCTGTGGAAATTACAATGGTAATCCATCCTACACAAATGGGAGCTACAAGTGCTGAGAGCGCAATATAAGCTAAAGAACGTACGTGTGGGAGACGCCACCAACGAGCACGCCGCAGGCGGCCTCCTTCCCATGCTGCAATTGCAGCGCAGATCGGAGCTACCAATACGATCGCGAATTCACCTGCACCAGTCAATGCGGGCGAGTAAGGCTCTGGTGGTGTAATTATAGTATTCGAAATAGCTATTGAAATGACTACTAGGGCAGGAAAGAGTCAAACAGCTGGACTAATACGTAAGATGGTACGAAATGGCATCAATACTCTCCATTGATCACCTTAGAGTATGCGATCTCGGCGTTGCGACCATCAAGATTAGAGGGAGCCAGTGACATGAAGTCCTCTACAGTGCCCGTGAAGCGTAGCTTGCCAGATTCTAGCACCACGACCGTATTGAACAACTCTGATAAATCATCGACCTGATGAGTAGATACCACTACAGGGATATCTGGTGGTAACTCGTATAGTATCTCTCGAAAACGTGCTCTTTGGGCAGGATCGAGTCCCACGCTAGGTTCATCTAGAAGCATTACTGATGGACTGTGTACCAGGACTTGTGCCAAACCTACTCTTCGCAACTGCCCGCCAGAGAGTTCAGAAGCCTTTCTATCCATTAGGTTCCTTAGCCCCACTCTGTCCAGAGCCTGAGCAGCAGATTCCCAAGCGCCTGACCTGCTCAGTCCTTTTAGCCAGCCTGCATAGGCCACTTGCTCCCTTGCAGTCAGCCCTGGAACTGCGCGTATCTGCTGAGGCATCCAGCCGACAGCTCTTCTATACTGCCCTCTCTGTGTACGTCGTCTCGGGTTGAGATTCCCCAAAAGCACCTGGCCACGTTTGGGTCGCAATAGATCAGCACCGATAGACAACAGTGTGGTCTTACCTGCGCCATTAGGCCCTAGCAACACCGTTCTACCCATGGGCACATCCCAGGAGAACTCGTCCAAGACCGGCGATGCTGATCTCCAATAACGAAATGTAATTCCTCTAAAAGAAATGCTCATTTTCTTTTTGCTCAATTACCTACCTTACACCGAGATTTTATTGCTTCAGTACCAAGCAGTATTTTATTAACAAGATTTTTCAACATGCTAGTGTAGGGCTTAGTAAGACACCCAAACTCCGGGATTAGATGTACTTATATTGAAGCTACAATTGGTACAACCGTTTATTTCTACAACCGTAAAGTGATAATTACCAGCCTCTTGCATTTCTCCGTAATCTCCTGTCGCAGAGTTCCAACAGAAGAAATTAATTCTCCCCATGTTTTTATCTACAAAAAACCTTCTTTCGTCAGTTGGACTGTAACATTATCGTTTGGGTCATTGGCATAGTTATTATCTCGGCATCCGGCAAATCTAATCTTTGTGTGCGCATGGTCCATGTGCCCATCGTACCACGTACGCGAATCAAACCCTGTCAATGCACCAGTTATATATGAGGTCCAGCTACCCTCTGCTTGAGCTACAGTAGCTAAAGCTAATATGCAAATGAAAGTTGTAGTGATCGCCATATACTTTTTTGTTATTAACATTTCATTCTTCCTTATACACTAAAATAACGAGTTATTTACATTGCGATGTACGTATGCGTAATATTGTCAATATCTAAGTTTGTAATTATCAATTAGACTAGCGTTAATCACATAAATAAAAACAGGCACTGAGATAATCCCACTTGTTACTTGTTGGCACCTTCAGTCAGATGTTCTAAGGTCGATTAATCCTTAGGATGGGCGTTAGGCCAAACATAGGGCTTATTTACCAGATCAATGCAGGAAGCAGGATTTGTCATAAGGGAGAGATTGTTTTATTCTTATACCATGCCTTGCTGGAAGTGCATTATCTAGTATAGAGGAGTGAGCTATGGCTAAGATCTCCATTCCTATACCTGAAGTTGTGTGGAGAAACGAGACATTCGATATCCCTGAAGATAAGATCCAGGTGGTTATGGAAGCCCTACAATCCAGGCAGGAGGCTATTATAAAGAGCGTTGCTCAAAGAAACGAGGAGATATTGCACAAACTGCAGTCCCTGAACTTGAGCAAGCAGGGGATCAGCACATCCCGCAGATTCTTGATGTTGGGCTCGGGGATGGCCACTGGGCTATTGCTCGTGGCACTACTTCCTAAGGCCGTTCGCAGTGTGAGGGGAAGCCAGCAAACTGTGGAACAGGGCGAGCAGGCTACATCCCAGGAAAATGCTGGGGTAAGGCTCGAGAGGGTGGAAGTGCCCGCAGACACAGCCTAATTCCCTGCATTAGGACTCTTTGGGGCTAGCTGGGTAAGTTGTACGCTGCCTACTCTCCTGATCTGGAGAGTTATTTGTAAAGTAATTGGAGGCCATAACGGCCTCCAATTACTTTCTCTAAGCGCTTTTCTGCAGTATATTTCCCTGCCCGTCGCACCTGATGCACTTTTGCCCGTTCTTGCCATCTTCGACCTGGAGGCCACCGCAGGCCGGGCAGGGCTGTGGAAGGGGTTTGGCGCTTATCGTGAACTCACAATCTGGATACCTGTCGCATGCATAGAAGATAGATCTCCTGCCTTTGCGGGAACGCCTCTCAACCAGTTCTCCCTGCCGACAGGCTGGGCACTGCACCCCTGTGCGGTTGACTATGGCCTTGGTCGTACGGCACTCAGGGAAACCAGAGCAGGCTATAAACTTGCCATATCTGCCCATCTTGAAGACCATGGGTCTGCCGCAGTTGGGACAGTTTTCGCCTGCCGGTTCGTCCTGAATGTCAACCTTCTGCATCTCTTCTTCCGCTATGCGCACCTTGCGCTCGAACGGCCCATAAAATTCCTTAATCACCGGCACCCATGCGCGCTCTCCGGAGGCTATATCATCTAGCTCCTCTTCCATCTGAGATGTAAAGTTTACGTCGACTATGTCCGGGAAGTGCTCGACCAGCAGGTCGTTGACGAGCATACCCAGCTCCGTTGGTACTAATGCTTTGCCGTCTTTGACCACGTAGTATCTTTCCTGCAGCGTGGAGAGGATTATGGCATAGGTGCTAGGTCTCCCTATACCCTGTTCCTCCAGAGCCTTCACCAGCGATGCCTCGGTATATCTCGGGGGAGGTTGTGTGAAGTGCTGCTCAGGCAACAGTTGTATCAGGTTCAGCACCTCTCCCTCTGTCATAGGAGGCAGAGCCTTACTGCCCAGCTCCTCTTCCTGATCGTCGTCCTTGCCTTCCTGGTACACTACCAAAAAGCCATCGAACTTTATTACCGAGCCTGTAGCTCTGAAGATATAGGGGGCTCCACCGCTCCTGGGTTCTGCTGCTATATCGACGGTGGTGCCGTCTATTATTGCGTTGGCCATCTGGCTGGCTATAAACCTCTGCCATATAAGCTTGTAGAGCTTGTACTGGTCAGATGTAAGGTACTGCTTTATGGCATCAGGATGCCTCTTGACGCTGGTGGGCCTTATGGCCTCGTGTGCTTCTTGAGCGTTCTTGGCCTTTTTGGTGTATACCGGCGGCTTTTCAGGGAGATACTTGTCCCCAAACAACTGGGCAATGACCTGCCTGGCTTCTTCCTGAGCCACAGTAGCCACGTTGGTACTGTCGGTCCTCATATAAGTTATTAGACCGACATCACCCTCATCGCCCAGTGATACTCCTTCGTATAGACTCTGGGCCACGCTCATGGTTCGGCGGGCGTTGAAATTAAGTTTCCTGGATGCCTCCTGTTGCATGGTGCTGGTGATAAAGGGAGGCGCGGGCTTTCTTTGGATCTCCCGCTGCTTGACTTCAAGTACCTTGTACGTGGCACCTTCCAGAGCCTCGATTATCGCCCTGGCCTGCTCCTCGTTGGAGATCTCTACTTTCTCGTCGTTGATCCTTACCAGTAAGGCCCTGAACTGATCCTTCCGACTCGGCTTCCTGCCCTTCGCTGGTTGCTTGGCAAGGTCGGCAGAGATGGTCCAGTATTCTACTGGCACAAAGGACTGGATCTCTCGCTCACGATCAACTACCAGTCTCAGGGCCACTGATTGTACTCTTCCTGCCGATAGTCCTCTCTTGACCTTCTTCCATAGAAGAGGGCTGATATTGTAGCCGACAAGTCGGTCAAGGACTCTTCGAGCTTGCTGAGCATCTACGAGCCTCATGTCGATCTCGCGAGGATTAGCCATGGCGTTGCGTACTGCATCTGGTGTTATCTCGTGAAATACGACTCTTCGGGCTTTGCTAGTGTCCATACCAGTGGCCTGTATCAGATGCCAGGCGATAGCTTCCCCCTCACGATCGGGGTCAGTTGCTAGATACACCTCTCGTGCCGAGGCCACGCTCTCCTTGAGCTCTTTAACTGTCTTTGATTTATCTCTGGGTATGAGGTACTGTGGCTGGAAGTCGTGCTCGGTATCTACTCCCAGCTTGCTCTTGGGGAGGTCTCGGACGTGCCCCATAGAGGCTTTGATCGAGTAGCCTCTGCCCAAATATCTGCTGATCGTCTTGGCCTTGGTAGGCGACTCAACTATTACTAGTTTGTTTGCCATGCTCTATCAACCTCTAAGGATTACCTCTATTTATTCGAACTTAATGTTTTTCGAACTGGATCACAAGCTTAGTACTCAGGTAATCGCAATGTCAAGGATGAATATATCATCCGACTTTATAACACGCCGAGAGCAGCAATTATGCCAATAGTAGAACTCCTACAGGTGGGTATCTCTGCCCATCTCCCTCAGCTTGTTAACTATCTTGCGCACCTCCTCAGCCCTGCTCTTTGGACACACTAGCACGGCATCTCCAGTCGATACCACTATCATGTCCTCCAGTCCGATTGTGGTTACCAGACATCCAGAGCTATATATTAATGAATTTCGGGTGTCGAACGTCATAACATCCCCTATTAGGGAGTTCCCATTCTCGTCCTTTTCGAGGATCTCCGCGAGTGCTCCCCAGTCACCTACGTCGCTCCAGCCTATATCTACAGGTATGGTAACCACTCTGTCAGATTTCTCAAGCACTCCATAGTCGATGCTGAGATCCTCCAGCTGTGGCCACAGTTCATTAACTACATGGCGTTCTTCTGGAGTTCCTACTACATCCTTGATCTTTTGGAGTGCCGCGTGCAGATTGGGCATGTATTTGGAGATCTCTTCGAGGATCACCGAGGCTTTCCAGATGAACATGCCGCTATTCCATACGAACCTGCCGCTGTTCACATATTCGGTGGCTGTCTGCAGGTCGGGCTTCTCAGTGAACCTGAGCACCCTGTGGACTTTATAGCCATCGACTTGCTTTATCTCTTCTCCCAGCTCCATGTAACCGTAGCCTGTATCCGGATAGCCTGGAGATATGCCCATGGTGACCAGGTAGTTATCGAGGGCTACCTGAGCAGCCGCCTTTACGGCAGAACGAAACTCTTCCTCCTTGAGTATCACGTGATCTGCTGGGCAGGTCAGAATAACTGCCTCAGGGTCAACATGGGCCACATGCAGCGCTCCGTAGCCGACGGCTGGTCCTGAGTTACGCCCGACTGGTTCTTCCAGCACGTTATCATGAGGGATCTCAGGAAGCTGCTTTCTTACCTCATCTGCGTGTTTGTGGTTAGTGACCACCAGGATCTTGTCCGGGGATGTAAGCGGCAAAATCCTTCTGACCGTTTCCTGGATCATAGTAGTATCCGACTTTACCAGCCTTAGCAGGTGCTTGGGGTTATTGGATCTGCTGTGGGGCCATAGTCGAGTCCCACCGCCACCTGCCAGCACAATTACATACATCTCCCTAACCTCCCAAATGAAGTCTCATGTTCGAGCCGCATTATAACCTACAAGTAGTGCGCAAGCCCTTGACAAAGGGTTGCCTAGATGGTCAAATTGCTTCAGCCTTGAATTTGTGGTTCCATCTGTGGCTGATTTTATGCTATTAGAGGTATTGTTGTATTCTGTGATCTACTAACTCTTGCAAGGAGTTGCGAAGGACTTGAAAAGTATCAGGCCAGCGCTCGTTATAGTGCCATGTTACAACGAGCGTGACAACATAGGTAATCTAATAAACGAGATCCTGGCTCAAAGTGATGATTTCGATATCCTGGTAATAGATGATAACAGCCCTGATGGTACCGCCGAGGTCGTAAAGGCTCTCCAGAGAGAACACCCTCAGGTGCATCTCATGCAGAGAAGCAGAAAGCTTGGTCTAGGTACCGCATATCGGGCTGGCTTCAAGTTCGCACTAGACAGGGATTACCGATACATAATAACCATGGACGCGGACTTCTCCCATCAGCCGTGCTATTTGCCGAAGATGCTTGAGCTCGCTGCTTCGGCAGATCTGGTCATAGGTTCTCGTTATGTGCCAGGAGGTGGTACTTCCGGTTGGCCGGTGCACCGCAGGTTTATAAGCGGCTTCGCTAACTGGCTGGCCAGGACGGTACTGGGACTTTCTGCTCATGACTGCACCGCAGGTTTCAGGTGCTATAGAAGAGAGACTCTTATAAGGGTAGATCCTGATACCATCCTTTCCAGTGGGTATAGCTTCCTTATAGAGATGCTCTACAAGGTAGAAACGCAGCGCATGCGGGTGGTTGAGTTGCCCATAATCTTCGTGGACAGGATAGCGGGCAAGAGCAAGATAAGCAGATATGAGATCTATAAAGCCCTATATACTTTGGGGCGCCTGAAATTTCCTAACCTGCCATGGGGACGCATAGCTCGCATAGGGGGCAAGTACGGAGAGCCGGGAGCGGTCGCCATAAGCATATTTGCTCTTTTGAGCATGGTTTGGGCTTTGGTGAAGCGCAAGGATATAAGTGACGATTTTGACGCTAGCGAGAGATAGTTGTTATAATTAGCAGTCGCCAGGGCAAGGCATTTTGCCCTGCTTTTTGTTGTTTGCTCATTTGAAAGCTTCTTACCATCTCGACGGAGGGATAGTAATTGTACGCTGTAATTCGCACCGGCGGCAAGCAGTATAAGGTAGCTGTTGGTGATCAGCTTAGTGTGGAGAAGTTGCCTGCAGAGGCTGGCCAGGCCGTTCAGTTCGATGACGTGCTTCTGGTTGCCGATGGCGAGAACGTCAAAGTTGGGACCCCTACAGTAGAGGGGGCTCTCGTAAAGGCTACCGTCCTGGATCAGGAGAGGGGACCTAAGATCAGGATTTTCAAGTTCAAGGCTAAGAAGCGTTATCGCAGGCGGGCAGGCCACAAGCAGAACTACACCAGAGTAAAGATAGACGAAATAGTTGCCTAGAAAGTGAGGTGAGGCACAGATGGCTCATAAGAAGGGTGTTGGAAGCTCTAGAAACGGTCGAGATAGCAATCCTAAGTACCTGGGCGTCAAGAAGTTCGATGGTGAGTATGTCAAGCCTGGCATGATCATAGTTCGCCAGAGGGGTACCAAGATCAGGCCGGGTGATAACGTGGGCCTTGGTAAGGACTATACGATCTTCTCCCTGGTAGAGGGGACCGTAAAGTTCACCCCCTACTCCAAGACTCAGAAGAAGGTCAGTGTAGTACCTCTGGCTCAGTAGTTTATCAAGAAGCAATAGGTGTGTAGTTATGAAGCCAAACATTCATCCTCAGTACGTAGAAGCAACAGTTCACTGCTCTTGTGGAAATACCTGGAAGACCAGGTCCACCAAGCCCAATATAAGGGTTGACCTTTGCTCTAAGTGCCATCCATTCTTCACCGGCGAGCAAAGGATCGTGGATACTGCTGGTCAGGTAGACCGCTTCATGCGCAGGCTGGAGAGGCGTCAGGCTGGTAGGGGTGGTGGTACACCCGTGACGATTCCAGCTGAGGAGCGTCCTACAGTTGCGGAGGCAGAGTCCCAGGAGCAATAGTCTATAAAAGCCGAGTCAGTATATCTGTTAGCAAGAAAGTTGCTGGAGCCTATCGCTAGTGATCAGCCCAGCAACTTTCTTGTATTGTGGGGTCTGGATAAGTCATGAGCGACAAGCCCAGGTTACGCCAGCTGAAGGCGAAGGCATTGAAGGATTTCCTGAGAGGCGTGCAGCGCCCAGAGGTAGACCTGGTTTTCCTGCTACAGGATCTGGAAGACCCGGTTAACGTGGGCGCTGCTTTTCGCATAGCTGATGGGTGCGAGGCCTCGGAGATAATACTAACTGGTAAGACGCCGACTCCTCCTGATTCAACCATCGCTGGTGTTGGCAGAGGAGCGCACAGGCGTATCCCATGGCGGTATGTGGAGCATGCTGACGAGGCTCTAGTTGAGCTCAAAGGGATGGGATACATGGCCTGTGCTATCGAGGTGGCTGAGGGAGCAGTCCCTTATTATTCCTTGAAGTATCCGGACAGAGTATGCCTGGTTGTAGGGCATGAGTACCATGGAGTTACGACCAGGACTCTATCGGTCTGTGACAACGCTGTGTACATCCCTATGTATGGCAAGATAAAGTCCTTGAACGTTCACGTGGCGTTGGCTGTAGTCGCGTTTCACGTCCTGCATCAGCAGCTCATCTGTGGCTAGAAGATGAGTTGGTTTCAACCCTTAGCTTACTTCTTATCTCCTCTGCAAGTTCTCTAGCTCTTGCAGCATCCTGTGCGGTCAATGGCTTTCGGCTGTACCTGGCCAGATCGTAGAGGTCAGCTAGCTCTACAAGCGAGGATAGCCCTTGATGAGTGCTATGTTCCAATGGGGTTTCGTAGGGCAGCCTGGGTTTGCCTATTTCCCGGTAGAGCCCTAGTACTTCCCGGTATGTTCTTCTTACCTCGGCAGTGTAACGCCATCTGGAGTCTCTGAGGAGGAACATAAGAGGATCTGTGGCCATCTTTTTACCCCGCCTGGCCAACCTTGCCAGCAGGTTACGCAGGGTCTTCCCCAGTTCCAGGTCTCCGTAAGCGTGCTCTCTTTGTACGCTTGCCTTGGTAAGTTTATCTCGGGATGGCCTGTGCCTGATCAACAGAAACAGGACTATCAGCAGTACACCCACTATCAGCGCGATCTCGAGCGTGTGCTGGGGTAATCCCTCACCGCGTTGCCTGATGATACGTTCGAGGTCTTCCTGAGCGTTCCTGGGAGGTCGTTCGGGTAGAGGGTTCAGATTCAGCCTGTTCAACGCTGGCTCAAAGATCTTGGCTATGAGGTAGATTACTGGTACCAGGATCAATTGAACTATCAGGCTAATGATGAGCAATATCCATCCCAAGATAGTAGAGACAATCTTCAACAGGATGTCTATCAGCGATGTCTGTGGTGAGTACAGCAGCAGGGATAAGCCTATGCCTAGAAGTGCCAGGATGGCTATTGGGAATAGGGAGGAGATTAGCCATCTTCCTACGATCCCTTTGCCGATAAGCTCTTCGCCTTCCTGGCGGAAGGAGTTGCTTACGGCTAAGGATGCTATGCCCAAGGTATAACATCCTGCCAGGGATAGTACTATCAGCGATGTAACGCTGGGGTTATTGCCTAGTCTTCCTATCCCTATAACAGTGAGAATTGAGATGGGTATGACGGCAATGCGCAGATAGTACTCGATATCTTCGGAATCTGGAGTGTTCCTTAGTACCTGCCGTAACCAGATGATGATGCTTGCCAGGGATACGAATCCCGGATTATGAACAGACAGATTCCCCTCGCCCAGCAGCGAAAGCAGGTAGTCCCTTATCCAGTCGGCGTCGCTCCAAGCGATCTGGGGGTAGCATAGGTATTTCACTGAGAGCACACTAGTTGCCAGGAAGCAACTAATTGTCATGCCTGCATACAATTCGTGGCTACGACCCTGAAAAAGTCTAGGTATAAAGTAGGCGATCACACCCAGGAGCCACATCCATATCATAGGTGGAACAAAGCGAGGCTCAGATGAGAAGACCAGCATCGCGAGGTAAAGCAAGCAAGATTCCGATCCTGTCAACAGAACTATTACCCAGTTTTTGGGGGCTATGATCTGACTGAGCATACTCTAATCCTGCCTCACGTTCTCGGTAATTGCAGAGGCTGCAGCCTGCTTGCTATTGGTGACCGCCAGCTTGGGATCTATAACTATAACCTCTCTCCCAAGCGCTCGATTGATGTGGATCTGCTCTTCAATCCCCGGAGTCATCACGCAGGTTATGACTACGATTATTGCCTCCTGTGGGAACTGGCGACGCTCGCGAGCCAGAACATCTGTAAATTTCATGCTCTCATGTGCTGGGATTTTGGCAAGTATCTCCATCATGTTCATGAAAGCTTTCTGGTCTCGTGACGGTCTGATGTTTACGGGGTTCCATGTGCCCGGATGAAGGCTGTTGACTATCAGCCCGCATGCCCAGCGGGATTGGCTGGCCTGATTTATGAGTGTTGCAGCCACGCTTATGCCCAGCTCCACACTATCGATATCCGGAGGTACCCATGGAACCGTCGTCCCCTCCAGATTGAGGCATATGACCATGCTGTGCGCCTGCAGTGGCCTCCAGATCTTGGATTGCAATTGGCTGCTTCTGGCCGTGGCTCTCCAGTGGATCTGCCTCCTGGTGTCTTCGGGCACGAAGGGTCTTGCACCGACCACGTTGCTAGGGTCTACTATGACACCAGGTGTGGTCTTGCTCCCTTCAAACGGCAGCCTGTACTGGGGTGCTAGCTGCTCGATAGGCACCAACCTTGGGTACACAAGTATTCTGCTAGTGGCAGGAACGTGCGATTCACTGTCAAAGAATCCAAGAGGATCACTGGTCTTCATCAGTATGGGGCCAACTCTGTAATATCCTCTGCGAGTACACGTCACTTTGTAACGCCACCTGACCTTTTCTAGAGGTCCTATCGATACGTGGTGCCATATATGTACGTTCGAGCCGTAGGGCCCCCTGCTGGTGGTCCCCGAGGGAATCAGTGATCTGTCTAGGTATTCACGGATACGTAGCTCGGGTATGGGGAGTGGTTTGAGATTGGTGACCTCCATCTCTATCTCGGTGCTTTCCCCAGGGAAGATTTTGGGATTCAAGACCTTCCTGTGGAATCTTATTCCTCGGAGTGCGTACCGAGACCATAGCCAGGAGACTCCTACAGTGCCGACCAGCACCAATCCCAGTGTGGTGATCACTATGTTGCGGCCTATAGCTCCTCCAAGGAGCAAGACCAGACCGCATATTAGCCAGTAGACGTGGTGTCTTTCCTGCATAACGACCTATGCTTCCGCCTCTACGGGCACCTGTATTTGCTCGATTATCTCCTGCAGTATTTCCTCTGCGCTTCGCCCACGAAGCATCGACTCCTGAGTGAGAACTAATCTGTGTGCCAGCACTGGTACTGCTAGCTCCTTTACGTCGTCTGGGAGGACGTAATCTCTGCCTCTGAGCGCAGCTAGAGCTCGTGATGCCCGCAGGAGTGCTGTACCGGCTCTTGGACTTCCTCCCAGTTGCACTGCTGGATGCTCTCGGGTGGCTCTTATTAGGTCTACTATATATTCAGCTATCGATTCCTCGACCGTGACTGCAGTTGCCTCTTCGGTGGCGTCCAAGATCTGTCGTGTGGATGTAACAGGCTCGATATGTCTGATGCTCTGTGGGGAATGGGTCAGCAAGACCCTTTTCTCGTCCTCTCTGGACGGATAGCCCATGGATATCCTGAGAAGGAAGCGGTCAAGTTGAGCTTCGGGAAGAGGAAATGTACCCTCCAGCTCTATAGGGTTCTGGGTGGCTATTACCAGAAAGGGAGAAGGCAAATCTCTGGTTTCCCCTTCTATGGTGACCTGTCCCTCCTGCATGGCCTCAAGCAGAGCCGACTGGGTTCTGGGTGCTGCTCGGTTGATCTCATCCGCCAGGACGATACCAGCGAAGATTGGGCCCTCGCGCAGTAACCATTGGGATTCCCTTTGGTTGTAATAGTAGGCTCCGGTGATATCTGAAGGAAGCAAGTCAGGGGTGAATTGTATACGACTAAATGAGGTATCGATGGACTTGGCCAAGGCGCGCGCCAGAGTTGTCTTCCCGACTCCAGGCACATCCTGGATCAACACGTGTCCTTGTGCAACAAGCGCTACCAGCAGCATCTCAGTAGGTTTATCGGCGCCCACAAGGACTCTTCGAACATTCTGTTTTATGACCTCTGCAAGCTCTCTGGCTGACATAATATCTCCTTATTGAATAATAGCAGGACTCAGGATAATGATACTTCGGTGCTTACGAACTGTCTAGCTGAAGTGTTGTGCCTGGTCTGTTATCATTTAGGGAACAGAACATAATTGGAGAGGAGGTCTAATGTACCGATACGGTAGATATTCGGGTTATAGGCGTCGGAGGAGGGCCAGGAGGCTACGGATACTGGCGATAGCTCTGGTGGTAGTTATCCTCGTTGGCTCCTTGCTCTATACGACCAGGGCAGGAAATAATATCCTGTCCAACATAGGGCTAAGAGGCGCCTCCCCGCAGGCTACACCTACATCCAATATCGCTGCTCAACCCACATCTAGACCGACGACAGTTACAAGCCCCTCTCCTAACAATAACGTGCCACCTACTGCGGTGGTGACTCCTGAAGCCACGCCTACTTCTCAACCCAAGCCGACGGCCACATCTACCCCCTCGAAGTCTCCGGTGGAGACCGCCAAGGCGTATATCGCTAACTGGGAGGCAGGTAGCTATAGTGACATGTACAAGCTTCTGTCGGACGAATCTCAGAAGCAGTACGATCGCCAATACTTCGTGACCCGCTATCAGCAGATAGCTGCCATGGCTACTATCCAATCTGTGGATGCGTCTCTCAATACCTCAGATGCTATAAATGCTGGCAACGGCAACATAATCAGGTTCCCATTTAACGTGACCATTCATACCCGCCTTGTGGGAGATATCAAGGAGCAGAATCTCCTCACCCTTGTCAAGGAGGATGGCGTTTGGAAGGTCCAATGGGGACCCAACATGATATTCAAGGACCTGAGCGGCGACAACCTTATAAGGATGTTCCCCTATTCAGCACCCAGAGGGAGCATCTACGACCGCAAGGGGAGGCCGTTAGCAATAGAGGGTACTATAGCCCAGATAGGGGTGGTGCCGGGTCAGATAAAGAATGAGAAGGTGCTCCTTCAAAGGCTTAGCCAGGCGCTTGGTGTATCTGAGGATTACATAAAGTCCCGTTATCAGGGAGGACAGCCTGACTGGTTCATGCCGATCAGGGATCTCACCAAGCAACAGGCGGCGCAGCTGCAAAAGCAGGTCGGTGATATTCCTGGTGTTGCCTTCCAAGAGAGGGTAGGCAGGGAGTATCCACAAGGTCCTATATTGGCTCAAGTGATAGGTTACGTCGGAGCTATTACCGCAGAGGATCTCAAGAAGCCGGAATATAAGGACTACTCTCCTACCGATGTGGTAGGTCGAGCCGGATTGGAGGCCTGGGGCGAGCCTTACCTGCGTGGCAAACCTGGTGGCAAGCTCGCAGTCGTCACTCCTGACGGCGAGATAGTGAAGGTCATAAAGGAGGTCAGGGCAGTCCCTGGGGATGACATCTACCTGAATATTGACTTGGACCTACAGATACAGGCTGAGCAGGAGCTCTCCAAGGGAGGATACCGAGGAGCTATCGTAGCTATGAACCCCAACAATGGCGATATTCTTGCGCTAGTAAGTGAGCCCTCATACGATCCCAACGATTTTGTAGTAGGTATATCCCAGAAAGAATGGGAGGCTCTCAATCGTAAGAGCTCAGGCTATCCGCTGATCAACAGAGCTACAGGGTCCTCTTACCCCATGGCTTCAACTTTCAAGCCGATATCTCTGGCGGCAGCGCTTGAGGCTGGTATATACAAGCCTACTAGCATGTTCTACGACCCTGGTTACTGGAACAAGCTGGGGGAGAACCCCCCCAGAAGGGACTGGAAGCCAGGAGGACACGGCTGGATAAGCCTGGAAAGTGGTCTTGTGCAGAGCTGCGATATAGTCTTCTACGAGGTTGGCCTGGCGCTATACAAGAAGAGGTTTGATTACCTTTCTGAGTTTGCCAAGAAGTGGTGGTTAGGTAGATCACCAGATGTTGACGGTGTGGTGAATGCTTCGGGACAGGTGCCGGGGCCAGGTGTCCCCTACCCGGGTTGGGGGCCTGGCGATAACGTCAACCTGGCTATTGGTCAGGGTGCGCTCAACGTGTCGCCTTTACAGGTGGCGATGGTTTATTCCACCATCGCTAACGGTGGAACTATCTATAAACCGCTTCTCATAGACAGGATAGTTGCTGGTGACGGCAGCGGCAAAATAATCAAGAAGTACAAGCCTACTGTTCTCGGGCGTGCCCCGGTCAGCCAGGAAACGATGGATGTAATCCATAGAGCCCTGAAGGATGTGACCTCTTCGCAGGTTGGTACAGCTTACTATGTGTTCAAGGACTTCCCGATCCCTGTGGCTGGCAAGACCGGTACCGGGCAGCAGGACGAGAAGCTGCCGTTTGCCTGGTTTGCTGCCTATGCTCCTGCTGATAAACCCTCGATCACGGTTGTAGCCCTTGCCGAGAACGCGGGCGAGGGATCCGTGATCGCTGCACCGGTAGTAAAGAACGTGCTTGCCGATTACTTCAACGTGAACGCAAGAACCAGGTAGAACCCTAATTGGTTCACAGGCAGGTGGGAATTATCTACCCACCTGCCTGTGTGTTTGGGTTAGCTACGACTGCCCCCCTGCCCCGTAGCGGGCATTCCCTTGGGGATAGTGACGATCTGTATGTCGCTGGCTTTCCTGGGTAGCAATCTCCAGGTATCATCCCAGCGGGATACTATTCCGGTGATCTGTGCGAAGTCATGTTTGCCCCCTTCGAATCTGGGTATGCCGGTTCCTTCGTCTATTTTGACCACCACCTCTCCAGAGCCGTCGTTCATATAGAGGCTGGGCCATGAGCGTGCGGTGATAGGGGCAGCAATCGTGACCAAAGCTCCTTCGAGATCACGCCCTATCTTGCTGGTTGAGACCCTGACAGGCTGTACGGGAGCTCCTACAGATAAGCGCGTTATATCACTGCCGCTCTCGAGCCTGACTATCCTCTCTTTATGGTAGGTGTCCAGTACGCCCTGGACCTGCACAACATCTCCCTCGATAAGCTTAGGATACTTGTCGTTTGTGAGGTGTAGAGCTATGCCAAGTCCACCGGATCCAACGTACATTCTCTCTTCTCCAAGCGATCCTGGAGGCGCTGTGACCTGGGCCGTAAACCTCACTCTTGTGCCCATTGGCAAGGAACGCAGAGCGCCCAGCGTGGTGTCCAGCCACTGAGTGTTCTGGATGGTTTTGCTGAGTATGATGTCGGATGCAAATCTCGGCATTACTCTGTAGTTATCGTTCCATCGGCTCACTATACCAACGACTGTCAGGTAGTCGCCCGCCTCTGCCTTGGGATTTTTGATCCTGGTACCATCTGCGAAATATATCCTGGTAGCCCCACCATTCAGGTAGATTGATGGCCAGCTAGACCCTGATACCGCGCCTGACAGTCTAACCAGGAGTCCTTCGGTAGATGGTCCTACATCGACTGGAGATATATCTCTAGGCATGACTTGCGTGTAAGTTTGAGACGGTTCTATCTTGTCTGCCTCGATTCGATGCTGCGAGTAGTATATGGATGTTCTTCCTCTGATCGTAACCTGTTGACCTGGATGCAGCCTGGTAAGGTTGCCAGTGACCAGTATCCCTGCGCTGGTATCTTGCACATACATAGTGCCTTTGCCAAGCAAGTTAGGGGGTGTTGTGACAATACCGGTTACCTCTACTGGAATATCTGTGGACAGCGTCCTGGCGAACGCGATGTTGGTTCGCAGGTAGTTGATGGGCTTGCTTTCTGGCAGATCCGCACTCCTGGTGATCGAGATGTCGGAGTTGAACCTTGGGACCAACCTGTAGCGCCCATTTACGGAGGACAATATACCTGTGACCTGTAGTTGGTCACCTTTTTGAGGGGACAGCCAGGACACTGTGCTTGGGCTCGATATATGTACTCTGGCGGGTATGGACGTACTGCCATCGACGAGCATTAAGTCCGGTTTGCTGGAGGCCGAGACCTCGCCAGAGAGCCTTACCAGCCTGCTTTCAAACCTGGGGCCTATATCCCTGGCCCTTATGTCCATGGGTGAAACTTCGTAACTCTGGCCAGTAAGCTTTATACCACCATCTACGGGTCTCAGGGCTATTTCACCATAGTAAGTACCCATAGTCCCAGTAACTATGACTTCCTGCCCTGTCGCTATGCCCGTGATACTCGAGGCTGTAAGCACCAGGACTCCACCTGTATAATCCTGGACATACATCCTCTTGTTGCCGACAGAGTTAGGAGGGGCTGTTACCGTGCCCCTGATCTGCACTAACTTGCCTGCGGGGGACCTTCTGGCGCTATCTATGGTCATCGACTCGGGTGTCGGGGTGGGATCAGGGGTGGGAGTAGGGGGTGTTATTACGCCTCTGCTGCCATTGGGATAGAGGGGCGTAGGGACAAGGTCCACTCGTATGCTATCTGAGCCATCAGGATAACGGGATGCCGAGCTATCGTCCTGCATTTCGGGCACTTCTAATTCGTCGGACAGTGAGCCGTCGGGCTTATAGATCCGAACAACATCTCCAGCTTGGCCGAAATCTATAAGAGTCTGACTCGAGAATACGACTATATATCTCCACTCTGTGCTGAAGGAGTCGAAGCGGTAGGGTAATGACCCGCCAGGGCCATCATCGATGATCCATCCGTCAAGGTCTACATAACTGCCACCATCTCTGTAGAGTTCCACCCATTGGTCTCCTCTGTTGACGACGCCATCATGATTCCAGTCAGTTATGGGGTTGCTCATCACCTCATTTATTATCAATCGGGCTTCGGGCTGGTCTGCCTTGACTGGGGGACTCTGCATACAGATTGCTACCGATGCCAACAAAACCAGGATTAGACAAAGACGCAAAAACAGACGGGGCTTGATGTTCATGCATCCTCCTCTTCAAGTTTTTGTATTGTGGGCACGACCAGGGATGAGTGAGTGCGAAACTGCACAGATGATACAGGAAGTGGGCATTCTCTGTCTACGATACTATTGAAACTTCTTTGCTGCTGGGGACACTGGTATAAACCCCTGTTTACTGGAGAGCCCTTTCTTTGCTAACTGGATGGGGTGTGTGCTATGTTGGGAGTATGAATGTCATGAGATTTAACATCATAGACCCTGTTGGTACCGTAAGCTTCGTGGCTCCTTGTCATGCCATGAAGGTTTTTACAGCTGCATGCTCTCAGAACCCGCGCAGCCTGCAGGAACTGCTCGATTATTCTGAGTCCTACGATCCTGACCTGAAGCGATATGTTCTGCATGGACTGGCGGTGTTTGATGAGCACAACACCAAGGAGAATCCAGAGGCTATCAGGAACGTCCTCTCCAGCACAGCTCCTGAGGGCACTCCTCCGTTCAGGATTATAGACAACATCACGCGCGAAGTTAGCCTGATGCCCGTAAAGGCTGGGTTGGTCATATTCAACCTGATAGCCAAGAGGATAATCCAGGTGCAGAACTCCTATGCAGACATAGAGAGGAAAGATAGGGGACGAGTACGTCGCAACGGCAAACCTACCAGGATGTTGTTCCGTTACGAACTACCTCCGGACTGGCAGCTGGTGCCTTAGGTTATCTGTTGCGTCTGCCCACAAACATCCTCTTTATAAAATCTTGCAGGCCGGTGGTCTCGGTGGCTTCTCTGCCTGGTTTCTCGCCCCATTCCTGCCGTACCTGGTTGGCTTGCTCCAGCAGCTGTCTTATTTCTGACTGTGTGTCCTGGTTATCCCTGTCCAGGGAGTCTATCAGGGCACCTAGCTGCTCATGATAGCGCTCCAGCCATCGCTTGAGGTCCTTGGCATGATTCTGGGCATCTGTGGCCAGCTCTTCGGGAAACGGTCCGAGGAACTTTGCTATCTGCTCTAGATCAGTCTGCGAGAACCGGCTGATGTCCTGCCATCCTGAGTCGCTCCTGACGGTCCTTGCCAGTATGGCCACTAGCATGGCGGGTAAAAGACTAGTGGCAGCAAACTGTGAGTCGTACTCTGTCGGGTCTGCAAAATAAGCCTTAGCGCCTATAGCATGCACGATACCTACTATGAGGTCTATATCCTGCGCCTTGGCCCCGGAGTGAGGGAATACACCATACATCATCCCCCTGAATAGCTCTTTGCTTGGAGAACCCTCCCTTGCCAGGGATATCATCGGATGGCCAGCAACAAAGCTTATCTGCTCCTCTTTGTGGACGTAGGTGTTGAAGATCTGGAGCGTATCTGCTATGCGTGGGTTGGTGGTGGTTATCACCGTGCTCCAATTGATGAGCGGTATGATCTCCGCGATAGTTCTTGAAGCCTCCTCCAGAGGGCCCGTGACTATTATGACTGCTGCGTCCTCGATGGCGCTGGGAAGCCCCCAGAAGCTTTTGTCTATAGCGCCAAGCTTTTCGGCTCTCTTCTGTCTGTCAGGATCGTAGTCGAAGCCGGCGATCTGCAGGGGAATGGTGCTGCTATCTGTTTTCTGCTTGGCCAGCCAGTCTTTTAGTGCCAGGCCCAGGGATGTGCCTACTAGATCTAATCCTACTATTGCTATGCGTGACATAAATCCTGCCTATTGTTATGCTTCAGAGCCCGATTTGTGGGCTAGTGCGAATAGTTCTATCAGTATAAGTATAAGCAAAAGCAGGACTGCGTTTATCAGGTTGAATAATCCTGCCACGTTCATTGCTGCGCTTAGCGCAAGAAACAATGCCAGCAGGTAGGCTTCTCTGCGTGCCCGGTTCACGTCTCTCTTGTGTGCTCGCAGTGTGAAGAGGCGAAAGCCGATCGCATAGCCTATAGGCATGAAGATCGTATAGCATGCGCCGAAGAACATTACCATGAAGAGGAGATAGCCAGGCAGGCCATATCTATCAGGGGGAACGAAGGTGAACATATAGAGCAGCCCTGCCCAATATATCAGGCTCTCGAACCAGAATATGCGGCTATCTGTGAGGCGGCATATCGGTATTGCTGCCGTGATAGGGGCTATCACCAACAACCCATAGTAGAGCAGCCTTGTAACGGCAAAGATATCGCTTTCGGCGCCTATGTTGATGCTGAAGATATAGTAGGCGATACTTGCCCAGGCCAGGGCGGATATGGGCCAAAGCAGCAGGGCTGACTTCTTGAAGGACAACTCACCCTCCAGATAACTGATATATAACCCTTAGTAAGCATAATAGATGAGCTTAGCACCCCCAACCCTATGTAAAAGAATTGCTATAGAGTTGGCTTCCTGGCCCTTATAGGAATAAGAATATTCGAAAAAGCATTCTGCGGCGGCGTGTATCTACTTTACATTGGCCTTCACGCAAGCTTACAATTACATAATATCCTGGAGGTGAGGCGGTGCTGGACGACAAGTTTGCTCTTGAAGGCTACACTTTTGATGATGTTTTGCTGGTTCCTGCTTATAGCGAGGTGTTGCCATCTGAGGTTTCTACTTCAACCTGCCTGACTCCTCGCATAAGCCTCAACATCCCTATAGTCTCTGCCGCTATGGATACTGTTACAGAGGCTAGGATGGCCATAGCTCTGGCACGTGAGGGCGGGATAGGCATAATCCACAGGAACCTGTCCATAGAGGAACAGGTAGCGGAGGTCGACAAGGTAAAGCGTTCTGAAGCTGGGATGATCGTCGAGCCTGTTACCTTGCCGCCGTATGCTCAGCTATCCGACGCGGTAGCTATTATGGAGAAGTATCACATCAGCGGTGTGCCTGTGGTAGATGAAGAGGGCAAGCTTGTAGGTATACTTACCAACAGAGACATCAGGTTCGAGACCGACCTGACCAAGCCGATAAGCTCCGCTATGACCTCCGAGAACCTTATAACGGCCCCAGTAGGCACCACCCTAGAGGAAGCCAGGGAGATACTGCACCGATATAAGATAGAGAAGTTGCCAGTGGTGGACGATGAGGGCCGCTTGAAAGGTCTTATAACGGTCAAGGATATCCAGAAGAAGATTCAGTTCCCGATGGCTACTAAGGATGAGAAGGGCAGGCTGAGAGTAGGGGCTGCCGTAGGAGTGGGGCCTGCGGGACTGGAGAGGGCGGAGGCGCTTATAGCTGCCGGGGTTGATGTCATAGTTGTGGACACTGCTCATGGCCATACCAAGGCCGTGATAGATATAGTCAGAGAGATTAAGGCTCGCTGGGATGTGGACGTTATAGCCGGTAACGTGGGCACTCCAGAGGGTGCTGAAGATCTCGTAAGAGCTGGAGCCGATGGCGTCAAAGTCGGTATAGGTCCAGGTGCGATCTGTACCACGAGGATAGTTGCAGGTGCGGGCGTGCCTCAGCTGACGGCCATCTATAACTGTGCCCGCGCAGTGGCTCCCTATGGTGCGACTATCATAGCTGATGGAGGCATACAGTACTCTGGCGATATCGCCAAGGCTATAGCTGCCGGAGCGGACACAGTCATGCTCGGTAGCCTCCTGGCTGGTGTCGACGAAAGCCCAGGAGAGGTGCTCATATACCAGGGTGAAAGGTATAAGGAGTACCGTGGTATGGGGTCCATTGCTGCCATGAAGCAGAGAGGATATAGCAGGGACCGCTACGGACAGGCGGATATAGGCAACGTATCCAAGCTGGTACCTGAGGGGATAGAGGCTAGAGTGCCCTATAAGGGACCCCTCTCTAATCTGGTCTATCAGCTGGTGGGTGGTCTGCGCTCGGCTATGGGCTACTGCGGTGCGAGGAACATCCGTGAGATGAAGGAGAACACTAAGTTCATGCGCATTACCAACGCCGGCCTCCGAGAGAGCCATCCTCACGATGTGGTTATCACCAGGGAAGCTCCTAATTACAGGTTGCGTTAGGGGGCAAGATGTCCAGACCTAAGGGTGGACTAGGAAGAGGGCTGGATGCTCTCATACCGCAAACCAGCAGTACTTTCGATAATTTGGTCCATATAGATCAGATCATAGCTAATCCCTACCAGCCCAGGGGCTCCATGGATGAGGGGAGGCTGCAGTCTCTGGTGGAGTCCATAAAACAAAATGGTATATTGCAGCCCCTGCTGGTGCAACGGCAGGGAGATCATTACCAGCTGATCGCCGGCCACAGGCGCCTTCATGCAGCCAAGATGGCGGGCGTCCAGCAGGTGCCTGTGGTGATCCGGGAGGCCAGGGCGAGCGACAATATGCTGCTGCTCGCCCTTATCGAGAATCTTCAGCGGGAAGATCTCAACCCTATCGACGAGGCCAAGGCGTATAGAGAGCTGCAGAGGAAGTTTGGCTTCTCCACAGATGAGATCGCGGAGCGAGTAGGCAAGAGCAGGCCTGCTGTAGCCAATGCCCTCAGGCTGCTGGAGCTTGCGCCCGAGGTCAAGGAGATGTTGATCCAGGGGCAGATCTCCGAGGGGCACGCCCGAGCCTTGTTAGGGCTTCGCGATCCTCAGAGCCAGATAAACACTGCCAGGCTGGTGGTCGAGCGTGGCCTGAGTGTCAGGCAGACCGAGCAACTGGTCAAGCGCCTCAGGGACAACTCTGGGCAGAGATCCTCCCAGGCTATAGATCCAGAGGTGACCTATCTGGAGGAACGCTTCAGGCAGGCTCTGGGAACGAAGGTATCCCTTTCCCGATCACGCAGGGGGGGCAAGCTAGTAATACATTTCTACTCTGAGGAGGAGCTACAGTCCATATATGAGGTGATAGTCGGGGACAGGTCGAGATAATTTTGTTTACGCTTTATTTGCTTTGTTGGTGCTGTAACTCTAGAATGTTACCGGACTCGAGAGCGAAGGATCTTATCGAGGAAGCGCCAGACCTCTTGCTAAGAGGTGACGAGGGGAAGGCTTATCGAAATCTTCGGCGGGTGGCCTTCCGGCCCGCAGTGGTCGTTAGGAAGGGGACAAATCTTGCGGGTGACCGCTTGGACAAATCCCCGACCGTGCTGCTCCGTTCGCTCAC
The DNA here is from genome assembly GCF_000025005.1 of Thermobaculum terrenum ATCC BAA-798. Taxonomy (NCBI): domain Bacteria; kingdom Bacillati; phylum Chloroflexota; class Chloroflexia; order Thermobaculales (SeqCode); family Thermobaculaceae (SeqCode); genus Thermobaculum (SeqCode); species Thermobaculum terrenum. Next base: position 560,355 of record NC_013525.1, read on the forward strand.
GAGGACCGTATAGAACATAAACTTATCTCATGCCCTGAGGGGTGTTAGTACATCTTTGTGTTCGTAAGGAGGTCCTTTGTGTGCGGTATATTTGGTTATGTTGGTAAGGACAGGGATGTTGCTGGTCTGGTACTAGACGGGCTAAAGCGTCTGGAGTACAGGGGTTACGACTCCTGGGGAGTGGCCGTAGTAACCGACGAGGGCATAAACCTGACCAAGCAGGTTGGAAAGATAGGCGATGCGCAGGTGAATATGCCCGACAGCTTCCTGGGTTTTGGCCACACCCGCTGGGCCACTCACGGTGGCGTAACTGACTACAATGCTCACCCCCACCTGGATTGTACTGGTCGTATAGCTGTTATCCACAACGGCATAATAGAGAACTTCTCTGAGCTCCGGAATAAGCTGCTGAGCCAGGGACACAAACTTAGGTCCGAGACCGATACCGAGGTCGTGGCTCATCTGCTGGAGGAGGAGACGAAGGGACTCGGTAGTGATCCCGCTGGATTTGCAGATGCCCTCCGCAGGGTTTTCATGCAGCTTGAGGGCATGAACGCTGTCATGGCCCTCGACAGCTCTTCAGGGGTAATGGTGGCTGCCAAAAATGGTTCTCCGCTGGTGCTGGGCTACGGAGAAGACGGGTACTATATATCCTCCGATGCCTCGGCTCTGCTGCCTCATACCAGGAAGGTGGCCTTCATAGCCGATGGTCAGATGCTCCTGATAACTCGGGAAGGGGTAAGCGCCAGAGATATACAGACTGGGGACCCAGCATCGCTTGAAGTATCTCAGCTGGAGTGGAGCCTGGAGCAGGCAGAGCTCGGCGACTATCCCCATTACCTTATAAAGGAGATCCATGAGCAGCCTTCTATCCTCAGGTCGATCGCCATGACACAGGGGGAGAACGCGACCACCCTGGCGGAGATGATGAGGGCTTCCTATGGTACGTTCTTTATAGGGTGCGGCACGGCTGCCAACGCCGCGCTCACGGGTCAGTACCTATTCTCGCGCATTGCAAGGTTTCACGTGAACTTCGCTGTAGGCAGCGAGTTTGGGTATCTGGAGCATTTCCTGACTCCTCAGAGCCTTGTGATAGCTCTCTCTCAGAGTGGTGAGACTATAGATGTTATCGAGCCGCTGATCAAGGCTAAGAAGGAAAAGGGTGTGCAGGTTGCAGCGCTGGTGAACGTGCTGGGGTCAACGCTCTATCGCATGGCGGATTTCTCGGTGTTGCTCGGGGCCGGGCCGGAGAAGTGCGTACTCGCTACCAAGAGCTACACAGCCAAGCTCGCGGTGCTCCTGATGACAGCCTATGCCCTGGATGGGCGTCTTGATGAGGGCAAAGAGCTGGTGTTGCGTGCAGCCGATGGCGTCGAGGAGCTTCTCAGAGACGGCATCAGGGACAAGGTAGAGGCGCTTGCGGAGCGCATTTATGATAGAGAGCATATCTTCCTGATAGGCAGGGGGCTCAGCTACTCCTCGGCACTGGAGGCCGCACTCAAGATCAAGGAAGTAACTTACATCCATGCCGAGGGATTTGCCGGTGGGGAGCTCAAACACGGGGTCATAGCGCTCATCGAACAGGGTACTCCCTGTATAGTATTTGCTCCCTCGGACGAGACCCAAGCTGCTATACTTTCAGGTGCACAGGAACTAAAGGCCAGAGGAGGCTTTATCATAGGCATCTCACCCAAATGCTCGGACGTTTTCGATTACTGGATTCCTGTCGCGGACGTGGGCGATGCATCGCCTATAGTTAATGCTGTACCAGCCCAGCTTCTGGCCTATTGCCTGTCTATAAAGAGGGGTACAGATCCCGATAAACCCAGAAACCTTGCTAAGAGCGTGACAGTAAAATGAAGACCAGATACCTGCCTCCACCAGAACAAAAAGCCCAGTACGTGCGCGAGATGTTCACATCCATAGCGCCCGTCTACGATAGATTGAACAGCATCATAAGCTTGGGGCTGCATAGGTTATGGAGGCGGACGGCAGTGCGCCTCTCGGGGCTCAAACCGGGGGATTCCGCCCTTGATGTGGCCACGGGTACCGGGGATTTTGCCATAACCTTGGCCAAAGCTGTGGGCCCAACTGGACGGGTAGTGGGCATAGACTTCAGCGAGGGCATGCTCCGCCTGGCGCATGAAAAGATCAAGAGGCTTGGCCTGGATGGAGTTATTCAATTCGAATGGGCTGATGCACTGTCGCTGCCCTTTGCCGACGGGGAGTTCGATGCCGCTACCGTGGGATTCGCGGGCAGGAACGTCACTGACCTGAAGGGCATGTTCTCCGAGATGCGCAGAGTGGTGCGTCCGGGAGGCAGAGTAGTACATCTGGAGTTGTCCAGGCCCACGCTGCCCATATTCCGCGACATCTACAGGATCTATTTCTATCACCTGGTGCCCGTGGTAGGGGGTGCTCTGGCTAGATCGCGGAGTGCTTACGGATATCTTCCTGAGTCCCTGTCCGTCTTTCCATCGCCGGAGGAAGTGGCGCGCGTGATGCGTGAGGCCGGACTGGTGAAAGTAAGGTACTACCCCCTGGCCCTGGGTACGGTTACTGTCCATGTGGGTGTTGTGCCATGAGTCATGCCGAAGATCTAAGAGTTGTTCTCTTCGATGCACTTGGCACCCTAATAGAGATAACTTCCCCTGTAGATGTGTTCCAGCGCGTGATGGCTGATATGGGCTACGATCTCACCAGAGAGCAGATCAGAGCTGCCATACGGCGTGCACATCAGTGGTGGATGAGCCCCACCAGGGTACCTGGCAGTACTTCCGAGGCAGAGAGGGCAGATCGTCAGAAGTACGCAGCGATGTTTCTGGAGGATCTGGGAATCGATCATGATAGTTCGCTGGTCGACGAAGTGGCTGAGAGAGGCAACTGGGCGCGCTGGGTAAGCGTTTACCCAGATGTTATCCCGGCTTTGGAGGCTTTGGGAAGAGATTACACTCTCGTGGTTGTTACAAATGGTGGACCATCGATGTGTGACGCTATCAACTACGCTGGTCTTGGGAGATATTTTCAGGAGGTGTTCGCCAGCTGGTCTGTTGGGTACCAAAAGCCGGATCCAAGGGCCTACAACGTACCGCTGGCCAGGCTGAGGTATAGGCCCAGTCAGGCATGCTTTATAGATGATACTCCTGAGAATGTTGCCGGGGCTCTGGATTGTGGCATACGAGCTGTACTGCTTGACCGTAAGGGCGAACACCAGGGTTGGACTGGCGAAAGAGTCTCATCGCTGGTAGAATTTGCCTCTTTGTTGGCTAAGAGGGAGGTGTAACCGTGGCTTTACCCGAAGTGGTCATATATACGACTCCTACCTGTGGTTTCTGCAGGCAGGCTAAGGATTACCTCAGACAGAAGAACATACCCTTCGTAGAGAAGGATGTGAGCGTGGACAGGAATGCGGCCTACGAGATGATCAGGATAAGTGGCCAGCAGGGTGTTCCGGTCATCAGGGTAGGCAACGAGATTATCATAGGTTTCGACCGCAAGAGACTGGATAGGGTGCTCCAAAGCGCTGTTGAGGGCAAGGCCAGCCTTGGGGTCAGCGTTGCCGATTCCAGCCGTATAGCCCTCGAGCATGGTGTAGTGCCCATATTTGGCGCCTATGTGGGTCGGGTCGCCGCAGGATCTGCTGCCGAGCGTGCTGGACTGAGACCTGGGGATATCATTACCGAGGTCAACGCCAGACCCATAAGAAACGCCGAGGACCTGGAGAAGGCCATAGAGAACCTCAGGAAAGGCTCTCAGGTCACGCTGGTGTGGGTCAGAGGGCAGGACACGCTCAGGTCCACAGTCACTCTGTAGCTTGGCCCGGGGCCTCTAGCCTTTGAGGCCTGTGGTGGCGATTCCCTCTATGAAGAACCTCTGTCCCATGAAGAAGAGTATTATTATCGGGATGGTCATGAGCACGGAGCTGGCCATCCAGAGGTCCCATCTTGTCTCGAACCCCGCGCTGTTCATGAAGGTAGCTACTCCCAGGGGTAGGGTATATTTCCTTGGGTCGTTCAGGTATATAAGTGGAGTCATGTAGTCGTTCCACTTAGCCACGAACTCGAACAGTATCACTGCCAGCATGGCCGGCTTCACCAGGGGCAGCATTACGCTCCAGAAGATCCTGAGGTGAGATGCGCCATCAACGATGGCGGCTTCCTTCAGGTCGTTGGGTATGGTCAGGAAGAACTGCCTCAACATGAATATGTAGAAGGCAGATCCAAACAGGTTGCCGGCCCACAGGGGATAGAAGGTGTTCACGGCGTTCAGCTTCTTCCATATGAGGAAGGTTGGCACCATCGTCACTGCGCCCGGCAGCATCATCGTCGCCAGTATAAGCGCAAACAGTGGGCCTTTGAGGGGGAAGCTCATCTTGGCAAAGGGGTAAGCGACCAGTGCGCTTGAAAACGCCACGCTTACCACCGCCAGGAAGGTCACTATGAGGCTGTTACGGGTCCATAGAACGAAATCTGTGTTCCTGAGCACTTCCGCGTAGTTGCCCCAAACTATGGGGTCAGGTATCCAGTTAGAGGCAAAGATCTGAGCTCGTGGTTTGAGCGAGGTAGATACCAGCCAGAAGAAAGGTACCAGAAACACAAAGGACAGGACTGACAGGAGCAGGTATATGAGAAATCTCTCCGCGATGTGCGACAATGAGAGCTTTCTTGGACTGGCTGCTACCCTGACTCTAGCTGCCTGGGGTTTCGTGGTCATTTTTGCTCACCCCCTTCGTAGTAGACCCAGCGCTGGGACAGCCTGAACTGTATGATCGTGAAGATGACGATTATCACGAAGATTATCCACGCCAGGGCAGAAGCATATCCCATGTGGAAGTATCTAAACGCCTGGCGGAAGAGATAGACGATGTACAGCAGTACAGCATCGTTCGTGGTGCTTCCACCACCCTCCGAGGTGTTGAACAGCAGTACGGGCTGTGCAAACGTCTGCAAGGACGCGATGATGCTTATCACTAGGTTGAAGAACATAACTCCGGAGATCATAGGCAGGGTTATGTGTAGGAACCTGGCCCATCTCCCGGCTCCATCGATCTGGGCGGCCTCGTACAGCTCTCTCGGGATGTTCTTTAGCCCGGCCAAATAGATCAGCATGGCACCTCCGGCCCCCCAGAGGCTCATGAGCACGAGCGCAGGCTTCATCCAGTTGGGATCAGTAGTCCATCCGGGAGTTGGCAACCCTACGGAGGCCAGAAAGCGATTGAGTATGCCACTGTTAGGATTGAGGATCCACCTCCACAGGATGGCCACAGCGACCACCGGAGTGATCGAGGGCAGGTAGAAGAACGTTCGCCAAAACGGTACGCCACGGACATTGAGGTTCAGCAGCAGCGCCAGCCCCAGTGCTACCGCCAGGTGGAGAGGGACATACAGAGCTGTATAGTATACGGTGTTGTAGAGGGACTTCCAGAACAGCGGGTCGTTGGTGAGGATCTCCTTGTAGTTTGCAAGACCTACCCACTCCGGCGGCTGAAGCACGTTATATTCCGTGAGACTGAAGTAGATCGACGCCAGCATGGGGCCTGCTGTGAAAACCAGGAACCCAATGATCCATGGGGATATGAAGAGGAGGGCCGTGATGGCCTCCTCTTTCTTGTATCTTCTCTGAGCCTGTACGCTTCTCATGGCCATCGCTCCCGCTTATGGTGAAAAGGCTACGGGCGAGCTACTTGAAGAACTTGTCTATGGCCGCCTGCGCCTTCTCCTGCGCTGCTTTCAGGGCATCCTCGGGCGATTTCTCACCCCTGAGGGCCGGGAGTACAGCATCGTTGTTCAGTATGTCGTTTATCTCGGCGTTGACCGGTGAAGGTGGCGGCGCCTGGCTGTTGTTCAATAGCCTTGGGAACAACGCCACTGCCGAGTCTATAGCGTCATTAATTGGGGAGTAAACTTGCTCCCGCAGGAGCTTGTCCGCCTCTTTGTTGGCCGTCAGGGATGGTACGTACTTGCCTTTCTCCTCGTTGGCCTGGGCCTTTGCCCCTCGTAGCCACACCTGGGCATCTGACATAAAGGAGATGAACTCCCACGCGGCCTCCTTATTCTTTGCTCCCTTGGGAATAGCCCAGGCCAGTCCACCTACCGCTGTCACTATCTTGCCGCTCTTGTCGGTGAAGGGAATGACGTTGAAGGGGTGATCAGGAGCAAATTCGGCGATCATCCCTAGCAGCCAGCTTTCGTAGAGCGTCAGGGCCACCTGATTCTGGATAACCGGATGCTGAGCATCCCATTGCCACGTCTGCCTGAAGGCGTCAAATGCCTTCCAGCCTCCCTGCTTCTGTATGGTTTCAGCGGCGTATCGCAGTGCCTCGATGTTTTCCGGTGTGGCGAACGTGGCGGTCCTGCCATCCTCACTCAGCAGGTTGCTGTTGTTCGCCCAGGACCACATCCACATGTAGCCATCCTGCACCTTGTGGTCGAAGCCCCACCTGGTAAGCCTGTTCCCCTGCTTCTTTGTGAGCTTCACGCCGTACTGCTGCAGCTGGTTCCAGTTCTTGGGATCAACGTCATCAGGCTTTATCCCCACCTCCTGCAGGGGCTTATGGTTGATCCACAGAGCTCTCACATCCATGAACTGAGGGATGGCCCATATCTGATCGTCCCAGGTGACCTCCTTGACTGCCGACTCGTAGAAGTTATCCATGTTGAACCTGTCGTCGTTCTCGATGAGGTCGTTCAACGGCTCAAGAGCCCCTCTTGCCGCCCAGCTGATTACGCTGTTACGACCTATCCAGAAGAGGTCCGGGACCTGCCCGCTCGCGACGGCTGTCAGTATCTTCTGGTCTGTGATCTCCGGCACCAGCCTGAGCTGGATGTTGGGGTAAGTTTGCTTGAACAGGTTCACCCTTACCCTGGCGGTTGTGTTATCAGTGTTGAAGCCCCAGGCGGTTATCGTGGCCTGTTCCTTGAACCTCACCTGCCAGCCGGTAGCGCCAGTGGCGGCGGTCGAGGCTGGTGTGGGGCTTGCCGAAGGAGCCATGGAGGCTGCAGGAGTGGCCTCCGGAGTTACCCCCGGTGCTGCAGGCGAGGGAGAAGCCGGCGAGGGCGATGGAGATGTCATGCCTGCGGTTGGGGTGCCTCCACCCCCGCCCCCTCCGCAGGAAGCCAGAATTGGTCCCCCGATCGTCAGTATGGCTAGCTTGCTGCCCAACTGGAGTACCTTGCGCCTCGAAAGTTTGTGTTGGTCCTGCTCTCTGTTATGGTGCCCGTTCATCTCAGTGCCACCTTTCTTTCTATGCTATCTAAACATGAAGATTGCGACTTTGTTTGTCGCAATTTTGGTTCCAAGAAGATAACCTAGAGATTACAATCAGTGAGAATGTTCATGTAGAGGAGGAAGAAGTGCCGGTAGTTAGTACACGCAGAGGTGACGATGGCTTCACAAACCTTTGGGGTAGCCAGAGGGTGCCCAAGTATCATGACAGGCCCGAGTCCTACGGGACCCTGGACGAGGCTAATTCATTTCTTGGCCTCGCCCGTGCCATGAGCAATCATCAGAGGGTGAAGACAGCTATCTATGAGATCCAGCAGGACCTGTACGTCATGATGGCCGAGCTGGCCACTCCGGACGAGGACTATGAGAAGAGCAGGTATAAGATAACTGCAGAGCATGTCGAGAAGCTGGACAAACTGCTGGAGGAGCTGAAATCGCAGGTGGAGCTTCCCAGGGCCTTTATTACGCCTGGGGATACCATGGCCGGGGCCGCACTTGATGTGGCCAGGACCGTCATAAGGCGAGCAGAGAGGATCATTGCGCGGTTGTTCCACTTAGAGGAGATAAGCAACCAGCAGGTGCTGCGCTACCTCAACAGACTGTCCGACGTGGTATGGGTGCTCGGAAGGTACGAGGAATACCAGAACCGCTAGCTGACTATCCCAGACATCAGCTTACCTAGCAGCATACACCGGGTAGAGCCACCGTGAGGTGCTCTGCCCTGATTGCAACTGGGGATTTGATAAGGGGTGGATGCCCTATGCTATAATTGAATCGTCGAGCGCCAGTAGCTCAGTTGGACAGAGCAGCTGCCTTCTAAGCAGCGGGTCGGGGGTTCGAGTCCCTCCTGGCGCGCCGCAGAGTACCAGTTCCTGGCTCGGCAATATCAGAGGACCCAGAGGAAATCGTCCCAGGCGCGTGGGGGTGAGCCGCGATGAAAGGGGTGTTTGTCTGGTGCGGTTGATGCGGCGCCTGGTTGATGGGTGGAGAGCTGCATCACCTGGCTATCAGTGGTGGGGTGGGCTTGCCAGGCTGGATTCCTGCGGTTGTTACTATGCTGATGCGCTGATACGGGTGCTTTGGCTTGGGCGGCCAACGCACCATCCGTGGTGTGCACCACTCTTCCAGAACAGCTGTTGACCGTGATGTGCTCAACAGGGCGTTGGTTAACATGCCGCTTCGCTCCAGGTGCGATGGTCTTAGTGAGTCGGGGCTTACATCTCCCGGTTGCTGGGTAGATGATTAGTCTCCTCGTGAGCATCCGACAGTACGGTCTCAGCGTAGGCCTTGCCTGCTGCCTGGCGCAATCGCAGTTGTAGATCAAGCGCCCAGCCTATGAACTCTGGGCCATTACCCAGCTTTTGCCTGGCCTCCTCGATTAACGCGTCCGCTTTGCGCATCATCTGCTTGCGTCCGTCTGAGGGCCACATATCCTTGCCTCCTTACTACAAGATGATCGTAGCAGCTGCTGGTTCAGGTTGCCATCTGGGAGCCGGGTTACTATCTCCGGGTGCACGGATGGGTCCTCTGGGTGCCCAGTGTTCAACAAGGCTAGTGCAGGGTGGACCGATCCACTCCCTGTGCACCATATCTCGGGGCAGGTAGATTTGGGCTCCTGTGCTCTTATGGTCCTGCGGGAGTCTCCTGGGGAATCGCACCTGGATGGCATCTTCTTCAGCCAGGAAGATTTCTCGGCGCTGTGCTGAAGTGCTTGCAGCTCGTGCCAGGGGTGTAGCTGGTCAGGCGCTCCCCTGGCTCCTGAGGACGTGCGTCGGTGGATGTGGCAGGTCGATGTTCAGGCCAATCTACAGCGGCACTAATCCGGTACCACCACAGTCGGGGCATTCCATCTGCAACAGGCCAACTACGCTTGTCCCCTGGCCCTGGCAGTTGGGGCAGGTCGTCCATCCGATGGGCTGCCCCTGCAGGTGCCCTTTACCCTCGCACTCCGGGCAGGTGATGTTATCTATGAGTCCGCTGCCCCAGCAGAAGGGGCAGGCATACAGCATTCCTTCACCGGTCTCGTATGTATAGCCTTCCACGACTTTCTCAAAGCCTCTTCTATGCGTGTGCTGCAATGCAGCAACAAGTATTGACTATAATTTACATCTTTGCAGTTGATTGTGCAACTATTTTGAATAGTTACTGCACATGTTGTGCCAAGGTCTAAGCGCCTCTCCACAGCGCGTAAGCGATATAGGCCGCGTAGAACAGCAGCAGCAGGGCACCTTCCACGCGTCCCAGACGCTCTCGCAGTATCATGACCGTCACCGCTATCGAAACCCCGAGCAGCAACCACATATCTATGCCGATCGATGAGCCACCCGCTCCACCGAGGATGGCTGACAATCCCAGCAGCAACGTCAGGACGAATATGTTGGAGCCAGTGGCATTAGCCAGCACCACTCCCGAGCTACCCTTCATGCCTCCCACCAGGCTGATAGCTTTGTCCGGGAGCGTCGTGCCTATGGCGACGATGGTGGCGCCTATGGCGTATTCAGAGACTCCCAGCCTTCGTGCGATCTCCGCAGATCCCCTTACTACCAGCTCTGCACCCAGAGCCAGTACCAGGAGCGAGGCCAGGATAATCGCCAGCATAACAAGGGAGTTGCCCTCCTCTGATTCCTCCTCGGCAGCCGAGGAGGGTAGCCAGCCCCGGGCGATCACAAGTGGCAGGGAGCTCCAGTACACCACAAAGGCTGCGACCAGCAGCCATCCTTCTCCCGTGTTCATCCCCTTCCAGAGGACTCCAGTAGCCAGCGCCGTTGCGATCAGCATTACTACCGAGTAGATTTTTGCAGCTCTGTCGGGAATCAGCTTCCTGGACCATAACATCCCCAACGGCAGTGACCCTGCAAGGTTAGCTATACAGGAGCCGATGATGTTGCCGATGCCTATCTCTATATGACCTGTCAGGGCTGCGACCACCACGACCACCAGCTCCTCCCACTCGCCTCCGACAGTGAGCAGCCCTACCACGGCTTCCGAAGAGCGCAACCTTGTAGCCAGGGACTGCACAGCATCTGTCAGCTTATCGGCGCCTGCCTCCAGGAGGACCATGCCCGCAATGACAGCCAGTACAGCCAGCAGAAGCTCCATGTCCCCTCCAGAACCTGTATTCCTCGTATATTATGCCTGCCGGCGAGCAAAACCTGACCAAAAGGTCAGGCCAAGACTGACCCTTTGGTTGGGGACTTATTCCCACCCCGGTGGTACACTGGGTCAGGTGCAGACGGGGCCTTGGACTCCCCCACATAAGGAGTATCACCCATGCAGGAAATGCACCCCTACGAGAGCAAACACTGGCTTGCGAAGCACATCAAGCGCTTTGCTGTCCTTGGCACCTGTCTGATGCCCCTACTCCTCCTGCTGGCGGGCTGCACCACGATGGCACAGGGCGGCCCGCCTCTCACTCCTGCTTCCGAAGATATATCTGTAAGTGGAGCCTGGGTACGAGTTGTGCCGGGCGGTACGGGCTCGGCCTACATGACGATCACCAACAACGGTGGGGCGGAGGATGCCCTGATCGGGGTCTCTACGGACATCGCTTCCAGCGCGATGATCCACCGCACCGAGGTCAAGGGAGGTGTAGCATCTATGACCATGGTTGATCGTCTGCCGATTCCAGCCCATGGCAAGGTGGAGCTATCACCCGGAGGGTATCATATCATGCTCGAAGGGTTAAGGCAGCAGCTCTCTCCTGGAGATGAAGTGGTATTGCGTCTGCGCTTTGAACGTGCAGGGGAAGTCATGGTGCGTGCCGAGGTGCGCAGGCAGTAGCTATCTTCGAGCAGGCCAGGCACGTTTGTAAGTGGTATAGTTACAAGGGAGTCCCCTCAGGTAACGCACAGGCTTCCCACCGAGTTCGTAGCAGGCTAGTAAAGGAGTATGCTCTTGCGTGTTCCCAGGATAATGTGGGCAGGCATCGCGATAGTGGCCCTCATGTGGGCAGGGCTGATAGCGTTGCTGGTTGCACAGAGGATGCAGGGCAGCACAGGCCCGACTGACAGCCAGCTGGCTGATATCCGTGCCGGCACGATTGGCCCCAATGGCGAGGGGACCAGGATAGATCCTCCTGCGCCTCTGAAGAACTTTACTCTGCCATCGAGCAATGGTGGAGAGCTCTCTCTGCACGATCTGCGTGGGAAGTACGTGCTCCTGTTCTTTGGGTATACCCACTGTCCGGACCTGTGTCCTACTACCCTGGCACAGTTTCGTCAGATCAAGCAGCAGCTGGGCAGCAAGGCAAAAGACGTGAGCTTTGTGTTTGTCAGCGTCGATCCTGACCGTGATACCCCTGCTGTGCTGCGCAGGTATGTGAGGTCTTTTGACCCCTCGTTCATAGGGCTCTCTGGAGACCACAAGGTACTTGATGCCATCAAAAGCGACTACGGTCTCTACTACCAGCTCAACAAGGACGAGGGCGCTAACTACACCGTCAATCACAGCTCGAGCATCTACCTGATAGACCCAGATGGGCGCCTGATCATGGTCTACAGCTATGGTACTAATACGGAGGTGATAACTCGTGACCTGGAACGCATGCTCAGCTAAAGTAGCCAGAATCGTATCTGTGGGGGTGCTCTCGCTGCTGCTGGCCGCCTGTGGTGGTGGCGGTGGCGTGGCTACATTAGCGCCCTCCCCCTCTCCCACTCCGCAGGCGTCTGCTGGGCAGGCAAGCCCCACACCTGTTCCTACCGCGTCTGTATCATCTCCCACGCCGGTGGCGTCCAGCGGGCAGGCAAGTCCCACTCCCGCCTCCAGCGCGGCGCTCATTGCCGAGGGAGAGAAGCTGGCGCGCAGTGCTGGATGCCTTTCATGCCATACCACTAACGGCAGGCCGCTTACTGGCCCCACCTGGAAGGGTCTCTATGGGAAGACTGTGGAGCTGACGAACGGGCAGAAGGTGAAGGCCGACGACAATTACATACGCCAGTCCATCCTCGAGCCACAGTCGCAGGTCGTCAAGGGCTATAACCCCATAATGCCGTCCTACCAGGGCAGGCTGAGCGATGATCAGATCAAGGCGATCATCGCCTATATCAAGAGCCTGAAGTAGCTGTATCACGGGCGATCTCAGCCAGCTTCGGGGCCTCTCTCAGCGGCTTATAGAGCAGGGCCGCTATCGCGGCCACTGCCTGAGGGATTGTAGACAGCAGGATGGTCCATGTTGGGCCAAGTGCTCCCAGCATCCATCCTGTTATCGCCACTGATACCGGCTGCAGACCAATAGTCAGCATCCGCCACACAGAGTTTACCCGTCCACGAAAAGCATCGGGCACGACGGTCATCCTGTAGCTGCCCTCCGTGACGTACAACATGGGAACCAACACCCAGCCTACTATGTTCACCACCCCCAGCACCCACAGGTTAGGAGCAAAGGCGTAGGGAGGCCATGTAAGCACCCATACCCAGATCACCCCCAGCAGCATGGTGCCGAAGCGCAACCTGGCGTGTAACCAGGGGGTCACGAGCGCACCCAATATTCCTCCCACACCTCCAGTGGCGAACAACACCCCCATTTGGAAGGGTGTAGCCCCCAGCTCCTGTGCGAGCACCACCATGATCAGGGTGTAGCCGTAGCTGCAGAGGTCGATCGTGCCTACCACTCCCAGCAGGAAGCGCAGCATCGGCTCCTTCCACAGCCAGTGGATGCCATCGCGCACGTCATGCCAGATCTTCTTCCCCGAAGGGGCGTGTGCGTGTCCCTGCAGGTGCCTGCGCACACCCATCAGCATGGCTCCGGATACGACGTAGGAGACTGCATCTACCAGGAAGGGTAATCCCCTCCCGAGGGTGTACAGCAGGCCTCCAATGAGGGGTCCTACCATCTGGGAGGCTTGATCGGTCGTCGAGGCAGCCGAGAGCGCCTGCGAGAGCTGCCTGCGATCCACCACATGGGGCAGCGCCGAGCTGTGTGCCAGGCTGAAGAACGTTGAGAGCGTACCGTCGATCATGGCTACCACTGCCAGGTGCTGCCAGCTCAGGCTTCCAATGGTAAATGCCAGTGGTATGCTGCCCAGAGCTACTGCTCTTCCAAGATCACACAGGAGCATGATCCTGCGCCTGTCCCACCGATCCACCAGAGCGCCGGCTGGCAGAGTGACCAGCAGGTACGGCAGAGTGCCCAGAGCGCTCACCAGACCAGCTCGTGCCGGCGAGCCCGTGACCGCGAGCACGAGGAGGGGGAAGGCGAACTGCGAGACACGTGAGCCCAGCATCGATACGCTCTGGCCGATCCAAAGCAGCAGGAAATCCCGATTACGCCATATGCTACCAACCACAGTATTACCAGACACAGCCATGCAGGAAGACACCTCCATAAAACTTCTGATAAGGGGAGCCTTATAGCGCCCAGCCCGCTGCGGCACTCTCTTGCCTGCGGGCCGAAGTCATGCGGAGGCCATTAGCAGGTATTACAGATACGGGGACAACTGGAAGCACCACGAAGTACGCCGAGACGAGTGCTGGCGTCTTTCGAATGTGCGCCTTTGACCACCGCCGCGCAGGCCAGGCGCCCGAACCTACGCGGCAGAGTCAGCAAGCTGGATGAAGACAGGTCTAAGCTCGCAGAGATGCATGCGCTCATTATAGTCATAGCCCGTTCCTAAAAGCAAACCAGCTTCCCATAGCCATACATGACTTTTGTCCTATTGCCTGTGCATGAACGCTACATTACCCTGTAAAGTGTAACATTTACGTATTTTTTACACTTTTGGGCCTACACATGCCTGAAAGCTATTGCTGTCTGGAATGGAGGGATGTCTGCTTATGATGAGGGATAAATGCTTGTCGTGCAGGAGAGTGCTTAGAGGTGTTTATCACCACAGCCACCTCAAGCGCGTGCACCTGCTGTGGTTGCCGGCACTGCTGCTGGCTGTGCTCCTGGTATTTGGGGTGCGCTCATCAGCCAGTGCGGCGGGCGACTCACAGTCTCAGGCTGCCGCCACCGCTCAGCGCCTGATATCAAAGATCTCTGACAGGGTCGGTGGGGCATCAGTCGGCACCCCGCAGCTGGTTTACAACCCCGATGGACGTACGCCCGCCTACTATGTGGTCCCTATAGTTCGCAGTGGAGACGTAGTGGGCCTAATAGGTGTCTCGCCCGACGGTGGCAAGTGGCAGTGGTACACCACCAATTACGCTCCTACGGGCTTCCCGCAGACCAGCAGATCGCGCGCTGCGTCGATGCTGGGCACCTCCGCAGCTTCACTGAAGCTGGTAGCTGGCAGGGACAACCGACTCTACTGGCAGTCTCCTGATGGCAGAGCTCTGGATGTCGACAGGCCATCCAGGCAGGGTACGTCCGTAACTCTGCAGGCACAGGGGGCTGGAGCGACCTATGATGCCAGGCCCGGCAAGTACTCTGAACTGGAAGTACAGAAGGCCAAGCGCAGGGCTACGCTCTCCCCTCAGAGCACCGAGGCCGATACAGGGAGCGGTACCCTCCCCACAAGGTATAACCTGGATGTTCCACATTACTACCAGGAGAACAACTACTATTGTGGCCCAGCATCCCTCGAGATGATCTTTGACCTGTACGGACCTGATATCAGCCAGTACGACATCGCTGATGCCATGCCTGCCAAGGACTGGGGAAGCTGGAGCGGTGCCTTCTCTGATGACCTGGTCAGAGCTGCTCGCTTCAGCTACATCAGCAAAGCGGTGCTGGATCCCAATCTGCAGGGTTACAAGCAGCGCCGGCTGGGATACGCCGCCATACAATACTTCTGGTCTTACTATGGCACCAGCGATCCTGACTACCCCAACCGCTACCGTGACCTCAAGAGACTGATAGTAGCAGGCTACCCAGTCGTGGTCCTCACCTGGTATGACAGTCGGCACATCACCGGCCACTTCAGAGTGGTCAAAGGCTACGACGACTCGACCGATGAGTTCATAGTGCATGATCCCTGGTACACAGCCCCATACTATGGCCCGGACGTGCACTTCAACCAGGAGTTCTTCGTAGATAACCTCTGGACCAAGTTCAAGAGGTGGGCAGCCCTTATCACCCCATGGCAGGTGAGCGTCTCAGCTCCACGGACTGTGCAGGGTGGCAGCACTTTCAAGGTAACCGCCACAATAACCTACCCAGCCATAACACCGCTTACTGGCTGGGCACAGGTGAGCAACAGCGTTGCGACGATCCTGCTCCCCAGTGGATTTACCACCGATGATGCTACCCAGGGCTTGCCCCAGGTAACCTACAGCGGTACCTCGCAAACTGTTACCTGGACCGTCACTGCTCCGGAAGATTTTGAAGGCCAGGCCAACATCCGGGTGACCGCCAAGGGGCTCATATCCAGCTCCAGCACGTCTTACCCTTCGTACAGTGACTGGATAGGCGGCATGGGCGGCGACACCATATATGTGAACCAGCCGCCTGCGAGCGTGTCTGTGTCGCCTTCCAGCCTCAGGTCCGGTCCAAACCAGTATCAGACGATACAGGCTACCTACTCTGACCCGGGTGGGGCTGGCACCATATCGCGCGCCATGATCCGCGTCAGCGACCCCGACAATCCATCCAACGACCTTCTGGCAGCCTATGACACTGCCACTGGAAAGATCTACCTGCTGTCACCGGATGGCTCCTCGACCCTGTCGACGGCATCTGCAGGCTCCAGCTATACGCTGCAGAGTTCTTATGGCTCGGTGGATCCCAGTAAAACCACAGTGAGCACTTCAGGCAACCAGATGGTCATCACGTGGGCGGTCTCAAGGCCAACTTCGGCTAGCGGCTCCACAAATGTTGTCTACCTGCAGGCAAAAGATAAGTACGGAGCCTCCAGCGGGTGGCAAAAGGAGGGTAGCTGGGTGCTCAACAGTCCAGCTACCGCGGATGCAGTGGCTGACTCAGGAGCGGTCGTATCCCCGGGCAGGACGGTACAGATCCGTGCCACTTACAGCGACCCCGACGGTGCCAGCAACATACGTACCGCACAGCTACTCATCAATACCCAGCTTACGGGTAGCGGCAGCGTCTGGGTAAGATACGACACCGCCCAGAACGCAATGTACATTCGTAGCGGGGACAACACCTACTGGGCTGGCCCCGTCACGCCTGGCAGCAGTCAATCCCAGAGCAATGGTCGAGCAACGCTTCTGGGTGCAAGCAGTGCCGTCTCGAGAAGCGGCAACACACTATACATCACCTGGGGCCTCAACTTCGACCAGAGCTTCAGCGGCAGGCAATACAGCATCTACAGCGTTGCGGCCGACAATTACACCCCAGATAGTGCCCTTCCATGGCTAAAGTTCGGTACGTATACGGTAGATGCCCCTCCAGCAGTAGGAAACGTCACCCCTGGGAGTGGTATCTCCAGCCCCGGCAGGAAGGTTTACTACACCGCCAGCTACAGCGATCCCGATGGGGCCAGCAACATAGCCGATGCCAGGCTGCTCATAGGCACGAGCACGAGCGATACGCGGGCGGTACAGCTCAGATACGATGCTAACGGCAACAAGCTGTACCTGAAGGACGACAACTCCTCTGCATGGCTTGGTGGAGTATCTCCCGGCTCCTCCTCATCCGTGTCGAACGGCCTTGCAACGCTGTTCCCCAACCTGACGACTATCTCCCGCAGTGGCAACACTCTGACCATCAAGTGGGCAATCAGCTACGGGACCGCACTCAGCGGCAGACAATACAATACCTACCTGATGGTACGAGATGACTTTGCACGTGCACAGTCATGGCAGCGCGAGGGAACATGGATCGTCGACAGGTCGCCCTATGTCGGCACTACATCTCCCAGGAACTCAGGCACGAGCAACAGATCCTGGGTAGCCTTCAAGACTACCTGGTATGACCCAGACGGGGCAAGCAACATTCGGCGTGTCACGTTCTATATCAACTCCAGCCCTTCGGGGTATAAGGGGCTCATGGCCAAGTATGAAGCCAACTCTAACAAGCTGTGGCTCAAGAGCGCGGACAACTCCACATGGCTTGGTGGCGTAGCTCCCGGAGCTCCCGACCGCATACGCAATGGATACGTAAGCATAGATCCACCTCGAATCAAAGTTTCCAGCAGCGGGACACAGATGACGATCACGTGGTACGTTTTCTTCACACGCCAGATAGCCGGCAGAAACATGAATATCTATATGTCGATCGTAGACGACTTTGGACGCGCCCAGTCGCCGGTGAAGATAGGCACCTGGTACGTAAGATAATAAGATGCCTGGAACTGCCTGGGCGAGCGCTGAGTTTGCGCTGCCCAGGCAGGCCACCCACCACTGGGTGAAGCTCTTCATGGAGAGTATGGAGAGTGGGCTCCCCGAGCCCCTGGAGGAGTGCCCCCTCCCCCCCGCCCCCCTGCCCCCCCTCCGGGGGACTGCCCCAGGCGGGGTGCCTCTCATGGAGGGGACTCCCCACACCACTCCCCTGTGGATCTTCCACCACGCAGTGGTGAGGGAGTCTTTGTGTTATGGAGAGGGGATCTCTCCAGACCTCTCCCTTGGGGCACCCCAGGGCTGGGTGTATGGGGTATTCATGGAGCAGACTCTCCACACCGCTCCCTCTGTTGGATCACCCAGGGACTGGGTGTGTTAGGGATTCATGAGAGGGGACTCTCCACCCCACTCCTCTGTGGATCACCCAGGGCTGGGTGTGTTAGGGATTCATGGAGAGGAGGGGGACGGGAGTCGCCGCCCCTCCTCTCCATGGCCTCACCACCCCCCACAAAGCTGCACCATAGTGCCATCCAGGGAGGTTGTGGAGAACATATGAGTGCTCTGAGGTGTCCTGCTCTGTCCCAGGGACCCCCTCTCCCCTAGCCCCTCTCCCACCACTGGAGAGGGGAACGCTGGGTGCTGTTTAGGGGATTGGGTCATAGAGTAGGGGTTAATGGAGTTTAGGGATGTGGGTTGGGGATGGAGTTGGAGAGGATGAGGGAGGGTGGCCGACTGAGGTAGTGGGAGGACAAGGGCCACCCCCCTGCTGGAGAGGGACCGGTTGGGGGTGTTAGGGGGTTGGATAAGGGTGGGATTGGAGTGGTGGGAGAGGGTAGTGTTATGACTAATTCCCGATTTCCCGATCCCTTAACAATCGGGAATTCGGGAATTAGGGTGGTGGCGGTGAAAAGGTGATATCCACACTTGCACGGGGCAGTGGACAGCTCTCCAAAGGGCTTGATTGCCCCAGACGCACTCTCCACACTTGCAGGGGGCAACGAGGTTGTGGGATCGCAGCTGCGGAGTGGACCCTTGAGGGGGTAGCAAGGAGGCTTTGGGAGGGATGCGGTGTAGGAATAGGGGTTAGGAAGGTGACTAGCGGGATGGGATGTGGCGACGTGTGGCATGGAGACCAGGGAGAGGGAGCACCCACCCCCTTGAGCACGCGGAATGCTACCAGGGAAGTTAGCATTATGGTAAATTCCCGATTTCCCGGTCCCTTAACAATCGGGAAATCGGGAATAAGGGGACTGCATGGGAGGGGGGTATCCCACGCCTGGGGCATGGGTGGAGGCCCTTAGGGTGGAGGTCATGGATTGGCGGATGGGGAGTTCGGAAAGAGGGAGTGCAGGGTTGGAGATTGGGAGGGGATTGCCTGGATGCACTCGTCCCCTGGAAAGGCACTAGGTGGCGTTGAGAGGCAGGATCCTGGGGATGACCGCAGGGATGGGCTTGAGGTAGTGATGCCTGGCAGGAGTACCTCCCCACAGGGTGGGGACAGTGCGGGCCAGGGGCAGACCAGTCATGACTTATTCCCGATTTCCCGGTCCCTTAACAATCGGGAAATCGGGAATAAGGGGTGTGGGGCTTTGCCTGGCGATGGGTGCAGGGGGGCTATGAGGGTGATGAGGAGGAGACGCCTGATCGAGGCTACTGAGGACTGGGGAACTGACCTTGAGGGGCTGGACACTGGCAGCTTGAGGACCTGTGAAGGAGGTGGAGGGGGTATGTGGTGCGTCGTCAATCCCCTGCCAGGTATGAGAGTGCCCTGCATATGGAGAGTCGGGGGAGGTGTGAGGTGGAGCGCTGGGTACACATCCAGGGCCGCGTTGCCTGGCTTGCAAAGAGTACACTTATGACTAATTCCCGATTTCCCGGTCTCTTAACAATCGGGAAATCGGGAATTGGGGGCGTGGGTGAAGGGGGGAGGTGCTGTGGGCTGATCCGGGCTCTCCCCTGGGCATACCTTGCATGGTGTGATCGAAAGAGGGGGCTGCGCAGGGGCCGACATGCATGGTGTTCTATTTTGTTCTAATATTGTGCCTCCCTGAAGGGGTGTGTGATGTGGGGTGTGTACCCTGAGGTCTTGGGGGGTGGAGGCCAGCCGTGCCTGCCCGGGTGTAGTCCCGGGTGGGAAGTGGTGTAGGGGTGGCTCTATGGCCCTGAGGGTGTGGTCATGGTGTTGCCATGAGCCGGGGAGTGATCCCGCGAACTCGTGGCCTGGAGGGAGTGGCCATGCTATGAGCTGGCAATAACCCTTGCCCTGATGCTCTGTAAGGGGAGTGGTGATGTCATGGGCTCAAGCAATAGCCCGACAAGCTGGTGGCATGGAGGGGGAGTGGTGACGTGATAAGGGGGGAGGTGATCCCTCACGCTCCCCTGCAGGCGTGGGCGGCAACAGTGGCGCAGGAGCTCTCCCATGAGCCCGGCAATAGCCCGCAACCC
This sequence comes from Thermobaculum terrenum ATCC BAA-798, assembly GCF_000025005.1. Classification (NCBI taxonomy): domain Bacteria; kingdom Bacillati; phylum Chloroflexota; class Chloroflexia; order Thermobaculales (SeqCode); family Thermobaculaceae (SeqCode); genus Thermobaculum (SeqCode); species Thermobaculum terrenum. The sequence goes on from NC_013525.1 coordinate 580,200, forward strand.
ACAGGGGTGAGGGCTGTCGTTGGGGAGCTTGCACGCCCCTTGGGCAATAGCCCTCACATCACGCCTGGAGGGCATGTCCTTGGCAGGGGTTCCAGGGTACCTCTCGTGCGCGTGCCCGAGGTGCTCGCCTGTACCCCCGAGATCGTTGCCAGGGCCCCTTGCGCATCCAGCAGGGGCGGGGCATGACCTCGGGCACGTGTGGCCTGGTGGTGCTCTTCCAAAGCCCCCTGGGGGCTCACGTGGGGGCGCTGGGGGTGCAGGTGTCCCGCAATTGGGGGGAGCAGGGAGGGGTGGGTACCGCTCTCCTCACCTGCTCCGGGTCGAAGGGAGCTTCCGGGGAGATGGATGCCCTGGGGCTCGTGTGGGTCTTCCTGTGCGCCCTGGCCTCCCAGGCAAGCACGGGAAGATGCCAGGGTCGAACGGTCCCATGTAGACGTCCTGTGCTTTGGGCTTGCCTGGAGCGATGTGGGGTAGGGGGCATGCCTTATGGGGGATACCAGGGGCCCTGTCTCCCCCCGGTCGCTGAGGGCCTGCAAGCTTCTGCCCCGGTGTGAGGACAGGCCTGCCAGCCGCACCATGCTCCCAGGGGGACCCTGAGGACCTGTATGTTTGCACCTCCTGAGGAGGGTATACCCTGGTGTAGTGGAGGCTTGGAGGCAGCACTGGCTGGGTAAGCCACCAGGCTGTGGGTCTTCCTGTCCGGCTCTGGTGGAGGCATGGAGGCAGCAATGTCCTATAGCAAAAGTAGGGCATATATAATATATAATTACTACCCTCCACGTATCCCAGATAGCTGCTGGAACACCTGGCCTTGTGGCCTGACTGGCAGGAGGACCGTGCATCCCAGATACCTCAGATAGCTCCGCACCTCCCAGCACCCCTGCCACATGCCCGGGGGCACCTACAGCCCTGTCTATTTGTGGTCAGGTGGCAACAGGGTGCATCCCCGCCATCCATGCCTGGAGGCATCACCTTGACTCCATGCCGGGAGGCATCCCCTGGACTGCACCTGAGAGTACCACGCAGTCCCGGCCCCTGCAGGTCCCCACTGAGCCACTGCCGGTAGTGGTCTGGCAGAGGCCACAGCCACTAATTCCCGATTTCCCGATTGTTAAGGGATCGGGAAATCGGGAATTTACCATAACACTTACCGTCCTCTATGTTGACCCAATGTACTCTCCCTGTGCCGAACCCTCAGTCCCAACTGCCCCATCACCTGATCTCACGACCACCGCCAGCCGGAAGTCTAGTAGCAGCTTTCATGGCCTGCAAGCTCTGCCTGCCATCCACTCGCCTCCACCCCACCTTCCAGTCCATCATCCCTGCCAGGACCCAACTGACCCCGCGAGTGCCCACTTCCAGGCATCTGGCCCGCTCCCCCCACCGCTCTTATGGCCCCTGCCGGATCCTCAGGACCACGCATGACGCTGCCACCTTCACCGGTAGCGCCCTTCCAGCAGGGGATAGCTCTCACAGCGCTCTGCGCCCCACCTCCACGATCCCACGTGTCCCATCCCTCCATGCAAGACCACAACCACTTATTCCCGAATTCCCGATTGTTAAGGGATCGGGAAATCGGGAATTAGTCATAACATCTATCCTGCCTTGGGGATCGTAGAGGTTGCCTGGCACTCCCCGTGACCACACCCCTCACATGCACAGGCACCCACGGAGCAGGTGAGCAAGCGGGAGGCAGACCCTTCCAGCCCCTATCCCTTCCCCTTTGCCTTCCAGGGTCCCCTGCCCCGGGAGCTGCCCCGAGGCTCCAGCACCTCCCAGCTCCCCCACGTCCCCTGAGGAGGTGGCTCCCGCATATCCCTCCCCAGCCCTGCACCCCCAGCTCACAATCCTCCGAGCCCTTCCCCGCCAATCCATGACCCCCTTCATGTAGCACCCTTCTTCCCGAATTCCCGATTCTTTAGGGACCGGGAAATCGGGAATTAGTCATAAGTGCTCCCTGCGGGCTTGCACCACGGGGAGGTCTCGAGCACCCAGGTGTGAGGCGTGGGCAGATCCTGCCTCCACTCCATAGGCAGTGGACTCCCAGAGCGTACCCTGCCCCTGTAGTCCCTGGTGCCTGCCATGGCCTTGCACTCAAAGCTCCCAGCTGCGCTACCACACAGCCCCACAGCGGCCTCCCCAACAGCTCGCCCTCAGGGATACCCCACACCCACCACCCTTATTCCCGAATTCCCGATTGTTAAGAGACCGGGAAATCGGGAATTTACCATAATGCTGTAGATGAGTGATCCCCCGCACCATGGTGGTAGCATCGCCTGAGGGAAGTCCTCATGACCCTGCGCTCAGGCATCCGTCTGTGGCGTTGCTTCCTGCGGAGCAATCCCAGGGAGTGGGTGGAGGCAAGGGGCACCTCTGGTCCTGCCAGGCTTCAGTCCATCGTGGGACAGGCGGCCTCCTCTGGCCCCGACACCTCACTCCCGGGCCACACGCAGGCCTTGATATATCTACTTCTAATTACTCCTCAGCGCAGGGTCACCTCCAGCCCCCAGGCCCCATGCACCCCTCTCACGACGGACCCTTTCGAAGCAATTCCCGATTTCCCGATTACTTAAGAATCGGGAAATCGGGAATTTACCATAACATCTACTCCCATCGGAAGGCATACCCTGCCCTCACCTGCCTCCAGCGGGCACCCCTCAGGCAGTGAAGCTGGTGGACTGCGGAGGCACAAGGCAGGACTGCTACACCAGGGAGTGACGCGCCATACCAGCTGGCAGCTTTCAGGCAGATCCTGTATGCAGGGAGCGTCTTCCCGTGGCAGGGCACCTCATGCGGGGGTTGTGCCCACTGGTGGGAGCTGCCAGCCAGTGCCGCCATATCCCCTGCAGGAAGGTACACCTCACCAACAGCACACCGACCCCCACACCCCTAATTCCCGATTTCCCGATTGTTAAGGGATCGGGAAATCGGGAATTTACCATAACGCTGGATGACTCCCGCCCCCTGCCCCTCATAGCACACTCCACTCCCTTCCCTGAACCCTCCCTAACCCCTCCAGGCCCCACTCTGCACCGTGATCCCCTCGCCCCTCTCGCCCCCAGGGAGCAGCAACTCGCATCTCTCACCACCCCACCCTCACACTCCCATCCCCAAACTACCCTCCTGGACTCCACTAATCCCTACCCCATATCCCAGTCCCCTGGACACCACTCAGCGTCCCCCTCTCCAGTGGTGGGAGAGGGGCTAGGGGAGAGGGGGTCCCTGGGACAGAGCAGGACACCTCAGAGCACTCATATGTTCTCCACGACCTCCCTGGATGGCACTATGGTGCAGCTTTGTGGGGGGTGGTGAGGCCATGGAGAGGAGGGGCGGCGACTCCCGTCCCCCTCCTCTCCATGAATCCCTAACACACCCAGCCCTGGGTGATCCACAGAGGAGTGGGGTGGAGAGTCCCCTCTCATGAATCCCTAACACACCCAGTCCCTGGGTGATCCAACAGAGGGAGCGGTGTGGAGAGTCTGCTCCATGAATACCCCATACACCCAGCCCTGGGGTGCCCCAAGGGAGAGGTCTGGAGAGATCCCCTCTCCATAACACAAAGACTCCCTCACCACTGCGTGGTGGAAGATCCACAGGGGAGTGGGGTGGGGAGACCACTCTCCATGAGAGGCATCCCGCCTGGGGCAGTCCCCCGGAGGGGGGTGGGGGGGCAGGCGCACTCCTCCAGGGACTCGGGGAGAAATTCCCGAATTCCCGATTACTTAAGAACCGGGAAATCGGGAATAAGGGTTTGTGCCCTTGCATGGAGTGGAGCCTGGGCATGTTGGGGGTATCTTGACAGCCTGGGCGGAGGGTTGTAGAGTAGGGGCTGACTGATACCAAACGGGGTATCTAAACAAAACCCCCAGGTAGAATGCGGAGTTAGCAAGTATTGTCCCCACACGCGTGGGGGTGAACCGGCCTGTAAGCGGACGTGGTGGTCGTGACCACCATTGTCCCCACACGCGTGGGGGTGAACCGCGCGGGCGCGCTGTCGGGGGTGGCGCTGCAGAATTGTCCCCACACGCGTGGGGGTGAACCGCCGGCCCAGCACCTGCCCCCAGCGCTGCAGTGATTGTCCCCACACGCGTGGGGGTGAACCGGGCCCGTGTGCCCGGAGTGCGAGCCCGACGCTATTGTCCCCACACGCGTGGGGGTGAACCGAACAGGACCTGCAGGCGCTCTCGCAGGCCCAGATTGTCCCCACACGCGTGGGGGTGAACCGATGCTGCTGGGATCGCAGGCCAAGAAGGGGAAATTGTCCCCACACGCGTGGGGGTGAACCGTACCTCGCCCGGCTCTGCCCCTCCCGCTGGTAATTGTCCCCACACGCGTGGGGGTGAACCGGCCAAGGCTCAGGGCATGGAGGCAGCCAAAAGATTGTCCCCACACGCGTGGGGGTGAACCGACCTTCACAGCGCCTCCCTGCCCCTCCTGCAGATTGTCCCCACACGCGTGGGGGTGAACCGCGCACGCCCAGCGGATCATGTGGTCGTTGCCACATTGTCCCCACACGCGTGGGGGTGAACCGTCCGGCCAACTCCTCACTCCCGCCCGCCAGGCATTGTCCCCACACGCGTGGGGGTGAACCGGCACCGTGCGGGCGGTGTTTGCCCGCCTGAACATTGTCCCCACACGCGTGGGGGTGAACCGTCCTCACGCGCCATCTCGACGGATTCCGAAGGATTGTCCCCACACGCGTGGGGGTGAACCGCTCACGGCGCCCGTCGGCCTGCGGGCGATGCCATTGTCCCCACACGCGTGGGGGTGAACCGCAGGGCGCGGGTCCAGGCGGTAGCCTCGCGGAATTGTCCCCACACGCGTGGGGGTGAACCGATGCACGCCCCCGTGCGCACGGGCTACCTGCGATTGTCCCCACACGCGTGGGGGTGAACCGCAAACTCGACTGGGAGAACTACATATATGTGCATTGTCCCCACACGCGTGGGGGTGAACCGCTCACGGCGCCCGTCGGCCTGCGGGCGATGCCATTGTCCCCACACGCGTGGGGGTGAACCGACGGTGCGGGCGTGATCTGTGCAGCTTTCATCCCTCCCCTGGCAGCTCACTAATGCCCCATTAGAGAGCGGGAAAGTTCCCCTGGCCACTGTGGACGGGTGGCTGTTATCCCGGTTACAGCTGCATCTCCAGTCAGGATAATACGGATTGTCTCCGGGGCGTGCAGTAGCCATTGTGTTAGGATGTAAGCACGCCGATTGATCTGTGGAACGACTTGAAGGGGGGTGCTTATGCGTGTGCTCTATGTAGATATAGATAGCCTGCGTCCTGACCATCTGGGCTGCTATGGCTACCACAGGAATACCAGCCCAAACATCGATTCGCTGGCTCGCGAGGCGGTGGTCTTCCAGAACTGCTACATCTCCGATGCTCCCTGCCTGCCTTCACGCACTGCTCTGTGGAGTGGTCGCTCTGGTTTTCATACTGGCGTGGTCAATCACGGTGGAGTTGCCTCCGAACCATTTCGTGAGGGCCCGAATCGCGGCCACCGAGACCTGTTCGACAGGACAGGCTGGATGGCTCTGCTGCGCAGCCTCGGCATGCGCACCGTCACCGTTAGCTCCTTTGGTGAGCGACATTCCGCATGGCACTGGTACGCTGGCTTTACTGAGATCTACAACCCTGGGAAGAGGGGGATGGATGTCGCTGATGAGGTTACCCCTGTCGCGGTTGACTGGCTCCAGCGCAATGCCCAGTCCGATAACTGGTTCCTGCACATCAACTACTGGGATCCTCACACTCCCTACCGCACACCTGTGGAGTTCGAGAATCCCTTCGAGGGTGAGCCTCTGCCCAGCTGGCTGACGGAAGAGGTTCGCCAGAGGTGCTGGGAGGGCTATGGTCCACATAGCGCACAGGAACCCTCTGGCTGGGGTCAGGAAGATTTTCATCTCAGGTACCCAAGAGTTCCCGCCCAGATCGATTCCATGGAAGCTGTCAGGATGTGGATAGACGGCTACGACGTGGGTGTCAGGTATGCGGATGAGCATGTGGGCAGATTGCTGAGCGTGCTGGATGAGCTCAGAGTCCTGGATGAAACGGTCGTCATCATAGGTGCTGACCACGGCGAGAACCTGGGGGAGCTAAATGTCTGGGGAGATCACCAGACGGCGGATCAGTTCACCTGCAGGGTGCCGTTGATAGTCCGCTGGCCTGGTCTTACGAGCTCTCCGCGTGTGGATAGAGCACTGCATTATCAGTACGACTGGGCGGCTACGCTCCTAGAGTTGTTGGGAGGGCAGGTGCCGGATAATTGGGATGGCACGTCCTTCGCTGAAGCCTTCAGATCCGGGACAGAAGCTGGCCGTCCATACCTTGTCATAAGCCAGAACACCTGGTCCTGCCAGAGATCAGTCCGGTTTGATAACTATATCTGTCTGCGCACCTATCATGATGGCTACAAGCAGCTGCAGCCTCTGATGCTGTTCGACCTCTCCCGGGATCCTCATGAGGAACATGACCTGTCGGGTGAGATGCCCCAGATAGTCGACCGTGCTATGGGGATGCTGGAGCAGTGGTACAGCGATATGGCCGCTACCAGCCTGCATGATGTCGACCCGATGATGACGGTGCTGCGGGAGGGTGGTCCCTACTACACCCGAGGAGAGCTACCTGCCTACATCGAGCGCCTGAGAGCGACAGGTCGTCCCCACCACGCGCAGGCATTGGCTGCCAGGCACCGGGCGGAGCTTTGATGTACTGGTGAGTCACGGCTGATAGAGGGTGGAATAGTCGAACTCACCTGCCGGGCTGGGGAGTGGTTGAGCTGTAAGCCCATCTCCATATCTCCTGGTACTCGGCTTTGCCTTCCGGGGTGAATTGTTGAAGCGTCATGCCGTTAGGTAGCGCGAGCACTATCGCCAGCTCGGAGTTGTCACCGGCCGACTCGGCTGCGCACTCTCCAAGGCGCTCGAGCGTGGAGCTATCAAGGATAGTGGGTACCTCCGTCGCTTTGCCCAGCTTGAGGCCATTGCGCCTGAGGACCACGTGTGTTAGCTGGATGTCCTTGTGCTCTTCCGGGCTATACAATGTGACGGTACGGTAGTACGACAGATCAAAGAGTCCTGTCCGCAGCATGGATCTTACCAGCGCGTTGTTCCCAGGGTAGGAGTTGGCCCTCAGCGGGACGACTATGTATTCCGCATCCGCAGCTGACATCTGACGCAGCACCGCCGCAACCGAGAGATACCGGAAGGAGCAGTAGTACTGGCTGTCTAACCACACCGGCGTGGTGAGCCTACTATAGCTGCGGTTCAGCAGCTTACCGATCTTCACACGTCGTATTTGTAGTGGCACCCACCTGTAGTCCCTGGCCGTCAGGAAGGCGGTCAAGTTGAGCTGGTGCGACGCCTTACGGTCGTGTGTGGCGATGACCAGCGACTCCCCCTCGGGCACGTTGTTAGATAGCCATCGATAGAGGGCCATCTCTGCCTGCACGTTCGTCTCCCATATGTTATAGCCCTCTGGAGGAGAGGTAAGAGCCCTGACTTGCGATGTGCCGGTCAAGGTCAGCAGTGCCACGAGCATTGCCAGGCTCAGGGCCCCTGCCACCTTGCCCACGAATTGGTTATTGTCCCGCAGGAGGGTAATCGCTCTCCTTGCCAAAGTGAATATCACTGCCGCGATCGCTATGTAGACCAGAGCCTGATAGACCAGCCACTGACGAGGCGCAAGCTTGATAACCATCAATAGCAGGGCCAGCGGCGTCCACAGGAACATGTAGTGGGTGTAGACCACCCAGGATGGTTTCTTGGCGAACGACTGTCTGAGGGCGAACACATAGGCCAGAGGTACGAGTATCCACAAATGAAACTCCGGGCGCAGCACATCCCATATATAGCTCCAGGTACTGGTATTGTAGACTTCGCCCTCAGCGCCTCTGAGCAGCATCCAGCTGACCGCTAACACCCAGCATCCATTGACGACTCCTGCCGCGCCCTGCCGGTAACCAGCCAGTCGGTAACCTGATAGGTCGTACCAGGTGGCCTTCAGGCGCAGCCCGCGCCGGCTCAATACAACTGCCACCAGGATACACGCCACCAGCAGGAGGGGGATGTATACGATCCACTCCTGCAAGCGAAATCGTAAGAGCGTCTCCTGAGTGCTGGAGAAGAGGTATATCTCCCTCACCTTCAGCCACACCCACACCCACCACGGGGCACAGGCGATCGCCGCGGCCGCGTAGTGCAGCACGAGCCATCTGAAGCCTCTGCACATCAACAGGCAGTAGATAATGCCCACAGGCAGGAGTACCATTGCCGTCTCCTTCGTAAGGACGGCCAACGCAAGCAGTAGTCCCGAGACTATAGGCTTCCAGGCCCTGGGTGACTCCACATCGGACAAGATTATGGCCAGCTGCAGCAGGACGAACGTCAGCAGCAGGCTATCGACCGTGAACGCGTGCTCCAGGTGTCCCGAGATACCAAGGAAGCTCCACAGGAGTGCCGCCAGGCAGCCTGCCCAATAGCCGCTCAGCCGCGATGTGATCAGGAATATGATCAGTGGGTTAGCCAGAGAGAGTAGTTTCATGCCCCAGGCAACCTGCATGGGATCGTTACCCAGAAGCATGCTCAACGTGCCCACTACGAACGGCAGCACTGGACCGCGCAGCGGCATTGGCAGTTGATCGAAGACCGTGTAGCCTCTGCCTGACAGGAGGTTGAACCCCTGCAGCAGATACCAGGCACTATCTGGCCGGATTATCATGTACTTGCTGAACCAGTAAAGAGGTAGGATCGATGCCCCCAGGATTATGGCTAATGGTAAAGCTCTGTAGGCCAGCTTTTTCAAAGACGTGTTCGGCATAAATGTCAACTGCCTTTTGGCACTATAATAAGGATAACTTTTTCGGTCTTATCTTATAAATTTACCCTTAAGGAATGTTATGACCTCAAACGGCATACGTACTTTAGATCTGGCTCTGCTTATAACTTATATCCTCCTTACCGGGCTGGTAGCCGTTACTCTGGCGCCCCTTTCCAGCTTCTGGTGGATCTTCCCCCTCTGTGCCACGGCGCTGCTGCTAGCAATTTTATTGGGTGCTAGAGGGAGATCAACAGGCAAAGACCCTGTCACCATGGCCAGGATAGTCAGGATTCTTCATCAGAGTAGCACAATTACTCCCGCTCAGCTTGCCTCATCTACCGGGATGTCGCTTAAAGATTCCCGGTCTGTGCTGGAGTCCCTGGTGGGAGAGGGTGTGCTTGCTCGTTCTGAGACCGACTCTGACCTCTACCTAAGGGCTTATTATCCAGCTGCTGAGACGCTGGAAAATCGTGTCAAACCCCAGTATCTGCCGGAGGCACCACCTGCCGCAGGCCAGACTCAAAACCAGGATCTGCTGGAACCCCTGAGCGAACGCGAGCTTGAGATCCTTTCCCTCATGGCCTCTGGTCATACCAACAGCGAGATAGCGAGGGAGCTGTACGTTGCAGTTGGCACCGTCAAAAGTCATGTAAATAACATCTACAGAAAGCTGGGTGCCAAGAACAGGGTAGAAGCTCTCTCCCGCGCCCGAGAGCTCGGACTCATCAGATAAACCTCCATCAATCCGCATTTCAACCCCTCTAAACCACCGAAATCTACCCTTTGGTGGATTATTTGCCAACCGGTTCATTCGCTAGCATGCCACCGAAAGCTGCCTGGTTCGTTGGGGCTGCTTTCCTCGAACTAATCTCGTAATAAATGGGAGGCAAGCTGCGAATATGTCACGTGTAAGTGCGGTGCTCTATAGCATCCTGATATCGCTATTTACGCTCTTCGTCCTTTTACAGGTGTTCTTTGCAGGGCTGGCGGTCTTTTATACCCCCGTGTACTGGACCTGGCACATCACTCTTGTGCATGTGTTTGAATGGATCCCTCTGTTCCTTATAGTGTTCTCCCTGTTAGGGCGTATGTCTGCCTGGGCCAGGTTATCCTCCATAGGTTTATTCCTGTTGCTGATAGTGCAGTACGCAACCGCCAACATAAGAGAGGTCCCCTTCATCTCGGCCTTGCACCCTGTGAATGCGTTGATGATATTCCTGATAGCCATTTTGGCTACCTACTCTTCGTGGCGCGAAGTTCTGGGAGGGGATTGATGAGCGGCGCGAGGCTCTCCCGCAGGCGGTTTATGAAGATGGGGGCTATAGGAGCAGGGGGGCTGCTTCTGGCCTGCTGTGGAACCTGTTGTGGTGTGGCCAGGCTTGCTGACAGGTTCTTCGATGTCGGCCTGACAGGCACCCGCTTGCAGAGCCGCATCCCTCTCCCCAGGGAGTTTGAGAATCCTCTGCCGATACCTCCTGTCCTGAGGCCGGTCAGGCGAGATTCGGATACGGATTACTATCGAGTAGTCCAGATGCCCGCCAGTGTAGAGATATTGCCTGGCTCGCGGACAGAAATATGGGGGTATAACGGTATGTTCCCGGGGCCGACTATCAGGGCTACGAGTGGCAGAAAAGTGGTGGTTACGCATCAAAACCGTCTGCCCATACCTACCGTGGTGCACCTCCATGGAGGTAAGACGCCACCTGAGCATGATGGCTATCCAACGGACCTGGTTCTCCCCTCAGGCCAGTCACATATACATCAGCTTGAAGGACATAGCCTCAGGGTCATAGGACACGGCGAATACTCGTATGAGTATCCCAATCAGCAGCCGGCTGCCACCCTCTGGTACCACGATCACCGGATGGATTTCACCGGCCCACAGGTTTACAGGGGGCTGGCAGGTTTCTACCTGCTTACTGATGACCAGGAGAGATCGCTGCCTTTGCCGTCGGAGGACAGGGATATCCCGCTCATGATCTGTGACAGGTCTTTCGACGAGGATGGATCTCTTATGTATCCGTCGGTTGACCCATCCCTGATGGGGCAGCCCGGAGTCGTCAACGAATACATGGATGGGGTGTTGGGAGACGTCATCCTGGTAAACGGAGTTCCCTGGCCTTACATGAACGTCTCTCGTGTGCGCTACCGGTTCCGTGTACTGAACGCTTCTAACGCCCGAAGGTACAGGCTTGTGCTCGACCCACCGCCCCCCGAAGGTTATTCTTTCACCCAGATAGGTAGTGATGTCGGGCTCCTGGAATCGCCTGTAAGACTGCACAAGTTGGAAATAGCGCCGGCCGAGAGGTACGATCTGATCGTCGACTTCTCAGCCTACCAGTCAGGGGATGTGATAACCCTGAGAAATGAGCTGGGCAATGGCAAGACCGCCTTAGTAATGCAATTTAGAGTCTCTGGGAAAGCGGATGAATACAGTCAAATCCCATCAAGGCTGTCCGAGATCGAAAGGCTGGCAGCTTCAGATGCCTTGGTAAGGAGGAGGTTCGTCTTTGCGCGTGGTGTGGCTCGCAACAGCAGCCACACATCTGTAGCCCCCGTAGCTATGTGGACCATCAATGGTCAGCCATTTGATCCGATGAGGATAGATGCAGATGTAGAGCTTGGTGCCACGGAGATTTGGCGTATCACCACTAATGTCCACCACCCAGTGCATCTACACCTGGCTCATTTTCAGGTGCTGAGTCGCAACGGTGGACCCCCCGGTCCTTACGATGCAGGCTGGAAGGACACGGTGGACATGGGCCAGGGAGATACTGTTGAGATCCTTGCGCGTTTCGACGGCTACAAGGGCAAGTACGTATTCCATTGTCACAACCTTGAGCATGAGGATATGGCCATGATGGGGAACATCAGAGTCAGTTAGTATATGAGTATGGAGGTGGGGGCCACAGGCCCCCACCAGGCTCTAGGAGAAACTGGATAGAGGCTCGCTCGGAGCTATAGTCTGGGCGTTGACCTGCAGGTTCTCCTCCTCGTAAGAGGAGCGCACGAACTCCACCCTGTAGCTCCTGGACTCAAGGGCAGTTATGGACTGCACCATCCAGCCCTCGACTGTCAACCTGTTTATCCCTCTGTCCATCTCGTTACGATTAGAGTACATGACGATTCTCTTCTGCATATCCACTCCTTTCTGTCATACCTTCCTGAAACCTTATCTACTCCCCATTGTCCGCACACAACCTAAGGAACAGGTCTGGATGCAATAAGAGGCTGGTAAGAAAGTCAGTAGCAATTAACAAGCCAAGACCCCTGAAGTTTTCCTTCTTACCGGGCGCTATTTCTTACGTTTTTCTTATCCAGGTATTAGGGTCGTCTGATTTGCCTGGGATACATTTGAACTAGACGATCAGGAACACACAATGGAGGCTAGAATCATGAAAGGCAGCATCAGGAGATTGCTGTTGGTGCTGGTTATGTTGCCCCTGCTAGCGGCATGCCAGTTTGCACCAGCAACCACTGGTAGTACCACCGTTACACCTACGGCGACGTCCGTGGCTTCAACCAACACAAGCAGCTCGAGCAACGGCAGTACTGGTAATCAGCTCTACAGCCTGACCAGCGCTACGCTCAATGTGCCCCAGCTGGTGCAGGAAGTAAAGGATGGGGTCGTTGAGATCATCGCCCAGCAGACATCCGATGGCAGTTACATAAGGGGTATCTCTCAAGGATATGCGACCGGCTCGGGGTTCATCATAGACACTCAAGGGCACATACTGACCAACAACCACGTGATAGAAGGCGCTGATAAAATCACGGTTGTGCTGCCGGACAACAGGATACTCTCGGCCAGGCTCGTAGGGGCCGATCCCACCACGGACCTGGCAGTGCTGAAAGTCGAGGCTTCTAACCTGAAGCCTCTGCGGCTGGGAGATTCCTCCAAGCTGCAGGTGGGTGAGCCTGTAGTGGCTATAGGTAATGCTTTGGGCCTGCCGGGAGGCCCTACCGTCACCACCGGTGTGGTTTCAGCTCTCAACAGATCTGAAGAGGAGCCTATATCAGAGCAACCTGGTTACTACCCGGGAATCACCCAGACGGGCAACAGCCTGTTCGGGCTTATACAGACCGATGCTGCCGTGAACCCTGGCAATAGCGGTGGCCCCCTGCTCAACATGCAGGGCGAGGTAGTGGGTATAAACACCCTGGGGCAGCGCAGCACTGAGTCGGGGGTGACGGTTGAAGGTATCAACTTCGCCATACCTATAAACACCGCCAAGAGAGTGGCAGATGAGATCATACGCACAGGTAAGGTGGTATACCCCTACATCGGGATAAGAACGCAGTTCCTGTATCCTGAGGTATCAGTTATAGAGAACCTGCCTCATGTGCTGGGCCAATACGTCGCGAGCGTCGAGCCTGGTACCCCGGCCGAGAAGGCTGGCCTGCGCAGAGGAGATATAATAATCGCCATAGATGGCCAGAGAATCACCAACGAGAGCATGTTCGTGGAGCTCCTGAGGGAGCACAAGCCTGGAGATAAGATAACGCTCACTATAAGGAGGGATGGCAGGACGATTACCAAAGAGGTAACGCTCACCGAGCGGCCATCCAGCTTGTCAGGCTAGTAAACCTGTGCCATCAACGGGGGTGGTGGCTTCAGCGTCACCACCCCCTTTACCATATAGGCAAAAATGGTTTGCAGGGGGATAGATGAAGAGGTTAGTTGCACTATTGTCGGTGGTCATGCTGCTCATAGCAGCAGTGGCTTATAGCTACCTTAAGCCCACAGCAGCACCAAGTGGGCCCATAACCGCTGATCCCGTGTCCACGCCTTCCGGGGATACTGACGCCCGCGTATTCACCATCAGTCAGGATGGCTCCCAGGCCAGGTTCATCATAGATGAGGTTTTGAACGGCTCTCCCAAAACGGTCGTGGGAACCACCAACCAGGTAGCAGGGCAGATATCCATAGATCCGAACGACGTATCATCCACTCGTGTGGGCACCATACGCATCAACGCCCGTACTTTCCAGACAGATAGCTCGCAGAGGGATCGAGCTATCCAGAACAGGATCCTGGAGACCAGCAGCTATGAGTTCATAACTTTCACTCCCAGAGAGATCACTGGCCTGCCAGGCGATCCTGCCATCGGCAGAACCTACAACCTCAAGGTCACAGGTGACCTGAAGATCAAAGATGTATCCAGGGAAGTAACTTTTGATGTTACCGTCAAGCCCGAGAGCCAGAGCAGGCTAACTGGTAAGGCAACGGCCACTATCAAGTATGCCGACTGGGGAATAAGCATTCCTCAGGTGCCGTTTGTGGCCAATGTGTCGGATGAGGTCCGCCTGGAACTGGATTTTCTGGCAGTATCCTCATAGAGCTGGTTGCTTCGTGTACAGATATGCCTAAGCAGGCATATCTGTACACCTGTCATGCATCAGGTTTCCTCAAGCACCGGCAACTCGGTTAATGCGACCTGCATGGCATCCTCGATGTTGTCTACCAGCACGAATCGCATCTGATCCCTCAGCTCTTGGGGTATATCCTCCAGGTCCTGTTCGTTTTCTTTGGGGAGGATCACCGTCTTGATCCCCGCTCGGTGGGCAGCAAGCACTTTCTCTTTTATGCCACCCACTGGAAGAACCTTGCCCCTCAGCGTGATCTCACCAGTCATGGCAACGTCGCTGCGTACGAGCCGGCTTGAGCCCAGGGAAGCCAGAGCAGCCACGATGGCCAGCCCCGCAGATGGGCCGTCCTTGGGTATAGCCCCTGCAGGAACGTGTATGTGCACAGTCTTCCCCGTGAAAGCGTCTGGATTCACCCCCAGAGGGTCAGCCTCTGACCGGACGTAGGACAGAGCTATCTGCGCTGATTCCCTCATTACTTCTCCTAGCATGCCTGTGAGTATTACTCTGGGATGAGGGTCTGGCATCATGGTGGCTTCGATGAACAGGATCTCTCCGCCTGTGGGTGTCCACGCCAGACCAGTGGCCACACCGGGTCGCGTTATCCTCTCGGCAGTGCTATGGAAGTGTCTGGGATGTCCCAGGTATTCCTGCAGATTGTCCGGGGTGATCTCGATGGACTGAGCCGCACCGTCTGCTATTGCCCTGGCCACCTTGCGGCAGATCGTTGCTATCTGCCTGTCAAGGTTCCTGACTCCTGCCTCCTGTGTATATTCTCTGATGATCTTTCTGATGGATTCCTCGGTGAACCTTAGCTCGCTATCCTGGATGCCGTGAGCTCGCATCTGCTTGGGTATGAGGTATCTTTGGGCTATAAAGAGTTTCTCCTGCTCGGTGTAGCCCGATATCTGTATTACTTCCATCCTGTCCAGCAAGGGCGCAGGGATGGTATCCAGCGTGTTTGCCGTAGCTATGAACAGTACCTGCGAGAGATCAAACGGCACTCCCAGATAGTTATCAACAAAGCTGTGGTTCTGTGCGGGGTCGAGGACCTCCAGCAGCGCAGCTGCGGGATCTCCCTGAAAACCTACTGTTATCTTATCTATCTCGTCCAGCATGAATACTGGGTCTTTGGTGCCAACCCTCCTCATACCCTGGATAATTCTGCCTGGCATGGCTCCTATATAGGTCCTGCGGTGGCCTCGTATCTCGGCTTCGTCCCTTATGCCTCCCAGGCTCATGCGGATGAACTTCCTCCCCAGCGCCCTGGCTATGCTCTGCCCCAGGCTGGTCTTACCAACACCCGGCGGACCAACAAAGCACAGTATTGGTTCTCTCAGCGTGTCGCCAGATCCCGAAGGTATTGTGTTTTGCTCACCCGTACCTTCCTGGCCAGAGAGGTTGCTTACCCTCTGCTCTCTAAGCTTGCGCACGGCCAGGTGCTCTATTATCCTGTCCTTTACCTTTTCCAGGTCGTAATGGTCCTCGTCCAGGATCTCCCTGGCTCTCTGCGTATCTATGGTCCCTCCGGAGAGTTTGTTCCATGGCAGGTCCGCCAGCCACTCCAGATATGTCCGGATGATAGCGTACTCTGGTGAAGCCATGGGGATGGTGGACAGCCTGTTCAGCTCCCGTTCGGCTTCTTTTCTGGCTTCCTCGGGTAGTCCTGCCTCTTCGATCCTGCGTCTGAGCTCGTTGACCTCGGACTGCTCAGGACCTTCTCCCAGCTGGGACTGGATAGTACGCAACTGTTCTCTCAGGTAAGCTTCCCTCTGGGCCTGGGTAAGCCTCTCCTGCGTCTCGCTCTGGATGCGCTGGCTTATCTCCCTTATCGACAGCTCCTTCTGGAGGATCTCTACCAGCCTTCTTAGCTTGACTTCCAGAGGCTCCAGCTCAAGCAGTTCCTGCCTGGTGTCGACATCGAGCTGGATGGCTCCCGCAATGAAATAGAAGGTTTGGATAGGGTCCTGAATGCTGTCCAGAGTGGGTAGAATCTCATTTGGCAGGTCTGGTGATATCTCCACCATCCTGCGGAACAGATCGACGGCCACCCTTCGGAGGGCTTCTTCCTCCACGTTGTTCTCGGTCTGGTCCGGGGCAGGATCGATTCTGGCCACCAGGTAGGGCTGGGTAGATATAAAATCTAGAATCCTCACCCGCTGCACGCCCTGTACCACTATTCTCAGCGTGCCATCGGGTGCCCTGACCAGGTGATGTATGGTTGCTACGGTGCCTATCCTGTAGATATCATCTGGCCCCGCCTGCTCGACGTTCCTGCTTCTTTGGGCTACTAATACGATCAGCCTTCGGCTTCTCATGGAGTCGTCTACTAGGCGTATGGACCTTTCCTGCCCTACAACTATCGGCAGCACCGCGAAGGGGTATATCACCGAATCCCTTAGAGGCAGCACAGGCAACAGGCTGGGTATATTAGCCTCCGGCTGTTCCTGATTGTTCATATCAGCCTCCATGGTCATTAGCTTCTATTGTTCTCAGCTACTTTGGGAAGCGTGATGCGAAGTATGCCGTTATCGTAGTTTGCCTCGACACCCTCAGGATCTATACTCGTGGCAATGGCGATCTCCAGTCGGAATGGCCCATGACGAATCTCGGCGTGTCGGTACACCCCATCCTCCCCGCAGATGTTTATGCTTCTCTCGCCCTCGACCACTAGCGCGTTCTCGTACAGGGTGACGTCTATGTCCTCGGCTTTTATACCCGCGAGCTCGACGATGATGTTTATATGTCTTGGCGTCTCACATATATCCGTCATAGGCCGCCATACTGTGGAGCCCAGTCGGAACATGGGCTGCCGGATGCCCAGCAGCCCGCTCATGACGTTCAGATCATCAAAAGGAGCACTGATCGTGTACTGGTAGCGCAGGTATCTGTAGCGCATAGGGTTTCCTCTCTCCACTATCCGAACTTCAGGCTTTAGATATATCCTTTGTAGCAGATTCTAGCTTCTGTTGGATCTTCCTGCTCTGCTCATCTTCCAGGTGCATGCTCTCCACCTTGGAGAATATATCCTCAGAAGGTGCAGACCCTTCCAGCTCCTCGTACTCTTCGGTCAGCATCTCCTTGAGGTAATTCCTGGCCAGCTCTATCCTGTAGCGTATGTCCTCTGGTTTCTGCCCTTCGATGCGGGCTATCTCCTCTACGCTCATACCATCAACCACGTGCATCAGGAATGGCTCCCTCCAGGATTCAGGCAGATGACCAATTATGCTGGCCAGCGCTGACTGGAACTCCCGCCTCTCTATTATCTCCTCAGGGATCGGAGCTGTTGGGTCAGGGAGTACATCCATCAGCCTTATAGGTCGTTCCATCAGGTAGTCGGAGTCGTAGTTACCTCCTATCGGTTGCTCGAGAGAAATCTCCCTGCGCCTCTGCCGAGCCTCCCTCACCAGGTTGTTCAGTACTCTTCTTACAAACCTTCTAAGCCATGGGTACAGCGGGCTGTCTGGAGGTAACTCTCGGTACCTGCGCAGTGCCTCCACAAGGGCCTGGTCTACAACCTCTATCGGATGCACGAACCCTGGGGCGAGCTCGCCTGTCGATTCGTAATATCTAATGCGCCTGCGAGCGTAGTTTACCAATGGTCTCAGGTACTTGATGGCCTCTCGTGGGAAATCTTCAGGTTCCCTTATACTAGCTTCAACTCTAGCTGTCACTGATATCCCCCGGGATATTATGGTGTTGTACGTAATAAAGTGTATTAGTTTTGCTTATATAAAACCAGGGGCATCTGTGGCTGTGCCGGCCGGCACAGCCACAGAGCTAAACTTACTGAGTAGTGGATTGAGGCTCTATAGATGGCTGAGAGGTCTGTGCACCTGTCGTGATCTGTATTCTCCTTGGCTTAGACTCTTCAGCCTTCGGCAGAGTGAGTACTAGCTCCCCATTCTCGTACTTGGCACTGGCCTGGTCGCCACTTATCCTCGTTGGCAGGGTGAACGTACGCGTCACCTTTCCAAGCCTGCGCTCTCTCACCAGGTAGCTACCTTCTCTCCTCTCGCCTTCCTCCTTGTGCTCGGCGCTGATCGTGAGCGTATCACCAGTTATGGATACGTTGATCTCCTCGGGTTTGTATCCTGGCAGGGATGCCCTCAGCACGAAGTTGTCATCCGTCTCTTCAATATCCACCGGGAAGGAAGATTCCCTTGTGCCCATCAGTAGCGAGGGACTCACGAAGCTTTCCTCCAGCAAGCGGTTGACTGCGTCCCGAAGACTCATCATCTCTCTGAATGGATCCCATCTCTGTATCGACATCTTCTTACCTCCTGCAGAGATATTCTTCCCGATGTGAGCGTGAGCATTGCGTGTGCCAAGGCTACAGTCTATAGGGTATAGTGTGTGATTGAATCGCCAATAATTTGAGGATTTCAGCTGATCTTATGCTTGATGTTACTCTCTTAGGAACAAGTGGGACATTACCCCTGCCAGGCAGGTATCTTTCATCAGCCTTGATAAGGATCGGCGGCAAACTCTTCCTCATAGACTGTGGGGAGGGCACTCAGGTAGCTCTTCGAGCTAAGGGTTGGGGCATCAGGAGAATAGACTCTATCCTGCTCACGCACTCACATGCCGACCACGTGCTGGGCCTGCCAGGACTGCTACTGACTTTGGCTTTCAGCCAGAGGGGAGCTGAGGAGCCTCTCCGCATCTTTGGCCCGCCATCGGTGTTGCCCGTGCTGGAGTCTATCAGGGTCTTTGCCCCAAGGTTACCCTATCCCGTCTATTTCATTCCCCTTGAGGTCGGAGATGAGGTGGATGTAACAGATAATCTGAAGCTGTTTGCTGGTCCCACGGAGCACGACGTACCTTGCCTTTCCTATTCTCTGTACGTGCCAAGAAGTCCCAAATTCGACGTAGAAAGAGCTAATTCCCTGGGGGTTCCCCGAGATCTGTGGGGGCGCCTCCAGCGAGGCGAGAGCGTCTTTGTGGGTGAAAGAGAGATCCAACCTCAAGACGTCCTGGGCCCGCCCAGAAAAGGGCTGAAGCTAGTATTTATCACCGACACCAGGTTCACTGAGGATCTTGTGTCCTTTGCTTCTAAGATCCAACCTCCCGACCTGCTCATATCCGAGGGCATGTATGGGGACGAAA
This sequence comes from Thermobaculum terrenum ATCC BAA-798, assembly GCF_000025005.1. NCBI lineage: Bacteria > Bacillati > Chloroflexota > Chloroflexia > Thermobaculales (SeqCode) > Thermobaculaceae (SeqCode) > Thermobaculum (SeqCode) > Thermobaculum terrenum. The sequence continues at coordinate 599,499 of NC_013525.1, forward strand.
GCATGCGTCCTAAGGATTGGGATGTGCCCCACATGACCTTTGCTGAAGCTGCAAAAGTAGCCTCAGCTTCCGGTGCAAGGCTTCTGTGGTTGACTCATTACAGCCCTATGATGGCGGATCCATCCAGGTACATAGAGAATGCTCGCAGGATATTCCCCAACGCCATCGCAGCGCAGGATGGCACAGAGATCTCTTTGAGCTACGAGGACTAAATCGTTATCAACAAGGTACCATGTGTGGCACAATGTGAATTGGGGGTACACCTGCCTAATAAACCTTGAAAGGATTTCAAAAGATATGACAGTGCGTGTTGGCTTCATAGGAACAGGAGGAATAGCTACAAGTCATCTGCTTAACCTGGCATCTATAGAGGATGCAGAAGTTGTCGCTCTATGTGATATAGCTCCCAACAGGGTAGAAGAGGCCAGGGAATACGTAAACAGGAACATCCTGACCAGATCGGAAGCCGAGGGCGTAGAGCCCAGGCTGATCGAAGCCGCTA